>VRUJ01000039.1 GCA_019456165.1 Chloroflexota bacterium
CTTTCTAGCTTTATCACTAAAAGGATACCTGACCTATCTTTTTTTGGAAATTACAGAAACAATGTTACACTAACATTCAAAGTATAGTATACAAGGTCTCTCGTATAAACTACCTAGTAATATACTCACATTCATCGAAACATATTTCGGGATCTCCCTCCTCACCTCCTTCATCAGCTCCAGCATGCCGCACAGCACAAAGGTGTGGAAGGTGAGCGGTTTGGCCATTTTGGTGGCAAGAATCAATAGCCATCGATAGCTTCTTCAGTGACATCGACCCTCCTAGCCAAACTATCCACATAATTTGGGTGGTTAATTATGAGATTAGAAATTTAATTATTTGGTAACACAAAAAGCCTCCGGGATTTATCGTGGGCTTTTTGGTTTTTAATCAATTTAAGTTTCTTAGTGCATAAAAGAAACCCAGTTTTATTTATCAAATGTTAATTGTCAAGAACTTTTGATAAGTCTTTATGGGACTCTTTCGAGTTTTTCCGAACTCTTTTTTACACCCTCGGAAAATCGATTTATATATCCCTTCTCAGCAATGATAAGCAGATTCCCTTTCTCTTTCCTAAAAGGAATCTTCTTTTCTTTGCTTTCATTATTATCTTTCTTACTTGATTTTGGTGCTGGCATAGATAAGCCTCCTTTATCTAGCTACCAAAGATCGCATGGACTCTCCCATGTTTTTTAAAACCCCTTCCATCTTTTTCTTCGCTCCTTTAGGCATTTTGGACTTAGGAAATGGACTTATTTTTAATTCATCTTTGTCCATCTTGAGTATTTGAATGTTTGTCTCACCCCCAACATAAGGATCCATCAATTCAACCCCTTTTATTGCATAACCAGCTAAGCACGCAGCTTCATTGACAGATACATTTTTTGAGGTCGGTACGAGTTCTTTTAAAAACAATTCGGCGTATGCTGCCCCGCTACCAATTGTTCCATAGTGAACTATTCGCTCAGTTAATCCCATGCTATGTACAAGATAAGTTCTAAGCCTATTATCTGCTGTCGCTCCTGCAACCATAATTGATAAGCTATATTCCCCAATACGTGTTCCAAAGAATTCATATCGATCAATTACATATTCTTTAAATAAAAATGAGGTTATGGTTTCTCCAACTCTCTCGCTAAAATCTACAATATCTAGGTCGCGTTTTGCTGCTTGACTTGCTATATCAATTATATCTCTATTTGCGCGATCAACAAATTTGTCAACAAAAGTACTCATTCCAGCCCCAGTGATTGCAACCGGATGCAACAGTCCGTCATGTTCTATTACTTGAACTTTATTTGAATGCCTTCTTACAGGCACCCCTCTTGAAAAGGTCTCTAAGCTATCACATGCAACAACGATTCCATCATGACATTTAATTACAACCCCAACAGTCATTACTAATTCTCCTTTTGTTTAATGTTGAATTACTCCTATTTATTGGAATATTATACATTAATATCATACATGCAATCCAAAATTCTAATATATGATTATCATGACAGTACTGCTATATTCAACCTCTTAATTTCCTTCATCAACTCCATCATCCCACACAGGACAAAGGTGTGGAAGGTTAGCGGTTTGGCCATTTTGGATGAGATGAATTGGTGTTTTTTGGCCAAATCCACCAGCGCGTAGAAGATTTCTTTTTCATCCGGGGGCAGCTTGAGCATAAAAAACTCCAGTTCGGGTATCTCAAAGACTAAAGCCTCCACAGAATCATCCTCGTCATCGATATTGCTCATGCCTGCTCAGTCTCCTGGCTTAGGGCGGCATCCAGGCGCTCCAAGATGCGCTCAGTCATTTCCGCCAACTGCTGCTCGTAAACCGCCAGGATGCGGTCCAGCACCGCCTTGGCGATCACATCCCCGCGGTAAAATGACAACACCATAAAACCCAATAAGGCGATGTTGCCGCCAGCTTCAAATATCTGTAATATGGTGCCAATTTCTCCCTCTGCCATGCAAAACTCCTTTTATTCTGCTCTCACCCAAGATAAATTGATCCAGCCGTAGGTTCCGATGAAAGGAGTCTTCCCCCAGCCGTCTTTGTGCTCATAAACCAACACGCGCTGCCCAAAAGCCGCGAAACCCAAGCGCGCGAACCACACTCCCGGCCCAGCCCGCACCGAAAGCCAGGCAGCGTGCACCAGTAACCCAAGTGTGGATGTTTCAGCGATGCTGAAACTCCAGGGGGCTGTCCCATAAGTAGGTTTCGTGTAATTGTAACCACCACATGTTGAGGTTTCGGAAAAAACCAACCCCAATATGTAGGAGTTTGCGGATATCGAGGGGAACTTTTGGGACAGCCCCAGCTATGCGCATGGTGTCGTATTCCAGCATATTTCCCATCCCGCGGCCTAAATATCCTTCTGCTCCGGGAAGGTGTAATCCACCAGGATGAGCAGGACGTGCGCCATCTTGCTCAGCAGCGCGAATGTGTTGGGGTAGCTAGCCTTGAATTCGGCTTCTACGTTGTCTGTGATCCAACTTTCCAGAGAAGCCTTGTCCCAGCCCAACCATTGGGGATAATTAGAGAACTCCGCTTTGGCCGACATTTTTAGTGCAGATACAACCTGGCTTCTGGCTTGTATGCTGTAATCGTGCGCGGCTACCACCCCTTCCAACAATGTAATTTCGAATTCATCCGGCAGCCTCAGCTCTATCTCCGTGTCTGGGACATCGTCCCCGGCCGCTCGCCGGTCCACGTTCCCCGTCAGCGCGAACAAAGCCACCGGGTCTCCCAGGCTGTTCAATCCGATCAGCTCCGGCGCGGCCCCCAAAATCTCATCCATCAATAAAGCCAGGTTGAATTGGCCTGTAAACGTATATGTCTTCATTTCAATAAAAACAATCCTACCGAGGCATAGTTCAAATTCAAGGCGCCGCCTCCGCTCTCCTGCTGGGCCATGATCGAAAAATAATTATCCACCGGCAGGTAAGAGTAGGACAGCGCGAAGGGTATCGAGGTACCGTGACCGTCCACCGGTGGGAGCTGCGCCATCGTAGCCCCGGTTTGCAGCACATCGCTGGAATTATAGGTAGCAACGTGCGCGTTCCTGTAACCTGTGGCGTGTGACGGCCAATCCAACCTGCCTATCACCGCGATGGTCTTTGCTCCCCTCTCGGTGAAATATATCTTGGTCGGGTCACTGCTTGACCATTTGAACACCGAACCTTCCTTCCTGGTCACATTGTCGAAACTGATCGCCGTAGCCGAGGCATCCGGGATTGACTGCGTTGTCGTCCTGCGGATCTCCATCGACCCCAGCGGCAGCAGCTCAAAATGTGCATCGCGCGCCTCGAAGAAATCAAAATGCGGGTAATTCGCCCCCGTCTTCGTCCAACCGGCCACTATCGCGTTGAGCAAGGCCATCTGCCTCAGTTTTTCACACAGCTCTCCCCCGTGCGCTTGAGATACCACCCCCCGCATTGCAGCATCCTCAATAATCGGTCGCATCAGTTCATCGATAGTAGCCATATCTGCTCCTACAAAGCACAACCCAGTTTTTATTCATTCCAACACTACTAACCTATCGCCGTCCGTGGGGGCGACCTTCATGGTCGCCCGTGCCCATCTATACTTCAGCCTCATCCTTGACCACATTGACGATCAATTTACGAATCTCGGTATTACCATCCACCGTGGCTTTGATCGCCACCACGTATTTCTTGCCCCCATCCCCAGCCTGCGCGGTGATGGTCTCCAAGGTCTGCACGATCCCCGAAGCGCTGGAAGACCCGCTCATCGCCGTGCTGGTGTAATCTGAACGGTCCTTGTACAACACCGAGGCTTGCGCGGTCACGCTTGCAGCCCCCAGCCAGGTCAGGCTGAATGTCAGAGCTTCGCCCTCCAGCATATTTATAGGGCTTTCAACCACCATAATATCTTGGCTCATTTCTTCCTCTCCATGTGTCCAAGTGTGGAGTTCCGGTCTTGTCGGAACTCCCAAACGAGAACGCAGTTCTCGTCAATATCTTGGCTCATTTCTTCCTCTCCCTGTTGGGGCGGCCTTCATGGCCGCCCGTTTTCTCACCTGTCCAAGTGTGGAGTTCCGGTCTTGTCGGAACTCCCAAACGAGAACGCAGTTCTCGTCCGTTTCCGTTCATTTTTTCCTCTCCGTGGTCAATCTGGTATCCCTATTTCTGGCAGTAACGCTCAAATCCCTCTGCGCAGCCGTAAAGCGCGTATCCCGGTAGCGGGTGTGCAGCCTTTTTACGAACTTGATCACTGCCGTAGGTGCAAAGGTGGTAAGTGTTGCCTCCAGCACGCCTGGCTTCGACGAATGGATTATTGTCGGGGCCGGAAGGGTTGCGTTCATGCTCAAAGCAGGTGGAGTAATAGTAATGTCAGCCATCAGATATACAGTATCCCGTCAGCGTGCCACTGGATCGTGAAATCCGAACCGCCTGGATCCTGGTCCGCTCCAAAGTCAATGTAAGCAATCACCCTGCTTGTACTCGGAGCGCCCGAATCTCTGTAAATGATCCCATAGCGGAAGGCTGCGGAGGGTGTCAAGGCAGTCCAGGTCAGGTCAGCTGCATCAAACTTGCCCCTATCGTTAGTGTCATCCGCGACCACGGTCTTGCTCGTCAAAGCCTCACCCCCGGCTGTGTAATTCCCCGAAGCTGCCAACTCATTAGTAATATCGTCAAAGTTATCATGTGTATCAATATCAGGTGAATAAGACGATGTAACTAAAGCTACTTTAATAGTAGACCCGGCCAGGTCAATCCACCCACGCAAGATTGCCATCTTGCTGTCGTTGTATGCCGTAATTGTTACTGCCATACTTCATTCTCCTATCAATCCGTAATCAGTCCTGGACGTGCCAGCTCTGCCATTCAATTTCTCATCCTTTTCACTCATTGTATTAACCTCCTAATTACCTAATTCCTAATTCACCAATCACAAATCTCCAATCCTCAAGCTTCTCTTAGCGTCAAAACACTAGACCCGCCCCACCAGCCCAACAACTTGTTAGAAAACGAGCGCAATAGAGTTGGCGGCTCCACGATCACCAATTTGTCGTCCATCTGCTCCCAATTGGCGCGCATGTGGATGCGCTTAGCCTGCCTAGCCGCATCCTTCAACCAGGTCATGAACGCGTCCGGGTCGTGGTCTTTGGTGCCTGCCAGCGTGAGCTGGTTGTCCCCCACCTTGACGCGCATGTTCCATTGGTATTTCAAGGGCGTGCGCGCAAAACCTTCCAATATGCTGGCCTGCACGATAGGCGGCGCGTCCGCATCGTTGGTCAGCAGCCTCAGCCGGTAACGGATACTGCGCACGTTGCCGCGGTTTATCGAAAGCGTGTCTTCCGGCGAGCTGTAGAAGGTCTCCGCCTGCGTCCACGCAGCCGTGCCGATGTCCTCATCCAACTGGTATTCCAAAGCCACCTCAATGCCCGTGGTCAGCTTCTGCGAGATCAAGGTCACTTCCTTGATGAACTTGGGCAGCCTGGCCGCCCCCATATCAATATCCGCACACACCAAAACCGCCTCGTGCTGGAAGTTAATACCGCTGTCCTCCAGCGGGTTGAGCGTTTTCTTGGGCCACTCCTGGTAAACAATGTCCCCATTCACGCTTATCCACAATCTGGGACGTGTGCCCGGGTTATCCTGCCAAAAAATGTTCTGCACCCGTTTACCGCTGCCCCAGGCTCTGAAAATCTCATGCCACCCGAAGCGTGAATTGTTGTAAAACAGCAGCGAAGAAGTATTGCTGCCGCCCCCGTCCACGCAGGCGAAAAGCCCCGCCGGATGGCTGGCTAAGGCCGCGATCTTACCACCCCTGCCGCTGGGCAAGCCTGTGCCATTATCAGGCCCTATGGATGCCAGGTCGCGCCCCGCTTGTCTTTGCAGCGCAAAGCCTCCCCAGGAAAATACCAATTCAGTGTTGTGCACCAGCACAGCCTGGCCGTTATTCTCGGACTTGATTAAATCCAGCCCGATATTCATTTTGGTCACTCGGTGATTAGAAAGCGCGTACTCCCCATCAACCTTGAAGATCAACAATTGCCCGTCAAATGAGAGCATGTTCGTAATTAGGAAGCTGGAATCTCCCACCTCTATTTCCGTGCCGTATGCTAACGTATTGCCGTGCGTAACAGCAGTGGCGCGGCTTACATCCACAGAGTCATTCTCGGCTCTCCACATTTGAGGTCCGTCAACTGGATCATAATGCGTGTATAGAATGTCTGCTTTGTTTGTGCCGTCATCTGCAAAATCATGCGTTGGTGTTCCTGTCTCGTCAAATTGCATAGATAGGATGTTGGTACCTGGCCCTTGAGCGAAATAGGCGATGCTATCTATTACTGCAACAGAAGTGACTACGCTATCAATCTGGTCGCCTGACCCAGGAGAGATGTCTTGCCAGGCGTCACCCCCATAGATCACATATTCGCTGTCTGTGGATGGGTTTAGTCCCCATGCCGTAGAAACTGTTATAACTCCCGCGGAAATGGTATCTGATATCAACCTGTGCTGCCCCTTACCAGTTCCGGCCACGATCTTGATATACCAGCCATTCCACTGGTCATCATCCCACGACCCATCCATGCCTTTGTTCGAGTCCGTGAGCGTAGTATTCCCGCCCGCGGTGGCCACGCCTCTCTCCCCATTCATCAAAAGCGTAGAAGCTGTGCTGGTATGCAGTCTATGCGGTGTCGAACCGCTGATCGCATAAAGAGCGCCTCCGAATTCAAAGAAATGCCATATACGGTCAATATCTGCGTCCGAAATCCGATAATACATTGTGAACGTCGCCCCCGCCCAGGTGGACCCATCCGAAGAATCTTTTGAGCCTGAGCCCCCCGCGTTCACGCCCAGCTCCCAATGGTTGGCCGCATTATCCGTGCTCGCTCCATAAACCACCACCCAATATTCCGTGCTGGCTATCAAGTCAGCCGCCGCGGATAGGTCAACGGTGTAAAACTGGCTGATGAAGTCTGTTATCTCACTTACGGTCACAGAAGCCGATGCCGAGGTAATCAATACGAGAGGGTTAGCCCCATCATTGGCCCATATCTCGATCTTCAAAGCGCCGGGGCTGCCGATGCGCCTCAGCCACACCTCTACATTATCCGCCCCCATGTTGGAGCCTCCCACCGTGAACAGGGTCGCCGCATATCTCTCGTTTCCGGTCAGAGCTTGCCAATCCATATCCCCCGGCAGGTCCTTGAGTGCAGTGCGTAAGCCGCTGGCAAATTTCCACTGCAATGCGGGGATTATCTTGCCGTCCAGCATAGAAAATAAATTATGGCTGTCGAAGAACCTGGTAGCATCCAATGAGAAATCATCCAAGCCCCTGCCGCCCACCGCGGTGCGCTGTTCGATGTGCGAATAACCCGGCGTCCAATCCCCAAACTTGGTGCCCCCTCCGCTGAAACGCAGCGTGGAGGGCGTCTCCGGGATCTCCTGGATGGCGCGTGGGCCGCCGTCCAGCCTCAGCCCCCAGGTCTGCACCCCGTCGCTCAAACTGAGGTCGTGGCTGGGATTCCTCTGCCCAACACCTACTTTTACATTAGTCATTACTAATTCACCCTCAATCCATAATCCAAACGTTGGGGCGACCCTGGTGGTCGCCCATCCATGGGGTTTCTCTGCCCCGCGCCTACTTTCACGTTAGTCATCAAAAAAAAATCTCCGTATGGGCGGCATTCATTGTCGCCTGATCGCGTACCTTCTTGTAGGGGCGAGGCATGCCTCGTTCATGGACGTTTCAGCGCAGCTGAAACTCCAAACGACCTGTTTTTGGTCGTCGTCATCACAATTCTCCGTATGGGCGGCCTTCATGGTCGCCCGTTCTGGGGGTCGCCTGTCCGCGTACCTTCCCGTAGGGACTCAGCGTTGCTGCGCCCTGTGCTCCAAACGACCGCAGGTCGTCAGTCATGTTGTATCCCCAATTATCATCAATTTAGCGGAACGTCTGGGTGTCCATACTGGGAAAGCGGTTTTGGCGCGTTCAAGTTCGACCTTGGCGTCGTTCCAGCGCTCCAGCAAGAAAGGATCTCCACCCCCAGCGCGTGAGTTCTGCCAGCGCAATGCCCTCTCCACTCCAACTGCCACCGCTAATTCCGGAGTGATCGTCTCGCTGACCACGTCATCATAGTCGCTCAGACGCGGGTGCGCATCCTTGTACCACACGCGTATATCCCGGCTGGATGTTGGCTGAGATTTGAAGATGATCAAGCCTGTTGAGCCGGGCGCAGCCGGTACGAAATCCCAATCATAGACCCGCACCCAGCGGTTGTCATTGCCATCACCCGTCTTGCCCTGTATATCTACCGCCAACGGTCTGCGCCGCTTCCAGGCCACCGCGGCGGCATATTCGGTTTTGCTGCTTTCTGTGTCCAATGTAGTCGTATCCACCAATGCGATATCACCCAGCGCCCTCAACGCCGCGTTGACCAATTCAATCATGCTATGCAGGGGGTAATACGCATTCACGAATCCGAATGTATCTCCGCTGGCTATCGCCGCAGTGAGTGAATCTATAGTGAATGTGCCATCAGAACCATCATCATCGTAAGCGCTGATGCGGCTAAACTCACCCTCCGGAGCAGCGCCCGCGCCCGCCGCATCCCGTATCACAAACAACGCTCCGTCCTTCCAATCGTCGTCGCCGTACTGTCCTTGCAGTTTGCTATCCACAGCCGTGGTCGTACTGCCACCTGTGGCCGTGCTGGCCGTCAGCTGCCCTAGCTCTGTGTAAATCGCCTGCACTAAATTAGATAAGTTGAATGCCATAATTACTCTCCCTTGATCCAATCTTCGTAAGTCCCCACTTCAAAAACGTCTAGTTTGGTGCCTGGTGTCAAATTTATTATCTTTCGTCCATCTGTTTCCCACACCCTTCGTGCTGCCTCATACGACCTGGAAGTGCCTTCCAATTCCGGTGCCGCGAAAATGTGCCCCGACTCAAAATATTCAACATGGAAATGATCCACGTCCTCGCCCTCGGCTACAAAAGTAGCTCCTGGCTTCTTGTCTGTCATTCCAGAGTAGTTGTGGTCAACTCCCACAAGCAGCGCTGTAGTGAATCCCATGTAATAGGCGATCTGCAAATTGGCAAAAGTAACCGTGCCTCCCATGATCACGCATTCGTTGATATCCGTTGAGAACCCAGCCTCCACGACACAATTGATTTGGTTGCTTCCCGGTACAGGGAAACCTCTGCGAATGAACATCTCTCTGGGTGCATACCCCGTGGAGAACTCCGTTCTCCTTGGGAGTTCGCGAAGCGAACTCCACGCCATCAAGCGCGGCGTACACGAATGGATCATGTACTGGTCGATCACCGTGTAGTAGGTGGAAGTAAATCCATCCAGTAAGAAGATCTTATTGGCCCCAAA
The DNA here is from genome assembly GCA_019456165.1 of Chloroflexota bacterium. Taxonomy (GTDB): domain Bacteria; phylum Chloroflexota; class Anaerolineae; order Anaerolineales; family UBA11579; genus VRUJ01. The sequence goes on from VRUJ01000039.1 coordinate 9,357, forward strand.
TGAAGGATATTTTTTCAATAATTCCAATGGTGTGTCTTTCAAACTCGGCCCATTACCGATTACCACACATATCTCGCCAGTATGAATATCCTTGAATTTTCTCAGCATCAGCTTGACCTCTCAAATACCGCGCTGATACCGTAAACCAGCACACAACGCCAACCCTTTTCCTGGCTTATCACCCGGAAAGCATCCTGTACGCCCTCAAAGTGGGCGTCGTAGTTATCTAACAAAATGTATTTGCTCACCAACCCTTTCGCCAAATCCCAATCCCTCAAGACCCCCGCCTCGCTGTGATCCCCATCCAGGAAGGCTGAAACAAACTTCCCTGTTACCTCCGTTTCCTCGGATTTCCCCACAATTAACTCAACTCGATCCTGTACCCCAAATGCTTCCATGTTCTCCCAGAAGATAGTCTCATCGAGCATAATCCCGCTTTCTGGGTCAGGTTTACCGTAATAACCTGTCATTGGATCAATACACACCAGCTTTCCTGCCAAGTTGTAATGTCGTTTTACCAGCGCAGCCAAAATTGCTGAACCGCCAAATAACGAACCGATCTCCAGATGATCTCCGTTTCCGGCGTTGCGAATCACCTGCGCCAAAACTCCATGATCGGCGGCGTGCCCGGCTATGCGCCCAATTATCGATGCAGAAATCTCGCTGCCCAAATCAACGCCGAGTGGATATGCAACCTCTAACGGGAAAAAGGCATTGTGATTCCACTTCATCGTTTTAACCCCACAACGTGGTGCTGCTCCGCCTGATATGTTTTTCCTTCCAAGCTGATTTGATAGGTATACACTCGCGCGAACCTGACCGCCAAACCTGCTGCGTGCATGTCCCCACGCAGCCTGCTCATCGTGAAGGCGCTGAGATTGAATGTCTCTTCGTTGACCTGCAAACCGAATAAGTGCTGCAGCGCAAATGGCGAGGGTTGTTCTGGGTCAATCATCTGCCGTGCAAACCACTCTGCTGATGGGACGTGCACGTGCAGTTCAGCTTCTGCTTTGAGAAGCTCCCTCCATTTCTTCAAAGTATCGATTACTGCCAGGTTGGCTACACGTTGTAGGACGAAATAAGCTAGCACCCCATCATATTTGCCTCTGAATTTCTTGGGCGGGTCAAACACGTTCCAGACCGGGGATTGAATTTCAGCGTCCCTCCACAGCTTACTTTGCGCCACTTCAACCGCGCCGAATCCCATTGCTAACGTTTTCATATTTGCCCCCCGGCTGCTCCTGATCCGGCAGACTTTTTCATTCGATAATCTTTGCCGCGAACAACCCTCCAATCCAGATGGCCGCACTCGATACTGGTATCCACCCACAAGCTGTACCCCACCCGCTTGGCCATCTCAAAGAAAGCCATATCCTCAGTGCGGTTATATTCCGAGAAAAAGAAAGGCACATCTACAACCTCTTTGGGCAGCCAAACCCTTTGGTGCCAGATTCCATCTTTTACTTTTCCATCCAAATCGGATACCTGCTCGCCGAACACATCTCCACGGATATCTTCGCGGTGCACAGGCACGATCCCGCCAGAAGCGCGCTGCAAAGCAACGTAACTTTGGTCTATCGTCTCAAACACTTCACGGTGGATAAGCGCACAGTTCATACCCATTGCGTCCACTTCCAAAATCTCTCCCCGTTCCCAATCTCTAATATTAATATAGCGCCCGTCAGGCAAGCGGCGGTATGCGACTGGTCTAAAAGGTTTTTTTTTCATGAAGTAAAGCCCTGAAACAACCTTTCTTTGGCTCCCCGCGGTATCCAAAAGCCGGTTCAATGTCCCCGCAGGATTGATGTTATCCGCGTCCTGCCAGTAGGTCCAGTCGGCATCACTCTTAAGCATCCGGCGCACAATTGCATTACGGTTGCGGTCGGCAGCCATACTGCTCTCACATACCGGTCCCATTATTTCTACGCCAGATTTAAGCGCCGCGCCGATCTGCTCTACCAGCGGCACCCAAAACTCTGGGGGCTGTGAGCCGAAAGCGGGGATGCATAATGCTACTTTAGTCTTCTGCATGGAATTTATTCTTATTCTCGTCAGACCTGACAGGTTTCCAAACCTGTCAGGTCTTGAATTTGACTACTAAGTTGTGATCCCAGTGATCTTGCCGTGCGCTTTATCGTTGGCCGCCAACAGCGAGAATTCACCCACTACTTCGCCTTTCAGGCTGTCTCCGGCACGCGCCAACTCGTAGGTTTCGAAGGGACGCAGGGTGTAAAAACCCACCTTCCCCGATTCAAGTACGTAGGCTTCACTGGTTGGGCACCAGCGGTCCATCACCAATTCCAGCTCGCCGTATTGCGTCATCACCCGTTCGATTGCGTTCAAGCCAAGTTTATTCTCATCCTGGCTCACGCGCACAAAACTGGAGGAATCCAGCAAATTGCGCAGATCATTCGCCACGCGCGGGTTCATCACCAGCAAGTCCGGATAACCCCCATCCACGATGACCTCTTCCATCAGGTTGTCTACATCCGCCTTGGTGATTGCGCCTCCCGCAGCGACCGTGTTGTCGGTGATGAAGGTACCCAAATTCCCCATCGAACGCGGCGCGCTGGCGCTGCCTGCATCCCTTACGCCATGGAAAGCAGAACGTTCCACCAGGCGCAGCAAGTGGGGGACAGCTTTGTTGGACTGGTACATGAATTCGTCATCAATCCCGTACTGCGAGATAGCCTGCTGCGTGCCCGATACCTGGATTGCCTTCTGGAAGATGCTGGTGTAGTTGAACGGAGCGGTGATGTCTCCTATGGGGCCGTAGTCTGCGTCATCGCCCTCTAAACGCGCCATACCCACGATCTCAATGCTCACCGTCGCCCCGTGGGTGGCGTTCGTACCGCCGTAAGAACGCGAGTAAACCACAATTTGGTTGCTGGTTGTGTTGGCGCTCTTCACTACCAGATACTCACTGTCCAGTTTGATCACATGCCCATCCTGGAAAACCGAAGCGTCTGCAACTGTGAGAGTTGTAGCCGTGGTAGTGATGGTCGTTCCGTGGTTGGCTGTAGTCTCCAGGGGATCAAGCTCATCCTCAAGCAATTCGATCTTATAGCCGTTCAGACGGACCTTGAATTTCTCACGCGCCCCATCTAATCCCAAACGAGAAATCAGAGGCGTATCCCGAGGATCGACCATCTGGATGACATCACTGATCACACGTGCATGTGCGGTTGTGTCTGTATAAGTTGTTTTTGGTTGGTCTATTACTGCCATTTAAATAGCTCCCATTTTCTTACAAGTAATTTCAAGACCGGATTTCGAAATTTCTTTCCGGTCAGTTAATATACGTCCAAGCCTTTTTGCCGGAATTCACGTTTCAACTCCAGTAGTGAGTTCACATCTCCGGGGCGCAGTCGTTTTTTGCGCAGGTCATATTCACCCTGCAAGTCTGGCTCAACCAGACCGCCTCCGCTGGGTTGGGTTACAGTCGCCGCGCTGGCTTTTGGCCGCTGGCTTCTGCGCAGCGCTAATTCGGTAATATCCCCAAGCATATTCATATAACCTTCCACATCCGGAGCATAATCTCCACTGTGAAGCATTGTTTGTATCTCGGGGTCATTTTCCAAACCGCTGGTTGCTAGCAGCGCCTGCATTTTATTCTCCAGCCATTTCTCAACATCTTCCGCAGAACCCTGCTTGGCTGTCTTTCCTTCACTGACTTCATCCAATGTTTGTTGGAAATCACTCAGCGTACCGAATTGACGCTCCAACTGCGTCCAGCGTTTATCTTTTGCGCTTTGAAATCTGCGCTCGACCTCTGCTGCGATGTGAGCCTCCAAGTGCTGTTCAAACTCCGGGGTTAACGGCTGTTCAGGGGAGTTCGCTGTATTTGAAGTTTGCTGGTCGCCTGAAATTGCCGAAACCTGCTCTTGAGTTTGTTTGTCAGCCTCCGGCTCTCTCGCGCCGCTCTCCAATTTTTCAGTCATTTACTTCTCCTTCCACGATCTAATTCTCTTAGATAAATCATCCCTGCTTAGACGCGGCCAAATATAGCACATATGTTCTGGGGCGGGAGGTAACAACCTTTTAATTCAAGGTCTTGACAGGAATTGTTTCTCTCCTTGGATATTGACAACTCTTTTATTCACATGGCATCAACCGTATGACCTATCTTTATCGGCGTTCATCTGTATCCATCCGCGGTTATTTTCCATCATTTCCCTTATCAAATTCATCCCAATTTATTTAGATTCGTTTGACGTTCCCTCCAGTTGCAGGTATAATATGCCCGCGTTTGTGGGATTTTATACAACCCACAACCAGTTTACCAATTAGCTTGATCTACTATTGTGAGCGTGTGCCTATCGACTTATTCAGATAAAACCACACCTTATTCCCCCTGGTAAAAACTGGCTGTGCCCCAAGCGCTTAGCCAGTTTTAGTTTAATCTGCCTGCCGGAAGAAACCCTCAGGTAGAAATTCACACACAAAGGAGGTGAGTTCTTTGCCCAAGGTCTCCCTACGATCTGGCGAATCACAACAGGCTTTATATTCTCGATTCCGCAAAGTAGTAACACGCAGCGGAGTAATGAGTACTGTGCGCCGCAAACGCTGGTTTGTTTCCAAGAATGAATTGCGCCGCATCCAACGCAAAAAAGCTATTCGCCGCGCTCGCCGCCGCCAGCAAAATTACCGCGACCGAGCCAGAGGCAAACGCCGCTGACCTCTTTAATAGTATTAAAGTATTAAATTCAAAACGGACACTCTTGAGAGTGTCCGTTTTTTTTATCTTTGAGCGCTAATCGCGCCAAGACAATTTTGTTCCTACTCTACCAACAGAGATTCAAATAATGCGTCCAGTAAAGATAAATCCGGGATAAAGCTGGGATCAGCCTGGGCATTGAGCTGCTGCGCTATGTCGTCAACATAATTGGGGAAATTATCCGCGAAAGCCGCAAAATCATCCATTGGATAATCATCCCCAGTTTCAAGCAGGATGGGATTGGAGATAGGCAGGATCGCGGCTACGTAATAGGAACCATCGCTGGTCAGCCCTTGGAAAGTGTAGAACAAATCTTGGTTATTGATCGGCCAGTAAGATTGGCCGTGCTGTGTCAGGTAGCGCACACCGGACCCATTCTGGAAATCCAGGTAAGCTAGATGCGCCTCGATCAAAGATCCAGCATTCCACATAGGTATGAAAGGCAGCGCGTCTACAGGCACGTTGGGTTTTTCTGAGAGCAGCCATTCTAGATCATCGATAACCTCCCCGACAAACGAATTCACACTCTGGAACTCGCTCACCGGAAATACCATGATGCGCGCTTCGTGAAAAGTATCTGCCAGAACGTAACCATCGAAATTGAATTGAAGGTGCTGCGGAGCTACCATCCCGGGCATAACCTCTTGGTCTGTCACTGCTGCGATTGTCTCCGGGATAACTTGGTTGGCGATAGAGTCATCGAATGAAAAACTAACGCCCTCAAAATCCACATCTGGTGGGGGTGGAGGTTCGGTGGGTTGGTCTGCAGGGGGTTGCGTCACCTCTCCCCCAGGCTGGATATCTGGTTGAGACTCTGTCTCAACAGCTTGGGTGGCTTCACTTCCTGGTAAACTACACGCCAGGATACTGAATAGGATAACCAGCACACCGGTATATAAAGCTATATTTCGTCGTTTTCTTTCTTCGCTAGGTACCATAATTGATCCTCCTCGTTACATCTCCATTATACCAATTTCCCCTCCAATCACCAAAAGAGCTACCAATTCAATTGAGCGGCTCATATCTTCTAACAAATCTTATTTGGCCGTTACACTCAACTCTTTTACCTGTATGTAAGGAACTTGGCCTTCAAAAAATCCGCTGATCTCTTCCCGCTCTTTGCTTATCTCTGTGATCCCTTGCAAGGCTTCAAAAACATTCCCAGCCAACATCACATCCTTCACCCGCCCTGCCAGCTTGCCGTTCTCTATCTTATATCCAGCAAACAAATTCACAGAAAAATCACCGCTGATCGGATTCCCTTGACCTAAACCCAAATAACTGTGTGCCATCAACCCCAACTCAATCCCTGCGATCATATCTTCAATAGCTGTATCCCCCGGGCTGACCATCAGGTTCGTCCATGTCCGTTTTGAGCCGTGTCCTGTTGGCTGCGTTCCAACGCGTGCAGCTGTATCCAGATCATAAATAAAATTCTTCAACAAACCTTTCTCGATCAGAGGTGTAACTTTTCTAATCGTCCCTTCATCATCCACCGCGCTCGTTCGAGATCCAAAATCCACAAATGGATCATCAACCACTGTAAATCGCTCATCGGCGATCTTCTCCCCCAGTTTATCCTTCAAGGGAGAGGTCCCCAATAAAACATTTTTTCCATCCACAGCAAACATCAAGGACAAAAACAAAGCCGCCGCCCCGCGAGGGGTAAAGATAACCGGCATTGCTGCGGATTCAATCGGCACGATTTCCTCCGCTCTCTTAAAATGGGTGATAGCCTGTTCAGCGATCTCTTCAGTATCCAGTTCCCTCTTTTTTTGCCCCACCTGATGCCAGGCCCACAACATATCTGTGCCCCGGATCAAGTTCCCGCCAGAAGCGATACCAAAGCTGGTATGTTCTTGAGAATATGTGGCCCCTTTGGAGTTAGCATAATCCACCTGACTGATAGTCCGATTTACTTCTGTAAAACCAAGGATTTCTGGATTATATGCCTTAATCATCTCCATCATACCTTTTCCCATATGGATCATCTCGGGTTTTTCCAGGTCCAATAACTTTGGGTCATATATCTTCACAGGATCAAGCTCTTGGGCATCAGGGATCTCAAAATGTACCGGGATGCCAAATTCAGCCGCTTCCATTGCCCGGTTAACCACCCCCTCAACATCGTTCGGGTCTGTTGTGCTGGAAGCCCCCAATTTACCATCCACAATTACCTTGAGCTCAATCGTCGTCCGCTGGGAAGATTCTGCTGATTTCAAACGGTCGTTCTCAAATTCCACCGCGCTGGTCTCTGCTGAAACCATTGTCACCTGCGCCCCGTTAGCTTTTTCCATCGCTTTCTTTACGATTTCCTCGGCAATCATTGCTGGCCTCCTACTACACAGTTTTGTATCCGGATTGGCGGTCCTCCTAGCCCAACTCGCAGCGGCATCTGACCGCCTTTACCGCAGCCCCCTGGCCCGTTCGGCCACCAGGACACTTCATCCCCGATCATATCAATATTCATCATCGTCTCAAAAACGTTTCCAGTCAGTACCACATCCCGTACTAACTCTGCGATTTCACCGTTCCGGATCATGTATCCATAATCAACGCTAAATGTGAACATCTCCATCGCTGTCTGACCCCCCTTAAAACCAACCGCATACACACCTAGTTCAATGTCTTTGAACATATCTTCAAACTTATCCGGCCCCTTATCTAAATAGGTGTTGGTCATCCGCACCAGGGGTGGGTGCTGGAACTCAACCGCTCTGGCGTTTCCCGTAGGTTCTTCGCTCATCTTGGCCGCAGATTCACGCGAATGCAGCCTCCCTACCAAATGGCCGTCTTTAATCAGATAATTTTCTCGGGTGGGAGTCCCCTCATAATCGAACTTATGAGTACCCAGTTTACCAGGCATGGCCCCATCATCAATAATGTTCAAATTATCTACCCCAAAACGTTTTCCTATCACCATCAATTCTCGCATTTTGGGATTTTCGTCCACAAAATCAGCCTCGCTCAGGTGACCGAAAGCCTCATGTGTAAACAATCCTGAAACGAAGTGATCGGCGACCACCGAATACGTGCCTCCCTGCACTGGAGGAGCGGATAGCAATTCGACCGCTCTTTTTGCTGCCGCCTCCGCATCTTTATGAAAATTTTCAACACTTTGGAACCCATCCGCCCCGCCCCCAATTCGCCTGTTAGTTTGTACTAGATCCCCATCCCGCGCTATACCAGCAACGGCCATATTCACATCCGGGGTTTCCTCTTCGATATAGGCGCCTTCGGAATTCGCAAACCAAGATTTCTTAAAACTGTCTGCATATCCAACATCGCTAGATTGGATTTTTTCGTCATAATTCAAGACGATCTTGCATAACAAGGCTCCTTTCCCTAACAACAAATTTGAATTGAAACCAGTATAATAAGCTGACCGGAATCCCAAATTGATTATACTATCCTTCACCCACACCCTCAATCCTCCAAAGTATTTTTCCTATTTATATTAATTTATACCCCTTTTCTCCACCTACATGGTTTCGTAACAACCCCCAAATGATATAATAGCGTTAGCATTTAGCATCTATGGAAATTCCATTTTGGCCGAAAAAATATGAAAATCAGTCATAAACTGCTATTCACCCTATTCTGCCTCCTGCTAACTAATTGCTCACCTCAGCCATCAACTACCCAAATCACACAAGCACCCATCCCCACCCGCAGACCTCAAATTGTTGAAGCAACTCAGGCAGCAACGGTTCAAGCGCAGCCCTCTGCCTCCTCCACTTATCCATCCCCAGACTTAGATCACCAACCGCTCTATTGGTTCGCGCCCCTGCCCCCCATGCCTACCGATACAGGCCGCCCGTTTATAGGATCAGAAGATTTCATGACCCTTTTCAATCCTGGCGCGCCCTGGGAAACTGCTGCAGGGTATATTCAGGTTTTCAAGTTGTATGGAGAATGGGTCGCTTACCATGCAACCGATGCCCAACTTAGACAAGCGGTAACGGATATACAGCGCCGTGGGCTTGCCCTTGCGGTAGAAGCCGGACCGCTGAACGCACCACCGGAGTGTGGGGAGGGTGTGGAGGGTTTCGCCGGAACCTCTGAAGGCCAGATCATCGCCGAGAGGATTCAAAACGCTGGCGGCACAATTGATTTTATCGCTATGGATGAACCTTATTTCTACGGACATTTTTACGATGGTCCCAATGCTTGTAAATGGTCGGATGTGGAAATAGCTGAAGGTGTGGATGAGTTTATCCAGTTTATGCGCGGCTTTTTTCCAGTTGTGATCATTGGGGATACAGAGCCGTTAGCTGGACCCACAACCGCGGCGGATTATACAGATTGGCTGCTAACATTCCGCGAGGTCGCGGGTTACGACCTGGCCTTCCTACACATGGATATTGATTGGAGCCGCGTTACCTGGCCAGGAGAGGTCAAAGAGATCGAAGAATTCGGTCAGCAGGAAGGTATCCCCATCGGTCTGATCTATACGGGTAATTTTGGCGATCCCGACGACGAAACCTGGCTGTCCATTAGCGGGGAGCGCGTAAAGCGCTACGAAATAGACACCGCTGGTAATCCAGCACACATCCTCTTCCAATCTTGGCACGACCATCCTGATTTTGTGCTCCCCGAAACCGAAGCTTACACCTACACCAATTTCATCGTTACCTATTTTGAAGCTCGTGAATCCTTGGGCTTTCGACGCGAAGGTTTGGCCGCAAATTTGGCTTTCGGAAGACCGGTGCGGGCCTCACGCATTGCCAGCGGGTTTGACCCCAGTTTAGCAGTGGATGGTGATTCGGGCACCTTGTGGAGTGCAGGTGAATTCCCCACCCAATGGATCGAGATCGACTTGGAAGCTCCCCGGAATATTCTAGAGATCCGCCTGATACCCAGCCAATATCCCGCGGGTAACACCGTTCACAGAGTATTTGGCAAAGGGCCGGCCACCTCCAACCAATTTATTCTGCTTTACACCTTCCAAGAATATACCGAAGATTCCCAACTCCTGGTTTACACTCCCTCCGAGTCCTGGGAGGGATACGATACAATCCGCATTGAAACCATCCTCAGTCCTTCTTGGGTCGCCTGGCGTGAGATACAGATTATCGACGCGGGGGATTAAGAGGTACTGTGGCAAGCCGCGACGAACCCGAAGAGTCGAATTGAGTTTATTCTAGAATTTGAAATCAAACTAAAGTTTCACAAGCTAGGCGATTTTAACTTTGACGCGTCAATGATCGTAACCAACATTAACAAATCGCGCTGCGTACCCTCCGAGCGAAGCTTGGTCGGCTGCAAACAGAATTAGGAGGCGGTTTTTCGTGCAATGGCTCTGTCTTTGAACCAGCGCACAAAATCAGGAAAAGTTTGCTTGTCAATAATCTCACCCAATTCAAGAACATACAAATACTCGTGCCTAGAAAAGTAAATGGCCACGTTAGCAATTTCTGGTTTCGGTCTCAGTTTACCGACCCCTGCAATTTCGTGCAAAACGTAGTACCCTATCAGTTGATCAAAGTATTTTCTCTGAAATTCAAGTTTCTTCGTAGTCTTAATATCAATGATTGTGTCGTCAATGACCAAATCTACATCCGCCCCGCCCACTAATTTGGAGCCCTCCCCGAAGGTAGGATTCAGCAAGCATAACTCTCGTGCCCTAAACATCTCCGGATTGACAATTGAGACTAGATTTCGCAAGTCAGCCACATCTTCATTGTGTACAGTTCCAATATTCGGGTCTACGAATCCAGCTCGATAGATGGGGTCCAATTGGGCCAGAAGGAGAGTGGTCTCTATTACTACATCTGTCATTTCACCAGAAGAAAGATAGTTTGAGTGAACCTCTTTGGCTTGCTTAATTATTCTCTGAACTTTTTTGGTTTGCTCAGTCTCAGTGAATGATATCTTCTTAGTATCTGCATTCAACACGACATTTGTGAGCAGGGGCGACAGTGGGTGACTAATTGAATTCTCAGCAACCCATCGTCTAGCGAGTGCATCCGGGTTGAGATGCTGCAAATAGAATCGCAGCAAATAGTCAAATGCCGTACCTACCAAACTGTAGCGTTTCGTCAAGGGGGGAGCCAACAAATCTTTTTTTGCTAGGAACTTCGGCTTCTTGAATTCTTGCCGAAATCGCGCCTTAACATCCTTATTACGTAAAAATGAGGTTAAACTCATGGGCTGTGCTCCCTTTCTGTTCAAAGTGTTGAACGATTCAAATCAGACTTCTACGGAAAAGGCTGAATGAAATTAATTATTGATGGGTAAAACTATATCTCCGGATACCTCTCTACACGTATTTTTCTCTAGATCAATCTCAAGAATATGAACACCTTGTAATAAATGCCTATTGGTTCTGAAATAGTATTCTGCCAGTGTCTCATCTCTTTTCGGATGAACATCTTTTCTCATTACTACAAAACGATATTTATCATCAGGAAGAAAAGATAAATAAAATACAGCTTCATTGGTAAATCCCATTTTTGCGCTTGGGACATTTCCAGTTTTTGTCCAAGAGTAGTTCTTACACTCACCAACATACTTCATATCAGATGACGCTAAATCGAATTTATGTTCCTTTGGTGGATTGCCAATAAATTTTGGCGATTCTAAATGGAAATCAATCGAAAATCTCTTAGAGAGTAATTTCGCCGCGAATATTTGAAATTGCTTCCCCTTTGCAGGGTTCAGACTATTTTCCGAAATAATTTTTTTCTTCTTTTGCCTGATTTCACTTCTTCCAATTCGCCGAAAACGAACATATTCATCATGCTGGTCTACCTCGTCTACTTGCCATCCTGCCGCTAGCCAAGATTGCGCATGGGGGTGTTGCTTAGGCGAACTCGGATTAGCCCACCAAGCTCGATGTACGTATGCACTTTTCGGTAAATTTGAATCTAGAATAGTTCGTATTTCGTCAAACGTAATAGTCTTTTCTACTACATCTGATCGAATACTATTGAGAAAATTATTGAGGCTACTGTACTTTTTCATCGAAATATATTTTTATTAACAATCTAAAAAATACTTTACCGTCTCGCTGACTTTTGCAAGACTTGCCCATTTCATTATAGTGGATATCATGTAAAAATCGCGCTGCTAATCAGAACCGTAGACTGGTGGGATTTTCGCGGGAGTCTGGAATTTCTTTTTTTTTTATCCCTCACTATCTTCGCGAATTTCATCGACAAATTCATGTCCTAAATCGGTTAATTCAAAATAACCCATAGTCATTGGGGGATAAGAATCGCGCCAAACATCACGCATTTCTTGAGCATCAGGTACATAATCTTCTTCATAGTAACGAACTAAATCAAGGTCAAATAGAGCATCAATTTGATGGTCGAGAATTGCATAACGTTCAAAAAGGCTGTCTCGTAACCCTTCAATATCACCCTCCGGATAACCTGGACCTTCCAACGATGACAACAAATTCAACAATTGTTCTTTGCTGTCGAATGAGCCTGATTTTACTAATCCTTTCACACCACCAATATCAGAAAAACTAAGGAAAGACGCATCAATTAAATCTAATAATTCACTAGCGAGAATCAGAATCCTTAAGCTAATACGTTTGTCAATCTTGCTTCCATCGTGGGCGGTATAATTACGATAGTAAACAAACACTCCATCGAAAAAAGATTCTGCTTGTGTTTGTAAATCTTCACCAAGTGGTATTCTAAGTTTTATAACTTGTTTCTTATCCCCAATTCGGAATAATGTTTTTACGAGGGTACGCCCATATATTTTAGCAGTATCTTTTACTCGCCCTTTTTCCTTTAGTGCCTTTTCAACCAAAATCATTGCTTCGTGAGCAGAAGGTTTATAGTATCCATCTTCCCACAAAGGCATGCAATGTTTTTTTATTCTTGGACTTAGTAGTTCATTTATGTCGAAATCCATGATAGTTCAAACTTATCAAATGGATCTTAGCCACACAACTAATAGGTTCTCTGATAGATATTCATAATACCATGTATTTGGCGATTCGACTTAATCAGGTCATTCACCATCCAAATACGAAGGATAAACGAAAAACCCCGCAGTAATCTGCAGGGTTTCTTAAATTCATTAAATTTCTTATACGTTCCCTCTAAAACAACCCAACCACCTGGCCTGTTTCCGGATCCAGATCGACATCGTAATATGCTGGGCGCGTGGGTAGTCCCGGCATGGTGCTCATCGCGCCAACCAGGGGATACAAGAACCCCGCCCCCACCGATGCTCTGATATCACGGATCGGCACTCGAAACCCTTTGGGCACGCCTTTCAGGCTGGGGTCATGGCTCAAGCTGAGATGTGTCTTCGCCATGCACATCGGCAGGTTGTCATACCCCAGGCGGGTGTACAGCTTGACCTTCTCTTCGGCTTCTGGTTCGTAATCCACGCCGTCTGCGCCGTAGATCTTTTTGCAAATGATCTCAATCTTCTCTTTGATGGGAATATCGAGGGGATATAAGAATTTGAAATCGCTGGGCCTTTCCGCCGTCTTTACGACCGCCTCAGCCAGTGCAACAGCTCCCGCGCCGCCCTCCATCCAATGCCGGGAGACAACCGCGTCCTCCGCCCCAGCCTCCAGGGCTGCCTGCCGCACTAATTCCACCTCGGCCGGGGTGTCATCTTTGAAGGAATTTACCGCCACCACTACTGGGATACCAAAGCGCAGAGCGTTCTTTATATGCGTCTCCATATTCCCCATTCCCGCGCGCAGTAAATCCAGATTTTCTTCTGTATAAGCCGCGTCAAGCGGCTTTCCTGCCGCAACTTTGGGGCCGCCTCCATGCATTTTCAACGCCCGTACGGTAGCCACCAGAACCACCACGTTAGGTATCAAACCAGAATAGCGGCATTTGATATCGAAGAATTTTTCCATACCGATATCCGCGCCGAATCCAGATTCTGTCACCACGTAATCAGCTAGTTTGAGGGCAATTTTATCTGCAACTATCGAGCTGTTGCCGTGCGCGATGTTGGCGAACGGGCCGGCATGCACAAAGACGGGTGTGCCCTCTAAAGTCTGCATCAGGGTGGGCTTGATGGCATCTTTCATTAGAACCGTCATTGCTCCTGCTACCCCAATATCCTCGGCTGTGATCGGTTCACCAGCCCTGCTGGTCCCAATCACTATCCTCCCGAAACGTTCTCGCATATCAGCGAGGTCAGTGGTTAATGCCAGGATAGCCATCACCTCGCTGGCCACCGTGATGTCATATCCGGTTTCACGGGTCACACCCTTTTCCTTGGGGCCTTGCCCAATGGTAATGCCACGCAAAAAGCGGTCGTTGATATCTACCACCCGCCGCCAGGTGATGCTGTCAGGGTCGATGTCCAGGCGCACGAATCGTGAGATCTCATCTTCACTTAAATCATTAGGATCTGTGTGCTCAATGCCAAGTTTTTGTAAGCGGCGCAGCATCGCGGGTGAAAACTTACGTTTGCCATCCTTATCCGGTGGGCACAAGCGCCTGAAAAGCGCTTCATCTGTTTGGCGCGATTCGTGGAACATGCGTGTGTCTATGGCCGCGGCCATTAAGTTGTTGGCTGCGGTGATGGCGTGGATATCTCCCGTCAGGTGCAGGTTAAAATCCTCCATGGGAATCACCTGGCTATAGCCGCCCCCGGCCGCCCCACCCTTGATGCCAAAGGTAGGACCCTGGCTGGGCTGGCGAATGCATGTAAACACGCGCTTTCCAAGGTGAGCGCCCAATGATTGGCTTAATCCCACCATGGTCGTACTCTTGCCCTCACCCAGGGGTGTAGGCGTGATTGCGGTGACATCCACATATTTGCCATCCGGAATATCCTTCAAGCGTTCAAGGACTTCAAGACGGACTTTGGCTTTATACTCCCCATGTAGTTCTACTTCCGCGATAGACAAACCAATCTCATCTATTACCTGGGTGATCGGTTTGAGCGTGGCCGCTTGCGCAATCTCAATATCTGACGGCACTGGAACCAGTGGTTTTATTGGTGTGGGTTTAAAAGGTTTTTTTTCTGCACCTATTTTTGGAGTTGTCATTATTTTTCCTCGTACCTTTATTTTTTAGGACTTACGTAAAAATACAGTAATTTTGTCCATTTAGGTTTCTTTTGTATATAACAAGGGGTTTAAACCCCTTGTCTATGACAGAAAACTACTCAATTGTGTAAGTCCTATTTATATGATCATATACAAGATCATTAACTTCTAACAGGGATGCTTATCATAAGTTTATATGGACAAATGTCCTTATCTACGTCCACTATTAATTCAATTGACCGATCACTATCCTCAAAATTATAAAAAGTTCAATTCTCTCTTCGGACTACAAGTACATCGCTTTCATGAATTCTTTTTGGAAGCTCTTATCTGTAGTCAATTCAATGTAATCCACCTGATCTCTGATTTCACCAGCAATTCTTCTTCTTTTTTGCGAGATGAGCATTTGTTTTGCTCCGACTCCTGCTGCATTGCCAATCTGTTTAAAACGTGTGATCGGGATATCCGGGAAAATTCCCACACGGATTCCGTTTACCACGTCAATGTAGGTACCAAAAGCTCCAGCAATAATAAACTCGTCCACATCCTCCGCTGAAATATTTGCTCTATTGAATAATATTTCCACACCGGCGCGAATCGCGGCTTTTGCCAACTGAATTTCATTGATATCCTTGCGCGTCACAATGATATCTCTCCCATGCCCCGTTTCGTCTGCGCCAATGAGTAAATATTCAGGCACTTTGCCATTTTTTCGCACTTTAGGGTGATCTTTTCGCAAGCCACCGCGCTTATCAACGATCTCCGCCTTACGCAACTCTGCGACAATATCCAGGATTCCCGATCCACATATTCCCACCGGAGGCTGGTTAGCGATAGTTTGGTAGCGGACTTCATCCGCTTCTATTTGCACCCTCTCGATGGCCCCCGGAGCTGCGCGCATACCGTCATGGATGTGCGCGCCTTCAAATGCGGGTCCAGACGCGCACGAACAACTCAATAATTTTCCGCCAGCCGCCAAAGTGATCTCCGTGTTCGTGCCAATATCCAGAGCAACAACGACCCTATCCTCTTTCCAAAGGTCGGTTGCCAAATATATTGCCACGTGGTCAGATCCAACATATCCTGCGATATTGGGCGGCAGGTGCACGTACCCGCCTGGCGCGATACGTAGTCCAATTTCGTTAGCGCGTATATCAATCGCTTCGCTAACTGCGGGAACGTAAGGCGAGCGTCCCAACTGCTTCACCGGTAAACCTGCGAATATGTGGTGCATAGCTGTATTTCCAACTGCCACCACTTCAACAACCTGGTCTGTTGTAATTTTAGTTTCCGTGCACAATGTCTCGAATAGGCCATTTAATGATTCAACCAGACTCTCTTGGAGTACTTTACCGCCATTTTTGTTTTCGTTGGTATACGCAATCCGGCTGATCACATCCTCGCCATACGCAATTTGAGGGTTCATATCTCCCACCTTTGCAATCGTCTCCCCATTTTCAAGATCTACCAGATATGCTGCTAATTTGGTGGTACCGATATCTACAGCCACGCCAAATAATTTACTCTTTGGAGGCAGAATACTTATTATCTCTTCATGACGCACGACCGCGCTGGCCGACCACTCCTGGGAGCGGAGTTGCTCTGGCAAGTTTTTCAATATTGAGATCCTGGCGCTCTCCGGGTTCAAACCCTCAGCCTCCAGCGCGTCCTTTAAACGTTTGGCATCCGCTCTAAGATCTGTCAGACTTGGTTCATCCATTTTTACTTCGACAACTTTAATCACCGGGTCAATCTCTATTTCCACACTCTGCCCCTCCACCTGCAGCCTCTGTGGTGTGGTGAGCGATTCGGCAGGCACATAAATTCTGACATCCTCTAAAGGCACTGCCTGGCATGCTAATCGAATCCCCGAATCGATTTCATCCTCATATAACATATTGGTTTCATCGAATTCAGGTACTGAAAGCACCCCGCTGATTAGTTTTACCTTGCAAGAATCGCACGATGCTATTCCCCCACAAATCGAGATCAATTCTATCCCAGCCTCTTGCGAGGCTGCAAGTAATGTTTTCCCAGCCTCGATCTGCACCCGCTTTCCAATGGGTTCCCAATCAACCTGGATTAGGTCAGGAGACGCTGACTTTGGCATAATGGTCCTGGTATTTACACGTTTCCTGCATAACGCAATAATCGCAAACCCTGCCTTCTTGTTCCAGGTCCGGTCCCACGCCAATGACCATTGAAAGTGTTTTGCGCGGCAGCATAAGAAAGCTTGGAGTTAGGCTGATTCCAGCCTGGGATGAATCCAGCAGATCAAAGATTTGCGGTTGTCCAGCCTCCACAGTCCACCCCACCATTCCTGGGCTGAGGGGTATCGTGGTTTGCAAAGCCTTGTTCTTTGCCTGTCCTTCGAAATAATTGCAGCTAATATTTGCCAATGTCTCGGTTGCCGCAGAACCGACCGCGTCTAATGCCAGGCCGTAAACAGGGTCTTCTTTAACAACTTCGATGGCCTGGTTTTCTAATTCATCCCCGACGGTGCACAGCACACCGATTACCTTTTGGGCTGGAGCCAGGAATTGGGAGATCAACACCCCGCTCAAGAATTTTCCACCTGACAGCATGAGTTTTTCATGCCGCAGAGCGTCAATCGAAAATTCCTGGTATTGCACTTTTGGTGCGAGCAATTTAACACCCTCCTCCAATGCTCGCTCTGCGAATTCTACAATTCTGGGATTGCGGCCCCGTATTACATTTGGGTCTACTCCTTGAGAGCGTAATACGTGGTCAACTTCAATTTGTAAATCAAATTCTTCAAGAAAGGGCATGGTCTACTCGTGTGTTTTTTTGCATCAGTTGAAAATGGTTAATGAGGACGCTGCGGGATTCTCCTGGTTGGTTTTCCTGCAAGTAGAAAGAAACGATAAAATGAGAATCCATATGTCCGGTTTCATGCTCTAATTATCTCACAAAGTTGGTAATTATCTCGCATCTCGGGAGTGATGATATATCTGGTTTTATCACACCTAGACAAGGGGCTGTCCCATAAGTAGGTTTCGTGTAATTGTAACCACCACATGTTGAGGTTTCGGAAAAAACCAACCCCAATATGTAGGAGTTTGCGGATATCGAGGGGAACTTTTGGGACAGCCCCTTGCAAACCACAAAATCACACCTTGGATGGGCTTATAAACAGTAGAAACTGATCTACACATCCGGAACCAAACCAGCTTCGGTGATTATGCGCGGGATGATCTTCTCCCAACCGACAGGCATCAAGTGAATACCGTTTATTTCTTTTCTTTTTCTTACAGCCTCAATAATTTCAAGAGTGATCTGCACTCCTTCTTCCTCTGCCCCATCCCCCGCGTCTTCCATTCGTTTTCTCAACACATCAGGTACCTGAACTCCAGGTACTTGATGATGCAAATATTCCGTCATCTTGAAACTTCGCAATGGAGTTATGCCTATCAGGAGATAAACTTTATCTAGGATATTGCGCCGGACCAGCTCATTGAGCCAGGCTTCCATTCCGTCAGGGTCAAAAACCAGGTTGGTCTGGAAGAATTGCGCGCCGGCATTCACTTTTTTATGCTCGCGGATAGCCTGTATCCGCGGCTCTGAAGCAAAAGGCGAAGCTGCCGCGCCCAAGAACATTTTCGGCGGAAACTTTATCTTACGGCCTCCCAGATATTCGCCATCATCTCGCATTCGCCGCAGGATCCACAACATTTGAACAGAATCAATATCCAAGATATCCAGGCGCGCTTTAGGTTCAGGTCCAATGTTCGCGCTATCCCCAGACACACACAGGATATTACGGATCCCGCGCGCCGTTGCCCCTATTACATCTCCCTGTAGCCGGGTGCGAGTTGAATCACGCGCCGTGATTTGCAGCACAGGTTCAGCACCGAGATCAACCGCAAACTCACTGCACGCCAGGCTGGACATGCGTGGTGTTGCGGAAGCAGCATCCGTAAAATTCAACGCTGCTGCGAAAGGTTTCAAAAGCTCGATTTCGCGTTTCAATTTCCCTGTTGCAGCGCTAGCGGGTGGGGCTATCTCAGCTGCGACCACGAACTCCCCACTTGCCAACCTTCGCTCCAACTCCGATACAGGCTCTTCATTGACAGGCGGGTGGTATTCCCCATCACCTTGCCACCAATCAGGTTGGCGGATGGTGCGAAAAACTAGGTCCCAGGTAGTGTTGCGCTTTTCTGAATCAGAAGTGATTATGCCGCTAAAAAATTTTCTTATTCCTACTTTTCTTGTTTCACGGATTACGTCCACCCAGGTTTCTCCGCCAACTTTTTCCCAATCTAGCGGAGGGAAAACCTCCATCAGCATTTCTTCCCTGCCCATACGGTCAGCCCGATTGTATATTTCATACCAGATGCATGGATGGGTAAGATCGATGTAACATCCTTGGGGAGTGGAGCCTCCGCAAGGTCCATTCCTCAATCCTTTGGGGCATTCCATGGGGCAGATAAAGGCTGTTTCCTGGAGAAGACAATTTCCACACATGCGGCAGCCCCATAACGGCCCTTTTATACTGCGTTCCAACTTTATCAGAATTTGTTCTTTTGTTGTTTGGCGTTTAAATGGGTAAAACGGGGGCTGCCAACGACGTCCAGGGGTAAACAAAGGCATATAATATGATCTCCAATTATAAGTTCATGGTTTCTAGGAATTCATCGTCAAATATTTCATGTAGTCTCCACCTGTTCCCTGATTTGCCAGCGATCCATCATCAAAAATCAAAATCTTCCCGAAAGGGTATGATCTACTCGTTTAATTATTGCATCGCACGGTAATGCTTCAGGTAGGCGCGTCCAGAAGAATCTCGGCTGAGTAACAAATCTGTTGCCCGTATGGTGCTGGCGAGCTTTACAGGATCAGAAATTACGCAGCTGGCTCCTGCATATGCAGCCAACGCCAAAAAAGCCTGGTTGATAACGTGCCTGTCGGGTAATCCAAATGATACGTTGCTGGCTCCAAGATTTATATTGATTCCAAATTCGCTGCGTAATAACTCCACTGTCTTGAGCGTTACTATGCCGGCGCTATTATCTGCCCCAACCGTCAGCACCAGGGGATCAATAACCACATCCTCCTCAGGAATGCCAATCTTGGCAGCTCGTTCCAAAATCTTCCCAGCGATAGCAACTCGTTTCTCCGCGTCCTTCGGAATGCCGTCATCATCCATGGTCAGGCCGATAACTGCAGCGCCGCGGTCTTTTACGATAGGTAGTACCGCTTTCAACGAAGCTTCTTCGCCATTCACAGAGTTCACCAAAGGCTTGCCCGGCGCGACTGCCAAACCCGCAGCCAATGCTTCCGCATTAGCCGAATCCAGACACAGAGGTACGTCTACATGCGCAGCCACGATCTTGACAACTTCAGGAAGCAGCGCAACTTCATCTTCACCTGGTACGCCAACGTTGACATCCAATATATCCGCGCCGGCTGCAACTTGGGCATCGGCTAAGCCTCGCACGTAATCGAAATCACGTTCTTTTAGTAAGCGGCTTAATTTTTTCCTGCCTGTAGGATTGATCTTTTCCCCAATGATCGTTACCGGACCCTCAGTGTTAATCGCAATTTCTTTTGTTTCAGACTTTAGAATTGTTTTCATATGTGTTATTGTCCTGTGATATTTCTAAAAAGTATTTAGTACTTTAATAGTCAAGGCATATTTCTAATTGTTAGCATGTTATTGGCTGGCACGGAATAAAAAGGGTTGAACGTTAATAAATCCCCAAGCTCTCGTTTCCTTCCCAGACTGCACATTTCCTGACTCATTCTCATCTCTGCTTACTCTGATTCCCTAAATGTAATTGACATAGGGCCGTAAAAGAAGTATATTATAACAGAAACCGACCGGTCTGTCTCTAATTGATTTATTGAGTTTATTATATGAGCCAATCAAAATATTTTTCGCATCAATCATTAAAACTCTATGTCCTAATCGGATTGTTGAGACACGGAAGTAATGGCATTAAAGATGTGCTATATTACTCAAAGAGGGGATTCTAGTAAACACCTAAAAGACATGAATTTTTATACTTCTATGAAATTCTAAAGGAAACCAAACTGAGTATCCAAACTCACCCTCCCGAGAAATTTGGCTTTTCACCAAAGCGGTTAGAACAAGTAAACTCTCTCATACAGCAGTACATAAATGAGGGAAAACTAGCCGGGGCAGTTACGTTCGTCGCCCGCGGAGGTGTTCCTATTCACTTAGAAAAGTATGGATATCAGAATATCGAAAAAAGTATTCCTGTTGAGTTTGACACCCTGTTCCGTATTTACTCCATGACCAAACCAGTCACCAGCGTTGCACTGATGATGCTTTTCGAGCAGGTTAAAATACGCCTGGAAGACCCACTGAGCAAATATATTCCCGCCTTCAAAAATGTTAAAGTAATGCAAGAAGACGGAGAAAAATGGGTTGCCCCGAAGAGCGAAATAACAATCTGGCACTTACTCACACATACGGCAGGCTTAAGTTACGGGGACGCTGATGAATCGGCTATAGAAAAACTCTATATTGATGCGGATTTGGAAAATGCGGACATGGATAATGCAGAATTATCTCGCAGATTAGCTGAATTACCACTTAAATTCCACCCCGGAGAAGGTTGGCATTATAGCTATGCCACAGATGTTATCGGTCATCTGGTAGAAATCATTTCGGGAGTCTCATTAGGTGAATTTTTCCAAGAAAATATCTTCAAACCCCTTGGGATGGAAGAGACTTTTTTTCAAGTTCCGCAGGATAAAAACGAAAGATTCGCTGAATTGTATGGCTTATCCGCGGATGCCCAATTAGGTGTGATTGATTCTACTATTGGAGGAGACTTTTCCCACCCGCGCCGGCATTCTGGTGGGTCAGGCTTAGTTTCAAAGTTGCAAGATTATTTCCGTTTCACGCAATTCTTATTAAATAAAGGTGAATTGGAAGGCGCTCGTTTACTTGGTCCAAAGACAGTCGAATTAATCACCCTCAACCATCTCAATAAGAAAATCCTGCCAATCAAAATGAATAATTTATGGCCGGGGTCTGGTTTTGGCTTAGGGGTTAAAGTACTTATGGACAGAGGCCAAGCCAGCGCAATGGAAAATGTTGGAACTTATGACTGGGGAGGCTGGGCCAGCACCCACTTCTGGATTGATCCTGTAGATGAGATCATCAGCATCTTTTTGACGCAATATATTCCCAGTTTCACATACCCCCTAAGAAAAGAATTACGAACTGCAGTTTATCAAGCAATGGTAGATTAACTATGAATTTATTTTCATGAAATCATCGTTCCTCACATAAACTATGGGAGCACGATTAATGATTCAATTGAGGAGATTTTAATATGATAGACCTTAATCCAGTTGGTTCTTTACCCCCACTTGGAGAGATTCCAACGAAAATGTACGCTCAGGTAATTCGTCAGGAACGGTTTGGAGATCCACGAGAAGCTTTTAAGATCGAGGAGGTTGAAACTCCGCACATCAAACCCCATGAAGTCTTAATTGCAGTGATGGCTGCTGGGATAAATTTCAATAATGTTTGGGCGGCTCGAGGTCTTCCAATAGATGTTATAAAAATAAGGCAAAAGATGGGTGAGCCTTACGATTTTCACATCGGCGGGAGTGATGTGGCCGGGATCGTTTACGCAGTGGGGGAAGACGTAAATAATGTGCAGGTTGGGGCTGAGGTTGTCGTTCACCACGGCACTTGGAATATTGAAGACCCCTGGATAAAAGCGGGAAAAGACCCCATGCTGGCTCCATCAGCAGGTATCTGGGGCTATAACACTAACTTTGGATCTTTTGGTCAATTTTGTGTGGCTCAGGCACATCAGGTATTACCCAAAGCGTCTCATCTTTCCTGGGAGCAGGCTGCGGCACCCTCATTGGTCGGGACAACCGCGTATCGCATGTTATTCGGTTGGGAAGGGAACAAACTAAAAGAAGAGGATGTGGTTTTAGTTTGGGGCGGATCAGGTGGGTTAGGCAGCCAGGCAATTCAGTTGGTAACAAATCATGGCGCTAGGGCTGTCGCGGTAGTTTCAGATGAAGAAAGAGGCGAATATACAAAAAAAATAGGGGCCGTGGGCTATATTAACCGCAAGGAATTTAATCATTGGGGGGTTGCTCCTCATTGGGAAGACCTTGAAGGCCAGAAGGCCTGGGCAAGTGAGGCTAGAGCTTTCGGTAAAGCATTTTGGGATGCGCTAGGTGAAAGAAAAAACCCCAACATCGTTTTTGAACATCCAGGAGAGGTTACTTTACCTACTAGCATTTTCGTTTGTGAGGCTGGGGGAATGGTAGTGATTTGCGCTGGTACGACCGGGTACTCCGCCTCACTTGACCTGCGCTACCATTGGGTGCGACAAAAACGTTTCCAGGGTTCTCACGGTAGCAATGACGAGCAAGCGGCGGCCTATAACCAATTAGTATGCGACCGCAAAATTGATCCTTGCATGGGCGAGTTGTATTCCTTCGAGAATATCGGTCAGGCTCATTATGATATGGAGCAAGGTAAAACTGTGTTTGGTAACCGGGTTGCTTTAGTCGGAGCGCCTGAGTCTGGTATGGGACGAAAATAAGAAAAAAGCAGCATAATAGATATTCATGAACATTTGTTGGAACAAACTCTATTGTGGACAATCTCTACTAATTTATCACAAAATAATTCTTGCAGGTTCAAAAATGTTTAGGAGATCAGTATGACAATGGTACAAGAATTGGAACAAGGTTTAAATACATATATCCGCCCTCTTACCTTTCCAGTTGCGATAAAGATGTTGAAATCCGAAGACGAAATTCCTGAGAGGACCAAACGTTCCTACCAGCAAATGGGCAAGAAAATCGCTATCTGTCAGGGGATCGGCATGGCGCGCAAGTATGGTTGGGCAATTGCGATGGGAAAAGAAGATATGGCATGTGCGCTCGGAGCAGCTCCTTTCGGGTTTTTTAAGAATTTAGATTATTTTAATGAGGGCAATATGGCCGAGGGAATGTTCACTGCTACCAAAGAAATTGGTAAGATGGAGGAAGACCTGATTGAACGTTACGAGCACGGTTTGTACTCTCACATTTTGGTTGCAGCCATAAACCGAACCAGCTTTGATCCCGACATGTTTATGATTTACGCTAATCCGGCTCAAATCATGCGCCTCATACAAGGGGCGCTTTATAATGAAGGTGGCTCGATCAAATCTTCTGCAATGGGCAGGCTTGGTTGCTCTGCTATAATCAGCGCCATAAATGACGATCAATGCCGCTACATTGTCCCAGGAAATGGAGACCGTATTTTCGGGATGACACAAGATTGGGAGATGGCTTTTATGCTGCCTCCCTCAAAAGTTGAAAACCTCTTGGATGGTTTAGCCAAAACTCACAAGGCTGGTATTCGCTATCCAATTACCAGCTTCTTCGATTTCGAAGCTACATATCCTAAAACTTACCAGGAACAAATGAAAATCTGGGAGCATGAAGGAGAACTTTAATATGACATCAATGACTGGCAAACAAAGGATTTCGGCTGCGTTCAAAAAAACATTTTCTGACGCTGATCCAGAACTAGACCGTGTTCCCGCCTACATGTTTTCAGGCGCTTGCAATTCCCAATTGGTCGGCTCTACAATTGGGGAATTGATGCAGGATGGGCAGATATTTGCAAAAGGGCAGTTGGCTGCATACGAACGTTACAAACCCGATATTATGCTAATGATGTGGGACTTAAATGTAGACCTAGAAGCGATTGGAAATGAAATTAGATTTCCTGATGACAGTATGCCTGTAATCACAAAAGAAATCCTAGAAGATAAAGGTAAACTGAGCTCTCTTCAGGTTCCCGACCCCAAAAAGGATGGCCGTCTGCCTGCATACCTGGATGCATGTATTGAAGTAAAAAAACACGTCACTGATTCACCTGTTTCGGGAGTGATAGCTGGACCCTGGACTATAGCAATGGGATTGAGGGGTGCAGCTAATCTACTCAGGGATTCCATTAAAGATCCGGAATACATCCACGAATTAATGGAGTTTTGTATCCAGGCCACTATTAATTCTACACAAGCGCTTAGCGAAATCGGTGTGGGAGTCGGTTACTCCGAAGCCCCTGCATCTATGGACTTGATCTCCCCAAAAATGTACCGGGAGTTCGTCTTCCCTTACCATAAAAAAATTGTCGACCATTTTAAAGAAAAGAAAATTGGTGTTGGCCTGCACGTTTGCGGCAATGCCGACGCAATATTAGACGATCTCGTCGCTACCGGTGTGAGTAATCTAAGTGTTGATTCGGGATCAGACTTAGCCCTGGCAGTCGAAGCTACACGTGGAAAAGCGGTCTTGATTGGGAATGTGCCCACTGAATTATTCCTGGCGGAAAGCGCTGAGGAAATGCGCCAATCCATTCAAAATTGTATTCATGTTGCCCCCAATGACAGCGGATACATTCTCGCTACCGGTTGTGAAGTCCCCGCGATCGCCCCACCGAAGAAAGTGGACTGGTTTATGGATTTGGCAGAGGAATTGGGAGCCTACAACTAACCAAATTCGACCCCCATTATGCAGAAGAGTGATCGGAGCAACATATGAAGGACGATAAATCTACTTTTATACCGAACTTGAATAACACTTCTGCGAGCGTGATCGAGCGCGACCGAGCCAGCGTTCCCGCCACAATTTATAGATATACGGATATAGCTTTCCAACGGGGTGAAGGAGTTTATCTTTACGATTTCGAAGGAAATAAGTATCTGGATTTTGTTGCGGGCATTGCTACCATGAATGTAGGCCACTGCCACCCGGCTGTTGTCGAAGCGGTAAGCGATCAAGCTGGCACCCTCATGCATGGCGCCTGCCATGTTGGTTTCATGCAGCCGTACGTAGAAATGGTTGAGGCTATAAAAGCTGTCGCCCCCGGTGAGTTAAAGGATGGCAAAGCTATCCTGGTGAACAGCGGCTCAGAGGCCGTTGAAACGGGGATTAAGTTGGCTCGTTATGTGACCAACCGGTCTATGATTCTCGCCTTCACGGATAGCTTCCATGGTCGAACTATGGGAGCACTTGCGCTGACTGCGAGTAGTACGCTTTACCGTCAACGCTTACCAAGCCTGCTCACGGGTGTTTATCACACTCCTTATCCATATTGCTACCGCTGCCCATTGAAGCACGAATCTCCACAGACTTGCGAATTGGCTTGCCTTGGTCTGGTGGAAAAAGCGCTAGAGACAGTTGTTCCCCCAGAAGACCTTGCTGGAATCATTTTTGAACCTATCGCCGGAGAAGGCGGTTACATTGTGCCTCCCGAAGGTTTTCTCCAAGGTTTGAGAGAAATCTGTGATCGGCACGGCGCAATGCTCATAGTGGATGAGGTTCAAACAGGATTGGGCAGAACAGGAAAAATGTTCGCAGTTGACCATTGGGAGATAGAACCGGATATTATTTGCCTGGCTAAAGCTTTGGGAGGCGGTTTACCTTTGGGCGCAGTGCTTGCCAGAGCGGAGATAATGGACGTCTGGCCCCCCGCTGCCCAAGGAACAACATTCGGTGGCAATCCAATCGCTTGTAGGGCTGGAGCTGTTACACTGCAAATTATCCAGGAAGAGAATTTAATGGACCATGCTGTGAAGATTGGCGATTTCTTCCAGAAACTGTTCCGTGAAGCTCAAAAGGAACTGCCCATCATCGGAGATGTGCGCGGCAAAGGGTTGATGGTCGCTGTCGAGTTGATAAATAAGGATGGTAGTCCGGCCAGTGATATTATCAAAACCATTATCAAAGAGATAGGCTCCAAAGGGATTGTGCTAACTAAATGCGGCGCAAGTGCACTGCGCTTGGCCCCGCCGTTGATAATCACCAAAGAGCAAGCAAATGAGGGAGCAACTATTATTATTGAACTGCTCCGCCAGCATCAATGGTAACTGTAAAGATAACTATTAGCTATAATCCATCCATAGAGACAACAATTAAACCATAATCAGATAGTTACTTTATACTTAAATACACAAAATAAATTTACAAACGGAGAATAATATGAGCCAAGAAATGTTCGATAAATTAGCACAAGCAGTCATCGATGGCGAATCGGAAGATGCTGAGGCCCTCGCCAAACAAGCTCTAGAACAAAAGCTTGACCCCCTTGCTTGCATCACCAACGGCTTAACTGTTGGCATCCAAAAAACTGGCGAGTTGTTCGCCAGCGGGGAGTATTACTTGCCGGAGCTTATCATCGGAGCAGATGCAATGAAAGCCGCAATGCAAATTCTAGAACCAGCTTTGCTCAGCGGCCAGGAACGTGAAGTCACAGGTACGATTGTGATAGGTACCGTAGAAGGCGATCTTCACGAGATCGGCAAGACCCTCGTCGGTACGATGATGACTGCCAACGGTTTCAGAGTAATCGACCTTGGGACGGATATACCCTCAGCCGATTTCATAGATGCCGTGAAAGAGTCTGGCGCTAATCTAGTTGGCGCTTCCGCTTTACTTACTACAACAATGCTCCAACAAGAAAAGTTGATCAGCTCCCTCAAAGACGCCGGTCTGAGAGAGCAGGTCAAGGTCATGGTCGGTGGAGCCCCGGTTACCGCAAGTTACGCCAAGCAGATCGGCGCGGATGGATATGCTGAAGATGCGATTTCCGCGGTAGACCTTGCAATGCGCTTGATTGATGCCCCAGCTTAGAAGTTCATGATATTAGTTCGGAGCTAAATGGATCAAGTTTGAATCCATAGAGAACCCAGGAGATATTAAATGATCAAGCTTGAAGAGAAAAAGGCCAGTATCAAGCCGATAAAATCAAAGCTAAAGGTTGAAGTACTCAATAAACAGGAGATTGATGGCATTAATCAAGGTGCCCGGAGTGTTATGCAAGACATCGGGATTATATTCCCGTCCAAGAAAGCGTTAAATATTTTCGCAGAGGCTGGCGCGGAAGTAGATTTTGAAACCGAAGTCGTAAAACTACCCGCGGATTTGGTCGAAAAACATCTTAAGAAAGCGCCTCGGGCGTACGATCTTTGCGGGAGAAGGCCAGAACTAGACGCAAAGTTAGGCCAAGATAAAGGCACCCATTATTTTACGAGCGGTGAAGCCCCCAAGATCGTCGATTTTGAAACCGGCGAGCGTCGGCTCTCAGTAAAAGCAGATATCGCGAATATGGCCAAGGTAGCAAACTATCTAGACATAGTGTCCCTGATTTGGCCGACTGTCAGCGCAAGTGATAAAGGCGTCGCTGCACCGCTTCACGGCCTCGAAGCTTGTTTCAACAATAATGAAAAACACATCCAGACTGAATCTGTCATGGATGAGGTCTCGGCTAAGTACGCAATTGAGATGGCGTCCGTAGTAGCAGGAAGCCTGGAAGCTCTGAAAGAAAGACCACTACATTCAATTCTTTTATGCTGCATCCAACCTCTTGCCCAAGATCGCGGCGGGATTGAATCTGCCATGGTATACGCAGAAGCTGGCCTGCCAATCGGTTTCATGTCCATGCCAACATTAGGCTTAACTGGACCCCCTTACTCTGCTGGCTCTCTGGTAACGGCATTCGCAGAAGTATTGAGCGGTGTCGTTTTAACCCAGATCATAAATCCAGGGACTCCAAATTTTGTATCTATCATCCCCTCTCTTTTGAATCCGCGCACAGGAGCCTACTTTATGGGTTCTTCCCCCGCGCAGATCACCAGCGCTTCTGCTGTTCAGATCGCCCACTCCAATGGGCTGCCAATTACAGCCTGTATGTCCTTTGGCGGCAGTCAATGGAAATTGAACAATTGGCAAATCGGGATTGAGAATTCTTGGGTGCACCTGCTCACAGTTATGTCTGGTGCCGATATGTCCTTTGGCCCAAGCGGAATGTATGAAGCAGTAAGTTTGTTAGACATGCAGCGTATCATGTTTGATAGAGAAATCGTCCAAGCGATTGATATTATTTCAGATGGGATCGAGGTAAATGAACAAACCTTGGCTTTGGATATGATCAAAAAGATTGGTCATCATGGCATGTATTTATCTCAAAAAGAGACTGCCAAACAGACACGGAAGCTGTGGCCACCTTCAATACTCTTCGAACCACCCACGAATTCCGAAGAAAGATATCGCAACCCGGTTGATGTCGCACATGAGACAATCGAATGGATATTGAAAAACCATAAGCCCCAACCTCTTTCTGATGACGTTAGGAAAGAACTCAGGAAGATTGTGGACACCGCCGATGAGGACGAAACTCTAAAGAAAGAGGTCCAAGGCGCCAAGTAAAGAAACCCACTACCCCCGCAGCAAGCAGCAGGGTATTCTGGCTTTTTTTATCGTAAATTACTGACCAGGATATTTTTACAAGATTAGACATAATTCAATATCCTAACAAGTCCATATGGAAAAGCTATTTGTATAAAATTGAAAGGTTTGCCTCGATGAGTTCACAGCCTGGGAAAGGGATATCCAGCTTACGAGATATCCGCGTGCTTGACCTGACTCGCAACCTCGCAGGACCTTATTGCACGATGATCCTGGGTGATATGGGAGCAGATGTCATCAAAATCGAACACCCTTTGCGGGGGGATGATACCCGTGATTGGGCTCCCCCAACTTGGAACGGTGAAAGTACAACTTTCCTTAGCGCTAATCGAAATAAAAGGAGTTTGGCGCTTGATATCAACCTCCCAGAGGGAATCGAGATTGTCCGCAGCCTGGCGAAGAAAGCAGATATTTTGGTGGAGAGTTTTCGTCCGGGGTCGCTAGATAAGCGCGGCTTGGGCTATAAAGATCTCAAGAAGGAGAATGAGGGCCTAATATACTGCTCGATTTCCGCTTATGGCAATGCAGGCCCGCTGCGTGACAGCCCTGGTTATGACCCAATCCTTCAAGCTTCTTCAGGCATCCTGGATATGACCGGTGAACCCGACCAAGATCCCGTCCGGCTGCCATTGAGTGTGATGGATTTAGGCGCGGGTATGTGGGCGGTTATCGGTCTACTTTCAGCGCTGAGGGAAAGGCAGTCAACCGGACACGGCAGCCTGGTGGAAACCAGTTTATTCGAAACTGCTGCCTGGTGGCTCAACTATCATATGGTTGGATTCTTAGGAACAGGAAATACCCCAACCCGCCAGGGCACTGGCACGCCATTTATCGCCCCCTATGAAGTGTTTCCTGCCGCTGATGAAGGTGTATTGGTCTGTGCAGGCAACGACAGCCTGTTCCGCAGCTTCATGGAATTACTCGAGATGCCTGAATTAGGCGAGCATGAACATTTCCTCACAAACCCGCTGCGGGTTAAAAACAGGCTGGAACTGCGTAAAAGAATTATCGAGAAGTTTCAATCCCGTCCCGCTGCCGAATGGGTCAAACTTATGCAAACACGGGCAATACCTTGCAGCCGGATTCACACAGTGGCTGATTTCACCCAAAACGAACAAATGCAATCTCTGGGCTTGCTTACAAACTACCCTCATCCTCTGATCCCGGATCTGCGCCTGGTCGATATGCCTATGAGCCAGGATCAAAACCGCGCGGCACATCAATACTCCCCTCCCTTGTTAGGGGAGCACACAGACACAATCCTCTTTGAGCTTGGATATAGCGAGGAAGATGTGGCAGCTTTGGATGATAAAGGTGTAATATCAAGAAATTCTATGATTAAGGATTGATTATCCTCCTCGTGATGCGAAATTACCACCAAAAGTCCTAGATAATTAAATAGATTAAGCAGCAAATTGTTTAAAAAAAGTAGGAGGCAAATTTCTTGCCTCCTACTTTGTAAATCTGGGCTGGACTACTAACTAATCGCAGCTTGAATCTTTTTCTATTCCTTCCCAATCAAACCAATATATACCGATCGTAGGTATTCCTGTTACACATACCTTCTGAATGCGGATTGCATTGGCAAAATAAGGAATGATCGTGCCGCCATCAGTATGCAGCATCATTTGGGCAGCCAGATAGAATTCTCGGCGTGCGTCAAAGTCTGACTCAGAGGCTGCAGAATCTAGCAATGCATCATATTCTGGCACGTTCCAGAAGGATTCGTTCCAGGCGCCGCCGCTGCGGAAGATCTCATTTAGCGCTGCGTCAGCTCCACGTTCGTTCCAACATGTCATAACGAACGGTTGCACCATCCATGCATCGGTCCAAAAACCATCCGAGGATACCTGAACGATATTGACTGTAATGCCTGCGAGTGCGGCTTGCTGCTGGTAGATTTGTACCAATGCACCCCAATCTGAACATACATCGGAGGTATACAAATCAATCTCAAATCCATCGGAATAGCCAGCTTCTTCTAACAATGCCACAGCTGCATCGATATCTTGCGGTTCGTCGCAGGTTAATTGATACGGGTCACCAGGCATAACGGCTGTATCACAGGAAACGGTGCCTGCGCCCGAAAGCGCTAGATCAACCATAGCTTGCCGGTCCACAACTTTATGCATGGCCTGGCGAAGCGCTAGATTATCGAATGGGGGGATGTCTGTGCGCATTACGAAACCGGACCAAGCGCCACCGGGAATTTGGGAGACCGCAAAGTCATCATTCCCCTCAAACAACAGCGACTGTTCTAAGGAGCCAAAATCGGAAAAATCGAGCTGGCCGGCAAGGAGGCCTGCCATTTCTGTCTCAACGTCAGCGATCATGTGAACTTCGATGGCTGCTAATCCTGGAGGGCCGCCCCAGTAATCATCATTGGCAACCAACCTGGTTATACCGCCTACATCTAAAGTTTCAAGAATGAAGGGGCCAGATCCATTTCCTGTTACCAGGATATCCGCAAGCCCACCATCAGGCATTACGCGGGCACGATAATCCATGACCAGAAGCGGAAAGTCAACGTGGGTACGGACTAGATTGAAAACGACCGTGAAATCATCGGGGGTGTCAACGCTGTCAATTATTTCAAAGGTTGAAGCAAGAATTGAGGTTTCAGATGTTTTCCAGTGGTTGACAGAGTAAGCCACATCCGCGGATGTGAGTTGTGCTCCATCATGGAAGTAGACATCCTCCCGAAGGTAGAATGTCCATACGTCACCGGCGTCATTACTTTCCCAGGACATCGCCAAGGAAGGTTGTGGGCTAAGCTCATCATCAAGCGGTTCAACCAGGCGGTCAAATACGAGAGAAATGGGCGGCCAGAAGCGTGAGGCATCTACTGGATCCATATTTTCAAGACCACCATAAGCTAGACCAGTATTGAACTGGAGTGTGCCGCGTTCCGCAGGTACTTCCGGTGCAGGTGGTTCTGTTGCTTCAGGTGCATCGGGCGCTTCAGGTGCTTCTGGTACATCGGGCGCTTCTGTTGCATCAGGTACATCTGGCGCTTCTGTTGCTTCCGGGATATCTGTTTCATCATCCCCATCGCCGCAAGCGGCGAATATAAGAGGCAAAACTAAGAACAAGCAAATTATCAAAAATAGTTTTTTGTTACGCATGTGTTATCTCCTTTCGGGTTTGGATCTCCTCTAAAATTAGAAATTCGTGAAAAGCGATTTATTCTATTCTCCTCGTTAATTCAACACCTCCTTTATTCCACGGTTAATTCCCGAGTTTATTCATATATTAATAATTAATCCCTTCACAATCTTTGCGTATTCAAATATTCGATCAAGGTATTTATAGAATTATCCAATGTATCTGACGACTTATCCACCCCGTATAAAACTGAAGTACCCAACATTCCAATAAATATCAATCCACAAAGGTCTAATACCTTAGCATCCTTTGATATTTCACCTATTTCGATTGCTTCTTCAAGCAGTCCTTCCAAAAGACGTTTGAAACCTTCAAAACCCTCATTCACTTTTTCCATTAAATGAGGTCGTTGATCGTCTAGTTCTACTGAAAAAGTGATGAAGATGCAGCCACCTGGAAAATTATCCGAATCCTTCAGGTAGTTATCACGGTAATTTCTTAGTATTTGGTTTATTTTTTCTGTTGGACTATCAATATTCCTGATTCCATTTAGAACCTTATGGCGCCAAATCTTTTGAGCTTCCGCCAATACCAAGAAAAACAGTTCCTCTTTGTTAGAAAAATGATTATAAAATCCTCCTTTGGAGGTTTGGGATGCCTCGAGAATATCACTTATCCCGGTGTTAATAAATCCATTTAGAGAAAATAATTTCATGGATTCGTGGATAATTGTCTCTTTTAGAGTCATATTATTATTATTAGAATGAGCAACAAACAGACCGGTCGGTTTCTTGTGATATAATTATCATAGCATATTTCGACGGATTGTCAACTAATACATTATAGATACTTGAAATAATTCCAATACCTCATCGAAGTTTAAGATTATAATTGGATTGTGCAACATCTTTTCTGTAAAATGGTCAAGCCCTTTTTAGTCGGGCAAGCTTTAGCCTGATTTGAAGTTCAA
>VRUJ01000040.1 GCA_019456165.1 Chloroflexota bacterium
TGAACTTTAACTCAGGCTAAAGCTTGCCCGACTAAAAAGGGCTTGACCATTTTACAGAAAAGATGTTGCACAATCGAAAATAACTGCCATTACATTTACATATTAGTTATAGGATGTGTCTGTTTCCCAAACCTAAAGTATGCCCAAGCCGAAAAAATATAAAAAGCCAGCGCCAAAAGGTATAAACTACGGATGCCAAACATTAGGGAGGAATATTCAAAAATGCCGCCTAACACTGCGCCGATCAAATTCGAGCCAAGTGCAACCTCTACCATTTTGGTCTGCTTAAAAGTTATCGCGAAAATAATCCCTGCGAAGAACAATGGAATTGCTTGCGAAAGACTAGCTAGTGTAATCCGCCAAATAAGACTGAAACCCAAGAAATTACCGATCGAAACAAAATAATTGAAAATCAGAGCAACCACTAATAAGGTATAGAAGGGTCGCACATCATGTATTTTAAAACGCTCTACCAGAATATTCGCAATTAAAATCATGGTGAGAATTGCAGCAATCACAGCCGCGTTAACTATCCAGGTAGAGCCTAGCAGTAGAGCTATCTCAGTTATGCTTTTAGTTTCCAATAAGAAAAATGCTGCGCCCATGAAAAAGAAGTGCGAGCTGATCTGCCTGAAATCAGGCAGCACGCGTCGAATGAATACAATACTGAAAGCGGCTATAGATATTAGTGCAATTAAATAAGTGGTTGGTAGAGACCGATCGCGTAAGTAAAGATAGGGCCACTGGTCTGTGTTCGCTTCAATACTTTCATCGTAATAATAATCGTCACGATAAGTAACACGGGAATCATCCACTAATAAATCCGGGAAGGGTTGGTGACCAAGGATGAGGAGAATGCTTCCGTAAACTGTTTGGTACGTTTGGGGTTCATGGCCAAAAACATCTTTAAGTCCACGGTATAATCTCAAGCCAATCCATTCGTTTTCGGCAGGTACACCAAAAGATATAACCAGAAGCCCATCTTCCGCGAGGATGCGCTTAACATCTGTAAAACTTTCAATTGTATAAACAAAATTATCCAGGCGCACACTACTGGCAGTACTGAATAGGGTATGCGAATCGAGTAACCCGAATACGATCAGGTCGTAACTATTCTCATCATTACGAAAGAAAGATCGTGCATCTTGGTTAACTAAGGTTAGGTTATCAGAATCCGCATAAGGTTCTTCGGGGTGCAATTCCTTGCCAATGTCCAGAATAAGCGGGTCAATCTCAACCGCTGTGATTCGTTGAGCTCCAGCCCGTATTGCACCTGCAACATCATTTCCGGAACCAGCCCCCACTATTAAAACATTATCAAGGGTGGGTAGAATCAAATATGGCAGATCATAAACACCGTAGCGTGCATCGAAGTGGTCGGGGGAGAGATCGTAATTCTCTGCTACAAAATCTGCTGATAAATTCCAGATCATTTGATGCCAGGCCTTGTTCACCACTAAACCATAGCCTAATAAAAGATCAGAGGGCTGTTCAGCATAAATTGAGTTGAGGTCAATCCGGTAATATGGGGACCATAACGTTCGTTCTGCATCTGGTGGCTGGATCATAGTAATCAAGACTATGAGGAGCATTAAGATCCCATTCATGACCCAGGATTTCAATGCCCCGTAAAGTGGTAAAAAGTAAAAAGCCCCCACTCCCGCGATTAGGAACCATGCTGACGGTGGCCACCGCAAAAACGATATCAGAGTATATAACAAGATGCCCACTAAACTACCAGAAACGTTAATCGAGTACCCCCTTAGAGGAGGAAAAATTTTGAATTTTTTTACCGTAATATATCCCAAAGGAATAAACAAAAACGTAATCAGAATAAACACAGATAATAGAATTGCATAAAAAGCTATACTTTGGAAAACGAATGTCACTGGATCAGATAAAACCGGAGCCCACACGAACTCTTGCGCATTTGACTGATTTGAGAGCGCAAACTCACTAATCACACTCCGCCCAATGATCAATACCATCCCTACATTCACAATTAGCAAGGGGAAAAAATACTTCTCAAACCATTTAAAGGTAGTATTGCGACGAAATGCTGCGAACCCAAGCCCTAGACCTAAAAAAGTCGCAATCAAAGCGAAATTCTTATAAAAAGCGAATATACGCAGTTCAGACGCCACCCAACGAATAAAGACTAATTCAGTGAATAGGCCAATGGCACTAACCAAAAAGAGATCAATAAAATCTTTACGTCTTCGCAATACTTTGACCTCCAGATTGAAATTAATCGTAGAATAATACCTGATACACAAATAATTGTATAATTTTACCATCAGCGAATATAAATGTCCGAGGATTATTCCTTACCATTTAGTCAGAAAGGGTAGGTGGATTCCCAATGAGATTCAAGATTATTAATGATAAATTCTGTCATTTTATAAGCACAAAAGAACATACGTTCTGGAATCGCTAATTCGTCAACCAATCTACACAAAAATCGGGTAAAATTAACCGTATGAGGCCTGGCATTCTTACCGCCGCCGGGGAATGAAGCATGTCATACCAACCCCCTTATAAAACCATCGAGTCTTACCGCCGCCGTCAACGCTATGGGCCGGTCATCATTGGTGGGTTATCTTTGTTATTGATCGCAATTGGTTTGCTGTTCTTATGGCTATGGTTGAGCGATACCAGCCTGGGCAGTCTGGCATTGTTTGCTACCGACGTACCTTCACCAACATATACTTCCACACCTCTGCAGCCAAGCGTAACCCCATCAGCCTCAGCTCCCCCAACCGAAACCCTGCCCCCCACTGTAGGACCCACACCTACGGCAGATGCACCATTCGAATATACAGTTGAATCTGAGGATACATTAGGCGGACTGGCCGAGAGATTTGGGCTAGACCCGGAGATCGGTTATCTAATTATCCAGGATTTGAATAATTGGACGCCGGGGCGATATCTACAAGTTGGTGAGGTAATCATCATCCCCCCACCAGGGACAATATTATTTACGCCTACCCCTATTCCTCCCAACTTATCTGCGGGAACAGAGATAATTTACCGGGTACTGCCCGGAGACACATTAGCCTCTATTGCAGCCGAATTGTTGAGCACGATTGATGCGATTATTGAAGCAAACGACATCTTGGATCCTGACCAAATTGGGGTCGGAGATCTGCTCTTCGTTCCAATTGGGCTGGTCACCCCAGCTCCAACGAATACTCCGGTAATCAACGCAACCTCTACATCTTCTGCTACCGCAGTGCCGTAAATCCCTAAAATATGACCTTGAATAGTTGTCTTGCGGGTAAATCAATTAAAAAAAACAGGCCAGGATCGACTGGCCTGTTCATTAGATCAACGCTACCCCAGATTAGATTTCATTCACAACCACAAAAACCATTGGTCGTCTTTTAGTCTCCTTATGCAGGAATGACCTAAGTTTCTGTTTGACGTCTTCCTCCAAATTGCCATTTGATTTGTTGACAGCTCCAGAGATCGTTTTCTTGGCAGCTTCCAACAAATCCCCGGCATCATCCTGGTATATAAAGCCGCGCGTGATGATCTCGGGTTCCTGTCGCAATTTCCCAGACTTGCGGTTCAAGGTCAGGTTAACAAACACGAAACCGTCGCGTGACAGGGCTTCGCGCTCGCGTACCACTGCCGGTCCAATATCTCCGACGCGCGATCCATCTACGAACACGTAGCTTCCGGGGACTCGCTCTGCTAACTTCATCTTGCCATCAACAAACTCAATCGCCTGCCCATTTTCGATAACCGCTATGTTTTCCTTCGGAACGCCAACTTCTTGCGCCATAATGGCATGTTGATGAAGGTGGCGCAGTTCACCGTGGATGGGGATAAGGTATTCTGGGTTCACCAGGTGCAAGAGCAATTTCATCTCTTCCTGGCTGGCGTGACCAGAAACATGCACCGGAGAAATCGCATCATAAATCACGTTGGCTCCCCTTTGGAAGAGGCGGTTAATGGTTCCGAAGACGCTCTCTTCGTTTCCGGGGATAGGTTGGGATGAAAGTACAACCGTATCGCCTTCTCGCAAGTCAAAATGACGATTACGACCCGCAGCCAGTCGTCCCATTATCGAAGCCGGTTCACCTTGGGAACCGGTGCACATTAGGACAACCTTGCTCGGTTTCATTTTTAAAGCATCATCCAGGGGCACAATTAGATCATCAGGCACATCCAAATAACCCAATTTGCGTGCCATTTTGGCATTTTCGCGCATACTCATGCCCACGAAAGCCATTTTACGGCCATGTTTCTGAGCCGCGTTTGCAACCTGTTCCATTCGGGAGATCAGAGATGCAAAGGAGGCGACCAAAATGCGCCCCGGAGCTTCTCTGAATACTTTATCGAATGCGGGATCAATCACCCTCTCAGAGGGTGTCCACCCAGGTCTATCAGCGTTGGTTGAATCGGCCAATAATGCCAATACACCCCGCGAGGCAAACTCAGATAGTTTAGCGTAATCTGTCGGCCAGTTATCTACTGGAGTGTGGTCAAACTTATAATCTCCAGAATGCACTACCAAACCTGCGGGAGTTGTGATACCCAGCGCAACCCCATCAGGGATCGAGTGGCATACGTGGGCAAACTCTACTTTAAACGGCCCTATCTCCGCCATATCGCCTGCATTTATTGTGTGCAGTTTGGCCTTATCAAGCAGACCAGCGCGGGATAGCTTTACTTCCAATAGGCCGCGGGTGAGGGCTGTGGCATAGATCGGGGCATTCACTTGCTCAATTATGTGCCGGATGGCCCCGGTGTGGTCTTCATGTCCGTGGGTGATAACTATACCGCGGACTTGCTCGCGTTTATCGAGCAAATATTGGAAATCAGGAATTATGTAATCGATTCCCAACATATCGTTCTCGGGAAACATGATGCCGGTATCTACAATTAAGATATTGTTTCCGTATTCATACAGCATCATATTCTTTCCGACTTCCCCCAGTCCCCCTAAGGGGACAATGCGTAATTTTTTACTACTCATACTTTTGTAATTTTTTACCTTTCAATCAGGACTTATCAAAGCCCGAATTGTTATAGTTAATAATTTATTGTGGGCTTAATTCCATTTTAAGAAAAAATGCCCCGCCAGAAACTCTCAGGCCGGGGCAGTCAATCACCTTCATAATGGTCCATACAGATTGTATATTCTAACGAGGTAACTGGCCGGAAACCCGGCCGGGTTTCAAACAACAATGCCAGATTTTAGCATATAAATATTTTTTTGTCAAAGCAAGGTGCCTCGCAGCATGGAGAGGTCCTCGTCCAAAGAAAAAGCCCAAGGAATGAATCCCTGGGCTTCATTGTGTTTTGCTAGATTGTGATCTAGTAACCGCCCATGCCACCCATGTCTGGCATTGGTGGGGCTCCTGCTGCTTCTTCAGGTATATCGCTGATCAAAGCCTCGGTGGTGAGGATCATAGCAGCGATTGAGGCTGCATTCTCCAGCGCACCTCGGGTAACTTTTGCTGGGTCAACCCAACCTGCTTTGACCATGTCAACGTAGTCTTCAGCCAACACGTCAAATCCAATATTGGTATTCTCTTTTTCTGCCTGGGCGCGGCGCACGTTTTCCACGATCACGGAACCGTCCTGGCCAGCGTTTTCAGTGATCTTACGCATGGGCATTTCCAAAGAGCGTCGCACGATTGTAACGCCAACTTGTTCGTCTTCATCGCCCATTTTCAGTTTATCTAAAGCGGACATGGCATTTAACAATGCAACGCCGCCTCCAGGAACGATGCCTTCCTCGATAGATGCGCGGGTGGCAGAAACGGCGTCCTCAACTCTGTGTTTCTTCTCTTTGAGTTCGGTCTCAGTTGCAGCGCCTACACGAATAATGGCCACACCGCCTGAGAGTTTCGCCAGGCGTTCATTCAATTTCTCGCGGTCATAATCGCTGGTGCTGTTATCGATCTCGGTGCGGATCTGGTCAACGCGGCCTGCGATTGCTTTTGCATCACCCTTACCACCGACTATAGTTGTGTCATCTTTGGTGGAGGTTACTTTATCAGCCTGGCCGAGGTCTTCAATGGTAGTGCTTTCAAGCTTGCGTCCAGTCTCTTCTGAGATAACCTGGGCGCCTGTCAGCACTGCAATATCCTGAAGCATAGCTTTGCGTCGGTCGCCAAAACCAGGAGCCTTGACAGCCAGCACGTTGAGCATGCCGCGTAGTTTATTCAAAACCAAAGTTGCCAAAGCTTCACCATCAACATCTTCCGAAAGGATTACCAGGTTGCGTTTTCCGGTTTGCACCATTTTCTCCAGAATTGGTACTAAATCCTGGGCAGCAGAAATCTTTTTATCATAGATTAACAGATGAGCTTCTTCAATTTCAGCTTCCATGTTTTCCGGGTTGGTCACGAAATAAGGAGAAAGGTAACCGCGGTCGAACTGCATACCTTCAACGTAATCTTCTTCAAATTCCAAGGTTTGGGAATCTTCAACTGTAATAACGCCATCGTTGCCGACTTTGTCAAAAACGCCAGCGATCAATTCACCGATCTCACGATCTTGCGCGGAGACAGAAGCTACATTGGCCATATCTTCTTTTGTTTTGATCTTTATTGCTTCTTTGGTGATTTTGTCGGCGATTTTCTTAGTGGCAGCCAAAATACCGCGCTTTAAAAGCATCGGGTTGGCGCCTGCGGCCAGGTTCTTCATCCCATCGGTAACTATGGCATGGGCCAGGACTGTAGAAGTAGTGGTGCCGTCTCCGGCAATGTCATTGGTCTTGGTCGCAGCTTCTTTTAGCAGTTGAGCGCCCATATTCTCAAAGGGGTCTTCAAGCTCAATCTCTTTGGCAACTGTGACGCCATCGTGGGTGATGGTAGGCGCACCAAACTTACGATCCAGAGCCACATTGCGGCCCTTGGGGCCTAATGTTGTGGTCACCGCTTCAGCTACTGCATCCACGCCCTTTTTCAGACGGCGGCGGGCATCTTCCGAAAATATTAATTGTTTAGCCATTAACTTACTCTCCTTACACTATTAATGTGTATTATCTACTGTAATTTGCTTCTTTAATTTGAGCAGCAATATTTACCCGTCTACGATTGCAAGCAGGTCGGATTCTCGCAGGATGAGCAATTTCTTGCCATCCAGCTTGATCTCGGTTCCCGAGTACTTGGCAAATAATACCGTGTTGCCTTCTTCGACATCTAAAGCAATCTTATCCCCGCTATCGTTGCGTTCGCCGGGTCCTACTGCCAAGACTTTACCTTTTTGAGGTTTCTCTTTGGCTGTTTCGGGTAGTACAATCCCACCTGGGGTAACATCCTCATCTTCGATTGGTTCTATGACAACGCGATTTCCAAGGGGTTTTAAAGAAATTGACATACTTTACTCCTCTCTTTAGTTTTTCTGAATTATTTCATTCATGAAAAATAGTTTATTAATCCCTGTTTTTGATTTTAGCACTCATTCTTGTGGAGTGCTAATTCGCTGGTGTATGATAACTATTTTTATTTGGGCAGTCAAGGTATTATTAGAAACTCTTATAAATTTCTTACGCTTCCCCATATTCACAACACACACTACTCGGAACAAAATATTTCCCAAATATTCCTATTCTCGGTCACAACGCCCATGGTAATTTCGTCTTCCGAATACGTAGCTTCAATCTCATCCATCAAACTCACAATCTCATCACATTCCTGCCCATAAGCCGCTAATAATGATCCCAGAGTCAGGTAATAAGCTAAAGAGTCATCTCTGAGAGGCAGCCCGACAACATCCACATCCATCTCCATATTTTCTTCTGCTGAGCAGCCATAGACCGCACACCTCAATACGAGAATGGCATCCTCATAATTGCGGGCTTGATTTCGGATGATCCCCAGGACACCGTAGATATCCGGATTAGCTGGATCAAATAATAAGGCACGCTCGACATTACGCGCAGCGATGAAAAACTCTCCATCTCTGGAATATGTTTTGGCAATGGCGATATATGGCAGTGGGTCTTCAATCTCAAGACGCTCATTAATTGTAGCAGCGCGGTCAAAAT
Organism: Chloroflexota bacterium; assembly: GCA_019456165.1. GTDB lineage: Bacteria > Chloroflexota > Anaerolineae > Anaerolineales > UBA11579 > VRUJ01. The sequence goes on from VRUJ01000040.1 coordinate 8,009, forward strand.
AATCCAGCGCTTGGTCGTATAGTCTCAAGACCCGGTAATTCTGGCCAATTTTAAGATATAGGTAAGTGAAGTTAGGCTCTAGCTCAACAGCCAGTTTATATTCCTCGATAGCCAAGTTATAGAACCCAGAAGCTTCCAACACGGTTGCGAGAACCCGGTGGGTATCCATGATATTGGGTTCCAAAACGACAGCTTGTTCCGCCAACTGACGGGCTTGAATCCACTGCCTTTGGTCGGATAGCACCTCTGCCCGGTACGCCATCGCGAGGGGATTCTGGCTGTCCAGTTGAGTGGCGCGGATGGCTGCTTCGGAAGCCCGTAAGAGTAATTCATCTCGTTGGTCGCTAAAATCGACTGCAGAAGCATTCCAGTCTAAAACCAAAGCATAAACTGCGTGAACATTGCTGTCTAATGGATCGAGCTCAACTGCAAGTTCAATATTCTCCAGTGCTTCAGCCAGTCTTTCCTGGCGAGGGCTTTGGGTAAGCATGCTGGATGAGTATGTCTGAATACGGGCAAGTTCAACTAAAACCTGCGCATTTTCCGGTTCAACCCGTAACGCATCCTCGTACGCCTGGATGGCGTCATCCAGATCTCCGGAAATATAATTTGCTTCACCTTCTTGGCTAAAAGAGTAAGCGGTGCGGGTTGCTGTTGGTGTTGGAAGGAAAAGCGGCTCGATTTCATCATTCTGATAAGAGCTAAATAATATCCACCAGATCACAATTAACAGGATCAACAAAACCCAGCGTAATTGAGATTTGTTATTTTGCTGAAAAAGGCGGCGTTCTTTAGGAACTTTCATGACAAAAACTCAGCCCGATTCTTCTTCAGGTACTGGTGTAGCCGTTGGAGGGTTAGCGGCGAAATCTTCACAGATACGCAACCCTTCTTGCGCATTATCCACCGCGATTTGATTTTCAAAACCTGGGGAGAGCAATGCCTGGAAGATTGGTAAAGCATCTTCACAGCGGAAACTTCTTGCTAAAGCCAAACCGTATAAGTAAAAGTATTCTGCTACATCGTGGTCCAATAGAAGGCCATTAACCTCTTCACCTGCCTCCGTGACCCCACCCTGAATTGCGTAGCTAAAGGCTACGATGGCTTCGTCATATTGAAAGTTTCGATAAAAGGCAGTGCCCAAATTCCCATATCGGATTGGGTTGGTTGGATCTTCCTCGACAGCCTGTTGAAATGTCTGGATTGCCTTGCCATATTCTCCGAGCATCAAGTAAATTCTTGCCATATACGTATCTGGAAGTGGGTTTGTTGGATTCAGCGCATTTGCTAAAGAAAATTCATCAATCGCTTCATCGTTCATCCCCATTGCGCGATACACACGACCTATTGCCAAGTGTAAATCCGAAATATTATCGTTAATCGCGAGAGCAGCTTCGTATTGTTCCAAAGCCTCCTCGTAATTACCCGTTACTTCCAGGATATACCCGCGGGCGCGGCGGACTTCTAACATCTCTGGATCGAGTGCGATGGCAGTGCGTGATTCCTCGGCGGCGCGCTCATAATCCGGGAAGGCCTGGTCTGCTAAGATCTCCGCATAAACTGCGTGGGCGAGAGGATTATCTGGGTCCAGTTCTATTGCTTCTTGTATGGTTTCCTCTGCTACGATCTCATTACCCAAAAAGCTTATCGCCCATGCATACATCACCAACGCATTGGGATTATCAGGGTTCATGAGCAAAGCATCTTGAGCGCTAGTCACTGCAGCTTCAAACTCACCAGCGTGAATTTGTGTACGTGCCAATTCCGCAAACAGTGCTGAGCTGGCGCCACCAGATAAGATAGCTTGTTTATACAGTTCGATGGCGGGTTGTAAATTTCCCGCGGCGAATTGCTCCTCAGCCTGGGTGACAATAGATTCGGGATCTTGGGTGGCTGTGGGTGTGGCTGCTAAACTCGCAGGTAAGGTAGGCACTACGAACTGGTTAAAGTAGGCAACAGCAGCAATCAATAATAATAGAAAGATAATAAAAACAGGATTGGATCGACGGCGGTGGCGCTGCTTCTGCATTTGCCACTTTTTTCCTCTTAGTTGCATGCGGTCATATTACACCGCACGCTTTGCAACGTCAAGGAAGTTTTTGCATTTGTGTCCCTACACTTCCTATACGATAATCATACGCTTGCCATATTTTAAAAATTATCACATCACTTCAAGTATTAGCTATCGCCTCTTGCCAAGCTGCTCCCGTAAGACTAGAATGAGGGTATGCAAATAAACGTTTTTACACTATTCCCGGAAGTGTTTCCTGCCTACCTCGAGGCTAGCATCCTCAAAAGAGCAGCGGAATCGGGTTTGCTGAAAGTGGAACTGCACAACATCCGTGATTGGGCCAGCGACAAGCACAAGGTGACGGACGACCAACCCTTCGGCGGCGGAGGCGGTATGGTGATGAAGGCGGAACCGATATTCACTGCCGTGGAGGCTGTGCTAGGCGCGCCGCCAAGCTGCCCGGTCATCCTGCTTACCCCACAGGGGCGTCCATTCACTCAAAAAGTAGCCCAAGAGTTGAGCGCCAACGACCATCTCGCTTTATTGTGCGGGCGCTATGAGGGTGTGGATGAACGTGTACGCGCCCACTTAGTGACAGATCAAATTTCGATGGGAGATTTTGTGCTTACAGGCGGAGAATTACCAGCCCTAACCCTAATTGACGCTGTGGTAAGACTTCTACCCGGCGCTTTGGGTGATCCTGAAGGCGTTTGCAAAGACTCTCACGCTTCCGGTCTGCTGGAGTATCCACATTACACACGCCCAGCGGTATTCCGCGGCTGGGAGGTACCCGAGGTGCTGCGCTCTGGAGATCATGCCCGTATCGAACGCTGGCGGCGCGAACAAGCCTTGAGGCGCACTGCTGAACGGAGGCCAGATATGCTTGAAACCGCTGAATTGACAGAAGAGGAAAAAGCATTTATTGAAAATTTGGAGAAAAAAGCCTAGAAACCCAAGGCATGACCAGTGATGATAACCTGGTTATGATTACCTATCACCTGGGGCAGATCGGGTTAGCCGCCGGCGCTGCGCTCCACAGCCAACAGGAAACTCCTCAGGGCGAGTAGCCAGACTCACCCCTTTGGACGCTAACTTCAGGAGAATCCCAAAGATCGATTATTATAGGAAATTCTCATATCAACCAAACCACGGAGGTTAAAATCATGGAATACGAAATTCACGGAACAGTAATGCAAGCAGTAGAAGTAAAATTAAAGTCGGGCGAGGCAGTGTTCACCGAATCTGGGGGTATGGCCTGGATGCAAGGCAACATCGAAATGGATACCAGCACAAAAGGCGGTTTGGTGGCCGGTTTGGGGCGCAAGCTGGCTGGTGAGTCCTTGTTTCTGACAACCTACACTTGCCGCAGCGGGGAAGCCTCAATCGTTTTTACTCCCGAAGCCCCAGGCAGGGTGATTGACCGCGATTTAAAAGCTGGGGAATCTTTGATTTGCCAGAAGGATTCATTCATGGCTGCGGAAGAAAATGTCAAGCTGGAAATGCATTTCCGCAAAAGGCTGGGTGCTGGTTTTTTCGGGGGCGAAGGTTTCATTTTGCAAAAAGTGACCGGGCCGGGTGTTGTGCTGCTGGAAGTACCGGGGGAGGTGCGCGAATACGATCTAACCTCGGGTGAAACCATGAAAGTAGATCCCGGGCATATCGCCCTCTTCGAGCCTAGCGTAGAATATAATATTGAGAGGGTGCGGGGCGTTAAAAACATCCTTTTCTCTGGCGAAGGTCTGTTCTTGGCCACTATGACGGGACCTGGAAAGGTATGGCTGCAAACCCTACCGCTTTCTAATCTGGCGCGCAAGCTGGGGCGTTATATTGCTAAAAGTTGATAGAGACAAGCCCTGGCCCATAACCCAATATTTTTAGGAAGGCACATTGCAGCCAACCAAACAACTTCCTGACGAATACCAAGAGATATATTCCCTCGACCTTTCAAAGAATATCCGCGCACAACTCATTCTTAATGGGGTCGCCTTGATACTGATGCTAGTTTTTGGGTGGTTCTTCGCTGGTATCAGCCTTATCCTTACCCCGGGCACTTGGCCGAACAACCTGGCCAATATGTTAGGCACATCTAATTTGGTGATCATCTTGGCGGCTCTATTGCTCATGCCCGTCTTGCATGAAGCCGCGCATGGGTTGTTTTTCTGGTTATTTACCCGCCAACGGGTCAAATTTGGATTCAAACTTGGGTACGCCTATGCAGCAGCGCCCGAGTGGTACCTTCCTCGTAAACAATATCTAGTAGTTGCGTGTGCACCAATAACTATTCTATCGTTCATTGGGGTGGCATTAATGCCAATCATGCCGGTTTTTGCGTTTCCAGGCCTGCTACTCTTTCTATCTTTTAATGCCGGTGGTTCGGTTGGAGATATGTTCGTTGCTTGGAAGATTACTCAATACCATTCAAATGTGCTGATCAATGATCAAGGTGACAGCTTTATAATTTATGGAAAATCATCGGGAGAAAAGAAACAATTTGAAGCAAGGTGAATAGCCAAATGTTATAGAATAATATTTCTTGCTTGTGGGCATTCCTCCAAGGAATTAACCATTTAAAACCTGAGCTTTAGATCTTTAATAAACGGTTAGTTACAATTATTTATAAACATTTTATTAGAAATCCCCAAGCAAAAACCTGCTTTCTTGACTTGCTCCTCCCCAAATGGTATCATTAAATTATGCTATTTAGCACTCTCACAGCGAGAGTGCTAATTTTTGAAAATTCATGGATACAAAAACACTTACCGGGCGACAAAAACTGATTCTGGGCCTCATCGTACAGGAATACGTAGAAACCGCTAAACCTGTCGGTTCTAAGAAACTCGTTGATCGCTATAATCTAGATTTCAGTTCAGCCACATTGCGCAATGAAATGGCAAAGCTGTCCAAGACCGGTTACCTTCGACAACCGTTAACCTCCGCGGGTGATGAACCGAATGCTTCCGCCGGACGTATCCCAACGGAAGAAGGCTACAGGTTTTTTGTCGGGCAACTTATGCAACGGCCTACAATCCCTGCCTCCACCAGGCATACGATAACACATCAATTCTACCAAACCCGCCATAATATTGACCAATGGATGCGGTTGGCAGCCTCGGTTTTAGCACACCAATCTAAAGCGGCTTCATTGGTTACTACGCCGCAATCACACAAGGCACGCTTCAAACATTTGGAATTAATCCTAACCGCCGGGCGACAAGTGTTAATGGTCGTTGTATTAACTGGGGGCAGAGTGCGGCAGCAAATGTTGGTGCTGGCCGAACCGGTTTCACAAGAAAAACTCAGCGCGGCCGCAGGTGAGTTCAACAAGCAGAATTCTGGTCGGGTTGCCGGAGAACTCGGCGAAATCCCAAGCAACCTAGACGCGTTGGGGCAAGATATGTTTCGTTTAGTGTTTGATGAACTTAACAGCTCTCAAAGCACTCTTACCGGGGAGGTATATCACGATGGTTGGACCAACGTACTTGCCGAACCGGAGTTCAGCGAATCTGGGGCAGCAAGCAAAGCCTTGCGGGTGCTCGAAGAACGCTCCCTGCTCGAAGACTTACTAGAGCAGACCGTGATGAATAGCGAGGTTGGCGGAATACAAGTACTTATTGGTGGGGAAGGCACCTGGGAGGAATTAAGCGAATGTTCTTTGGTGCTAGCTCGTTATGGCACCCCAGAATTAGCGACAGGTATTTTAGGTGTTTTAGGACCGCTGCGCATGTCTTATGGTCAGGCAGTATCGACGGTAAATTTTGTCGGTGGTTTGCTAAGCGACCTGGTAAGAGAAACCATGAGTGACGAGAAATAATAAATATCTAAGTAATTGAATGGAATTATGGCAAAACAAAAAAAGAAGGAAAAATCAAAAAAGCTCTCTTCCGAAGAATTAAACGAAGGTCTTGAAGCGGAAATTGCCGAGAAAACACCTATTTCCAAGATCGAACAGCCGGAAGATAGTTCCGAAGATGGTGAAATTTCAGCAGAGGAATTATCTGACCAGGAAGCGCAATTGGAAGGTGAGCGGATTGGGCTGCAAGAAGAACTAGATGCGGCCTTAGCCAAGGCCGAGGAAAACCTTGACGGCTGGCAACGCGCTCAAGCAGAATTTGCGAATTACAAAAAACGCAATGAGCGCGCGAGAATCCAACTGCACAAGGAATTAACGGCTAATATTGTCAAACGCTATCTAGAAGTAGCCGACGACCTCGATCTAGCCTTAGAAAACTCTCCAAATGAAGAAGATGGGGCCGAATGGGCTGCAGGTATCAAGTTGATCCAACGGAAATTAAAGACCATTCTAGAAAATGAAGGGATTACTCCAATGCAGGCTCTCGGAAAAACATTCGATCCTAATTTGCATGAGGCCATATCCCAGGAAGAAAACCCCGATTATGAAAGCGGGCAAATTATTGAAATTATTCAAAACGGCTACCTTATGGGCGATCGTGTCCTACGTCCTGCCCGGGTAAGGATAGCAAGTTAGGAGAATCCCATATGGCAAAAATCATTGGTATTGATCTGGGTACAACAAATTCTGTCGTGGCGGTTATGGAAGGGGGCGAACCAGTAGTGATTCCTTCGTCCGAAGGAGAACGTCTATACCCATCTGTAGTAGCGGTCAACAAAAATAGTGAACGCTTAGTTGGCCGGCCTGCTCGCAATCAAGCCGTAGTAAACCCAGAAAATACGATCTTTTCAATCAAACGTTTTATGGGCCGCAAATTCAAAGACAATGAAACCAAGCACGCCCTCACCCATATTCCGTATACAGTAACCGAAGCAAAAAACGGCGATTTACGCGTAGAACTGGGCGGCAAAGAATATTCACCCCCCGAGATCTCTGCGATGATCCTATCCAAACTCAAATCGGATGCCGAAGCATATTTAGGGGAAACAGTAACACAAGCTGTTATCACTGTGCCGGCATATTTCAATGATGCCCAACGCAACGCCACCAAAGACGCTGGCAAAATCGCAGGATTAGAAGTACTGCGCATAATAAATGAGCCGACTGCATCTTCCCTGGCCTACGGATTGGATAAAAGTCAGAATGAGACCATTGCGGTCTACGATCTCGGCGGCGGCACATTTGATATTTCGATCTTGGACGTAGGCGAAGGTGTGTTCCAGGTTAAATCCACCAGTGGAGATACATTCCTTGGCGGTGACGACTTCGACCTAAAGATTATTGATCATCTAGCGGATGAGTTTAAGAAAGATCAAGGCATTGACCTACGTGAAGATCGCCAGGCATTGCAGCGGCTCAAAGAAGCTGCTGAAAAAGCCAAAATTGAGCTCTCCTCAATGATGAAAACCGAAATCAATTTGCCGTATGTCACCGCGGACGCTTCCGGCCCCAAACACTTAGTAACCACCCTGACACGTGCGAAATTAGAGCAATTGACCGGCGACCTGGTGGAAAAAACCTTGGGACCAGTCAAACAAGCTTTAAAAGACGCTGACATAAAACCATCTGAAATCGACGAAGTTGTTTTGGTGGGAGGAATGACACGCATGCCTGCGGTGCAAGAAGCAGTGCGCAACCTTTTCGACAAAGAACCTCATAAAGGCGTTAACCCGGATGAAGTTGTAGCAGTAGGGGCTGCTATTCAAGCTGGTGTTTTGGGGGGTGACGTCAAAGATGTTCTCTTGCTGGACGTTACTCCACTCACCTTGTCCATTGAAACCTTGGGAGGCGTAGCCACAGCTCTGATCGAACGCAACACCACGATCCCAACACGAAAGAGCCAGGTTTTTTCAACCGCCAGCGATAACCAATCCCAGGTCGAGATTAATGTCATCCAAGGGGAACGACCAATGGCGGTGGATAATAAAACCTTAGGCAAATTCATCCTTGACGGCATTCCACCTGCACCTCGCGGCGTACCTCAAGTCGAAGTCACATTCGATATAGACGCAAATGGAATCATCAATGTAGCCGCTTCGGATAAAGCAACGGGCCGCAGCCAGAACATTACGATTACAGCTTCCTCAGGTCTATCAGATGAAGAGGTTGAACAAATGCGTAAAGACGCGGAAGCTCATGCAGAAGAAGACCTAATTCGCAAAGCATTAGTGGAAGCAAAAAATAACGCGGATAACGCGATCTACACAGCTGAGAAAACTATCAAAGACCTGGGCGATAAAGTACCAGGAGAAATGAAAACAAATGTGGAAGACGCTGTTGCGAAATTACGCGGTCTTGTAGACAGTGAAGACCCTGCAGATATCACAAAAGCTACTGAAGAACTAATGGAAATTGTTCAAAGTATCGGTGCCGCAGCTTACCAACAACCCGAACCCGCTGCGGAAGATGCCCCAGCAGGCGGTTCTCAAGACAGCAGCCCTGAAGACGAGGATGTTGTCGAAGGCGAGTTTACCGAAGCCGATGAGACTGAAACGGAAGCCAAAACTGCTGAAGAAAAAGAGAGCGAAGACGAAGGTAGTTCTGAGGAATAAGTGGCTAAAAAAGACTACTACGAAACCTTAGGTTTGGAGCGAGGCGCTTCCCCCGAAGAGCTAAAATCAGCTTTTAGGAACTTAGCGCGCAAGTACCACCCAGATGTAAGCAGCTCAGCAGACGCAGAGGAACGCTTTAAAGAGGTTAACGAAGCCTATGGTGTGTTATCAGATGAAGATAAACGCGCTGCTTATGACCGCTTCGGTCATGCTGGTGTGAATGGAATGGGCGGCATGCCTGATTTCTCTAGTGTTGGCTTGGATGAACTCCTGCGCAGAATGGCGGAGGGGTTTGGAGGTTTCGACTTTGGTTTTGGAAGGACAGCCCGTAGTAACGCGCCCCGCCGGGGAGATCACCTACGTTATACTGCTAATCTAACTTTTGAAGAAGCTATCTTCGGTGTGGAAAAAGTGATCGAGTTTCCGCGGGACGAAATTTGCAGTCGTTGTGATGGTTCTCGAGCCGAGCCTGGCAGTTCCCCCACTCAATGTAAAACTTGTAATGGAGTAGGAGAGGTACGCCAATCACGTCAGACTTTATTCGGATCGATGGTGCAGGTCACCGCTTGCCCAACTTGCAGGGGGGCTGGAGAAACCATCGAAACTCCATGTAAAACCTGCCGCGGCAGCGGCTATGAACGCAAATACGTTGAAAAAACTGTGGAAATACCTGGCGGGGTTGATAATGGTACACAAGTTCGGCTAAGCGGCGAGGGGCAGCCTGGCACCAAAGGAGGGCCGCCAGGAAATCTTTACATCCTTATAAAAGTAAAACCCCATAAGTATTTTAAACGGCGAGATGATGATATCTTCCTCGACTTGGATATTAATATAGCTCAAGCTACACTGGGTGCCGACGTGACGGTTCCTACCGTTGATGGAGAAGCCAAGTTAAGCATTCCGACCGGAATTCAACCCGGAAAAGTGTTACGCATGCGCGGGAAAGGCGTACCTCATCTGAGGGGAAACGGGCGAGGTGACCAATTGGTGATAATTAATATTGATATTCCCAAACGGCTCAGCGCAGAACAACGCGACATTTTTGAAAAATTAGCTGAAAGTTTAGGCAGCGAAGTTCATCCCCAGGAACTTGGTATTCTGGACCGCCTGAGGGAAATCCTGGGTGGCTGATCCAGCCTGGCTGGAAGTTTCATTATCAGTAGATGGGGAATTAGCCGAGGCAGTCGCTGAGGTCTTGGCCCGTTTCGTCCAAGGGGGCATTGTGATTGAAAACGAACCAATTCTGGAAAATAATGCAACCAATAGTGGGAGCACCCATCAGTCTCCAGCGCTGCGCGTCTATGGGTATCTGAAAGCAGATGAAGGTTTGGATGAAACTCGCTTACGTTTAGAAGAATCCCTCTGGCACTTGGGCCAAATCCAACCTTTACCCAAGCCGATTTTCAAGCACATCCCAGAGGTAGATTGGATGGAAGCCTGGAAGCAGCATTATCACCCAATTGAGATTGGAGCGCGTTTTTTGATCTTGCCAGCATGGCTCAAGCCACCAAAGAATAACAAACGCCATGCAATAATAATTGAGCCCGGTATGGCTTTTGGAACCGGCACCCACCCATCGACCCAACTGTGCATAGAATTAGCAGAGAAGCACATTAAGTCGGGAGACCTAATTATGGATATTGGCTGCGGGTCCGGTATATTATCCATCTGTGCGGCAAAATTAGGCGCAGGGAAAATCATTGCTGTGGATAAAGACCCGCTGGCTGTATCTCTGGCACAAAAAAACGCTGAAATCAATAATGTGACACCAAATATAGAATTTGGAGTCAGCTCAATAGCTGAAATATTAGCGGGAGATTACTCGTTTCGCCAAGCTCCTATAGTAATGGCTAATATCCTCGCATCAGTTTTAATTCAGCTTCTAAACGAAGGTTTGAGAGGATTGGTTTCGTCGGAGGGCGTTCTAATTCTATCGGGGATTTTGGAGGCTCAAGAACCTGAACTGAAGGATATTCTCGAAGAAAAAAGGATGGAAATTGAACATCGCCGCCAGATTGATGACTGGGTGGCTTATGCTGTTGTAAAAGCTGCTTGAAATAAATTCCCAATGGGGAGATTTATTTACTGGTACGAGCAACTTACTCCCAAGGTCATCAATTATCCTCGAGGGGATTCATCTCATTGATTACTTTGATAAAAGTTTCTACCACTAGGGGGTCGAAATCTCGACCTGCACACCTTTGTAATTCATTCAAAGCTTCCTTATAATCAACGCGTTCGCGGTAAACGCGGTCTTCGGTCATGGCGCCAAAAGCATCCACCACACGCAGGACGCGTGCGGCTTTTGGGATTGCCTCAGACGCAAGGCCTAATGGATACCCACTTCCATCATAATTCTCCTGGTGTGCTCGAATAATGGGGGCAACATGTGAGAGTTTTTCAACGGGTGAGACAATTTCTGCGCCCATATCTGGGTGCTTCTTCATCACATCCCACTCTTTTTCTGAAAGTGGTCCGACCTTTCGTAAGATTTCATCTGGAACAGCGATCTTGCCGATATCGTGTAGTAAAGCTGCCCAGCGAATAGCTTCGATTTCATCCAGATTGCCACCCAAGGCTCTAAGTGTATTTTCCGCCAATATTGCCAGCCTCTGACTGTGATCAGCTATCTGTGCATCACGGGCATCCATCGTTTTAGCCAATGCCAGGACGGTTTCGATAAAAGATGATTCCAGGCGCTCAGTCGTATTTGCGCGTTGGATCGCGTTAGCAGCCATATCTGCAACTGCAGAATATAGACGAACTTCTTCTTCATCAATTGCGGAAACGCGGCCGACCCACATAGTACCCAGGATTTCGCCTTGAGCCATTAGCGGCAAGCAGGTCAATGCGTTTATCCCATTCAATTGCTTTGGTTTGGAAATCAGCTGATCTTGATTGATATCATTGCTCAAATAGGGAACGACGTTCTCGATAACTTTATTATTTATTTTGTCACCCACTGAAAAATTGCCGCCCACTTTCGATGCCCAATTACCAGCCGCGGCCTCGAGGACAGTATCGCCGCTTATCAAGTCAATCTTTATTAAACCTAGAGCTTCAACCTCAAGCAAATCTGGTAGTTGATCCATCAATACTTCGGGGATGTCATCGCGATTATAAGCAACGCGTAAAGCTGTAGATACTGTTACCAAGGCTTCGAGTTCCCGTTCGCGTCGCTTGCGAGCCGAAATATCCCGAATGATAAGTTGGGTCGCAGGTTGGTTTTGGTAAAGGAGAGGTCCACCTGAAATCTCAACTTCGATTGTGTTTCCATCCAAGGTAAACAATTTCTCTTCTAGAGCTGGAAGGGTTTTTTGTTCCTCTTGAACTAGTCGCACGCGCTCAGCAACGATTTCTTTGAAGTTTTGGGGGACAAAATCGAAAATATCCCTTCCGATCAATTCTTCCATATTTCTTGCTTTCACCAATTTAACGCCTGTCGGGTTAATATACACGATCTTCCCCTTACTGTGTACGACAATGGTTTCAGGGGAAACCTCTACCAATGATCGATACCGTTCCTCACTATCTCGCAAATCCCCCTCAGCTAGACGTTTCTCATCGCGCAGTTTCTTTTCGTTCAAGGCTTGCTCAATTGCAGGGCCTAATCGCGTTAAACGATCCTTCAGTAAATAATCCCAAGCCCCTTCTTTTATACATTCAACCGCTGCCTCCTCACTGATAGTACCGGAGACAACAATAAGCGGGATGTTTAATTCTCTCTCCTGTAAAAGATGGATGGCTTTCAATGCATCAAACTGGGGCAGGGTGTAGTCAGCTAGAATCACGTCAATATTTGAATCTAGATTATCAAGGAAATCCTGCTCGGTTTCCGCACGCGTAGAATCTATTTTGTATCCAGCACTTTCAAGCTCCCGTATCATGAGCTCAAAATCAGCTGGATTATCCTCCAGGAATAAAATCCGTAATTGAGATGTGATCAAAACAACCTCTTCTAAACAGATACTCTGTTCAACTTAAGCCAATAGAGGCCCAATTGTTTGACGGTCTCAGAAAAGCGTTCGAAATCTACTGGTTTTACAACGTAACTATTTACTCCTAATTTGTAAGATTTGAGGATATCAACTTCTTGATCTGAGGAGGTTAGTACAACAACAGGAATCTTCTTTGTTCTCTGGTCTTTCTTGATTTGTTCTAACACTTCCAAACCATCTATCTTTGGTAACTTGAGATCAAGCAGAATAATCTTCGGTGTATCTTCAATCGTGCGGTTTGTATACTTACCGCGACAGAATATGAAATCCAGCGCTTCCGCTCCATCACGGACTATAACAATGTTGGGCGCCAGTTTGAAGCGCTTGAGAGCATGGACTGCCAGCTCCTCATCATGGGGGTTATCTTCAACGAGTAATAATTCAACAGATTTCTCAACCATTATTTTCTTAGTCTCCAAGAGTAAAATAAAATGTGGCACCTTTGCCATCTTCCGCTATAGCCCAAATTTGGCCACCATGTCGGTGTAGGATTCGTTGGACAATCGCTAACCCTACACCTGTTCCTTCGTATTCGTTTGCTGAGTGAAGCCGTTGAAAAACACCAAACAACTTGTCGGAATATTGCATATTAAAACCTACTCCATTATCGCGTATAAAATATACCACTTTTCCATCAATTTCTTCATAATCAACCACGACGATAGAATTATCACGCAGGCGGGTGAATTTTACCGCATTACTTAGTAAATTAGTAAAAACCTGTTTTAATAAAACAGGATCCGCGGTACAATCAGGTAAATCTCCTACCTTAAATTCAACCTTTCTACCTTTCCACTCAGGTTTTAACTCATTAATTATCGGCTCAATTAGATCATTAGGTTTCACAGGCTTTTTAATTAGCTGTTGGCGGCTAAGCCGGGAAAAATCCAAGAGATCGATTATCAAATGGTCCATTTGGCGTGCATTCTCGCGAATTAGATTTAAGTAACGCTTTACCTCCTCAGGTAATTCCGCAGAATAATCCTCGATCAATATGCTTGAATATCCACTTGTAGCCCGAAGTGGGGCACGCAAGTCGTGGGAGATGGAGTATGCAAAGGCTTCTAACTCTTTGTTTGTTTCCTCGAGTTGTGCAGTCCGCTCAAGTACGCGGGTTTCCAAGTGGACGGCTGACATGTGGGTCTGCTCATGTAATCTGGCATTTTTAATAGCGATTGCTGCTTGGTCCGCGAACAGGGTCAACAGGTTTGCATCGGTATTGGAAAATTTTCCAGTTTGGGTGGAATATACACTCAAAACTCCCAACAGCTGATCTCCCCAACCTATGGGGACGCTTATTATTGCAGGGAATTTATATTCACCATCCATCGGGAGGCGTCTTTCCCAGTTATTGTAATCCGCAATGATGACAGCCTCTCCAAGTTCCCAAACCGTACCGACTATTCCTTTCTGGAAATCAACTTTAGAGCCAACCACGGCGCTTTCATTATTGATGCTAACTGTCAATTCCATAAGTCCATGGTTTGGCTGATGAAGATGAAGAGCTCCTGCATCCCCCTTTAATAGTTCAATAACTCGTTCAGAAATTGAGCCTAGCAAGGTCTCCAAATCAAGCTCGGATATAATACCTAATCCCACCTGACGCAAGTTTTCGAGTTGTTCAGTATATGCTAATAATTCATTTTCAACACGTTGGCGTTCATTTATTTCCAAGAGGATCTGCTCAAAAAGTCGGGCGTTTTCTAAGGCTACTGCCGCGGCATTGGCCAGCGGGTTCAAGCGTTCCGCATCCTCTTGAGAAAACTCTCCAGGTTCGATACCATCTAAGCGCAACAATCCAAGGGGTTCCTCGTGCAGACATAGTGGAATACTTAAATGAGACCTGATCCAGGAGATTCCTTCGACCTGGACCCAATCCGGATGTTCTAAGACGTCCTCGATGATAAGTGCCTTTTTAGATTTCAAAACTTTCTCATCTAGCGGAAAGGTACTATAAGGTTGAATCAAATCCGCGATTAGGTCTTCACTGGTATATTTATCATAACCTTGCCAGCGAACTATACGTAGATTTTCTCCCTCTCGCAAGGCGATGTTCGCTGTTTTGTAAGGAACGATGCGTTTAACTTGGTGCAAAATTTCATCTAAAACAGCTTTGTGGTCAATCTGCGAGGTCAAGGCCAGGGTGACTCCAGCCAGAGTCTCAGCTTGTAGGCGTTGTTCGCTTTCGGCTGCTAAAAGGTGACTCCTTTCAAGGTCTCTTTTCTTTCTCTCAGAAATATCTCTTACTACACTTTGGAGATGCGCCGGATTACCTTCTGAATCGCGTACCATGGCAACGTTTACTTCTACTGGTATTTCAACACCATCTTTTCGGCGAATTAAGCGCTCGTAAATCGGTAAAGACTCCCCAGACATTAGCGCATTGTAAACATTCGAGAAATCTTGGGTTTCGTCTGGAACGATAAATTGACTTACAGACATGCCAACCAATTTATCCGGGGGATAACCCAGCAAATCTGCACCTTGCTGGTTTACGGCCATGTAAGTTTGATCCAGGTTCATGAGGAAAACAGCATCATTGGAGTTTTCGAATAACGCGCGGTAAAGCAGTTCATTTTCACGCAATGCTCCTTCAACCTGGCGGCGTTCCTCGATTTGGTTCTGCATGACTTGATAACGATCGAGCAACAATTCATGAGCTTCTTTTAATTCCGCCGCCGCGGATCTGGCAGTAAAAGGCCAAGTGATCGCTTTGCGCAGCCATGCCAATCTGCCCCCCCCCTCAGGTACTTGGACCCGATAACGGATACCCCCCTGGATTTCTTCCATTTGAACAGAAGATTCGCCTAAGCCTAAAGTGCTTGGCAAAGCAATCATGATTCCCTGTGTGATCAAGAAGAACTCACGGCAAACCGCATAACCCGGATGCATTGCGAGTTCAACGACTAGATGGCGAGGTTCGATTTCTCTCATCTTGCCGTCCACACAACTCATAAATATATTTCCCGGTCCAGTTTTGGGTTGAACCACCCAACTATAAAATTCGACTGGAGAATATAGCAGCTTAGCCACTATCGCAAATGGCTTGGCCACGGATGATTGGATAAAATAGCTGCCATAATCCACCAAACCTTGCTCATCATCTAAGGTACCGGCGAAATTCTTTGCTATCGTGCGATAACTCTCCCAGTCAATACGTTCATCCTGATCCAGAAGATATTCAAGTGAATAATCTACCCCGGCAGTGAGCGCTTCCTGTGGTAGGCCTCTTCGTATCGATTCCTGAAAGAACCCCTCAATCGCCTTTGTTGACACCTCACGCCCGATGAATTCTTCATCCATAACGGTTTTAGCTTCCATATGTTGGGCCGCGTCCTGTTCTGTTTTATCCATCACTATGCTCTAACGTAAAGAAAAAAGTAGCCCCTTTATCAACTTGGGCTTCACCCCAAATCTCTCCACCGTGTCGTTGGATTATGCGCCTCACAATTGCCAACCCAACACCGGTACCTTCATGTTCATCGGTGGAGTGCAGACGCTGAAATACCTCAAAAAGTTTACCCGAATACTGCATGTTAAAACCGATGCCGTTATCAGCAACATAATATACCCGACGATCTTCTATTTCCGAAGATCCGATTTCAATCTTGCCAGGTTCGCGGTTACGAGTGAATTTAATCGCATTAGCGATTAGATTTACATACACTTGCTTTAGCATCCCGGGGTCAGCTTGGCAAGAGGGTAAATCACCAACTGTAAAATCAATATTTCTATTTTCCCACTCTGGCTCCAACTCGTTTATCACACGCTGAACTAATTCGTTGGTATCAATCGTTTCCTTCTCAAACTGTTGGCGGCTGAGGCGCGAGAATGCCAGTAAGTCTTTAATCAAAATATCCATATGGCTTGCGTTATCACGGATGTGGGATAATAATCTGGTAGCATCTTTTGGCAGGTTGGAGGCATAGTCCTGGTTCAAAATACTTGAGTACCCATTTATCGCTCTCAGCGGGGTACGCAGGTCGTGGGAGATGGTATATGCAAAAGCTTCTAACTCTTTATTAGCTGCTTTAAGCTGGGCGGTACGTTCTTGCACCCTTTGTTCTAGTTCTTCATACAAATTCTGAACCTTTTCCTCCGCCTGAACCCTCTCGGTAATATCTCTGGCAAATATGGCAAGCCATTTATCTTCGTCTTGATTAGTTTTAATCGGGTAAATAAAGTTTTCAAAATATTTGCCAAGGCGATTGTCTGTATATTTCCCCGGCTTACCTGAAGCATTAATTTCAGTATTCAAAGTCCGCCTGGATTCAGCGATTTCTGGAGGTAGCAGAGAATAAATATTAGCCCCGATTAAATCCTTTAAACTTAATCCCATGGATTCCGCCAAAGATTTATTGGCATTTAATACCAATCCATCTACAGTAATTAATAAGGTAACATCTTGGGTTGCATCAAGGATGGCTCGTAACGATTGATCACGAGAGCGCAAGGCTTCTTCCGCTTGTTTACGTTCTTCAAAAAGACGCGTACGCTCAATAGCTACTCCCACATACTCGCTAAGGGCAACCATTAAATTCAAATCTGCCTGGGTCAGGGGAGTTTCATCAAAGCTCTCAACATTGATCGCCCCAACTACTTTATCCCTATCAAAAAGCGGCACACATATTTCGGATACAATTCCATCCATCGCGGCTTTATAATCCGGATCTTTATCCACATTTGACACGAGAGTCGGTTTTCCTGTCCTAACTGAGCGTCCAATCACACCCTCATGGAAATCTAACTCTGCAAATGAGGTTGGATAACCTACCTGGTGCTGGAGAATAATCTTTTTCTGTTCCACGATGTAGGAACTGGCAAGTGTGAATCCCAAAGTGTTCGCAAGGGCTTCAATCACCTTGCGCATAATACCCGGTAAATCCGTTGCCTGAGCGATGGCCGTGCGGACTTTGTGCAGTAATTCCAATTCACTCGCCTGGCGAGCCAAGGCTTCCTCCGCATGCCTGCGTTCATCAAACATGCGAACGCGTTCAATAGCAATATTAATATATTCGCTGAGTGCAATCATCAAATCTAAATCAGTTTGAGAAAGAGGCTGGTTTCTACTACTTTCGATATTGATCATACCGATCACCCTGTCCCGATCAAACAAAGGGACACATATTTCAGATTCAATATCTTTATCGGTGGCCAGATAGTCTGGGTCTTTGCTGACATCTTCAACCATCACTGGAATACCCTCGCGGACAACCCGACCGCTTACCCCTGCATCAATTGGAATCTCATTAAAAATTTTCTTGTAACCAACCTGGTGTTGAAGTAATAATTTATCATCCATCAATAAATAAGCGCTCACTAATCTGTATTCGAAGGTATTTGCCAGCGCTTCAACGACATTGTGCAGCATACTGGGTAGATCAGTATTCTGGGCAATCGCATTACGCATTTTGTGCAAAAGCTCCAGTTCTCCCGCCTGTCTGGTAAGGGCATCTTCTGCTTGTTTACGCTCTGTAATATCACGTGCAATTCCTAATATCAATGATTGGTTATTTATCTTTACCGGATGCGTTGAAATTTCAACCGGAACTTTGGATTCGTTTTTCGTGTTAAGGATAAATTCATCTGGACCAGTTGGTTTACCTTGTGCGTTTTGGGAAAGTAATGAGGCAGCTTTGAGAATTTGTTTTCGGGGAAGTAATTTTAAATTTAGGAAATTCTTCCCGATCAATTCCTTACGTTGATACCCAGATAGCCTCTCGGCAGCCTTGTTGCCATCTACAAAGCTTCCTTTCCTATCGCTGAGATAATACGCATCGGGGGCAAATTCAAACAATATCTGATATCGTAATTCACTTTCACACAGGGCTTCTTCTGCTTTTTTGCGTTCAGTAATGTCTATTACCAACGAGCGGCTTTCAAGCAATTGTCCATCTTTATCACGAACTGCATTGGCTGTTAGATTTACCCAAATGATTTCACCATTCTTCTTTTGCATCTGCAGTTCTTCGGAAATGATTTGGTTTCCATCCAAAAACCTCCGGAAGGTCTCTGCTGCTTTTTCTTTCCCGTTGGGAGTATCTGCATAAAGATCAAAAATACTACTACCGGTAATTTCATCAGCAAGCTCATAGCCCAAAAGGTCTCCGGCGGTTCGATTGCAGCTCCTGATAGTTCCATCTGCTCGGACCGAAAAATAAGCCACAGGGGCATTCTCATACAAATCCCATAAGCGCTCTTCACTCTGATCCAGGGTTTTTTCCACACGTTCGCGTTCTGCGATCTCCAAGCTCGCGCGAGCCATAGATTGGCGGATACTGTGGTTATTAAGGTATTGAAGCAACGCCGCTAAAATATAAACCGTAATCAATCCCAATAAGGTAGAAATGGTTGTTGTTGGAGTAGGTGAAAGGGGTAATCGATTATTGGTCTCCAAAAAAACTAGCAGTAACCCGTTTAAAATCCCCAAGCCAGTAAATATTGCCGCAATACGACCACCAAAGAATAGACCAGCAATCAGGATGAGGATTACATTAGTCGGATAAATTGGGCTTTGTACGCCACCAAAGATGTAGGCACTATAATTAACAATCCCCCATCCAATTATTATGAAAAACCAAGCTGCGGAGTGAACAAAACCGAATCGAATAAATATCAAAGTTATAATAAAGAAGAAAAGAGTAATTCCAATAACCGTGAAAGCCCGTGATGGCTCTTGGCTCGTTGAGGTAATTGCCAGGCTGTATAATAGAGTGGTGATGGTGGCACCAAGAAGAATCGTGTTTAACAAAGCAGCGATGCGGTTCTTTTCTACGTCCTCAAAAACCGGGAGGCTGAGTATGTGTTTTATCCTGTTCAACATAAGCACTTCCTTAATAAATGTACTGGATCAACCATTACAAAGGGAATGAATAACTACGACCGCTGCACCCAACGGACCAGATCTTTGGGCGGGTGGTAATTGAATAGTTTTTCCAGTAAAACTTCCGGGGTATCAGCCAGATAATATAATTCACGGCGTTCGTGATACATAAAACCCTCATCTTGTATTTGTTCAAGAAAAGCCGCCAGTAAGTCAAAATATTTGTTGGTGTTCAACAAACCGATTGGCTTGGTGTGCAGTCCGATCTGTGACCAGGTAAGTATCTCGAACAATTCATCCAGTGTTCCCAAGCCGCCTGGCAAGGAGATGAAACCATCCGCCAAGTCAGCCATGCGTCTTTTGCGCGTGTGCATGTCTGGTAATACTTCCATCTTGGTTAGGTTTGGATGAGCTAAGGTGGGGTTGTTAAATTGTTCGGTAATAACACCAGTGACTTTCCCCCCAGATTTTAATACGCTATCTGCTACTGCGCCCATCAACCCAGTACTGCCGCCCCCATAAATAAGCTGCAAGCCGCGTCCCGCCAGAGCCTCCCCCATCTGGCGAGCTGCGTCCAGGTACACGCTGTCGATCTTTTCTGATGAACCGCAATACACACACACGGTTTTCATAGTTGCTATGATCTGACCACTTGTAAATTATTGGTCTATTATAGCATCTCGGTTTGTAATTACACCCTACAAATTTATAAGTCGTAGTATGATGTAATTAATCGTTTTCATTTAGATTTGATCTCCAAGTTACTAATGTTTGTTTCTTTTGGAGAATGCATATGTGCAATAAATTGAATTCAAAAACACTTGGGTATTTACTTGATTACAGTCATTATTTGAAACCGAGGAGGCGGATGTGAAAAAAATACTATCTATAAGCATTGGCTCACCCACCAGAGATCATACTACTCAGGTGGAGTTCTTGGGACAGCAATGCGAGTTATCCAGGCAAGGCACTAATGGAGATCTTAAGAAAGCTATACAACTTCATAAAGAATATGATGGAAAGGTGGACGCATTTGGAGTAGGCGGCTCAGAATTCTATTTGCAAGTAGGCACGCGCCGATATTACTTTAGATCTATTAAACCTATTCGGGAGGCGATAAAAATCAGTAAAGTCGGGGATGGGAACAGAATAAAACCTCTATTGGCTAAACGCGCTTTCGATGCCTTGGAAGGACATCTCAATAAAGAAAGTAGAACGCTAAAAGGTATGAAAGGGCTAAAGACCAATGCAGTAGACCGCTATGCCATGGCGGAAGCAATGGTTAATGCCGGCATAAACGCAACTTTTGGCGATTTTATGTTCGCGTTAAACCTTCCAATTGCCATACGTTCTCTTGCTCAAGTACGGCTTTTAGCCGCTGTCTTGCTTCCGGTAATCACCAAATTGCCCTATATGTGGTTTTACCCTTTGGGCGCGCAGCAAGAAGCGGAACCTGTCAATAAATGGCCGAAATATTATGGCGAGGCGGATGTGATCGCTGGTGATTTCTTGCAGATTCGCCATTACATGCCTCCAGACATGAGCGGAAAGATAATAGTGACCAATACAACCACTGCGAAAAACGTTGAAATGTTACGAGAGCGCGGCTTGAATATCCTTGTTACGACCACCCCGCGTCTGGAGGGCCGTAGTTTTGGAACCAATGTTATGGAAGCCACCCTGCGCGCCCTGGTTGATAAACCTGACAACGAGATAACCCCAGCAGACCTAGCGGATGTGGTGGAGCGCATCCCGTTGAAACCCAACATTGAGGTGTTGAACTAAGGCATTACTGGGCGTTCCACGGGATAAAACAAGGTGTGTTGACCTGATGAGTTTACACACCTTGTTTTTATTTTGTAAATTTACATACTGCAATTCTGTTCCCCTTGACAAAAAAAGCACAATCGCATACAATACGACAATGATACACTAATACAATTCGACAATGATACAATCTTGTCAACAATAAAGGAAAAAATGCTATGCACACTGTAAAAGTATCCCACATTGCTAAATCATTTGGCGACGTAAAAGCAGTCACCGATGTCTCATTCGAAGTTGAACGCGGCGAGATCTTCGGCTTGCTTGGGCCAAATGGAGCCGGAAAAACCACCGCCCTGCGGGTTATTCTGGATATCTTTAAACCGGATAGCGGTACGGTTTCTATTTTGGAAGGCCCAATGAACGACGAGAAAAAATCTCGCCTGGGCTACATGCCAGAAGAACGCGGCCTGTACCAAGATATCACCCTAGAACGCTGTCTTATCTACCTGGGAACGTTGAAGGGCTTATCGAAAGATGAAGCTCGTCAGCGCGCTGAAAAATTATTAGAAAGCTTTGACTTGGCCGATCACAAGACCAAGAAAGTCAAAGAACTAAGCAAAGGTATGCAGCAGAAAGCCCAGATCATTAACACTATCTTGCACCGACCAGAGCTAATCATCATCGACGAGCCGTTCACCGCTTTAGACCCGGTCAACACTCAAATGGTGAAAGACCTGATGGAAGAATTGCGCGAAAAAGGCGCTACCATAATCATGTGCACACACCAGATGCACCAGGTTGAGGAATTGTGCGACCGTATCCTCTTGATGGATGAAGGCAAAGATCTGCTCTATGGAAACCTGAACGAGATTCGCAAGCAATTCTCCGGCCATGCTGTGCTTGTGCGCTCCAATGGCAACCTCCCTTCAATAGAGGGCGTAGTTGGCATTGAAGAGCATAACAGCTCGACCAAACTCAACTTAGATGACGGCATCAACCCCCAAGATGTATTATCCGCTCTGCTGGAAAAAAATGTGATCCTGGAAAAATTTGAGATCGCCGTCCCCAGCCTGGACGAAATTTTCATCCAAGCGGTGGAAGAAGGAAAACAAACATGAGTACGCTGTGGCTGATCGCCAAGCATGAATACAAACGCCACGTGATGCGGCGCGCCTACATCTTGATTCTTCTTAGCCTGCCCTTGATGTTGACACTAATGATTGGGTTGATAATCGCTACAGTAAATATGGAGAACGATGACAGACCGCTTGGTTATGTAGATCAATCGGGTGTGTTAACAGAAGCTATCCCTGCACCACTGGACAGCAGTTTAGAAACTCCCGTCGAGATGATCGCTTATCCAATTAGAGAAGACGCCCGCGCAGCTTTAGATTCCGGTGATATCCAAGCTTTCTACTTGCTGCCTGACGATTACATGGAAACCAAACATGTTGAGTTAGTTTATGTTGATGACATAGGGGATGACGCAACAGGCCAATTCTGGGATTTCATGCGCGTGAATCTGATGTCAAACGTACCTCAAGGAACCGTTGATTTTGTAACCAATGGCGCAGATATTACCATCCGCACACCAGATGGCAGCCGAGAATTCTCAAAATCACAGATACTGAGCCTAATTCTGCCTTTACTTGTAGGTATTGGCCTTGTGGTCTTAATCATGACCAGCTCCGGCTATCTGGTTGGGATAGTAGCGGAAGAAAAAGAGAACCGCACAATAGAAATATTAATGACTTCAATCTCTCCCAATCAACTCGTCACTGGAAAACTATTAGGTATCATCGGCGTCGTAGCTACTCAAGTAACTGTTTGGCTTGGATTTCTGTTTGGATTTATTTACCTGGCCGCAAATCAGTTTGGATATGAATGGGCCCAAAATATTAGTATAGAATCAAACACCATTCTGATGATTGTCGCGGTGATGGTTCCGGCTTACGTTATGTTCGCGGCTTTGATGACCGCCATAGGTTCGATGGTAAGTGCAACCCAAGAAGGCCAACAATTATCAGGCCTTGTATCATTATTATTGTGGCTGCCTATGGCATTCATGGGAATAATAATAGAAAGCCCAAATAGCCCTTTGGTGGTAGGTCTGAGTATCTTCCCAGCCTCCGCACCCATCGTTATCACTATGCGTACGGTTTTTACCGTCGTACCTTTTTGGCAGCTAGCGCTTAGCGTGACTCTCTTGACTGCAACTGCAGGAAGTGCAGTATGGTTGGCGGGGCGTGCCCTGCGTCTCGGTATGCTGCGCTACGGCCAACGGCTCAGTCTGCGCGAACTATTCCGCAAAGCATAATTTTGTGTCATTATTGAGGCAAACATGAATAAAACCCTAGCAGTCCTACGTTTTGAATTAATCACGATTTTTACACGTAAGTCATTCCTATTTTTAGCCTTCGGAATGCCCATAATCACATTCTTGATATTCCAGGTAGTTGGCGCGATAAACCGCAATGACCCCAACGCCATAGATGATATTATCGGCTCATCTCAAGGAGTCGATAGCGATGGCTTCGTTGACCTGGGAGGCCTTATCACCACCCATACTGAGGAAATCGAGAATGGCATGCTGGTTCCTTTTACAGATGAGGCCAGCGCCTCGCAAGCTTTAGATGCCGGTGAGATCGTCGGGTATTACTTGATTCCCGAAAATGTTAGTGAAAGCGGTAAACTAATTTATATCCGGCCCGATTTCAATCCACTTGCTTTGGAAGATAAGGCCTGGGCGATTGAAATTTTAGTCTTAACAAACTTATTGGGCGGTGACATTGAAATGGCTCAGCGCGTTTGGGTACCGATGGATTTAGAGGTCACTTTGCTTGCTCCCCCTAAGCAGCAGCGCGATGACAGCAGTCCAATAACCTTTTTGATCCCCTACATCACCACAATGATTTTTTATATGGTTATCTTAGGGTCTGCCAGCCTTTTGCTTAACAGCATAGCCAAAGAAAAACAGAACCGGGTTATGGAAGTGTTGATGCTGTCGATATCTCCGCGCGAAATGTTGACCGGCAAGATCATCGGGTTAGGAATCGCAGGGCTGACCCAAACATTGATTTGGACCAGCCTAGGCTATATTCTGTTAAAGTTGAGCGGCCGCTCTATGAGTTTACCCCCCGGTCTAGAATTACCCGTTTCCATCTTAGTCTGGGGCTTAGTCTTCTTCTTGCTGGGTTATGCCATTTACGGCAGCCTGATGGCTGGATTAGGCGCTTTAGTGCCAAACATAAAAGAAGCTACCCAGGCGACAATTGTGGTCATCTTCCCACTGATTATACCGATGATATTACAGTCCGCTTTGATAGAAAAACCATTTGACCCACCAGCTATAATATTGAGTATATTCCCTCTTACCGCACCAGTCGCTATGATGACGCGTTTGGCCGGCGGCGGTGTGCCTTTGTGGCAGCCCTTTCTGGCCGCAGGATTAATGCTGCTCACGGCGTTGATAGTCATTCGAGCAGTTGTCAGGTTGTTCCACGCTCAGACGATATTATCAGGCCAGCCTTTTAAGGTAGGCAGGTTTGTAAAAGCGATTGTTCGAGGGGTTTAAAACATCCAATCTCAAATATTATTGGTTTGCTAAAAAGCGTGACTACGCTGGTTCTTAATCCGAGAACCTGCGTAGTCTTTTGATAATTATTTATTTAGATGCGGCTTGAGAAATTCTAGTATCTCGTCCATGTTATAATCAATTTGATAAAATTCCACAATTAGTAATTCAATATCACCAATTAAATTGAAAGAAAACGAGCATTGCAAATATCTAACGTCCTAATAATCGTGGATCATCTCGGGGTTGGGGGCGCCCAAGAACATGTCTTCAACTTATGCCGAAATCTGCAAGTGGATGACATCCATATCACAGTTTGTGCTTTGCATACAGGGGGAAAATACAAGGACAAATTGGAGAGTGTAGGAATCCCTGTGGTAATCCTGTCTCCTCGGCGTCATCTTCTCTTTTTCCCGGTGATAATTTGGCGCTTATTCAAGTTTACAATAAATTCCGAATTTAACATTATCCACACTTTTTTGCCTATCTCGTTTGCAATAGGTACACCAATTTCTAGACTACAATCCATCCCCACTGTCCATACGATATTAACTGCGCGCCTGGCCTACCCAACTTGGTATACTATTCTCCTCAGACTATATTATCCAATTATTAATTTGATACTTATTCCAATGTTTAGACCAATCCCAAAAGATCATCCAGCGCTTTTGCGCAAGAAAATAAAAGTCGCATCGGTGGCGATAGATCTGGATGCTGAATTTGCCTTGGATTCGAATAATCAACATGCTGAGTTGCCAGATGACATAAGCACAGGGGATCCAATGGTGATATCAATTGGGCGTCTACATCCAGATAAAGGGCACGAATTTGCTATCCAAGCTTGGGCGCAGGTGATCAGAGAGATGCCCGCCGCAAAATTGAGTATCGTTGGAAAAGGGAAAGATGAGCTGCGTCTAAAGAAGCTGACTCAATCACTTGATTTAACCGACCAAGTGGTATTCATTTCTTATTTGGAATCATTGGCTCCGTTGTTCCAACACGCCGATATCTATTTAGCACCATCAATAAATGAGGGAACAAATTTGACCAGCATGCAAGCGATGGCGGCGGGATTAGCTGTTATAGGGTTTAATAATGAAGTGGATTACGAGATCATACGTCACGGGCAAAATGGTATCCTGGTAGCTCAAAAGAATGTTCAAGAATTAGCCCAGGCAATTATCAAACTTAGTAAAGATAAAATTTTACGCTCAAAACTTGAACATAATGCCCGTCAAACAATTAACCAGATTTATCATCTCCAAGATGTGATCAGCTATCACCAGCAAATTTACACTGCCGCAGCCAAGGCTGAACCACTAGAGTCCATTCTCGATATGCGATAACCGTTCAATAAAAGTTCATGAAAAACCAACCTTTAAAGATCATTCTATCAAAATTCGATGAAAAACGATTCGGTATTCGCACCGCGCATGCCGCTAACATAACCCAAGAAAATCTTCGTGAGGTTATGGATTT
Source organism: Chloroflexota bacterium (assembly GCA_019456165.1). Classification (GTDB taxonomy): domain Bacteria; phylum Chloroflexota; class Anaerolineae; order Anaerolineales; family UBA11579; genus VRUJ01. Next base: position 34,123 of record VRUJ01000040.1, read on the forward strand.
CTGCAAAGCTAACCAGGTAGTTTTCCTGGTCGCACGCTGTGAAACAAACCAATTACGCGCTGTTCACTCCATGCAGCGAGAAGGTTTTTTGTTGATGGATACTTTAATTCGTTACTCTGTGGAGGTTGACAAAATTGCTGAAGCACCAGATATTGAGATGTTTCCCGTGCTCCCTGTGCAGGCAGGCGAGGAAGACGCAGTTCGAGCTGTTGCACTAGAGGTTTTTAGGGGTTTTCGCAGTCATTACCACGCAGATGAAAGACTTAATCCTGAGAAGTGTGATGGGATTTATGCTTCTATAGCTTGCGAAGCTTGTTTGAATAAAGAAAAAACAAGCATTGTTCATGTTTGCAAAATAGATGGTGAGATAGTAGGCTTCGATATTCTAAATTCTCCTTCACTTGGAGTAGGAGAAGGGGTATTGAAGGCTATCGCACTCTCGGTACAAAAGCAAGGAGTTGGCCATTCCTTTGCTTCACCGAAGAAAGCTTGGTATCAATCACAAGGAGCCTTAGTTGCCTTTGGCCCCACACAAATCACAAATATTGCAGCACAAAAGCAACTGATTTCACAAAATTATCTACCTTATGACTCAATTTACACTTTCCATAAATGGTTCGATTGAAAAATTTCATGAAAACAGTCTTTCAAAAACCATTATCAATACAACATCCTCAAAGAAAACCGCGCGGGATTTCCCTCTTGAGATTTATTATCTTCGAGAGGCGATCAGCTACCACCGGAAAATATTCACCGCTGCAGCCAAGGCTGAGCCGTTAGAGGCCATTTTCGAAATGCGGAAATAGTTCCAGTAAGGATTATGAAAAAAGACCCATTAAAAATCAACATATCAGAATTCGATGAAAAACGATTCGGGATTCGTACTGCGCATGCTGCTAACATAACCCAAGAAAATCTTGGGGAGGTTATGGATTTCTGCAAAGCTAACCAGGTAGTTTTCCTGGTTGCGCGCTGCGTAACAAGCGAAATACTTGCAGTGCACTCCATGCAACGAAATGGTTTTTTGTTGATGGATACTATAATGCGTTTTTCTGTAGATGTTGTTAATATGTACGAAGCACCTGGTGTTGACATTTTACCGGTTCGCCCAGTGCAGCCTGGTGAGGAAGATGCCGTCAGGGCACTCGCCCGTGAAACATTTAGGGGTTACCGCGGTCATTACCACGAAGATGTAAGACTGGATCCTGAAAAATGTGATGGGATTTATGCTTCCTTGGCTTATGAAGCCTGTGTAAATAACGAAGAAACGAGCATTGTTCATGTATGCAAAATAGATGGCGAGATAGTAGGCTTCGATATACAAAAGACCCCATCACCAGGAATAGGAAAAGGAGTACTAACAGCTATCGCACCCTCAGCGCAGAAGCGAGGGGTAGGCTTGTCCTTTGTTCAACCGAAGAAAGATTGGTTTCGATCAAAAGGAGTCACAGTTACGTTTAGCGGAATAAATATAACAAATATTCCATCACAAAAGCTATTGATTGTTCAAAATTATCTGCCTTATGACTCAATTTACACTTTCCATAAATGGTTCGATTGAAAAATTTCATGAAAACAGTCTTTCAAAAACCGTTATCAATACAACATCCTCAAAGAAAACCGCGCGGGATTTCCCTCTTGAGATTTATTATCTTCGAGAGGCGATCAGCTACCACCGGAAAATATTCACCGCTGCAGCCAAGGCTGAGCCGTTAGAGGCCATTTTCGAAATGCGGAAATAGTTCCAGTAAGGATTATGAAAAAAGAACCATTAGAACTCAACCTTTCGGAATTCGATGAAAAACGATTCGGCATTCGCACTGCGCATGCTGCGAACATAACCCAAGAAAATCTTGGGGAGGTTATGGATTTCTGCAAAGCTAACCAGGTAGTTTTCCTGGTTGCGCGTTGCGTAACAAGCGAAATACTTGCAGTACACTCCATGCAACGAAATGGTTTTTTGTTGATGGATACTATAATGCGTTTTTCTGTAGATGTTGTTAATATGTACGAAGCACCTGGTGTTGACATTTTACCGGTTCGCCCAGTGCAGCCTGGTGAGGAAGATGCCGTCAGGGCACTCGCCCGTGAAACATTTAGGGGTTACCGCGGTCATTACCACGAAGATGTAAGACTGGATCCTGAAAAATGTGATGGGATTTATGCTTCCTTGGCTTATGAAGCCTGTGTAAATAACGAAGAAACGAGCATTGTTCATGTATGCAAAATAGATGGCGAGATAGTAGGCTTCAATATTCTAAGTAACCCATCACCAGGAGTAGGGAAAGCGATATTGAAGTGTATTTCACCCGAAGCACAAAAGTTAGGCGTTGGCGTTTCCTTTGTTCAACCAGCGATAACTTGGTATTTATCAAGAGGAGTCTCAGTTTTATATGGTGCTACACAAATCACGAATATCGCATCACAAAAACATATGCTCTTTCTAAAATTTCAGCCTTCGGCCTCAATATACACTTTCCATAAATGGTTCGATTGAATGATTTCATGAAAACAATCTTCCAAAAACCATTATCAATGCAACATCCTCGAAGAAAACTGCGCGGGATTTCCCTCTCGAGATTTATAATCTCCGAGATGTAATCAGCTACCACCAGCAAGTATACACCGCTGTAGCTCAGGGAAAACCACTAGAATCCATCAAAGATTTAAGAGATTAGTGAGGAGGCGCCACAAATGAATAAAGATCCACTAATCATCAGCTTATCCGAATTCGATGAAAAACGATTCGGTATTCGCACCGCGCATGCCGCTAACATAACCCAAGAAAATCTTCGTGAGGTTATGGATTTCTGCAAAGCTAACCAGGTGGTTTTCCTGGTTGCACGCTGCGTAACAAGCGAAATACTTGCAGTACACTCCATGCAACGAAATGGTTTTTTGTTGATGGATACTATAATGCGTTTTTCTGTAGATGTTGTTAATATGTACGAAGCACCTGGTGTTGACATTTTACCGGTTCGCCCAGTGCAGCCTGGTGAGGAAGATGCCGTCAGGGCACTCGCCCGTGAAACATTTAGGGGTTACCGCGGTCATTACCACGAAGATGTAAGACTGGATCCTGAAAAATGTGATGGGATTTATGCTTCCTTGGCTTATGAAGCCTGTGTAAATAACGAAGAAACGAGCATTGTTCATGTATGCAAAATAGATGGCGAGATAGTAGGCTTCGATATACAAAAGACCCCATCACCAGGAATAGGAAAAGGAGTACTAACAGCTATCGCACCCTCAGCGCAGAAGCGAGGGGTAGGCTTGTCCTTTGTTCAACCGAAGAAAGATTGGTTTCGATCAAAAGGAGTCACAGTTACGTTTAGCGGAATAAATATAACAAATATTCCATCACAAAAGCTATTGATTGTTCAAAATTATCTGCCTTATGACTCAATTTACACTTTCCATAAATGGTTTGATGAATAAACTAATTAGTTTATTTATTGAGAAGAAGATTATCAACTAGTAAGTATAAATATATATATTTCCACCCTTTAGCTAGTGTGGAGATTTAGTGTTAAAAGTCTCCAAAGATCATCTCCACTATTTTCACTATCAGCATCACCAAAGTTATCAGCGTACCTGCCAGCATAAATGTCCAGAATGTATATACTCCAACCAGATATCGCAACATACTGCTATGTGCACCAAGCCGGGAAAATAGCTTGCCCTGAGGTGATTTCGCACGCTCATAATGATAGCTGCGTTTGGCTGTCTGACTGATCAATAAAAAAGTAATAAACCAACCCGCGATTGCCACCAAGCTCCCCCGCTCTCCTATTGCTTCACCAAAGATCGCGAAGATTGGAGCAATGATGAGGGCGACAAAGAATTGAATTGAGGGGTTACCCAACCAACCTCGTAGTTTTGCCATCACCAATTAAACCCTTTTGATCCTTGGACAGCTATCAAATGCCCCTTATGCAATTAATCCATGTAACTTGATGATTTGATAATAAATCTTTTTCCAGGTCTTTTTGGATTTTGAGAAAAACTACCTTCTCATATTCAGATTATCTTGATTGCAATGATCAGCTACCAATTATTAGGGCTCAAACACAACAAAATTGTCAAATTCGATTTCAGTAAACGCATCTCCAAAACTCTCGCCGTATAAACCAACATCTCCAGAAGTCAAATCTAATCCGGCAATAGCATCCACGAATTCGCCATTTACATACAAAGATATCGTGCTGTCTATGCAATCGACGCGCATATGGTTCGGTGCTCCACCCAGGTTGATAGCTGAAGAGGTTATCATACCGTCATAACCAATGTATTCGAAATCGCCATCCAAGCTTTGCAGGAATCCATAGTAACCATTGCTGCTTATCAATGCGATGAAAAAATTTTCAATATCCTCGTAAGCACAAATTATCCCAAAAGCGTTATCCTCGGAGCCATCATAAAGCACAGTATCCACTTCCACACGCACATCATCAAAATACCGGTAGGGGTTTGTGAACCACAATATATTCGCTCTAGCGATTTGGATATGATAGGTATCATCAACATAATCGGTGAATCCATCCTCGTCACCCGCGCGGTCCCAGCCACTGTTGACATTAGAGAAATCATCCTCAAAAAGAATCACGCCAGCTTCTACCCCCACTGCGGTTTCCGTCGGTGGAGGTGAAGTTGGAGTCAATGTAGGCGTCGGTGGAAGTGATGTCGAGGTCAGAGTAGGATCAGCAGCCGCCAATAATGTCTGCTGGGAGGTAGTTTCAGTGGAGCGTATTTGATCATCTCCACCAAACCACGTGTCTAACCAACCCCATGAATATATTAAGTACAAACCCACCGCTCCCACTACGACGATCAGCGCCACCAATCCAAAAACCCCACCTAAAGCGGCGACAATCGGCCAACGACGGATTTTTTTTGTAATTGCCTGGCGTTTAGGTCTTGGTTTTTCGGCCGTGGTTGCGGCCGCGACGGGATCATCCTCCTGGGCAGAGCTTTCCTCAGGCACAATTTTGGTACTCACGGGATCCAAGCGAGGGGCTGATTCTGCCACCCATAGGGGATCTTGAGAAACAACTGCCTCTAAGGCTTCTGCAAGTAAGGCAGCTCTCTGATAACGGTCATCCGGATTTTTAGAAAGCGCTTTTAAAATTATGCGCTGCAATTCTTCCGGCACATCTGGATTCTTGGAGCGGGGCATTGGCAAGGGGTCAACGATATGTTTTATCACCACCGCCATCGGAGTCTCGGCTGTGTAAGGAAGAACTCCCACCACCATCTCATACAACATCACGCCTAGTGAATAAATATCACTTCGGGCATCGACTTCTTCTCCTCCTCCCTGCTCTGGGGACATATATGCTGGTGTTCCGACAGACATACCAGATTGGGTCAGTACGCTGCTTTCTACCATTTTTGCTAATCCAAAATCAGTCAATAATGTCCAATCTGGTTTTGGCAAGAGGATATTACTGGGTTTGATGTCTCGGTGCACCACCCCCTCACCGTGGGCATAATCCAGGGCATTGGCGATCTGGCTGATATATGTATATGTCTCTTTAAGAGATAGTGGTTCTTCCATGCGCTCTTTCAGTGTCCCGGCTTCTACATATTCCATCACTATATAAGTGATATCCTCATCCTCGCCATAACTTATAACTATAAGGATATTGGGGTGGCGCAATTTAGCAATTGCGCGCGCCTCGCGTTTAAACCGTTCGGTGAAGGAGCTGTCTTGCTGGGCATAGTACGGGGGAAGAATTTTGATGGCAACATCACGTTCTAATGACGGTTGAAAGGCTCTGTACACCGTCGCCATACCGCCCTTGCCGATCTGCTCTACGATCTGGTATTCCCCTATGGTTTTTCCAATCATATCCTGCATGTTCATTCCTGAGAGAAGCGTGCAAAAAGTTAATATTTACGGAATCCTTATGGTTCGCGCTAGAATTACTTTACATCAAGTTTGAATTTCTTGCAATCCTATAATTCTGGTTGAGTGTAAGAAAAGCAGTTTATAGTCAGTTACCTGGTTCAGAGAAGGGCACTAGCAGAGAATCTTGCGGGTCTCTCAAGTGGAATATTATCCAATCCGGGTCACGGATCTCAAATTCCGAAAGTTGGGTTGGAGCATCTCCAACGATAGTTTGCCGATGGCAGGCTCCACAGCCTTGTAATGGAATCTTGTAACCCATATAAGCCATTTGGCCGAATAATAAAATAACAGTAACCACACCCACAAGCGAGGCGGCCAGCACAAAGGTGGGCCGGCTTATCTTACTCTCTAGGCGGGGGATCAAAATAAGCAATAAGAACACGACTGTTGGAATGACAAGAACACCGATCAAGCGGGCACGGCTACTGAAGAACCAAAATGGCAAAATATAAAACATAAGGAGCCAATCCGGATGCGGCCAAATATAACGATCTAAAGGGCCGGCCTGACCTGCATGTGGCGTGAGGGCCGATAATACCAGGATTACAAACAGTAATAGCAAGCCTGAGCCCAGTTGGTATAAACGCCTCCTGAGCGGCAACCGAGTAAACCTCAACCATGAAGGTGGTAGGTCAGCTAATCCTTGCCACCAGGCAACCAATAGGTGCACTGCAATTAATCCGAATAACAACAATGGTAAGATCCAAATATGGAGAGCATAACCTCGAAATAATGGCACTACGTCAAGTTCGCTCCCACCCAATAGAATGGATACCAAAGCCCGACCCACTATTGGCAAGCTGCTCAGGTTGCTTACCACCAGGTCCATCAAGACAAAAGCTTTTACATCCCAACGCAGTAAATAACCCGTGCCGCCCATGACTATAACTAACATCAGTAATACTATCCCACCTACCCAATTAGCGTCTCTTGGGAAACGATAAGCACGCGTCAGCAAAACGCGCAGCAAGTGCAGGATAAGGACAACAAAAAGCAGCAGAGCGGACCATCTGTGGGTGTTATGTAATAACCAACCAAATGGTCGATTCATGTGCAGATCAGCCAGGCTCGAAGCTGCTCTCTCAGCAGTTGGGTTGTAAAACAACATTAGCCCAAGTCCACTCAAAACAAGCAATCCAACCAGCACAAGAGCTATGCGGCCAGGGCTGAAAGGCGGGGCATTCGATAGCGAGAGATATCCCGCAGGTCGCGAGGTCTTCAGCGCCTCCAACATTGGGGCCAGGTTTAAGCGCCGGTCAATCTTTTGAATAATATTTTTGAGCATGCTTATCTAATATTAGCATGAAATCATTAAACTACAAGAGCCGACGAGGTGACGTCGGCTCCTGGATTGGGCTGATTAATTGGTTTATGTAATTCAGAAAAGCTAACTTTCTAAGGAACGCAAGAAATTGATGACGTGCCAACGCTGATCAACAGTCAGGATGTTTTCCCATGCTGGCATAGGCGTATCTGGTTTTCCATGGCTTATCACCCAAAACAAACCACCGTCGCTAAGGCCCACAACATGGCTAGCATGCAAATCGGCTGGAGCCGTCTCCAAACCTTCAGCAGCCGGGCCGTCACCCTCGCCGGTTTCCCCATGGCAAATTGCGCAAGAAGCAGAATATGCTTCAGCGCCCAGGGCGATGCTTTCCTCATTAGCTTCAAATGGATTTTCTACAGACATAGCGTCTTCTGGTATATACTCGTGAACATGCCCATCCATATGGGCTGCTGGTGAGTGCTCTTCACCTTCTTCGCCGTGATCGTCATCATGGCCTTCAGACATTTCCATGTCTTCCATGTTTTCTGTCTCAGTGCCTGTTCCATTTAAATTGTTCCTAAATGCCGCTACCATTAAAATAGCAGCAAGGAATATTCCTGCAATCACAAAAATTCTTTTATTTGGTTTCATGTTATTCTCCATAATCTTAAGATTATTAAGTTACTTATTAAAGATAAGATAACTCCTCCATAAGGTAAATGGAGGTGTGATTTGTCACCAACCATCGGGACATTCGGATTTATTTAATCAAAACAATCGGGACAAATGTCCCTAAGACCAGCAGAGAGTGATAAATAGATTCATAGGCGCGAAGATATATTACTCCATGGTAACCATCCCCTAAAATAGTACAGGTGCAAAGTGGAATTTTCTGGCAAAATAGGTTAGCAGATTTTGTCTGCA
>VRUJ01000041.1 GCA_019456165.1 Chloroflexota bacterium
TCCTTTCTAGCTTTATCACTAAAAGGATACCTGACCTATCTTTTTTTGGAAATTACAGAAACAATGTTACACTAACTAAATTCACCGGGCACCTGGGAATTGAACATCCAAAGTAATCTTCCATTTGAAGTCCATAGAGTAGAAATACGTTTTGATTATATTGAAGAAATCCCTTGGGGCTGTAGAGATACGTTATATCGAACAATTGAGGGAAGCGAGTTGATTATAGGAGTTGATACTCCTCATGTAATTTTCGAAAAGAGTGACTAGCGAATGATGGGATCTATTTTATTGGACAATTGGCAGTAGAACAACTCCTCCTTCATTTTGTGGAGTGGGCGCATTGATATGGGCACACCACAACCATCCCCTCCGAGCCGCCCCTGCCAGCCTTAACAGGCTCGAGTTACTCCGACGAAGGCGATGGCAATACGACAAGGGGTTTAAACCCCTTGTTTATTTACCACCGAACTGCTCCCGCCGACTTTCTGCGGGGCGAGCTATAAATATATAAGATTGAACAATAATATAATTATACATGATATTTTGCACTATTAATATTATTTTCTTATTTTATTGCGATTAATGCAGTCAGAAACACCCCACCCATAATTAAATCAGGTAATTCAGCTCCACTTTTCATCCATATAATCGCACACGCCAAAGGGTTGCCCACAATGCGGCTCTATGGCACAATACACCTGCTATGTCTTCGCGCCAAATATATTTCATCCTGGCTTTGTTAGCCGGTCTTGGGGTGGGGCTGCTGTATGGCTGGGTGGTCAGCCCGGTGGAATTCATCGATACCACCACGGATACCCTGCGCGTGGATTACAAGACAGATTACGTCCTGATGGTCGCCGAGGCTTACGCTTCGGAGGCAGATCCCTCACTGGCCGTACTCCGCCTGGCATCGTTGGGCGGAGCCTCCGCCTCGGAGAGCGTGCAAGACGCCATCACCTACGCCGCGGAAGTGGGCTATAGCGCTCAAGATATCGTTCTGCTGCGTGAACTGGATGACGCGCTGCGCAACTGGAACACAACTCTGGAATTTTCCGAGCCATGATCGAGATAGAAAGACGTCCTCCGCCTTTATATTTGATTACCGGCCTGATATTGGGACTAGCCCTGGGTTTGTTCATCTCCTGGTGGGTTTCTCCGGTAGAGCTGATCGATACACAGCCAGCCACTCTGCGCGAAGATTTCAAAGACCAATACCGCGCGGTGATCGCGGCAGCCTATGCCGCCGATAACGACTTCGGCCGCGCTCAGGCACGTTTGGCCTTGCTGCAGGACCTCAACCCGGCGGATTCGCTGGCCGCCCAGGCTCAACTAACCCTGGCGGAGGAAGGTTCGCAAGAAACGGCGCGCGCCTTGGGGCTGCTGGCAGCCGCGTTCAGGCAACAAGGCACACCTTCTGCTGGAATTGGCAGTCCGAGCAGCACCCCCACGCCTGACCCAGATATCACCGTTACAACCACACCCACCCCCGGCCCCAGCCTGACTCCCACCTTAACCAACACCCCGCTGCCAAGCTTAACACCAACCGCCACACAAGGCGCGGCCTTTATCGTCGATAACTACGTCCCCGTGTGCGACCCGAATTTGGAGAGGGCATTGATCCAAGTAATGGTATTCGACGCGGCCCGCCGGCCTGTGCCAGGTGTGCGTATAATAGTAACTTGGGGCGAGGACGGAGAGGATACCTTTTACACAGGGTTAAAACCAGAATTAGGTTTAGGTTACGCAGATTTCGAGATGACCCCCGGCATTCTTTACACTCTCGAACTGGCTCAAGGCGATCAGCCGGTTTCAGGATTAACAGCCCACGAGTGCGTAACGGATGAGGGAGAACGTATTCAAGCATCTTGGGAAGTGGTGTTCGTGCAGCCTTAACGCGGGGAAAAAGTATTACTGATAACCTATTAATTTTCACCAATTAATTCAAATAAATCATGGCGAAAACAGGAGTATTTCTGTAGAATTAATGTGATAAATCATAGTATTCAAGCTGATTTACGGAGATTCACGATGGCAAAAGATAGTCCACGGCGTTTGGAATACCATGATAGGTTTGCACTTCAGCAGGCAGATCAAGCCATTCGTAAGGACGTTGTGCGCGCCTTAGTTGAGTTGATTACCAACAGCAACGACAGTTACCACCGACTGCAGGATAAAAGACAACCTTCAAGCGGTTTGATCATTGTCGACATACAACGCAAACGCAAAGATACTCTATTACGGGTGCGCGATTATGCCGAGGGCTTGCGGGGGGAGGATATGGACCAGGCTGTGGGTATTTATGGTGCCCCGACGAGTGGATTTCTCGAGGGCCGTTCTGTGCGGGGTCTGTGGGGACGGGGCTTGAAGGACGCCTTTTACGGGCTAGGTCATGGGAATGTCAAATCCATATATGCAGATAATTTCTACCAATCCAGCGTATTTACAGAAGATGGCGCGCCAATGTATGCCCCTCCAAAAGCTCCACAACAAGCAACAGAAAATCTGCGCGAAAAACACCAAATTCCTTCCGGTAACGGCACGATCATGGAAATCATTATTTCGCGCCAGGATGTCCCTATCCCACGCTTAGAAACTCTGCGTTTCAAGCTCCAACAACATTTTGAATTGCGCACTATTTTGATGAACCCTACACGCCACCTTTACCTGCGCGAGTTGAGCAGCCGTAAAAAAATCAAACTAGAAACGAAACTCAGCTATAAACAACCAATGGGTATCCGCATCTTCAATGAGGCCTTTTATATTTCTGGCACTCCCGCTTTGGTACACTTAGAGGTTTTTCGTTCAGACGAACCGCTTACTACAATATCGGAGGTGGGAGATTTCGCGGATGGTGGTTTGCTGGTAGTCAGCAAACGCGTGGTGATGGCTCTTAGCATGCTTAAATTCAATCACAACGAATATGCCTCCCGCGTATACGGAACGATAACTTGTGATTACCTCCATGACTTACTAAAGCAAGAAGAAGCTGAACCGATCCTTTCAGCCACACGCGATGGATTAAACTGGGATCATCCCTTCATGGATACATTACGAAAAGAGGTTGAATCCAGACTCGAACCGCTGATACAAGCCGAAAGACGGCTGGCACAATAGTGAAAGACAAGAAACTACGTAAGCGCTTCAACACGGCGCTTAAACGTCTCAATTTGATTGCCCGGTCAGTTCTGGTTGGGCAACGAAAGTCCAGCAACAATAAACCCCCGGATGTGCCTTTCATGGGATTTGGTTTTATCCGTAAATTCAGCTCCATTCAAACGGGCCGCCCGGCAATAATGACAATTCGGGCTAAACTTAGCGGTAGCTTAGAGCCAAACCAAAAAGTTAACGTTATCTCAGATAATCCCGAGGTAAAGGTACTTACCCCGCAGTTAGAGCTTATTCCCCGGAAAGATTTCCCAGAAATTGGGGAAGCACGAATTAGCATTGAGGGGCGCCAGGTAGGCGCTGAGACATTGATTACAGCGCGTACAAACGGGCTGAGCGCTCAAGCCCAGGTCAAAGTAACATCAAAACATATCGTCGAAGAAGAAAAATCCGCGCGAAGTTTCATCTCCGATATTGAGTTCAGCCCTACTGCAGATCCACGCCAGCGCGTAGTTTACGACCGCGACGCCGCGAAGATTATTATTGCCACACGCGCCCCGTCTGTGCGCGCTTATCTGGGTGAGGAGGGTGCTGGAGCTAACACTCCCCAGGGGCAGGTGCTGCTGGCCGAATTAGTAACCGAAGTTCTTTGCCAGGAAATCGCCCGTGTTGGCGTCCACACCGGTAAGCTGCCCGCGTTCCATGATTCTATCGAAGCGACTATTCAAGCGCATTTTACACGCTTGCAGCACGAATTTGCCCATGAAATACATGCTTACTTTGTGGATTCTAAATACCGCCGCCTCCCAGAGGAAGCCACTGAAGACTAAGGACAATAATTGAAATGGAACGCGGGTTAACGACGAAAAAAACCCAGATTATTACCCCGGTTTCATTGCCAGAATGTCTCAACTGTTACTGTGGTAAATATCTTTAAAAAATCCGGCTCTAGGATTGGCCTGCTGTGTTCCGGAGACATTTTAGTTATTTGACTTTTGTACTGCTGGATTGCTTCGATTTTTTGTTCTAAAACTGCTGATATATCAATTTCAACTTTAGTTCCAAGATCACGCTTCCTCTCCCGACCCCAGATCACATAATTGAATACCTCTATAGCAGTGAGCTCTAACTCTTCTAAAGTTTTTCGCAGGATAGCATTGGCGGCCTGGTGGTCTTTATGTTTGTCCTTGGCATGGGTGATATAAACTTCAGAAATATTTTGTTCCCTTAAGAATATTTGTTTCACATTGTCTACAACGAGCTGTTTCGATTTTGATAAATGGCCGTCCTCAAATTTTAAAAAGGTGAGATTTTCATCTGGAACACCTAATACTTGAATTGCTGCGCGCGTCTCTGCTTCGCGCATTATTGCCAATTCTTGAGGGCTAGGGTTGTCCCAGATCCCGTGAGTGGTGGTATGAGAGTGTGAGCCATCCGTTAGCACAACGACTTTGACGTTATACCCTTGCGCGAGCTTCTTTATTATCGTGCCTCCGCAACCCAGGGTTTCATCATCTGGATGGGGAGCAAAAATATAGATTATTTTAGCGTTATTGTTCACCATTCCACGCCTCATAGATGAATCGGGAAAGTGCCTTCACAAAGATACAATTCTTTGAAGAATTATTTCGATCCTTATTATTGCAGGGGAAGATAATATCACTCACCAATCTAAACTCTCTTCATACCCCCAGCGTATTAATAAATCGCCTGTCTCTTCTTTAAAAACCTTAATGTTAGTTTCGGTGAAATGCTCCCGCCAATTACCCGGTTTCCCTTTGCGAAATGTGCCTGATTTTCTCGGCTCGATATTCTTTATTAATATCTCAATAGCCTCAGGTATAGGAATAGGAATCTCAAAACCTTTCATAGCAACATATTCGAGTATCAACCGTAAGGTATCATCCTGTTTAAGAATTAAATCTTCGAACTTAATAGATAGCACATCGGGTTGGTTTAACCAACCAACGTGATTCCGATACTTTTTCCGAGTACTATTGTATTCGAATCCAGGTACAGATACACCGACAATTTCAGCATTGATACGCTCTTCGGTAGAATTCAGTGTATGTGTGTAATAAGGTTGCATTCCATGCTCTTTGTGGATCTCGGTGGCATAAAAAACCGAGGACACGATTACATCTCTTGGGTCACGGTAAATAAAAATTGTAGCTCGTCCTGGTCCCGTCAGTGAACTGATGTACGGCTCCTTAAAATTTAAATACCCATATCCTATATCGCCAGGTTTTAAGCTTTTGATATTATTATTAGTAGCCTCTGGGGGCAACTTACTGTTGTCCTCCCAGCGGTTTACTGGTGCAAATCCAGGATCGACTGCTGGACCTATCTCAGTTAACCCCCATAATATTTGGATAAGCAAGTGAGATCCAGCTTTTGGAATTGCATTACCAAATAATATTGGTGTTGCATTTTGTTTCGCACGTCCCCATCGTAAGATACTATATCCGCGTCTGGCGCGCCAACGTAGGTGCTTCAAGCCGCGTTTGATAATAAAATAAGCTTTCATTACAATGGAATCACCTAATCGGCATATCTAAATAATCAATTTTTTCAAAGTTTGGATCGCGCGATCCACTACATAATGGTTCTAAAATCTTCTGCTCAATATCCATTTTTTGGGAGAGGGCATCTCAACAACGAAGTGGGTTCAAGTCCGTTAAGAAACATTTTGAGGGTGGCTTTATAATTACCAGCAAGGGATTTATTCTCCACGCCAATCTATATTATTCAAGATACTGAACAGACGATCATACAACCAGCGAATCAAGCGCCCGCTACCCGGGATTTTTTTAAGCCAATGACGCCGCAGGGCAGGTCGAGATTGCTGCTTATCCAAGTTAATATCCAGTTTGTTGATATCTGCTTGTAATGCGGAGCCAATTACGTTTCCAATGTGCCGTGTAAAGCGCTCAGGAGTGGAGAGACGAAGAAAACCAGCCGCATCCACAGCATTATCAAACTGGACCATATCATACATCAAATCCTCCGGCCAAAATGTCGGTAGGTGCGCCAACAAAATTTTCTTAAGCCCGGAAAATTGAAAGTGATTTGCTCCACCGATTGCCAAAACCCCATTATAGGTCAACAGCATATCCTGTTGATCCTTTGTCGCGTTCAAATGTTCCTCGGGGTCACGGCCAGTGCTGAACGCCCATTCGGTTTCCCATTCATCCGGTATGTGCCGACCATATTCCATTAGTATGTTTAACTCGCCATCTGCCGCTATTTTGCGGTGAGACTCCATCGCGAAGCTAGCCGCGTTTCGCAACGGTGATCCGCTGACCATACCTGTTTGCGGGAATTTATCAAGGATTTCTAACTGGGAACTTAACCAACCCTGCGAGAAAAATATATCATCGTCGCTATATGCGATTATTTCTCCTGGAGCAGCGTTAAAAGCAATTTTCAAGGCGCCCATATTTCCGATATTTTTCTTGGATTGAATTAAGTACTGAATCTCTCCTGTCTTGTGTAATTTCTGTAAAAATGTAACCGCCTCGATGCAGCTACCATTATCAAAAACCAATAAATCAAAAGGTGTTTTCGTATTTTCAAGCAAGCTGGTCAATGATAATTTGAGCACGTCTAACCTCTGGCGAAAATAACCCTCCAGATGAGGAATATATGACAACACGACCACTGTGACCCGCGCGGGATGGTATTTGGATTTTTGCTTCCGCGCTGGGTTGCTTCCAAAGCGAGCCACTTACCCTTTTTCTCCTAATCTACGCCTAAACCTTTTTAATTGCCTTGCTAAGGACCATCGGAAACCAGTCCTAATATCAGGAGTTACCCACAACTCAATGCGATGCAATAAACGGCGTAGGTCGAAAGCTTTTTTCTGGATGCGCCCATCTTTCAATTCTCTGGGAACGTCAATTAACAAAAAGGCATGGGAGAACCCACCTGCTAAGGCGATATTGCGATTGCCTTCTTCAAATCCATAAGGAGGTTTACCACCCTCCAGATGGTGATAATCGTGTTTTTGGTGTACGACCATAACTGAATCAGTCGCGTCGACCGCTAACCAGCCCTGCTTATAGGCTTGATATATCATCCAGTTATCCCAGGAGGGACGCCCAATCACGAAATTGGGAATCTCCTGGTAAATATGCCGCGGGAAAAGGAAATAATCCATGCCGATGTGATTTCTTACACCTGTGTCGCGTACAGTTTGCCTCAGGTCGGGAAGCCAGGAAGCATTGAACTCAAGTTCTTCCGTAATGTTAAGGTCCCAGCGTTTTCCACATAGGAGGAAGTTTTTGGCTTGATCTGCTACTTGTTGGGCGGCTTCTAATATATCTGGGGTAAGGATGATATCTGCATTAACAATTGCCATTTGTGTAGAATCACTGGCCTCTCTAGCGAGGGAAAAGATCGAGTCGAGATGAGGCGTGCCTTTATGGTTGCGCTTCACCCCGGTGAGGTGCCTAACGCCATAATCTGCAGCGGCTTGTTCCATGCCGTCTTCCTCACCCACCAAAAAAACTTCGACGGAATCTCCCAATTCCACCCACGAGCGGATCGCATTTCGTTGGATAAGCGCTATGTGAGGATTGGTAAAGGGTTTGGGGGCTGTAAAAATGGTTACCAAAGGCATACAATGCTCCGAAGAAATTTCATTATAATACTATTACCTAGGAATTTTAATAGAATCGAAAAATGGGAAATTTGCAGTTATAATGTATTTCAACGGGAAATTATGATGCCCACCACTTATTCGGGCAGTCGTCCGGCAACCCCCAACACCCAGCGAATACATTTATGCCCAAACTCTAGAAACATCATCGGGCAGCCGCCTGAGATTACTTCAATCCCGTTTTGACGGCCCAGTGCAGTTGCATCATCCGAGACGCTGGAGGGCATAAATGTGTTGTTATGCATCCAGACGCGCGGCATGCCCACCTCCACACACTCGCGCATGATCGCTTCCGTCATTTCCGGCCGGGTAACTACCACCAGGCCACCTACATTTTCGGGTAGCGCTTTCAGGTCTGGGTAGCATTTATCGCCTTCCAACATCTCTGAATGCGGGTTAACTGCAAACACCTCATGGCCTGATTTTCGCATTGTGCGGTAGATAAGGTTGGCGGCGTTCTGCTTGTTGCGCGATACCCCGGCTACGGCGATACGCTCCTGTGCCAAGAATTCTTGGGCTTGAAGATCAAAGGTGGTCACATCTGACTCCTAATTAATGTAATTAGAAACTCTTCCGTAGTACTTTTAAGATTATACCATCTTGCAGGTATAAAGTTTTTATTGTAAGATTGAAGTATTCAAAGGTAGGAATCGGAGAATGTGGGATGTTTAAAAGAACTATAAACACAGTTTTCAATCCATCTGCATATTGCTAAGCACATTGCTGTTATCAAACTTACAAACCAGAGGAGGAACACCATGAAACCCAGAAATTTTAAGATACTCGTAATCCTTACAATCGCATTATTTTTAACAGCATGTAGAAACCAAGAGCCAGTACCAGATACCCCAACGGCAACGGCTTTGCCCACAG
Organism: Chloroflexota bacterium; assembly: GCA_019456165.1. Classification (GTDB taxonomy): domain Bacteria; phylum Chloroflexota; class Anaerolineae; order Anaerolineales; family UBA11579; genus VRUJ01. The sequence goes on from VRUJ01000041.1 coordinate 8,642, forward strand.
GCACCAGCACCAGCACCCCCACAGCAACTGAAACACAGCTGCCTAACTCCACACCCACTTCAACCAGCACCAATACTCCGGAGCCCACAGCCACTGCAACCCGAACGGTGCCTTTCTTGAGGGATGTGCAGGTAGTGGAGGAAGCTGGTTTCTCTTTCCAATCTATCATTGGTTTTTCGGTAAGCATACGTCCAAATCAGGCCACAATTGCCAGTCCGGATGAAAAATTCCTTTTGACCATGTTAATCAATGCCGGTCCCGACCAAATTTCTCTTGAGGGGGCTATGGAAGATATTACACAGGCGGCTGCCAACGATTTTGGTGATTTCGAAACAGGAGAACCATATGAATACATTATTGATGGGTTTAATGGAATAGCAGTTGATGTTTCAGGCATATTATTTGGTAATGAGACAAATGGCCGATTCGTCATCGTAAATCCTGGCGGTAATCGCTTCTTTCACGCGGCTGGGGTGGCCAATGTAGATCGTTGGGAAATGGAAGGTTCTGAAATTTTCGATTTGATAATGGGCTCCGTAACCATATTTGATCTTGATGCAAGTGTGAGCGCTTGCCCCATTTCTACTGACGCTTCGTATGGATACACTCAAGAAAATGCTATTAAAGTGGGAGGTGGCGCATTCGATGGACCTCCACGCGAAAGAGCTTATCTAGATAACTTGTTAGGCCCTGAGGGACAAAGCATCACCTACGAACGTACAGGCTCAATGCCTTATGAAGACACTTTTCTTGACCTCTACAGCCTAACTTATGCTGGCCTTGCATCTCCTATCACGCTGTATTTAGACGAGTATAGCTTTGAGGAGTTACTGGCTCCGGTCGGATTCACTTGTTCAGGTCCCTTCCCACTCTCGGCTCCTTAGTATTTGGTGTTTGCCAGGAAATATTCGCGGATGGATTCAATTGTATAATTATCCCCACACAACATGGATACCTTCCAATTCCGCAGCTTGCAAGCAAATAAGATCCTGCCCACAATTAAGACGCTACAGCGCCGCGTGAAGGACCGCTTTCCGGAGAGCGGCCTCCACCGTGTTTGCGGTGAGCTACATTCAGTGGCCGAAAAAGCCCAAACGAACACGGTAGAACTGGCAAAACCCAATTTGTATTTGCGCGGTAGCATCATAACCTTGGTGTTGGCGGTTATCGTTTTCGGTATCAATACGCTTGTAAGCCTGGACATTCCCAACCAGACCTTTTCCGTGACTGACATGCTCACAATTATCGAAGCAGGCATCCAAGACCTGATATTCTTCGGAGCCGGTATTTTTTTCTTGATGAGTCTGGAGGTGCGCCTTAAACGCAGACACGCATTGGATGACCTCAATGAACTGCGCGCGTTAGCACACGTCATCGACATGCATCAGCTCACCAAGGAACCTGAGCGTGTCCTCACAAGGGGAACAGATACAGAGTTCTCTCCCAAAAGGGAATTAACCCCTTACGAACTTACCCGCTATCTGGATTACTGTTCTGAAATGCTTTCACTTATTGGGAAGGTTGCCGCCCTGTACGTGCAAGATTTTGACGATCAGGTTGCCCGGGCCGCGGTAAATGAGATCGAAACCCTGGCAAACGGCCTTTCACGCAAGATCTGGCAAAAGATAATGATCATTCACCAGCTTGAGGGGCGGGAAAGCTAGACAACGGGTAATTTAACTGAGTTTCCCCTAATGATCCCCCCTCTAGGGATATAAATCCTCCAATACCGGTTCGTAAAAACAGCGGCAGCCGAGAGCATGCGAGCAGCCCTCCACCGGCAGGGACGGAGCTTCTTCTTTGGCATAGTTTCCCTGGAGAATGCGGCAGGCTGGGCAGGCATCTCCTGCATTTGCCAATATTACGTTCTCGATCCGTGGGTTAGCCTGGATTCGAGCCAGGGCTGCGGCTTGTTGATTTTCCATCTTCAATGTAACCTCAATTATTATATAGAATGCTTATTCCATTTCTGTAAGGGTATCCTCGGCGGTTAGCTGCTGCACCTTTAGCTCGGCTTCATCCAACAGTTTTGCGCAAAGCTTTGCAAGCTCCTGACCGCGCTCGAACAATGCCAGGGCAGCCTCTAAAGTTTGTTCATCCCCCTCCAAAGCAGACACAATGGCATCTAATTCTTCAAGAGCCTTTTCATAATCCAATTTTTCTACTGGAGTCTCTTTAACCATTTCAAAGATCCTTTCTTATCGCGGCCACAAGGCCGCAAGTTACTCTTTTACCTCAACACCAAAGCTGCCATCCGATACCTGAGCCTCCAATGCATCTCCCGGCTTGATATCTTTTGTGCTGCGCACCAGAGCGCCATCAACATGCGACAGCGCTGCGTAACCACGTTCTAAGACCCCTTGCGGGCTTAGCGCTATAAGGTGTTGTTCCAATCCTTGCAAATGGGTGCGCCGCAGTTCAGTTTTATGGGCGACAACCAGGTCTGCCCGGCGCAATAATTCATCTAGTCTTTGGCGGTCTCGGCGCACCTGGCTCAGGGGTGAACTTAAGTTCAAACGGTTATAAAGCGAGTTGAAAGCCCAACGCAGGTTTTCTAAGAAGGTCAGCGCCTGGCGTTCTAAGTAATCTTTACTTTCAATCAACCCAGCCCTGAGTTCCAACTGGTCTGGGGTGGCCAACTCGGCAGCTGCGGTTGGCGTGGGGGCGCGCAGGTCGGCAGTGAAATCGGCGATGGTGAAGTCAGTTTCGTGTCCCACGCCGCTGATGACCGGGGCAGCCGAGGCTGCGATGGCGCGCGCCACGCTCTCAGCGTTGAAAGCCCACAAATCCTCTATCGAGCCGCCGCCGCGAGACAATAAAATGACGTCGAGTCTAACAATCCGGTTCAGACGCTCCAGGGCGGAAACGATCTCCTGTGGAGCTTTCTCTCCTTGGACTGTAACCGGGGCTAACACAACATCCACAATTGGATACCGGCGGCGAAGGGTATTGAGCATATCTCGCAGAGCTGCCCCGGTAGGTGAGGTGATCAGGCCAATAGTTTGCGGCCAGGCAGGAATGGGTCGTTTACGCTCGGGGTCGAACAATCCTTCCGCTTCCAGTTTGTCTTTCAACCTCAAGAATTCCTGATAGAGCGCGCCTTCCCCCGCAGGGCGCAGCAGATCGGCGTATAGCTGGTACTGCCCGCTGGCCTCGTACACGCTGACGTTGCCGTGGACTTCCAGGGCATCGCCATCAGAAGGCTGGTACATCTGCCGGGAAACCGCGTTGCGCCACATCACACAGCGTAAGCTGGCCGTGCTGTCCTTGAGCGTAAAATACATGTGGCCAGACTTGGGGCGCGAGAGGTTGGATACCTCTCCCTGCACCCACACATCCTGTAAAAGTTCATCGCTTTCCAAAAGGGAGCGCAGGTGCCTGGTTAGGTCGCTGACGGTGAGAGGAATTTGTGGGGATTGGAAAAGGGTAAGTTGTTCCATCCAGGTTAGGATAATAGGGTTAGCACGGGCTGTCAACTATTCCGCGTAGCTGGAAACTCTGCTACAATTGCCAGGGTTAGGTTTATGAAGCATTTATGGTCTCCCTGGCGCATGGAATATATAAAATCAGAAAAAAACAATGCGGGTTGTGTGTTCTGCGAAGCGCTCGATCAAACCGACGGAGCTGAAAATCTGATAGTTTTTCGCGGCCAGAGTGCTTTCCTTATCCTTAACCGTTATCCCTACACCAGCGGCCATTTGATGGCGCTGCCATTTGAGCACACCCCCACGCTCACAGGTTTAAACCCACAAATCCGCGCGGAAATGATGGAACTAACCACAAAAGGTATGCAGGTTTTAGAGACCTTGTACCAACCGCAGGGCTACAACCTGGGAGCCAACATCGGCGAGGCCGCCGGGGCAGGCATCGAGGAGCACGTGCATCTGCACATCGTGCCCCGCTGGAAGGGAGACACCAATTTCATAACCACCACCGGCGAAACCCGCGTGCTGCCTGAGGCGTTGGAGGAAACCTACCGGCGTGTGAGGGAGGCGTGGGAAGCATGACCTCGCAAGTTCAATCAAAAATCTACAAGGTTGACCAGAAATTATTTAGAAAGAATTTTCAGAAAGTAGATGAAGCCTTTCTTGCTTCATTTGCTACGGGGAGTTTATTCCTTATCACATTTTTTGACAAAGCATTATCTGCATTTAATGTTGGATGCGTAACTTGTTTAGATAGTTCCTGGGATATACTCATCTATTTCGGACGGTTTATCGGATATTCATTTTTATTATTTTTATGTTCCATCGTTATTTATCGTGGATTTTATTCGGTTTTTGGAAGGATACTCGCAGAAAATAAATTCAAGATCGAAATTGAGCTTCAACAGAATAAAATAATTCTTCTAAAAGCTGGAAAACCAATTCGTATGATACGTCAAGGTAATATTAAGAAAATCACTAGCGGAGGATTTGGGGGTCTTGTTGTATGGAGTACAAATATTATGCATGAAATCATTATCCCAAACGATATTGAACATTTTAAAGAAATTCGAGTAAAACTTAACTCTTGGGTTCCTTTGACGAAAGTGAAACCGCTTTTTGGGTTTAAATTCTATTTAAGCTTATTTCTTTTTGTTCCCATTTGTTTCCTTTTCCTTTTGGCAACTGATGGGTGGTTAATATCACTTAGCGCTTATATCTTCTCATGTTATTACGCATTAATAGAATGGGATTATCAGGTTTATCACAAGCATTTTGGATGGGTATTAAATCTTTTTCGTTTAGGTTTTACATTTTACTTTTTATCTTCCCTATTAATCTATTTTCAAAATTAAGAATATCAAAATTATCATAAAATTATCTATTGAGAAAAAGGTCAAACCAATATGCCAAACAACACACCCGAAGCCGTGATCCTCAGCGCGGTGCGCACCGCGACTGGTAAATTCCGAGGGCAATTAAGCGACATTCCAGCCACCGACCTGGGTGCGATGGTCGTAAAAGAGGCGGTGGCGCGCGCCGGGTTGAAAGACCCTGCTGAAATCCAAGAAGTCCTGATGGGCAACGTAGTCAGCGCGGGACTGGGGCAAAACCCTGCCCGCCAGGCCGCCATATTCAGCGGGCTGCCCCCCACTGTGGGCGCTACTACGATCAATAAGGTATGCGGCTCAGGCTTGAAGACTGTAATGCTGGCTGCCCAGGCAGTGCGTGCCGGGGATGGCGATCTATACGTCGCCGGAGGCATGGAGAACATGAGCCGGGCGCCCTTCCTGGTGCACGGCCGCTTAGGAGAACTGCGCTACGGACACACCCAACTTACCGATGCCTTGCTGCAGGATGGCCTGTGGGACCCATTTGAAAGTTGGGCCATGGGCGATTCCGCAGAGTTCATCGGCGAGGAATACAAAGTTACCCGCGAGGCGATGGATGAATTTGCCTATAACAGCCACGTGAAAGCAATCGCTGCGATTGACGGAGGAAAATTCAAAGCTGAGATCGTTCCGGTGGAAGTAAAAGACCCAAATGGCAAAACAAGTATCTTTGACACCGATGAAAGCGTGCGCCGGGATACCTCAACTGAAATCCTGGCGAAACTGAAACCCGCCTTCAGCCCTAAAGGTAAAGTGACCGCGGGGAACGCGCCCGGTTTGAACGATGGCGCGTCTGCGCTGGTAGTGGCCAGCAGAGGTAAAGCCGAGCAATTAGGCAAGAAACCACTCGCGCGCATCATCGGTTACGGCCAGGCCGCTGTAGAACCCAAGTATATGTTTGCCGCACCAGCCAAAGCTATACCCATGCTGCTCGAAAATATCGGCTGGACGTTTGAAGATGTGGATTTGATAGAACTGAATGAAGCCTTCGCCTCCCAGGTGCTCGCGGATGGATATGCCATGAAAGATATCGGTTGGGACTGGGACAAGGTCAACGTACACGGCGGAGCCATCGCCATCGGCCATCCCATCGGGGCCAGCGGGGCGCGCGTACTGACCACCTTGATCTACGCGCTCAAAGACCGCGGCCTGAAAAAAGGCATCGCTTCTCTCTGCCTGGGCGGCGCCGAAGCGGTTGCGATAGCAATCGAGATGGAAGATTGAGGAGAAAACCATGAACAAAAAAGAACGCAAGGAAAAAGTTACGTTATATGGCGAGGGTTATAAATTACTCACGGAGGCATTAAAAGAAATTCCAGAAGAAATGTGGCAGTTCAAACCCTCGCCCAATGATTGGAGCGTCCACGAGATCATCATTCACCTGGCAGACAGCGAAGCCGTTGCAGCTATGGAAGTGCGCATGTTCATCGCCCAACCTGGGGGGCAGGTGATGGCCTATGACCAGGATGCCTGGGCAAACATACTTGGTTATCACGATCAGGATATTGATGAGGCTCTACAGTTTCTAAAGTTGGCGCGTTCAACCACCGACAATCTGCTCAAATCAATACCTGATAAAGCTTGGGAGCACACTGTCTTATACCCCGGATATGATCAGCCCTACAAATTTGATGAGTGGCTGTCCATTTATGCAAATCATATTCCAGAACACATCGAGCAAATCAAAGACAATTATGAGATGTGGAAGGAAAGACAATAATCTTATTTAGGGCATAACTAGATAGGACTTACGTAAAACTACAGTAATATTCTACATTTAGGTTTCTTTTTTAGATAACAAGGGGTTTAAACCCCTTGTCTATGACAAAAACTACTCAATTGTGTAAGTCCTATTAGATATATTTTTTTTACTAAACCAACTGTTGCTTAACAGCTTGATTTATCAGTATAATTGAATTGTTATCTTGCTGAATTATGGATAAAAACAACGAAGACACCTTCGATTTCGTAATTATAGGCTCGGGTTTCGGGGGTAGTGTCTCCGCCATGCGGTTGACCGAGAAAGGTTACCGCGTGCTGGTATTAGAAAAGGGTAAACGCTACAACGACGAGGATTTCCCCAAAAGCAATTGGGCATTCTGGAAATACATCTGGATTCCTGCATTGCGCAGCTTCGGTATCCTTCAGATCAGCGTGCTAAGCGGCATGCTCATATATCACGGTTCCGGCGTTGGCGGTGGCAGTTTGGGTTACTCGAACGTGCTAATGGAACCAGAAGACATAATGTTTGAGTCACCTGCGTGGAAAGACCTGGCAGATTGGAAAAAGGTTCTGCGGCCGCACTACGACACAGCTAGATACATGTTAGGTGTGGCGCGCAACCCAAAACTTTTCCCCTCAGACCGCGTGCTTCGTGCGATAGCCAAGGACATGGATTGTGAGCAAACCTTCACTCCAACTGACGTGGGCGTGTATTTTGGGGATGATGGGGTCGAGGGAAAAGAACAACCCGATCCTTATTTCAACGGCCAAGGACCCGCTCGAGTGACTTGCAACCACTGCGGGGCTTGCATGATCGGCTGCCCGTATAATTCAAAAAACACATTAGTAAAAAATTACCTCTACCTGGCCGAAAAATGGGGCGCACAAGTACGTTCTGAGGCAGAAGTGCACGATATCCGCCCTCTACCTGACGGGCAACCGGATGGCGCGCGTTATGAAATCGTTTACCATAAATCCACAGCTTGGCTCTTGAAAAGCGATCAAATTGTACGCGCCCGCCATGTGGTTGTATCCGCGGGAACCATCGGCAGTCTGAGGTTATTATTCCGCTGCCGTGATCTGACAAAATCGCTCCCCAAGATTTCAGATAAATTAGGAGACATGGTGCGCACAAACAGCGAGGCCTTAGTTGGAGCAACGGCCCGTAAATTTGGCGTGGATTATTCGCAGGGGATTTCAATAGGATCCGTATTTCAACCAGATGAAGTTACCAAGATAGAACCGGTGCATTACCCAGCCGGTTCGTCTCTGCTGCGATTCATGGCCGCGCCTCTGATCGAGGACGGCCGTAACAAATTGGTCCGTTTTCTGAAATGGCTCTGGCGTATCCTCACTCATCCGATAGATTTTTTGAATAGTATGGTATTGCCAGGCTGGGCTGAACGCACCACAATTTTGTTAGTGATGCAGAATGTAGATAACCGCATGCGCGCCAGATTTGGGCGCAGCGTGTGGACTTTATTCAGACGCGGGGTGATATCTGCTCCTGGTGAAAGCCATGCGATCCCAGCTAAGATAGATATGGCACATTTCGTGACACATAAATTCGCAGACCAGATTAACGGCATTCCCGCGGGATCAATCAGCGAGGGGTTGCTTGAAATGCCCTCCACCGCTCACTTTTTGGGCGGCTGCCCGATTGGCCGCGACGCTGAAACTGGAGTTATAGATATGGATTTCCAGGTGTTCAATTACCCCGGATTATACGTTGTGGATGGTTCAGTCATGCCCGCCAACCCTGGTATCAATCCCAGCCTCACGATCACCGCTCTGTCTGAGTTCGCCATGGATAAGATTGCGCCAAAAGAGGGCGCCAAAGTTCGGCAGCCGCTTGTAGCCAATTCGCCAATGTAAATATTACAATATATATTGCATTATTTTTTATTCTTGTATAATTACATGATTTACATGATGATTTGCAACCTTATTAAAGCAAACCTCTACTAATTCCAGGAGAACTATGCAAAACACAGCCGACGTAATAATCATCGGTGGAGGCGTACACGGAGCGAGCCTTGCCTTCCACCTATCCCAGCGGGATGTAAAAGTCATCGTCATGGAGAAGAATTTCATCGCCTCAGGCGCAACCGGACGCTCAAGCGGCTTGTTGCGCATGCACTACGACTTTGAACTAGAATCAAAATTGGCCTGGGAATCGTTTCAATATTTTCGTAATTGGGCAGAGATTGTCGGTGGAGATTGCGGATTCATGCGCACGGGATTCTTCCAATTCGCCAAACCTGAAACCACGCAACAACTGCGCGCCAACGTCGCCATGCACCAGAGTATCGGCATTCCTAGCGAGTTGGTCACTCCAGAGGATGTGACTCGCTTAGCCCCCCATTTCAATGTGGAGGGCATGGAGATAGCTGCTTACGAACCCGAATCAGGACATGCCGACCCCAACGCTACAACCGCTTCCTTTTTCGAGATTGCCCGCCAGAAAGGAACCAGGTTAATACAAGATTGTCACGTGACCGCTATCCACACCCAAGGAGGCAAGATTACGGGTGTGGATACAAGCCAGGGTAAATTCACAGCTCCAATAGTGGTAAATGTTGCCGGAGCTTGGGCCGCAGAAATTGCCCAATTATTAGGTTTGGAGATCCCAGTTGATACCTGGCAGCATGACGTGATGTTTGTCAACCGGCCTGCCGAGATGGGCGACTCCCACCCTGCGGCCATCGATTTCCAAAACTCAATGTATTTCCGCTCAGAAACTGGCGGATTGACCCTGGTAGGATTGGATGATGACAGCATGATGGGGGGCTCCCCGGACAACCCAACAGATCACGCACAAAAAGGGTTCGTAGAAAAGGCCATCGAGCGCATCTGTAGTCGCATCCCGATAATGGAAAAAGCTAGTCTACACAGCGCTTATTGCGGAATTGACGGTATCACCCCCGACCAGCGCGGTATCATTGGAAAAGCCGGACCGGATGGTTTTTACTTGCAATGCGGTTTCAGCGGGACGGGCTTCAAGATCTCGCCTGCTGTGGGGGCCTGCATGTCGGAGTTGATCGTAGATGGGCAGGCCCAGCTCGTGGACATCACCCCTTTTAGATTCGAGCGGTTTGCTGAAGACGAACTGATCAGCGGAGAACACTCCTACGGAAATATCTGGCATTAAGCTCAACCATGCTAAGTGATTATGACTCTCTTAGAGCCTACTGCCTGGCAAAAAAGAGCACTTCTGCAGGATACCCGTTCGGGGAGGGCACCTTAGTATTAAAAGTGTTGACCAAGATGTTCGCCCTGATAATGGAAAACTCACAGCCACTGCGCATGAACCTAAAGTGTAATCCTGAGGATGCCCAGGCTTTGCGCGCCGAACACAAAGCTATTGAACCAGGCTACCACATGAACAAGGAACACTGGAACACCCTCATTTTGGACGGCAGCCTTCCGGACGCGCTTGTGGCCGAACTGATCGACCATTCTTATGACCTGGTTGTGCAGGGCATGAAAAAGGTAGATAGGGAGAGGCTTAGCAAATGATTGTTACAGCATGGACTAATGGAACTCATTCAATAAAAGGGAGTTACGGATTTAAAATCACAATAGAGGATCGAGATAAATATATCAAACAAGAATGGGATTTCATAATCTTGGAACTGGAAGGGGAAATAGAGCCATTCAAGGTGAATGTGAAAAAAGCGTCGTTCTGGGATGACACATGTCGTGAGTTAATAAAATTTCAAATTCGAGATTGGCTTTGGAGAAACGGTCATGCCCCTTGGCCAAAAGGGGAACCCCCGAAATTTGACATGATATTAATTTCAGGGAATAAATTCTCTGTCGAAATTGATAAAAGGTGAGAATTCCTCAGGATCAAGTGTATTCTGGTGAAGGATTCTAAACTGCCTCACTTATCTTTAGGAGGCGTTGTTTTTTCTTCTTTTTGTTTTTGAGGTTAGTCATTATCTTTCCTTGTTTAAGGGTAAAATCTCAATATTTCGTCTAAATTGCCACAGTTGGGACAAGGCGGATTTTTAATTACAGTCGTTACGCCATCTTTGAGATCAGACGGCAATAGTGACCACGAATACCCACAATGAGAACATGTATGTGGCTTGTCACTCAAAAAAGCAGTTAGGTTTTGGTGCGCTAATGGCTTTCCTTTCTTTTTGCCCTTATGGGTAGATATTTCTAATTCTCCTGGTTCTATCCATAGTCTACGATGTTTAACAGGTGATTGGTCAATTATTCGACCATCTTGGATTAATCCTGATCCTGTAAGCATTCTGGATTCATAGTGAAGAATCCCCTTCAACAATTTTTCTTTGATTGGTTTCTGTCCAATTTTTCCATTAACGTTAATTTCCAAATAGTAATGGTTTTGTGTAATATATACTGGTTTGTCACCGCTCTTGAATATAAAAGCGAATTTATTGGGTATCGTTTTTGCAATATTAATTCTAGCCTCTCCACCATTTCTTTTAATTTCGACTTCTTTAGCAGAGTCGAAATCCGGCCAAGTCAGTTCAGAATAATTTGGATTAATAATTTCTTTTCTATCAGCCCATTCACCATCTACGAACAATTTTATCTCTTTTAGATTAGCATAACATTCTGTCAAATCCTGAGATTCTTTATTTGTAACAAGAATATACGCATACAACTCCCCCTCAATTGGAACTTCTTCTTTAGCCTCCAAAAATACTTTATTTTCTTCAGTTTCTTCACCCCCCCGTTTTTCTGTTTGTTTATTGATTTCGGTCAACTTATATTCATCATTCATTTTCTCTCTGCTATCTTTATATGATGCTATCAATAACCAGATAATAACTATTCCACCAATTGCCGAAACAAGATGAAACGCATCTTGCAACACCCAAACCAAAAAATTCATAATTATTTCAGGAATATACCTTGAGATTTTATCAATCATATTGTTTCCCCATTCAATAATACGATCCCAAAATAACTCTCTAATAGCAATAACAATAATACTTGAAATGCTTGCAGTTTTATATTTCCCCCAAAATTTTTGCCACCAACTCCTAAGTCGTTTGAACATGCCTCATTATACCAACAACCACATTTGTTGTTGTTCTCAGCAGCTCCTGGGAAAATTCCCTCATTGGCGCATGACACATCATCATCAAAGCCATGCTTGATGTTATGGAATACTCAACAAAGAAAAAGAATATATTCCTGTTAAATCGAGATAGAAGCCTGTTTCGCTCCTAACGTCCCGCTTTTTAAACTTCCACCAGTATACTCCCCAAGCAAGCCTTCCAAATCATTGAGAGCAGCTTTAATATCATCCTCGCCCCCTTCGTGTTGAGCCTCGGTAACAATGATCGCCTGTGAAGTATCGGGGCGAGCCGCGCTCTGGTCGCTCTGCCGCCAACACCAACGTCTGGCGATCACCAACCCGGTCTCGTCCGAGAAAACCACCTCACCCGCTGGCGGGTTTTCGATTTCGGTTTCAAATAGGGGTGTGAATCTCTCTGTCCCGTCAGCGTAATGCACCTCAGCAGGACCGCTTAATTCCCCTGTATTGAACACCGCCACAGGCAGAGCATAGCGAATACTCACTAAATTACATAGATCTACCAGAGCGTTTATGGAGGGGATATCTCCTTTCTTGGTCAGCCGCCGTAGGAGCGCCTCCGGCGCGCTGCGGTATTTGGTTGGGTTCACGCCAAACGAACGGAATGCCTTCCGCCAGGCAGCCAATGTCCCCACTTCACTTAGCGGCATATCACCGATGCGCTCTATAGTTAGCTGCTGCTCTGCCAGGTAGGCTTCTTTCAGCCCCGCAGGGCTTGGCCCGTTAGCCAAATCCTGCGCCAAGATCACTCCCGCGCTAAGGTTAGGAAAATCTCTTAAGATGTCGGCCTGATAACCAAAAGCTAGAGAATTGGACATTAGATGGCTAGCTAAACGCCCCTCCTGCCACCATAATTGTAAAGGTGTACACAAACCAATGGATTAGGAAAGGATAGATAAAGGAACGTGTACGCCAGGCTATCAGGCCAAATAGGAAACCGCCGAATATCGTCGACATGGTCTCAAGCTCAGGCTTTCCGATGTGTGCCAGGGCAAAAGGGACAGCCTGCAGCCAGAGGGCATTATCCCCAAATGAGCGTGCATAACCAAATAATATCCAACCCCTAAAGAAAAATTCCCATCCAACAAGGTCAAAAAATGCAACCACAGGAGTCATAGCATTGAGTCTATTGCTGTAGTACCCTTGCATGCCTTCATCACCGCTGGCAACCAGCCACAATATGGGAGCAATGATAAGGACTGCCAACCCCGTTATCGCCAACCCCGCTTTCCAATCTCCAAGCTGGAAGCCAAATTCCTTCGGATTCTTGCGGAATACAAATATTATTATTGCCAAAGGCGCGACTAAATATAACAACGCACGGTCGAGGTATTTATAGCCTGTGAAACGGTGGTAGTGATCCACCATTAATAACAGGGTGCTAATGATAGTGATAACAACCGTGTCCCGGTCAAAGTGTAAATCTATTTGAAAAAGTTTTCGCATCAGTAATCGAACCTCGCCATATTACCTTCAGGGCCAAATAAGAGCGCCAGATCGTCCGCATCCCGGATCAATTCTAAACCCCAATTGAAAATCAATAAAGTTATCAAACCTATAGCCAGAAATAGGGCAGGCCTAACTTTGGGAGTGCGCGCCCGCGCAAATATTTCTTTTCGTTTTACCCAGGCGTATCCCGCAAAAATTGATAGGAAAGGAACTATAGTGAGATGGAAACGCGGCTCAGACATTGTCAGGATATGCGGCAAGAGGTAGCCCAACATTATCAAACCAAGCAAGACGGTTTCTTTGCGCCAACGGACAAAGGGAACAGCAATACCGAACAGAACCATGATGAGCACAAACGGAAGATCGAATAACAAGAATATGCTTAACAATAATGGGTATGGAATAAATCCAAAAAAATTATTGGAATAGAAATATTTCAACGGACGGTGTTCCAAACCAAAGAAATAACCTAATTTGCGTGCCATCAAGTAGGGCACTCTTCCAGGATCATCCCGAATATACCCCAGCGCCTTCTCAATCCCAACCTGATCCCGCTCAGCATCATCAAGATAGGTTAACAATTCCAGCGAAATACCAAACTGGAAAGTACCGCTGCCCTCGGGGTGATAACCCATATGCAAGTTGTAACCCATGGAAGATTCTACATACATTAAACGCTCGTGCAGCAATGAGTTGCGCGCCGCCCACGGCAGAGTTAGGGCTAAAACACTGAGGGGTATGATAAGCACCCCTTTCTTGTCCTTTGCATAGAACCAAATCCACAGCATCACGAACGGGATGACGGCTGTTACCACCGAGCGGGTTAGGGTAGCAAAACCGAATAATACGCCGGCGATAACGTAGTCTCGCGTTGAGTGTGTTTCTCCTGCCCGCAGCAACACAAACACCGCCGCAAGCACGAGTGGGATGAAGATAACCTCAGTTGCTAATGCCAATGGGAATACCACAAGAAGTGGATAAAAGGCTATGGTTAAAGCACTAAAACGAGCAATACGCGGCTCTTCCGGGAATACGCGGCGCGCGAGTAGATATGTCATTGGAGCCAATGATGCCATTATAAAAACTTGCACCAGCCGGGCAATGAAGAAACGCCACTGCATGCCGCTGAACAGGTAAATCAGGGCTAAAAAGAGCGGATATCCCGGGGCGCGAAATGAAGTCTGCACTCCCCGAGGGTCATATTCGTCAGGATCAAATTCAAAATCAATATACCTTTGCACTCTGTGAAGGTCTGGCTCCGAGTACCAGCGGTAGCCTTCCCCAGACGAAATGCTGCGCGCCAACATGTCGTATTGAAACATATCATCCAAACCGATAGCCAGGTTATATGAAAGCAGCACTGGAATAAGGCGAATGATTATTGCAAAGATATAAATTCGTTTAGAATATGAATTCATCAGCTAATAAATGCTTATTTGGACCGGGTTCAGCCTAACGCGCAGTATATCACACCGCTAATATTCTAAAATCTACGCATCACCAGTAACGTTTCTCCGCGCTGCCTCAGTACATCGGTCAACCCTGCTAATTTGCTAACGCGGCGGAAAAACTTGGGCATTTCCTGTGGGTCAAGGGTCTCAAACCCAAATTTCTCGTACATCGACCCCAAACTAGATTGACATAATAAATAAAGGGCTCCATCGTGTGCGGTGATCAGATGCTCGATGATTGCCCTGGCTACCCCCCGGCTGCGCCATTTTGGAGTTACGACAATCGAGGCTAATTCTACGGAACCATCCCTGTGGGGTTTTAGCTGCCCACAACCAACTACTTCTCCTGCCTCGGATTCAGCAACCACGAAACGATTCCAGTCCAGACCGACAAAATTGATGCGCCCTTCAATCACCAAAGCGCGGATAGTTTTGGCATCATTGGCAGTCGCGGCACGTAGATTAAATATATGTTGCATTTAAGAACGATATTAATCGTATCAATTCGGCGATTGAGTTCAATTTATTAAATATGCCCGTAAAAATTACCGGGCATATAAGTGAGTTTAGCAAATTTACTTGCGGCAAGCGGCAATGTGCATCACTGCGATCTAGCAACTGAATTACGTTTAAGCAACACCAAGATTATCGATCCCATGTGCTCATCAACATAAGGCAGGACAAGCTGCATTAAGAACGCTTCTGAGGCCGAGATGAAATACAAGCTCAGGGCAAGGAAAAAAAATGGCTCACTATATCCTGAAACCAAAAATGTGTGTACAAAAAAGAGGCCGCCAATAAAACCTGATACCTTGGCGGAATAAAGGTGCAAGTTGGCGATACGTTTAAACTTCACAATCCCAAGCAGAAATGATGCCAAAGAAATCAGTAAAAGTGTCCAAAACATCCAAGGATGTTCTGCAGGTATTTCTGGTTCCAACATAATCATCCAGAACACCATAGAAATGATCAAGAGTGAATCAGCGTAAGAATCCAATCTGCTGCCCAAGGGGGATGTCAGTTTAAACTTTCTTGCGATCCAACCGTCCAAGAAGTCTGTGAACCCAGCGATAAAGAGCAGGATGCCTAAGTAATAGGACTCCTCCAAGAATGCTAATATCCACAAAACAGGGATTAGCAGCATTCTAATTATTGAGAGCTGATTAGGAATATTTCTCAGCCATTTACGCATTGATTTTCTCCTCAAATTACTGCTTAATTTACAAGTATATTCCAGCCTGTTCTATTCAGCAAGCAAATCTTTTAGTATCTCCCGTGCCAAATTCGGATCCGCTTTGCCGCGTGATTTCTGCATTATCTGGCCGACAAACCAACCCATGACGGCCTCTTTGCCGCCTTTGTATTCAGCAACCTGGTCGGGATTTTCCGCAGCCACTTGTGCGCAAATCTCCTTAATAGCGTCGACATCGCTCACCTGGGCAAGACCTTCGGCTTGGACAATTTCTTTGGGTGATTTACCGCTGGCTTCAACCTTTTCTAATAATGCTTTACCGGTAGATGTATTTATCGTCTTCTCATCTACCATTTTTATTATTTCAGCCAGGTTGGCAGGTGTAATCTTTAATTCTCCAGCAGGAATTTCGTTCTCGTTGATCAGACGTAAAATATCGTTCATGATCCAGTTTGAAACGCGTTTGGGATCTCCGGCATATGCTGCATTGGCGGTTTCATAATAATCTGAAAGACTGCGTTCATTGGTTAAAATATCAGCGTCATACACAGGAAGTTGATATTGTTCGATGAAGCGCGCCCGGCGCTCCAGAGGCAGCTCAGGAAGCTCAGCAAGGATCTCTTCCCGCCAGGCGGCATCCATAATAACAGGCAGCAAATCAGGATCTTTAAAGTAACGATAGTCTGCCTCCGATTCCTTCGAGCGCATCTTTTGTAAAGTCTCGGTATCCTCGTCCCAATCCAAAGTCCAAGCTTCGACCTCCCCTCCCGCCTCGATAACTTTGATCTGTCTTTCGATTTCCTTCGCAGCTGCCGTACGCACAGCGTCAATCGAGTTAACATTCTTTATTTCTGTCTTTGTGTTGAGCATGTCCTCACCCTCTTTCCGAATCGAGATATTTACATCGCTGCGTACGTGGCCTTTCTCCATATTCCCTTCAGAGATTCCCAGCCAGCGAACCAACTGTCGTAAACGGATCAGGTATTGGGCCGCTTCATCAGCAGAGTGCATATCCGGACCGGTAACAACTTCAACCAGAGGCACTCCACAACGATTGAAATCCACGAGCCTGCGCCCGTTTTCAAGCTTGGTCTTACCGGCATCTTCTTCAAAATGCATTTTGGTTATGGTCACCCGACTGCTCTGATCTTCTGGGAGAGGTATATCCAGGTGCCCACCCGTGGCTATAGGTAGATCATATTGAGAGATCTGATAGCCCTTGGGGAGGTCAGGATAGAAGTAATTCTTGCGGTCGAAGAAAGATTTCTCCTGTATTTCGGCGTTCAGCGCGGCGGCCAACAATACGCTTTTTTCTACGACAGATTTGTTTAGCACTGGTAAAACGCCAGGCAACCCCGAACACACCGGGCAGATGTTGGTATTGGGTTCAACCTTCCAAGAATCTGCCTTGCAAGAGCAGAATATTTTGGTGTTGGTATTCAGTTGGATATGGGTTTCAAGACCGATTACAGCTTCATATTTTGGCATAAACGTTTCTCATTCTTGGTATTTTCTATACCAGGTTTTATTAATAGAGCTTCTCTCATTTCCCGTTACCTTTTTTACCCAGGAATTAATTAACTATATTAAATGTCAACCCGAGCCAAACTTTGGCGAGGAATCCCTAGAACCCTCATCATTGAATCATCACCATAATTTTATCATCACCTAATCAAACCAATCATCACTTAAATCTTCCCACGTACTGTTTGATGATTTGATTAGATCCAGTTTTTTGCTTCTGCGCCAAGATTTAATTTGTTTCTCGCGAGTAATTGCTGTTTTTACGTCATTCGTTTCTTCGAAATAAACCAGTCGAGTGACACTATACTTCTGAGTGAAACCTTCTATTGTTTTGTTTTTGTGCTGGAATATCCTTTTTTGTAGGTTGTTCGTCATTCCGGTGTATAGGGTTCCGGTTTTGCTTGCCATTATATAAACATAGAAGGTTTTCATGCAGAGCTATTAGGGATTCCTCGGTGCTGCGCACCTCGGAATAACATGTCATCGAGTGTATTCGAAGAGGAGAAAAATTAATTTATGAATATATGACTCCAAAGTTAAATCACACTCACTTCAAACATACTTTTTCGAGAGGCTTTCAAGACCGATTACGGCTTCATTTTTTGGCATCTGAGTCTCTCAAGCTAGGTTTTTTTTGGTTTTCATTCTAATGGAGAAATAACCAATATATTTTTCATTTATTGATTAATTTTTAATTGTCATTCCGAGCCGAATTTTGGCGAGGAATCCCTAGAACGCCCATTATTGAATCATCATCTCTATTCTATCATTACCTCATCAAACCAATCACCACTTAAATCTTCCCACGTACTGTTTGATGATTTGATTAGATCCAGTTTTTTGCTTCTGCGCCAAGATTTAATTTGTTTCTCGCGAGTAATTGCTGTTTTTACGTCATTCGTTTCTTCAAAATAAACTAGGCGAGTGACACTATATTTCTGAGTGAAGCCTTCTATTGTTTTGTTTTTGTGCTGGTATATCCGTTTTTGTAGGTTATTCGTCATTCCGGTGTATAAGGTTCCGGTTTTGCTGGCCATAATGTAAACATAGTAGGTTTTCATGCTGGGCTATTAGGGATTCCTCGGTGCTGCGCACCTCGGAATGACATATCGTGGGATGCATGCGGCGCGAGTAAAGTGAAAAAATGGAGTGAAGGAATCATTGAGAAGATGACCTCATTTTTGAAATAAATTAGTATCCAAGAAAAACCCTCAATAATATGTTTGATTTGGATTTGGATTTGGATTTGGATTTATATTTCCATCCTGATCATAAAAAGGCGACCTTGGCAAACCCCCAGCTCTCCAAATTGAATCAAAAATAGGACGCAAAATTAGGTCAAAATTATTTGGAGTATCATTAACAATTATTTCAGGAATCTTTAACACGTCTCTATCAATCTTAGAGAGATCTTTTAACTGATAATTTCTCCCTAATCGATTTTCTAATTTATGATGTATAGGATTTTCAATCCATACGTTGAAATTTTTTACATTCACAAAGGTTACTGCAATCAACAATGGGAATTGATCTTTCAACCCCGTTTGGACTTGTATGTATCTAGGAAGAGCATGAAGTATTTTTTTCTCTATAATGTCTCCTGCTACGAAAGGGATCTTATTACTTGCACCCCTTTCAAGGATACCCGAATCTACCACCTCAATGCATCCATTATTATATAGCTGAACATAACCAAAAACCTCAGGACCCCTTCCATTCCAACTTTCAGTGATGAATCCATCAAAATTATGTCGCTTGTTTGTAACTTCGTCGTACAGAGGTGCTAGACGACCAAAAACAGTAACATCATCAGAAATCATTTGGTCTAAATCATACTTAATATTTCCAGTGAAAGAATTAATTGGCAATAAATGTAAAACAACACAGTAATCTTTAATGAGGGGAGCTGGAGTTTCCTTTGCCTTGATTTTCATTATTCGTTCATTCCTGAAACTATGAACTCGTTCAAGTAATTCCGAATCCATATCTTGTGCTCGATCAATATCTGGTAATCCAAGCACCCTGGAAATCTCTTCTAACTGAGCCGCGTAAGAGTCGTGATAAGGAACATCTTGATACTTTGAAATAAAAAGGCTACCGAAAAAATCTCCTACTTCCCCGACACGTAAAGGCAGGATACCAAAGGCATCATCCCTATCTTTGCGTTCTTGTGCTAACCCTATCTCCTTCAATACCCACTCAGAAATGACAGATGCAGCAGAAAGTATTACGAAAATATGTGAGCATTCATCCATAATCGCAGAAACAATTTTAGTTTCCCATTCTGCACCAATCGGGATGCTATCAGGCGCGATCCAGACTTCTGCATCTCGCTCTGCCAGACCCTCTGCGAGGTAACGGGCAAGAGTATGATCTCTCCTGTCATGAGTAGTATGTGAAATAAAAACTTTAGGGATGCTCAATTTTTCCCCTCCTTCTTCCTCAACCGCTCCTGCACCTTCTCGCTTTTTAACTCACGTAAAGCGTCTTTGGCGTTCCATTTGGCCGCCTTGTTGTCGATGGTTGCCATCTTTTCAGCTGCCATAATTGCTTTGGAATTTAAAGACAGATTACGTTTGCCGATGTGGCGTAACGCCCAATTGACCGCCTTCTTAACGAAATTGCGTTCATCAGTGGCTTCTCGCAAGATGAGGGGCAGGAAGCTCTCAAACTGTTCATCGGGCGCTACCTTATCATGCAAAGCCAGCCAGGCCAGCAGGGCGAAGCCAGCACGCTTGATGAACTCTTCGGGGCGCGCACTCCACTCGACAACCTTATCATATGCATAGGGAGTCTTGTCAAACAAATTCCCGCAACACTGATCGCATAAATCCCAAGAATTGAAATCTGAAACCCAGGCTTCCATCTGGTCCTCAGTGACTTGTTTCGGATCATCCAGCATACTCGCCAAAATACGGGCTTCGTGCATGCCGCTATCCCACAACTCCAAAGCCAGTTGGTGGTCTTTGCCCAGTTCTTTGGCTAATTTGCGCAGTTCAGGTATGCGAATACCATACGCTTTCTCAATATTGATGCCGAAGCGGGCCATACCTGCCGCATCTTCTGGATCGCCCATAGCTTGCAAGCGGCCGAGAACACCTTGGGCTTGATCACTCATAATTCTCAGGCTCCAGATTTGCGAAGATATTTTGTGTCACCGTCCTGAGGTATCCAACGCTCATATGATATCTTCCAAAACCTTTGGCCTCTCACTTCGCCAGGCGTCATTCTCAGTGGCCATTTCAAAGGCGCGGCCAATCCGGAAGATGGTTGCTTCAGAAAAATCTGGCCCGAGCAATTGGATACCAATAGGCAAACCAGCGCCATCCAATCCGGCGGGGAGAGATATACCGGGCGTTCCAGCGTGGTTAGCGGTGACCGTCAACTGGTCAGCATATTGCATAAGTACTGAATCACCGAAGACATCGCCAATCGGGAAGGCCGTAGACGGTGTGGTAGGAGTTAAAATAGCATCCAATTTGTATTCACCATCTGTATCGAAAACGGCATCATAGTCGCCTCTGATTTTGGAACGCAAGCGCAGCGCGTGTTCGTAATACTGCTCACTGTACTGCGCAGCGCCGACATACATGCCCATAAGGATGCGCAGTTTGGGCTGCAAGCCAAACCCCTGGGCGCGCGAGCGGCGGTAAAGGTCCTTCAAGTTGGTGACGGCATCCGAAGTGCGATAACCGTATTTCACTCCATCGTAGCGGTGCAGGTTGGAGGCTGCTTCAACACGCGAGATTACGAAATATGCCGGTATGCCATAGCGCGTATGGGGCATGGGCACATGCTCAACAATTCGCGCTCCCAGATCCGAGAGAGTGTCAGCTGCACGTTGCGTGACAGCTTTGATCTCGTCAGGCAGCGGCTGTTCTTCAACTTCTCCGGTATCTGAGTTGAAATACGAAATTTTGAAGAAGTCCGGAGAAAGACCAATCCGCAATCCGCGGACACCCTCGTTTATCCCCGCGGTATAGTCAGGTACGGGAAGCGTCACAGCGGTAATATCGCGTTTGTCTGGGCCGGCGATTACGTTCAGCATCATGGCAGCATCAGTGACATTGCGTGCCACCGGACCAGGACAATCTAAAGAGGAACCAAAGGCGATCAAGCCGTAACGTGAAACCCGCCCATAAGTTGGTTTAACGCCCACTACGCCGCAAAATGCTGCGGGCTGGCGGATAGATCCAGCGGTATCAGTACCCAAGGAGAGGGCGCCTTCTCCAGCTGCCACTGCCGCAGCGCTGCCTCCGGAAGAACCACCCGGAACGCGGCTGGGGTCCCAGGGGTTTCGAGGGACAGGTTTAAAGGCTGAGGATTCATTTGAAGAGCCGTAGGTGAACTCGTCCAGATTGACCTTACCCAACATCACCCCGCCTGCAGCTTCCATCCTGGCAGCAGATGTAGCGGTATATGGAGCCACAAAGTTAGATAAGATCTTCGAACCTGCTGTTGATAAAGTCCCTTTGACTGTATAAATATCCTTGACCGTGAATGGAACACCTGCCAGAGGACCGGGAATTTCCCCAGTCTTTAGCTTATCGTCCACTTCTTCGGCCTGGAAGCGTGCCCGTTCAGCAGTTAGGGTGATGAATGCGTGTACGCGTTCAGTATCTTCTGGGAAGCTTTGCCCATTTTCCAAGCTGCCGGGACGGCCGTCCACAGCCTCGATACGCTCTAGTGTAGAATCTAACGCTTCAACAGCAGTTACCTCGCCTTTGCGAATCAGACTTGCCAACTCGTGTGCGGGAAGGTCGCAGAGTTCGCGGCTCATTCTACATCCTCATGGGGAATATCAGGTACGATCAAATAACCGTCTTCGGTTTCCGGAGAAAGTGCAACTATCTCTTCCGGGTTGGGAAATGGATCGATAATATCCTTGCGCGGCTGGGCGCTGATCTCAGGTGTATAAGGTACACCGTGTGAGGCGATGGGGGTATCTTTATCTAGTTTGACGGCCTTCAATACTTCAATTGCCTGCAATTGTTTGTTAAGTTCGGTACGAAGGTATTCGGCTTCAGCCTCATCCAATTCCAGGGCAGCCAGTTCAACCATGTGATCAAAGATTTCACGGGTGATTGTTTCACTCATTTATTTCTACCTCGCTTTGTAATGCTAAATTGTACTCCGGTTGGGCAGGATGGTCAAAGTAGAGGTGGAGTAGTCAATAATAGAGCATAATTTCATATGTCATTAAGTATGTGGGGATTCGCCCCAACCTACTGACTATAATGAAATCCAAAGGGCATTGACAAGTTACAACACTACTCCTGTTTGTCCGTTGATACGTTTTAACTCGAAGATCAAATCCGCAGGGTTTAGACACCAAAATTTTTTACACTCCCTTAAAAATCAGCCGCCCAATCCACACCTTCTCCCATGCTATAATTCACCAAAACTTTTTAACACGGGAGTCTGTATGACTTATATCTTAACCGATGAGCATGAGATGATCCGCCAGACAGCCCGCGATTTCGCACGCAATGAGATCGCACCAATCGCAGCTGAATTCGATGAGAGCGGTGAATTCCCCATGGAAACCATCAAGAGGATGGGCGCCATGGGCTTCATGGGCATTGAAGTGCCAGAGGAATACGGCGGAGCGGGGATGGATGCCTTGGCTTACGTTATCGCGGTTGAGGAGATAAGCAAGGTAGATGCTTCGCATGGAGGCATCATGTCGGTCAACAATTCACTTTTCTGCCATACAATTCTTCGATATGGGAGCGAAGCACAAAAGAAAAAATATCTCACAGATGCAGCCTCCGGCAAAATAGTCGCTGCATATTCCTTAACCGAACCCATGTCTGGTTCAGACGCTAGCACAATGCGCAGCAAAGCAGTCCTTGAGAATGGACACTACGTGCTCAACGGGCGAAAATCCTGGGTTACCAGCGGCCCGGTCGCAGATTACATAGTTGTATTTATGCTGACAGACGTAGAAGAGGAGCACAAAGGAATCAGCGCATTTATCGTAGAAGGGGACACTCCCGGATTCGAACGCGGTAAAAAAGAGCCAAAATTGGGTATCCGAGCTTCAGCCACCAGCGAAATTGTCTTCGAAAACTGCCGCGTACCTCTCGAAAATAGGCTTGGGGAAGAAGGCCAGGGTTTTATAATCGCTATGGCCGTCTTGGATGCTGGGCGCATTGGTATTGGCGCCCAAGCCCTGGGCATTGCCCAGGCAGCTTATGAGGCCAGCCTGGAGTATGTCAAAGAAAGGGAAGCCTTCGGCAAAAAGATCGGCCAATTCCAGGGGACCGGCTTCAAGATCGCGGATATGAAAACGCGCATTGAAGCATCACGCGGGCTGCTCTACAGCGCTGCGATGGCTAAAGAACATAGTAAGGAAAACGACCAACGTTATACCCTGGAAGCCTCCATGGCAAAATTATTCGCCTCTGAAACCGCTATGTTTTGCGCCCACCACGCCGTCCAGATTCACGGCGCAATGGGTTACAGCAAAGAATTTCCCGTGGAACGCTATTTCAGGGACGCCAAGATCACCGAGATCTACGAAGGCACTAGCGAAATCCAACGGATGGTTATCTCTCGGCTCGAAACCGGGCTGCGCTAAAACAAAACCGAACCTAACACTTAGTCGTTTGCATCGGCCATGAGTAATTCAGAAACTCAAAAGAAACTAACTGCACTCAGAACTTATTTATTTGCCGGATTCACGGCATTAGGGGCAGCATTCTTGTATCTTTGGAACCTGCGCAGGGAGAAAAGCGCCCAATCACCGCGTGATCCAATCCAAGAGCAAAATAATACAGCATCTCAAACCCCCCAAAGCGAACCTGAAATCAGCCTTGCAGTTGAAAATCTGCCTCAGAAGATAAATTTAAAGCCCGGAGCGCGCCTCGAACTGAGGGTGGACACCCCCGCCAGGGCAGAAACCGCGCATCACGAACAAGGCAGCCAGCCGCACATAACCATCTCGGTATCGATCGAGGAGGGCAGTAATAAACGATCTGGGATTTTTGGCTGGATTAGCAACCGTGTGAAAAACTGGCCGTATTCATTAGCCCAAACTCTGTTCGTCGGAGCTTTAGTCATTTATTTGGCGACCAGGCTGATCGGTCTAACCGATTATCCTATCTTCTTCTTCACGGATGAAGCAATCCAAACCAACTTGGCAGCAGATTTCATGCGCGACAGCTTCAGAAACCACGACAGCGAACTTTGGCCCACATATTTCAAGAATGTGGATAAATACAGCTTAAGCCTTTCTGTGTATGCCCAAATAATCCCCTATCAATTATTCGGGAGGTCTGTTTTCGTCACTCGGGCAGTTTCCGTTTTGATTGGCACTCTCGGGGCGGTGTGGGTGGGGTTGATCTTGCGAGATATCTTCAAGATTCGCTACTGGTGGAGTGGAGTATTGCTGCTATCTATCACTCCGGGTTGGTTCTTGCATTCCCGCACAGCCTTCGAGACAGCCATGATGGCCGCCTTTTACGCGGGGTTCCTCTATTATTACCTCATGTACCGCAACAAAAACCCGCGTATGCTATATCTTGCTTTAATATGGGGAGCCGCAGCTTTTTATACATACAATCCCGGTCGTGTTGTGATGGTGGTCTCCGGTCTATTCCTGCTATTTTCAGATCTGCGCTACCACCTCGCCAACCGAAAAACGGCCTTAAAAGGATTGGGGCTGTTGGTCCTATTGGCTTTGCCATTTGTGCGTTTCATGAACAATCACCCCACTGCTGCCGAAGACCAAATGCGTTCCTTGGCATCTTATTGGCTGCACCCTATCCCACTCACCGAGAAGCTAACCACTTTTTGGTCAGAGTATATTTATGGACTTGACCCCCGCTATTGGTTTTTTAGCAATGCGCGGGATCTGCCGCGCCACATCATGGGCGGGTACAGCCAAATTATGACGCCGACTCTGCTGTTTGCTGTTATCGGGTTGGGCCTTATTCTTTGGGGATTCCGCAAATCAGCCTACCGCACGCTGTTATTCGCCCTGCTGGCGGCGCCTTCCGGAGCTGCGTTGGTGGAAACTGGTATTACGCGTGCCCTCGTTTTCGTCATTCCAGCCACCATTTTGATAGCTCTGGGGTTGAATTACTCCCTTGATTGGCTGTCAAGAGTCCGCAAATTTCGTCCAAATACGTTAACGATTAGCTTATTTGCCATCCTTGCGTTGGTGAACATCAATCTCACCAGAGATGCACTTATCAACGGACCTACCTGGCACACCAACTACAGTTTGGGTGGTATGCAGTACGGCGCGCAGCAAGCTTTTGCTGCCATTGATGAATTCCTCGAAGAAAACCCCACCGATACTCTTCTCTTCTCACCAACCTGGACAAACGGGGCGCACGTGGTGGCTACTTTTTTCTTCCCAGAATATTTACCATTCCAGATTGGCAGTATTAATGGGCATCTTTTCCACCTTTTACCATTGGATGATGCTACAGTTTTCGTAAGCACTCCAGAGGAATATGAACTGGTTACAACCTCGGGAAAATTCACCGATATTAATATCGAGCGGATCGTCCCCTATCCGGATGGAAACCCCGGTTTTTACTTCCTGCGCTTGCGTTATGTGGATAATATTGCAGAAATTTTAGCTGCCGAACAAGAAGAACGTCGAATATTGCTCGAAAAATTGCTGGTGATAGATAAGGAGTTGGTACAGGTAAGGTATTCTATGCTGGATATGGGCGCGATCGAATCGCTGTTTGACGGCGATCAATTCACTGTCGGGCGCACATTTGAAGCCAATCCTTTTGTGCTTGAACTGAATTTTCCTAGCCCACGCGATATAAGCGGATTACGCATCGTGCTTGGCAGCGCCACAATGGAGATCAACGTTTTTATTTTCCCCACGCCTGAGGGAGAGCCGGTGAATTTCACAGGCATCTACGGAGGCAGCGTAGAAGCTCCTGAGATCGAATTCGATTTTGGAGAAACGGTCAGCGTGCAAAGAATACGCATCGAATTTAAAGACCTCGGCCAGGGTGAGCCCGGCCACGTACACATTTGGGAGATTGGATTCGAGTGACATTTTACGTTTTTTGTCAAACTGTGCGGTCACGAAGAGCGGAGAATCCCCTAGCTTGAGGCTTTGAAACTCAACCTTGCGAAGGTTTGAAACCTTCGCAAGGGTGATTTTCTTCTTTGATTATATGCCCACATATAGGGCTACTTGTGGATTTCACCCCCATAATCTCGGATATTAAACCTCGTTCTGGAACAAATCAGCAGAATTCGGTGCAAATATGGTGCAGTTTTGCGATTCAAGTGGGGTCAAGAGCTCATCCATAAGCTCAGCGACTTCTTCCTGCTTGCTCGGGATCATATGTCCGTACACATCCAACGTAATGCTTGGCTTAGCGTGACCCAATCTATTTGAAACGATCAGGATGGGGATGCCGTTGTTGAGCATCAGGGACGCCGCAGTATGTCGCAAGTCGTGGAAACGGATTTCCGGAAGCCCTACCTCCTGGATGACTGCCTTGAAGCGGGATACCAGTTTTCTGCGATCCATCGGCCTCCCGTCTTCATCGGGGAAGATGAGATCCCACTCGTTCCATTGCCCTCTCCCTACCTGATTCTCGGCGAACTGCTCCGTGAGGTGTTTGCGCAGGATTGCTGTTGCGGTATCACCCAAAAGAATTGTCCGCCTTCCAGGAGCAGGCGTTATGGTGGGTGTAGGTAATGAAGGTAATGGGGTTGGCATGGGACTTAGGGAAGAACTCAACCCGCTGACATATTGGCACACTGAAAATATTGCCCAGCACATCAATAGCCCGAGCAAAATCCTGCCGATCTTGCCCAGAGCCACACCGGCTCTTTTTAGAAACCCTTTTTGTGACATCGCGGCCTTCTCACCCTAAGCTGTCTCACAGGCTCTGAAACGATACAGTGAATTCAGCTTGTGATTTGAACTGTCCCGTATGTGCACAGCTAGAATGCGGGGACGACCGGGAGAAATACCTGTAGCTTTAGAATTCGCTTATTCTGTTCTCACCTTGCTTGACTCTCGCAGTGCAAGCTAGCTGGGTTGAAAAAGAAGGCTATTACGGTGAAGTCACAGTCAGCGTAAAGGTATCACTGAAGCCGAGTGATTCACCGAATTGATCGTAGGCATAGACGACCCAATTATAGACTCCGGAAGAAAGCGTCTGTGTGAGGGAGAAGCTGGTATCGCTGGTCTGGACGAAATCCAGCACTTTATCACCGCGATCATCCTTGTTGTACATGTGGATCTTATAAGAGGTTGCCAACCCATGCACCTGCCAAGTCAGGGTGATATTCGATCCTGGGACGCTGGATCCATCCAACGGTGATAGGAGCACCAGGTAACAACTGTGCGGTTGGTCGGTAACTTTGAACCGGCTCCAGCCATCGTTCTCTGCGATCAGGATTCCCTGGGCGTTGTAAGCCTCGATTTTCCAGGAGTATTCACACAATTGGAGCGCCGTCTCGATCATTAGGCTGGTTTCAGTCACAATACGGCTGCCTATGATCACTCCGGCCAGGTCTGAATGAAAGGAGACTTCATAATAGGTCGCATCCGGGTATGGCTCCCAACTTAGGGTGGGGTTGGCTGAGCTGATCACCTGGTCCTCGCTAGGGCTGATCAATTTGAGGTCTAGTTTAAGGGTGTGAAAATCGCCGACATTGATGACCTCATCGGCGGGGATCTCAAAGTCTTTGGCATTCAGCACAAAAGAGCTGATGAACAACCAGGTGTCTTGATCTAGCGCATGGAAAGCCAGGCCGTAAGTGCCGGGAGGGATATCCAGGAACAGGTAGATGCCATTGGAGTCCGTAAGGGTGGGATATTCCGCTCCCTGACAGCCCCCGAAAAACTTGATCTCATCACAAAGTTTGACATCGATTCCAACAGCAGGCTGGCCATTCCACAGCAGTCGGCCATACACTCCCCCGGTGCCTGCTTTGGGTGGAGTGCCCTGGTACACCAAGGGCGTCGGAGTTGGCGGCCCGGCTGGTAATGGCGGTTGTTCTTGGGCCTGGGCTGGTTGCTGCTCGGCCTCCTCGAGGGGCGCGCCTTCTGTTTCCTTGGCCGCAGGTTGCTCACCAATCTCCTCTCCGGTTGGGGCTAGGCCGTAGCCAAATATGGTGCATGCCAATTGCGCCAGTACCAGAACGCTCGCAGCAACCAGTACCAATTTAATATTCTTTGATGACATCTCTTCCTCCTCTGAAATGGAGTGGATAATACGCGGAGGACATCTATTTATCAATTCAATTGAAATTATTCAATATGCGAACCGGCAAGTCAGGATCCTTGATAAATTTGATCAGAAAGTCGTCCACAATATTTCCGCCCTCATAATAAAGACTCTTTGCGGCAGAGGCACGAACGGCGGGGGCAGCGCTCTTAATCTCCTCGATATTGTCCCGGATGTCCTCAGGGGGGCGCAGTATAGCGAGCGCGTTGATTGCCGCTTGACTTATTTGAGGGTCTATGTGCTTGCTGGCTTTCTCTAGAGCGCGGATATACTTGTTAGCGGCAAGCTTTTCAATATTTATGATTTTTCGATCCTTCCTCAGATACGAATAAGTCCTTAGGCTATGCTATACTTATCACGCGCAAAGAGGGCGCTACCCGTGCCTCCAATGCGCTGCCTCGGCAGACCAACATCTGCCGGGGCGTTTTTATTCACAAACAAAAAACCGACCTATTAAGGGTCGGTTTCGCCACTCGCTCCCCAGAGACCTTGCTATGAAATCAGCAAAGCAACCAACTTGTGTCTCTGGATCAAAGCGTCCCAGGGAAATGAAACAATTACGTGATTGTTATTAACCTGACCACAACCTCCTACCAATACATATTGGAGTTATAATCAAACCACCACGATTTAATCTTGTATGATATCACTATATCGGATAACACATTGTGAGTCAATGATAAATTTATAATCTACCAATTAGGGTATGTTTTACCTACTTAAAGCAATCAACTGAATATATGATGGCAGAGTCGCCTTTCCAGTCTGGTTTCGGTGCAATTCTGGTGCAAATAGGGTGGAAACTGTGGAAATTATGGACACTGTAGACAGTGTACTATAGAGTAGACGCGTCTCCCGCTGATTTGAAACTTTCGCAAGATTACAAGTCTATTTAAACAACAAAGAAATATTCTAACAATATGCAAAAAACCAGCATCCAACCCACTAAGCCCAGTTTATGGGCGCGCATCGTTGGCGCCCTGCGCTGGACGCGCGCCAGCTACACCCTGATGAGCGCATTCATCGCTTTGCTATTCTTGATCGGATATGTGTGGTGGCCGCTGATAGATGAATACCTGGGAACCATAAATCCCAAAGTACCCCTATGGCGGCAGCTCGATTGGCTGCTGCTGGGAAATTTCGCGATGATGTCTTTGCTGATCATGGCAAATGCGGATATCAAAGCTGACCTGCCTATTGTGGTGATCGGCTTTTTCGGCGGCCTGGTGATTGAAAGCTGGGGC
This sequence comes from Chloroflexota bacterium, assembly GCA_019456165.1. Lineage (GTDB taxonomy): Bacteria > Chloroflexota > Anaerolineae > Anaerolineales > UBA11579 > VRUJ01. Next base: position 38,345 of record VRUJ01000041.1, read on the forward strand.
ACGCAAACCGAATTATGGACGTATTACACAAATGAACGCCCTCCTTTGTGGATCATCCCGGCCTGGCCCATTGCCAGCTTATCCATCGACCGGCTTTACAGACTGCTCAAAAAAATTCTGCGCAATTTGCCCGAGAAGCTCATTTCAGGCTTGTACTGGCTGGTGCTGCCTGCTTTTTTCGCCCTGATGCTTGCTTTCACATGGCCGACGGTGGATAAATCTTTGACCCTCGTGGCGCTGATATTTTGCACCTTCCTGATACTCACACCGACCAACCCGCGCGGCGCTATCCTTACCTTTATCGCAGGGACAGGTTTGGGCTATTTCCTGGAGCTGTGGGGCACTACGCGTCTGACCTGGGTATATTACACCCAAGAAACCCCCCCGCTCTTCGCCGTTTTAGCCCACGGGATAGCCGCGCTGGCTTTTTGGCGCGTTCTGGGTTTGTATAAGATCTTTGCTGAGAGGTTTGCAAAGAGGGAATTTGAAAGCCAGTAATTTTCTACCAACCTGTGAGAGATTCTTCAGTCGATGGCTTCGCCATCTCCATCCATTAGACTATGGTAAGTCGAACAAGAGTTGAATAAGTCTATGCCTCTCTAAAAGGATCATACCTTAGATTCTGATGAAGACCCAGCTCTTGTGTGGATAAAGCTAAATAAGTAATAACGTAAAA
>VRUJ01000042.1 GCA_019456165.1 Chloroflexota bacterium
ACAGCAACTCAAGTTATTTTCATAAGACTGGATAGCTGCTGGATACCCCGCAGCTTGCTGCGGGGAGGTTTCATTAAGGAAATTCGGGCGCTTTGCTGTTCTGTTTTATCTAAATACCCAGATCATCCAAATAATGAAACATCTCTAAGACTGCCTTCGGGTTCATGCCCTCAAAGATGCTGTTGCAACTGGCAACCATATAACCGCCTCCTGGGGCGCCTTGTTCTAGGCAGCGGTGAACCTCCTGCCGCACAGCTTCCATATTATTAGCGCACAGCACGCCCACGTCAATGTTGCCAACCAAGACTAGATCCTGGCCGTATTCCTGCTTCACTTTGCTTAAATTTATCCCTGCGGCGGGCTCCAGACCGTGGAAACCCACAAAACCAGCCTCGATAGCATAGGGCAGCAAGGGGAGGATATTGCCATCACTATGCCAAATCACCGGCACCTCAAGTTCCTCCACTATGCGGCTGTGATATGGCATGATAAATTCTCGCCACATACTGGGGGAGATCATAGGGCCATCCCTGTGGGCGGCGTCATCACCCAACACAACCAGCTCTGCGCCCAAGCTGATGGCCTGCTGGTACAGCGCGATGCAGTAATCTGTGCGGGCTTCCAACACCTTGTGCACGAAGTCCGGGTTTTTGATAAGAAGCGAGAAGAAACGCTCGAAACCCATTGCCATAAATCCTGCAGTAAGAGGGCCGACGTGCGTGCCGAAGATCAAGCAGTGATCAGGGTATTGAGAGCGCACGTTGGCAGTTTCTTCGCTGTCAAACAGACGCTTCACATAATCCAGGTGTGGACTGTAATGCTCTAGATCTGCTTCGGATTCCACCAAGCCATGCGAGTACATTCCGTTTACCCACACACAGCCCCACTCGTCGGTGCCGTCTCGCCAGGCGTTACTCTCGGGCGGCCTATGGCTGGGCAGCAGAATGCAATCCTGTCCCAGGTTGGCGTAAGCGTCGACGATGGACTCCTGGCCCAGGGCATCCAATGGGTGATCGATCCAGATTTCGAAGCGCGGCACACGGTCGACCTCTGCGTGATTTAGAGCAGCAAATATCCGCTCGCGTGGTTTCATTGTGATGAGTTCCTCAGCTTGTTTTCAACTTCTATTATAAGCCAGCGTGTTAGCTTGCTGCAAATTCTTGTTAGCATTTATGAACGTTGAAATCCCAATCAAGATTCTGAGACACCGCCATTTGAGCCAGAGCTGGTCACATTCGACGGGGCCAGCTTATCCGGAATCCCTCGCTGGCTCTGCATTTTGCAGTGGTCCAACTGGACGATCGACAAAGTGGCGCAGTTCGCGAGGGTAGAGTGAGCTATAATATCTTAAGAAAAGGCATGGAAAAAATACTGCGGAGGAACTCACATGAAAGCCAAGCGTTATTTGATCATTATCCTATTAGCCTCACTGGTCATCTCTTGCGATTTTGTTACTGGGCTGGTCGCGGGCGACGAACCTGACCAGAACGAGGAGACAGAGCCAGCCAGCGAGACACAAGAAGTCGAAATTCAAGAAACAGAAGAACCCACGGTTGAGCCGGAAGTAGTAGTTGTTGTTGAGACAGTTGTGGTGGTGACCGAACCACCGCCACCACCTCCGCCACCAACACCGGTGGACTTCGGACCGGTAATTTACCAAGGAACCAGCACGATCCCCTTCTCCACGCTAGACCCGCAAATACGAGAGGATTTGGACTCCCTGGACTTCATCGAGAACCTGTTCGTCAACCTTACCAACATCGACCTGGCCACTTCCGAAATAGTCCCGGAGGCGGCTATCAATTGGACGATCAGCCAGGATGGCCTGACCTACACTTTTTACATCCGCTCAGATATACCCTGGGTGAAATACAACCCGGTGACTGGCGAGACAACCCAAGAATTTGATGATGAAAGCAATCCCCGATTTGTGACTGCTTACGATTTCGAGTACGGTATCAAACGCGCCTGTGATCCAAACATGGCAACATACCCTCGCACAGTGATTGCGCCGCAGATTTTGGGTTGTGAAGAAGTGCTCTATTATGACGATCCTGAGAACGTACCAGTGGGAATGTGGGATGCAATCGGAGTAACTGCTGTGGATGCCGAAACCCTGGAAATTGAGTTGGCTTTCCCCGCAGCTTACTTCATCTCGATGACTTCAATGAGTTCTCTTGCCGCGACACCCCAGTGGGCGATAGAAACAAATGGAAACGACTGGACTGACCCCGGAACCATCGTGACCAGCGGGCCTTACGTTTTGGCTGAGTGGCTGCCGGACGAAGTTGGTATTCTCAATCGTAATCCTTTGATGCCTGAAGACATGCAAGGCGAGGGAAATATTGAGATCATCATTATTCGAGTTGTTCCGGATGTCAGCACATCATACGCCATGTGGTTGGCTGGAGAAATTGATCTTTCGGGTATTCCAGGTGATGAATTGTGGTTCCAATTGGATCAATTCCCGGAAGAGACCCAGCAGACTTCTAATTTGGCAGTCTACTCAATTTTCTTCAACTATGGCAAGCCGCCTTTTAACGACCAGAATGTGCGTGCTGCATTCAGCGCTGCGCTTGACCGTGTAGAAATCGCTCAGGGGTTTGAGCAAAGACAAGGGCTACCAATGATCCACTTTACACCTCCAGTTATTTTTGGCGCTCCCCCGATCGATGAGGTAGGCGTGGGCTATGAACCTGAGTGGGCGTCCGCACAGTTGGCCGCTGCTGGCTATCCAGACTGCCAGGGATTCCCTCAAGTAAACTTCCATCTATTTAGTGCGGCATATGCCTCGATTTTTTCAGATTTTGCTTTGCAGGCTTGGACAGAAATCTTGGGATGCGACCCAGACCTATTTCAGATTGAGACCGATGCAAGCTTCAGCGCCTTCTTGGAAGCCATTTCACTTGATAGCGCCGCGGAACGCCCTAATATGTGGATGCACGGTTGGGCTGGTGATTATAATGACCCCAATACCTACCTGGGAGATATGCTCTGGTGCGAAAATGGTCTTCAATGGCTGACCCGGCCGTGCAACTCTATCGATGACTTTATCGTTGCCGCGCATGAAGAACTGGATCCTGCTGCCCGAGCAGAACTATACCAATTGATCGAGCAGAGCTTCTTTGGTCTGGATGGTGAATTCCCCAGCGCTCCAGTGTGGATGACTATTACAAGCCAGGCCCAACAAACGTGGTTAACAATGACCCCTGCAAATGGAGTTTTTGGCGGGGAGCAGTGGTACAACTGGACGATAGACCAGGAGGTGCAGTTCGCGGGAGTGGAGTGAGCGCGTCCCTGCTTTGTTCGGTGGGGCCGAGTGGTATAACTGGAGGATTGACACCGAATTAAGGGAAAGCCTGGTCGATTAAACTTTACGCGAATCCAAATGCACGTATTCGAATATACCCTCAGGGTCTGAAGATCCTGAGGGTGTTTACCATTGGGTTTGTATATGTAGCTAATGGTACCCTCTAGTGGGGACCGCAGGAGTTAGTAGGGACCGGTAAAGAGCTTAATCTAGCAGTATTTGATAAGTTTCGATTCTTGCCATTTAAATATTAAATCCCCCTTAGCAGCAGTGATTAGAACAAAGATAGATTCAAGACGAGGCCCCTTTTTCTTCGCGGCTCTCTTTGTAGTCATCCAAAACTTGTTGGATGAATTTCGTAGACACGCCGTTTTTGTGAGAATCCGAATCTCTAAATTGGTCTTCGTTCTTATTGGTAGCAGAAAATTGTTTTGTCATAATAATTCTCCTCTTTATAATCAAGCCAATAGTACTCTTGACCTACTAATTATATTTGATTTGCTTGTGTTTTCTCCTGACCGTTCCGTTAGCTTTCATAATAGTAAGGTGCTCACAAATCCTTACCTGTTTGCTGGTTATCCGAACACGGTGTATACTTTTTTTAAATATTGAAGTATAGAGGAGTTTGGTAATGTCAGAAACTGTGTTTCATAAAAATGTCAGCATCATCACCGGTGCTTCTAGTGGAATCGGCCGTGAATTAGCCCGACAGTTAGCGAGCCAAGGGGCATGGCTCAGCTTGGCTGCACGCCGAGTTGAAAAGCTAAAGGCTTTAGCGGAGGAGTGCCGCGGTTTAGGTGGCTGTGCGTTGGTAGTTCCTACGGATGTATCCGAAGAAGAGCAGTGCCAGATTTTGGTGCAGAGAACTTTAGATGAGTACGGGCGTGTAGATACTCTGGTCAATAATGCCGGTATCACCATTTGGTCCCGATTTGATGAAATGCAGGTGCTGTTTCCATTTGAGCGGGTAATGCAAGTGAACTATTTCGGTAGTTTATATTGTACGTATTATGCCTTGCCGCATCTGAAAAAGTCTCAAGGGCGTATCGTGGCTGTTTCCAGCATGGCTGGGAAAACTGGTGTGCCATTTCGCAGCGGTTATTCGGCCAGCAAGTTTGCCATGGCAGGCTTTTTCGAGACTCTGCGCATTGAACTGGCGGATTCTGGAGTTTGCGTTACTATGATTTTCCCGGATTTCGTGCAGACGGAGACACGCTTGCGAGCCTTCGGGCCGGACGGCAAACCGTTGGAACGCAGCCCGGTGCGTGAAGGCCAGGTAATGCAGGTGCAGGAAGCGGCAAAGATCATCCTCGAAGCAATGGCCAAGCGCAAGCGCGATGCGATTATGTCGCGGCGCGGCCGGTTTGGGATGTGGGTTAAACCATTCTTTCCAGGTTTGGTTGACCGCATTGCCAAGAGGGCGGTGGATCGCGGTAAATAAGTGCAGTTCCAACTTATAAACGGGTTATTTGTCCCACAAAGTTAGGCCGGATGTCACTATCAAATAAGATTATTTGGAGGTTAAATATTAGTAAAATATTCTTCCTTTGATAATTGGATGGTTAAATATAATGCGTTTAAAGCTGTTACTGATTTGTTCAATATGGCTCCTGTCTGCCTGCGTCTACCAACCTTCAGCGGAAACGAGAGCTTATGTAGATCTGGACGAACTCGAGCCGCTGCCGACTTCACAAGACTCCGATGTGCTGCCGTTAAAAGTTGCAATTGCAGCTGTAATATCACCAGCAGGCTCGGCTGAAAGTTATGCCCCTTTACTTGATTACCTTAGTGAGAAATTAGGACGCCCTGTTGAGAGTGTGCAGAGAAACTCTTATTCTGAAATAAATGAATTGGTACGTACAGGCGAAGTCGACTTAGCGTTCGTATGCACAAGCTCGTATATTTTAGGTAGACGTGAGTTCGGTATGCAATTGTTGGTTGCCCCACAAGTGAATGGTGAGGCTGTATATCGTTCCAATTTAATCGTTCCCAGCGACAGCACGGCAACGCATATATCGGATCTGCGGGGGACTGTGTTTGCTTTTACAGACCCTATCTCGTTTTCCGGTCGCTGGTACCCAACCTATTATTTGCTCCAAGAATTAGATGAGACACCGGGGAATTTTTTCGACCGCACCTTTTTTACTTATAGCCATGATGAAGCGATTTATGCAGTTGCCAACCACATTGCGGACAGTGCTGCAGTCGATTCATTGGTGCTCGATTTTCTGATCACTAGGGACCCTAGAATTGAATCCCAAATTCGGGTGATTCATACATCTGAACCTTTTGGTATTCCCCCAGTCGTAATCGGCCCCGAGATTCGCCCTCAACTTCGCGCCCAACTTGAGGATATACTATTGAATATGCATACAGAACCTGCAGGTTTAGCCGCATTGCAAGCCTTGGACATAGACCGCTTCGTATTGGTGTCGGAAGATATATACTCAAGAATTGAGGAGATTGAGACAACAATAAACTCTTGTGAAACGTGTGCAGAATGAAGCCGAGTAGTTTACAGAATTTATGGTTAAGATTTTGGGATTGGGCGGGAGGCGTCAGCGTACGTACCAAGATATTTGGCATTGTACTAGGCAGCACACTGATGCTGAGTATGAGTTTTGCGATCCAGGTACAAACAGCGTTGTTTTCTTTGCTGGAGGATGAATCTCGGGAACAAGGAGTTTCAATCGCCCGAGAAATTGCGGCCCGGGCAACAGATTTAATCTTAACCAATGACCTATTCAAATTGCATGAATTACTTCAGGTAACTCAAGATAATTATCATGACGTGCGCTATGCTTTCATTCTGGATGATCAAGGGGCAGTGCTTGCTCACACATTCGGACCGGGTTTTCCTAGCGGTTTGATGGAGGTTAATTCTGTAGAACCAGGAAACATTCAGAACACAGAGGTTATACAAACTGCTGATGGCTTGGTTTGGGATGTGGCTGTCCCTGTATTCGATGGAAGAGCTGGGACGGCGCGGGTTGGCATCTCTGACCAAACCGTTCGCCAAACGCAAAGCAGTCTGACGCTTACCCTGATTCTAACGATTCTTGGTGTCTTAGCTGTCAGCTTGTTAGCTGCCACCTTCCTTACGTGGATTCTCACTCGCCCAATATTGGGATTGGTAAATGCAACCCAACTGATTGCCCAAGGTGACTTTACACCTCGCGTGAGGCGTTGGGCGAACGATGAAATTGGCGACTTGGCTGAAGCCTTCAACCACATGGCGGACGAATTAGGGCGTATGGATGAACTTCGTCTGGAGAGAGAACAACTCCGCCGCCAACTGATAGAAGGAGTTATCATTGCTCAAGAGGATGAAAGACGGCGTATTTCGAGGGAATTACACGACAGCACATCTCAAAGCTTGACATCAATGATGGTAGGTTTAAAAGCTTTGGAGGAGAAAAGTACTGGCCAAGAATTGCACTCTCAGTTGGATGACTTGCGCAAGTTACTCGGCCAGACCTTAGATAACGTTCACAGCCTGGCGGTGCAGCTCCGCCCTGCGGTTTTGGATGATCTCGGACTTGAAGCCGCATTGGACAGGTTTATAAACGAATGGCACAACCGCCACAATATTCCTATCGATATCACTGTCTTTCTCGGTGCGGAAAGACTACCGGGATCAGTGGAAACAGCGATCTATCGGATCGTGCAGGAGGCTTTGACAAATGTGGCCCGGCATTCTGAAGCAGAATCGGTCAGCGTTTTGGTAGAACGGCGCAATGGCGAAGCTGTAGCTGTTATTGAAGATGACGGCCGTGGGTTTGACGCGGAGAAGGCTTCCCAAGAAGGCAAATTAGGTCTATTGGGTATGCGCGAACGGGCTATTTTGCTGGGTGGAAGATTTACGATAGAAAGCGCTATTGGTAAGGGAAGCAGTATTTTTGTCAATATACCAATTGTGGTCGAGGAAACTAGCTTAAAAGAGGTTGGGGAATGAAGCATCAGAAAATAACAATATTACTCGTCGACGATCATGCAGTCTTGCGAGCTGGGCTAAAGCTGCTTTTGAGCAGTCAACCTGATATCGAAGTCGTTGGTGAGGCGTCCAGTGGATTGGAGGCCCTTGACCTATTGGAAGAATTACATCCAGATATTGTATTGCTCGATCTGAGCATGCCGGGATTAAAAGGATTGGACGTATTACCGACCATTCACAAACGTTACCCTAAATTGAAGGTCTTAGTTCTAACCATGCATGAGGACCCTCATTACCTCAAACAAGCGCTCAAAGCAGGGGCTTCTGGTTATATTCTGAAGAAAGCAGCCGACACCGAACTGCTCTCAGCCATACGCACGGTTGCAAAAGGGGAGATTTATGTGCACCCATCTCTGACACATACTTTGTTAAAAGGGATCATACCATCTCCGGTTTCCAGCCATGAAGAAGATTTGTGGGATTCGTTGAGTGATAGGGAGCGGGAAGTGCTTCGCCTGGTTGCCTTAGGCCATACCAGCGCAGAAGTTGCTAGCGAATTACAGCTAAGCCCAAAAACTGTGGATACCTATCGGGCTAGAGGGATGGAAAAGCTAGGCCTAAAATCACGAGCTGCCTTGGTGCGTTTCGCATTACGGCGCGGGTTATTAACTCAAGATTAAAAACTATTATATTGAATTTGGGGGACATCGCATGAGGGGAATCTCCCTACAAATCGGATAAAGTACTCCGATTTTTCCTGATACCCAGATACTAATTGTTAATCCATAATTTGATTGTGAATTATTACCCAATCTTTTACAACACAACTAATACCCAAGGAGTAATTACTGGATATATATTAATAAATGAAAAGCACGTGCAATACGGAGTAGCAATATGCAATTCACTGAAAATAACCTACAAAAAATAAATGATTAATAAAGGAGGTAAGCATGGAAATATCACGTAGAGAATTCCTCAAAGTTTCTGGAGCTGTAGGCGGTACCTTGGCGGCAAGCAGTTTGTTAACTAACGGGTTAGTAACCCTGGCTGCTGGTACGTCTGAAGCATCAGCTCTGACGGAAGAATTCATCCCAACAACTTGTTGGATAGGTAAACAAGATTGCGGGATGCTCGCTCGTGTAATCAATGGAAGATTGATTAGTTTCCAGGGACATCCAGACCATCCGCGCAATCGTGGGAAGCTGTGTCCCAAAGGTGTTGCTCAGATCCAATCGATTTATGACCCCAATCGCGTAAAAGCCCCCCTAAGACGAACAAATGAGAAAGGCGTTCCTGGTACCTGGGAGAAAATTTCCTGGGATGAGGCGCTGGATACAGTCGCGGATCGGATAAAAGATGTACTTGAGCGCGACCCTCGCAAGTTCGTTTGGCAAAAAGGCCGCAGTAAAGCGAAGGATTTTTATGATGATGCTTTCGTAAAGGCCACAGGCGCGACTAAGCTACATCACGGCGCCTTTTGTTCAGATGCCGGATACCGTGCATTGGAATACACCATAGGTATGCATGGCGTGCTGCATCCAGATATGCGCCATACCAAGTACCTGTTGTCTTGGGGTTGGAACATCACCAATGCTGGTGGAAATAAATTCTGTTGGCTGACATGGCCCCAGCAATTAGTTGAAGCCCGAGAACGTGGCATGAAAGTTACCGCCATTGACCCGCGCCTGCGAGGCGCGGCACATTTTGCTGATGAGTGGGTGCCTGTAAAACCAGGTACAGATTTAGCAATGGCGCTGGCTATCTGCAATTTGTTGATTGAACAAGACACTATCGACCACGAATACCTTCGCACTTACACTAATGGTCCTTTCCTTGTGGGTGATGATGGAATGTTCCTGCGCGCTGAACCGGTGGAAGATGAGGAAGAGGGTAAAGCCCTGGTTTGGGATACCCTCACCTCTGAAGCAGTACCTTTCGACACTGAAGGCATCGAACCAGCTTTGGATGGCTACTGTCAAGTAGGATCAGCCGAAGTTGCCACTTCGTTCCAAATATTCAAAGAATCTCTGGAAGTTAGCACTCCAGAATGGGCAGCAGAAAAATGCGGAGTCCCCGCTGAACAGATTAGGAAAGTCGCTTCTGACCTGGCTGAGAACGCGATGATTGGCAGCACAATAGAAATTGAAGGTAAAACACTTCCCTACCGCCCTGTTGCTATCATGGCTTATCACATGGCTCAACAAGAGTTGGGCTTCCAGGCTCTACGCGCTATGCTGTTTATCCCCATGCTGTTAGGTGCTGTGGGTGCAGTCGGTGGGCAGTTCAGTGATTTCACCTGGAAAGAATATAAGAATTGGAAAAAATTTGCGGATATAAGTGTAAATGAAGGTCCTTACAACATTTATTTGAAAGATAGTAAATTCTTCCCCATCAACAGCAACAACTCTTCTTTAGTTGCAAAGGTGATCAATAATCCAGACCAATACGAAGTCGATTATATTCCTGAGGTTTATCTTCTCCATCATGTCAATCCACTGGGATCATTCCCGGACCGTGAAGAGAATATCAAGGCCTATGAGAAGATCGACTTTGTGGCTGCGATTGACCCATGGATCTCTCTAACTGCCGATCTGTTTGCAGATATCATTCTTCCGGCAGCGACCATAGAGAAATATGAAGGTCCGATGAGCGCTACAGATCAGTACATCGATGCCAAAGCAATGCGCATCCCGCCGATCCCACCGATGTACGAAAGCCGCAGCGAGATTGATATCTACATAGACCTATGTGATCGAATTGGTGTTTTGGACGGCGAAGGTGGGTACCTTGATGTTGTAAACAATGAATTGAAACTCACAGACACAGAATATGCTATTCCTCTAGATAGCAAACCAACTCCTCGAGATATTTTTGACCGCTATGCTAAAGTTAATGGACTAGAGGGCATTGAATTCTTTGAGAGGGAGGGTGTACAACTTAAAGGTCCGGTGAGTCCATCCAAATACTACCCTTATGCGATGGAAGAGCCATTCGGCGGCATCGTTCCGCATAGGTTGTATGGAGAATCTTTGTTGGTGACCCAGCAGAAAATGCAAGCGCTGGGTGCGGATGAGATCTACTGGCGCGATTACACCGCCCTCCCAACCTGGCGTGACTTAACGGTTGAAACTTCTCCCCCAGAGTACGATCTCCTACTGATAAGTGTAAAAAATATCGAATTCAAACAATCCCGCACTCCCATACCCATGATGATGGAAATGTATAAACATCAGGTCATTGAGATCAACCCTGCGGATGCTAGAGCAAAGGGTATTGAAGAAGGTGATGAGGTGGTGGTTGAATCGATACACGCGATCACACTCGAAACCCGAGAAGTCAAGACAATTGCCAGCTTCCGGGAGAACCTACGCCCAGGCGTGGTTTGTATGCCGCACCATTTTGGTGAATATGTCAAACATCCTTGGGTAAAGGGTACCGGTCCATCGCCGAATAGTCTCTTTTTCACTGGTGAGGGATATCTGGCTAACACAGCAGATCAAACTTACCTTGTAAAAGTGAAAGTTACCAAGGCGTAAGGAGATATATCATGACAAGATATGGAATGGTAATCGACCTTAACCGCTGTACAGGCTGCAGAGCTTGTATGACGGCTTGCAAGGTTGAAAATAATACGCCTCAGGCCAATTTTTGGATGAATGTTTTCCGTTTTGAAGAGAATGAATATCCCAATACGCGCGTATGGTTCATGCCGCGGCCTTGTATGCACTGCAACAATGCTGCATGCGTGAAGGTTTGCCCAACAGGGGCACGCTTCAAACGCGAAGATGGGTTGACCCTCACAGATTGGGAACGCTGCATTGGCTGCCGGTATTGCGAAGTGGCCTGCCCTTACGGCGTGAACTACTTCAACTGGAAAGCGCCTGAGGAAAATCAATACCTGGACTGGGATGACGCAGAACTGGTAACCGAGCTTGGAAATGACGGTCTACCATATGCTAACCCCGATCTGGAGCTTAGCTATGGCCCTGAAGATCGCTTTACAGCTGGTGGCGGGCATTATAAGGGCGTTGTTGAGAAATGCACCTTCTGCGTTCACCGCTTAGAAAACGATCTTATACCGGCTTGTGCGGATAATTGCCCTACGGATGTGATCAATTTTGGTGATCTGGATGATCCTAGCAGTAAGGTTTCAATGTTGCTGGGTGAAAAACCATCCTACAGGCTGTTGGAGGATGTGGGGACGGACCCCAATGTATACTATATTGGTGGAACGCCGCCCAATTCTGAAACCCGCCAAATCGAAGAAATAAAGGTGAGGGTATAAACTATGACCACACAAAATGAAACTTTACCTTATGAAGTCGGTCGTCTCACTCGAGGCTGGATCGCCATGGTCGCAGTCTTGCTGATTCTGATGGGTGTGGGTGGGTATGCATACTACCTACAGTTCACACAGGGAGAAATTGTCACTGGGTTGCGGAACTTGGGTACTATGGGGGGAGCTACCTGGGGGCTTTATATCGTTTTCTTGGTGTACTTTATCGGTTTGAGCTTCACAGGAATTAGCATCGCGGCCATGATCCGCTTATTGGGACTAGAAAAAATCAAACCGATTGCTCGCATGGCTGAAACGATGACTGTGATCGCCCTTATTCTTGGAGCTATGACCATTATGGTGGATGTAGGTCAACCTCTCCGAGCCATGGTGAATCTATTCCGCTATGCTCGGCCTGGATCACCTTTCTTTGGAACGTTCACTTTGGTCATTGCTGGTTATCTCTTCGCCAGCCAGATCTACCTCTATCTGGACGGACGGCGAGATGCCGCCATTTTGGCAAAGAAACCAGGAAGATTTCAACGTTTTTTCCGCCTGTGGGCAGCCGGCTATAAAGGTACTCCCGCAGAGAAAAAACGACACAATCAAGCTAGTTTTTGGATGGCCATCGCTATTGTTCCTCTGCTGATTACCGCTCACTCAACTTTGGGTTTTGTATTCGGCCTCCAAGCAGGACGACCAGGCTGGTTCAGCGCATTGCAAGCGCCGGAATTTGTGGCCCTGGCTGGCGTATCCGGTTTTGGTCTCCTTATATGCATCGCCGCTATAATTCGGAAAGTGTTGAATGCCGAAGAAAAACTCAACCAGGATGTTTTCGAATGGCTAGGTAATTTCTTGATGTTCCTTATCGTGGCCTATCTTTATTTCATGGTCGTGGAATGGCTCACAGCAACCTATTCATCCGGCGGAGCTGAGGCTAGCGTTTCCAACGCTTTATTCACTGGGGAGTATGCCTGGATGTATTGGTTAACAGTGGCAACCTTGTTGATTCCGTTTGGGTTATTGGTGTATCAGTTCATTTTCAAACGTTATCGGCTTGCATGGATAGTGGCGAGCGGTTTCATGGTAAATATTGCGGCGGTAGTAAAACGGTACCTAATTGTCGTCCCTTCGCAGACCCATGGAACACTTTTACCTTATGGTATTGGTTCTTACTCTCCCACGTGGGTGGAGTATGCTGTTGTTCTGGGAATATTCGCCTTTGGCACATTGATGTTTGTTTTGTTCATCAAGATTTTCCCAATTATGAACATTCCTGAAAATAGCGAAGGAGGTGAATGATGCGAAAGAAATTAACCTCTCTGTTGGTGGTTCTTGGTTTCGCTCTTCAGGGAATCAGCTTCTTCTTTTTGGCTGCACCCCTTGGACTTTCTACCAGCGAAGCAGACAGTAATCCTGTAATGCCTTTTGCTCCTGTGGTTTTCATTGTAGGTGTTGGAATGGTGTTCGTAGCAGCGGTAGTTTATGAATTACTGCCGGAGAATAGCGACGAGTGAATCTTTCAGCTGAACGGGTGGAGGAGGTTTTCTCCTCCACCCGCTCACGAATAGGGATAGAGCATATGGAAGTCGTAATGTTCAGGCAAGTTGCCTACCGTTTGTTTACCTATCTTTTCCTTTACCCCGAGGATGATAACTACAAGATTATCCGTAGTGGGGCACAAGAACTTCTGGATGTTGAATATATCTGGGAAGAATTTTCCTTCGCACCTTCCTTTAAGCAGTTATTGGAAGCGTTCACCGAGTTGCCAGAAGAAATTCCTGAAACTTTGTTGAATGAATTTAATCGGTTGTTGTGGGTGAAGCCGATAGCTCCTCCGTACGAATCTTATTATCTCGCCCCGGACGGCAGACTAAGAGGCAATACTGCGGCTGATCTGGAAGGTGTTTATCGCAATGCAGGATTGGGTGTTTCTTCAAAGCTAAATGAGCTTCCCGATCACGTGGCTGTTGAACTGGAATTTATGTCATTCCTTTGCAGCAAAGAGGTCGAGGGCATGAATTCTGGAAACGATCAGGAGACTGCCGCAGCACAAGAAGAACAGCGAAAATTTTTAGGCCAACACTTGGGAGTTTGGTTCCCGAAATTTGCAAAACAAGTAAAAAGCAATACAAAGGAACCAATATATAATCAAGTAGTTGATGCTGCGTTCCAATTTCTACGCTCAGAAATGGAATACCTTAAAGTTAGGTGAGCAATTGGTTCTAACTGGAGATAAAATAAACGGATTGTTTAGATTTGAATTTTAGGAGTACATATGTTTGGACAATTGGGTACAACAGAATTAATTATCGTTATGGTAATCGTCATCTTGATGTTTGGGGTTGGCCGTATTGGAAGAATTGCTGGTGAGTTAGGAACTGGCGTGAGGTCCTTTAAAGAAGGTTTGCAAGGAATCGCTGAAAATGAGGTAGAATTAGAGGAAACAAAATAATAATAAATTAACATTCAAAACTTGCTCCGAGCAACCCAACCTAAATCCTATATTGGCACGGTTGGGTTGCCGACCTCAGTGAGAGGTTTATCCTTGCAAACCGATATTCGGTACTAACAAGGAGAAAGCAGGGCTGTTGATGGAAACACGACAGCCTCCCGATGTCTTAAAATATTTGAGGCTGAATTGGAAAGGAGATTCTGTGTATAGTTTAATTGACTCAAACTCGCCAGTCTCTCTCTTGGCGAGTTCGCCGCTTAATGCAGGTAAAAGGGATTTCCCGCATACAATGAGCCACCTGGATGCACGTCGCTGGAATGCACGCTATAAGAGAGAAAGCCAAACTTGGCTGACACATAAACCCAAACAACTATTGGTAGATTTTTTACATTTACTACCTTCAGATGGGTATGTGTTAGACGCAGCCTCAGGAGTGGCTACGAACGGCCTGGAATTAGCCCGGCGGGGACTGAAAACTATCGCTCTTGATATTTCCAGTGTGGGGTTAGCATTAGCCAAACAGCGATTTCAGATGGAAGATTTGAACCTCAACGCAGCGGTTATTGATTTGAAACACCTCCAACTTCCCAAGGATAAATTCGACGTTATCCTAAACTTCAATTTTCTCGAAAGAAAAACTTTCCCTTTGTATCGTAAGGCATTAAAACCTGGGGGTTGGCTTTTATTTGAAACCTTCGTACGCAATGGTGAAGTTGGGCCACATCCCGAGTATTATTTGAATTCGGGTGAACTGCTTGGCGCATTCGAGGATTTTGATATCGTGCATACAAAGCAGCTTAAAATTCCCAGGAAGAGCCGTGATACCTTCAGAAGGATCGATCAGTTGGTAGCTCGGAAACCAATGTGAAAATGAAAAAAGGAGTGTCTCAGATGGAGAAGATGCAATTATTGCTCAAGAAGTCGGCAAAAATGCACAAGCATCTGTGTCCGCGCCAAGTTTTGGGTGTGCGCATGGGGATTTTGGCAGGGGAATTATTTAACCTGGACTTGCCCCAGACCAGAAAGCGTTTATTGACCATCGTGGAGACTGACGGTTGTTTTACCGATGGGATTTCTGTAGCGACTAATTGTTGGGTTGGCAGGCGTACTTTACGCGTGGAGGATCTTGGGAAAGTGGCCGCCACTTTTGTGGACACGAAAACCAATTCTGCCTTGCGCATCGCCCCTAACTTAGAGGCCAGAAGTTTGGCGCGTGATTATGCCCCCGAAGCTAAAAACCGCTGGGAGTCCCAACTTTTGGGCTACCAACGGATGTCTATTGAAGATCTCTTCGTGTGGAAGAATGTGCAGTTAACAACCTCACTTGAAACATTAATCAGCTACCCTGGCAAAAGAGCCAACTGTGCGATGTGTGGGGAGGAGATCATCAACCAACGAGAAGTTATCCAGGATAAGTTAGTGTTATGTAAAACTTGCACTGGCGTCTCGTACTATGTAGAAGAATTAGAAGCAGTTGACCTTAATCTTACTATATCGACTTTAGCGCAATCGAAACACGCCGCTTAGTTTTGGGGTGAAATTTAGGAATATAACATCATGGTGTAGGGTGGAATCAGGGTAAACTGAGACCTTGGGGATGAAAATCAGGTAAGGGGGAAAATTTGATACAGTCCAATGATTGACCTGAGCTTCCCCTTTGAAAGAGAGCATCTTCTGTAAGTACCCCAGCACAGTTGAAAATTTCTATGCCTCTTAGAGAACCACTTTGTTCAGTTACCGAGGCACCAGCTTCATCTACGCGCCCAACGCCTTGCAACCCAATCCAATCAACCGGTAATACCTTCTGCGCTGGGCGTCCAATTCTAAGTCCGACCACTTATCGTTTCCTTCGACCAGTCTGGCAAATAGTTGCATCTTCTATGCTGGTTTGGATTCCACTGGTTTGTTGGCGAACAAGATATACCCAACCATCACCCATGATATACCAAACAACAAGAGCACAACGCCTTGGATTTGGATCCAGGGTTGGGGAACATCAGTCGGCAGCCAGCGATTGCTCGCCTCCAGAGAAACAATCAACAATCCCATCACGAGTGGCAGAGCGTTCCAGCGAGGTAGTGCTTTGCTCTTCACTGCCCCCAACCCAAAAGTTGCTAGCCCGCCTCCCAGCAGAAAAACTCCCCAGCTGAAGAGTGTCCAGGTGGTTTCAGCCTCAACCGACCGGCTAGACTGGAACATGCTTGCTGCCATCATCAGGCAGCCGACAACACCCGCGCTAAAGCCACTTATTCCCAATTTCCCTGCTCGAGCCCAAATAAATAGGCTCACTAATCCACTAAACCAAAGTAGCGGCAGAATGAAGGATGCTGGTGTGGCTTGCCAGCCGTTAATCGGGATGAGTTGGGTTCCTTCTGGTGTCAACTCTAACACGCGCCAGCTTAAAGACAAGGGGTTAATTCCAGTCTCTGCTTTTTCTGCATTCGTTTCGTTGATAAGCAGCCATGGGTCTGGGTCAAATCTAATGGGTATACTCTGCTCCGTGAAGGTTTGGTTAGCCAGTTCATCCTTCATAGGGAAGGGATAAGGCGACTCATCCCAATTAGAAAAAATGATTATGATCGTCAGTATCCCTCCAAGAGCAGCTATTATGCTGGCTAAACGAGAAAATTTTCTTCTTTTCATTTGGAAAACCTCCGAAAAGTATTCCTCTATCGCAGAAGCAGCGAAATCGAGCAGAACCCGCGCCCACAAATTATATAGACCGAATCTTGTCTTTCCACTCTGCGCATCCCGATAGAGATCTTTAAACATTTGCTGCATGAGGGCAGCATATTTGCGTTTATAAGCAGTTGGATAGAGAAAAATTAGCTTCTTATAAATCCTTTCGGAAAATGATGCTTGCGACTTCTTTTCAGATTGCGGCATAGCATTACCCTTACATATTTTGAGCAGCTTTTCCCTTACCAAGTAATTTCTTCGCCTTAGCCATCGCCACCTGCTTCGCCATCCGCTCCGCTTCCGCGCCCAATACTTTCCGCCCCAAAGCTGTCAGCCGGTAATAACGCCTTCTCTGGTCGTCCAGTTCCGGGTCTGGCCGCTCGTCGCTCTCCTCGATAAATCCCGTCTTCAGCATGCGCTTAATCGACCCGTACAGCGTGCCTGGGCCCATCTTTATTTGCCCCTTCGTGTTCGCCTCCACTTCCAGCATGATGGCGTAGCCGTGCTTTTCGCTGTCTACGAGAGAAAGCAAGATATTGAACACCGCTGGTGTTAGAGGGATAAATTCGCTGGGATCTTTTATAACTTCTGACATAAGAACTCCTGGAAATTAAGATTTGTATCCGTGAACGATGCATCCGTTACAGATATATTACCCATATTTTGGTTATTTGTCAATACTCCGCGCAATTGAAACGCGTCGCTTAGTTTAGGGGAAATGTTTAGGAATATATAATCATGGCGTGGGTGGAATCAATATGATTAAAGCCAGGATTGGACGGGGGTGGCTTCTCATGACTATAATTCTCTTTTATGCAATGTAAGCTAACGTGCGGAGAACCTGATTATCTCGTGGTCTTTAAAACCGGGGTGGGGGAAAAAGTTGCAATTGAGGGGGGGTAATTATGTTAATTCTTTATAGCGGAAACAGTCAGTGGTATGGTCATTGACCATGCCAATAGCTTGCATATAGGCATAGCAAATTGTTGGTCCCACGAACTTAAAACCGCGTTTAAGCAGATCTTTACTCATCGCTTGCGATTCACCTGTTTTTGCCGGCATTTCGGAGAGGTCCTTGAAAGCGTTAATTTTTGGCTTCCCACCCACAAATTGCCAGATGTAAGCGTCGAAGCTTCCAAATTCTTGTTGGATTTCTAAGAATGCCCCGGCGTTGCCCACTGCGGAGCGGACCTTTAAGCGGTTGCGCACGATGCCTGGGTTATTTAGCAGTTCCTGGATCTTGTCTTCATCATATTGAGCGACTTTCTTGGGATCAAAATTATCAAAAGCTTGCAGATAACCCTGGCGTTTGTTTAGGATTGTGCTCCAGCTTAAGCCAGCTTGCGCGCCTTCGAGGATCAACATCTCGAAGAGCTTGCGGTCGTCGTGAACTGGTAAGCCCCATTCCTCATCATGGTAGGCCTCGAATAAGGGATTTTCACCCGCCCAGGCGCACCTTGTTTTCATAGGTTGTTCTCCAATCTTCACTCAATCCAATCTCATATCTTCAACATCGCTCAGAATAACAAGCCATTGTAATCAATGTGTCACTCTGAGCGCAGCGAAGAGTCTCTGATCTCATCAAAGGCTGAAACCAATTGCATTATAGCAGTTTTCTGCTTCTCTTTTTTTCGTCTCCTCAAAGAGAGGGGCGCATTATATATTCAAAGCCTACCTAAACAAACCCCGTTTAGTTTACTGCTATAATCTGGAATCGTGGAAACCAATAATGATAATCCAGTAGCAAGTTCTTCCAACCGCCAGATAGCGCGGGCCGCAGGGGTGGTGATGTTTGGTTTTGTGATCAGCAATCTCGCCAGCCTTTTGCGAACCATGCTTACAGCGCGCATCTTTGGCGCGGGCGAAGTTTTGGATGCTTTCAACGCAGCCCACCGCTTGCCTGACATTCTCTTTAACCTGGTAGCAGGGGGAGCATTGGCCTCCGCGTTTATCCCCACCTTTACCGAGTTCTTAGAAAAGGATGACCGCGCTGGGGGTTGGAAGCTCGCATCCGGAATTGCAAATTTAGTTGTTTTGATCCTCACCTTGGTGAGCGCTCTAACGTGGGTCTTCGCCGAACCTGTTGTCGCTCAGCTAGCCCCGGATTTTTCCCCAGCCCAGCAATCCCTAACAATTGAACTGTTACGTATCCTGCTGCTTTCCCCGGTGATATTTGGAATTAGCGGTTTGATAATGGGTGTATTGAACACGCATCAAAAATTTCTTTTGCCCGCGTTAGCCCCAACCATGTACTGGTCTGGGATGATATTTGGATTGTTGGTGTTCACCCCAACAATGGGTATCCAGGGTTTGGCCTGGGGTACTGTTCTGGGGGCTGGTTTGCATCTGATCGTCCAACTTCCAGGGTTATTGAAACTTCGAGAGCGCCGTTTTACATTTAGCCTTGGGTTGCGCCTGCCTGCTGTGCGCGGGGTGGGCCGCTTGATGGCTCCACGCCTGCTGGGGGTTGCGATTGTGCAGCTTAATTTCTTGGTCAACATAATCATCGCTTCGGGTTTGCCGGAGGGGAGTTTATCAGCCATAGACTATGCCTGGCGCATAATGACCATGCCGCAAGTAGTCATCGCACAAGCAATCGCGGTAGCGGCATTGCCTACCTTCTCCGCTCAGATTGCTAGGGGCGAGCCTGGCGAAATGCGCGCTTCGCTAGCGGGGACTATTCGAAGTATCGTGTTCCTCTCTTTGCCCGCTACTTTGGGTTTGATACTGTTGCGTTCCCCGGTGGTTGCAATGTTGTATGAGCGCGGAGAGTTTGATGCCGCCTCAACCGATCTGGTAACCTGGGCCCTGCTGTGGTACACGATTGGCCTAGTGGGGCATTCTCTGGTTGAGATCGTCTCACGCGCTTTCTACGCCCTGCACGATACCAAGACACCGGTGTTTATCGGTACAGGAGCGATGAGCCTGAATGTGATCTTCAGCCTGACTTTCCCAGCCTGGTTCACTCGTCTGGGGTGGGCGCCCCACGGCGGCCTAGCTCTGGCTAACTCGCTGGCGACCACTTTGGAGATGGTCGTGCTGCTTGCCTTGATGCGCCGCCGCTTAGATGGCCTGGAAGGCCGCAGCATCTTGGTTGGCGCTGGACAAGCTGTTGTGGCTGGGCTGGTAATGTCGTTTGGGCTGATCTTCCTGCTAAACGCTTTTGCTGGGCAGCCGGTGTGGGTGCTTGCGCTGGGTGGCATCTTGCTTGGAGGCGGGATTTATGCGGGTTTACTCTTCTTGCTGCGCGTACCCGAATTGCGGCAGTTGTCTGCTTTTGTATTCCGAAGGTTAAAACGCATTCTCAAATAGTGCCTCCAACATACTTTTAAATAGAACTATCGGAGATTGTTATCTCTCGATCTTCAGGGTTTGTTTTACTTTTCCAACCAGTTAGTACCCATTAGGGGTATTGACACCCATGCATTGCCCTGCTAAGATTGAGCTACCTTAATAATTGAATTTGGAGAATTAGCGACTGAGATTCATTCTAAGAATGAGTTTACGAGGTGGAGGTTCCTCCCAGCGATGGGAGTGCTAACCCCGGGCGACCGGGGAAAAATCGAATCGATCAGCGGATGCCTCTGAAGCCTGGCTACGGGCTTCTTTTCTCCCTTCCGAAATAGTTCAGCTTCAAAATCATCCGGCGACGGGTGGACAAAGGCTGCACGGTAGCGCAGGAACTCTGCACAAGCATTCCTGCAATTTGGAAGGGTGTAGCCTATCAGATAACTCCTTAAATAATGAATGGATACGCCCGACGTATCCATTTTTTGGTTAAGGTTTAAGGAGGTGTGTGGTTGCAAAGTAGTTTACATATGACGTACTAGATCGAATGTTTGAACTGACAGTTTTGGTTTTATAAGTTGAAGGAGTAATCATGGACAACAAAGAATTTTTGAAAAAAGTAAAGGAAGATAATGTTAAATTTGTTTCTCTGCAGTTCACTGACGTTGTCGGAGCTGTAAAAAGCGTCGATATACCTACAGACCGTTTGCCTAATGCCCTAGATGAAGGGGTCTGGTTTGACGGCTCATCCGTAGAAGGCTTCGCCCGCATACAAGAAAGCGATATGCATCTTATTATCGATCCCGAAACATATGCGCTATTGCCTTGGACCCCCCCAGAGATGCGCCGGGCTCGTGTATTTTGTGATATCTACCAACCGGACGACACTCCCTTTATCGGCGACCCTCGCGGGACCTTGAAAAGTTTGTTAAAGAAAATTGATGAAAATGGGTGGGTCTTCAATGTGGGAGCTGAACCGGAATTTTTCCTCTTTACACGTAACGGTTCTGAGAACATACATCCCGTGCCTCACGATGTAGGTGGATATTTTGATTTTTCCGCTAACGACGAGGCGGTGCGCGTGCGCACAGAGCTGATGGATGCCCTTTCGATTATGAATTTGGAAGTTGAGATGGGGCATCATGAGGTCGCCTTGGGACAGCATGAAATCGATTTTCGCTTTTCAGATGCCTTGCGAGCAGCAGACAATGTATTGACTATGAAGTATACGGTAAAAGCAATTGCTGCCCAACATGGTCTGGTTGCTTCATTCATGCCCAAACCCATCCACAACATCAACGGCTCTGGGATGCATGTCCACCAATCCTTGTTTGATAAGGATGGCAACAACCTTTTCTATGATCCTAAAGCTGAATACTACTTGTCCGCTATTGGTAGAGGATTCATTAGCGGTCAGTTAGCCCACGCTCGTGGCATGTCCGCGGTATTAGCTCCCACGGTGAATTCGTACAAGCGGCTGATACCTGGTTATGAGGCTCCCGTGTACGTAGGTTGGGCGCAAATCAATCGCTCTGCACTAATCCGCATTCCGTCAGCCCCTCCTGGAAAGGAAAAAGTTGTACGGGCGGAATTGCGCTGTCCAGATCCATCTGCAAACCCCTATTTGGCTTTCTCGGTGATGTTAGCTGCAGCGTTGGATGGTATCGAAAATGAGTTGGATCTTCCAGAACCTCTTAATGATATTAACGTTTATGAATTATCCCTTGAGGAACGAAAAGCTAAAAATATTCCTGAATTGCCTGGTTCGTTGGCTGAGGCTTTAGGGGAATTAAAAAACGATTCTGTTTTGCGGCAAGCTTTAGGACCGGTGGTTTATGAGGTTTTCGATAGAGCCAAGCAGGCTGAGTGGCAGGAGTACTCTATGAAGGTAACTGACTGGGAAGTGGAGCGGTATTTAGAAACTTCTTGATCAGTAAAGATTGGATTAAATCGTTAATGGGTTTGGTTGTGTTTGCTATAGCCTAATGATATAGGCCCCAAATTATTAATGGGTGGATATTTCGACTTCAAGTCACAGATCGGCTAACAATCGATTTGTGATTTTTATTAATTGAATTCTAATAATCAAACATTGACTATTAAGCAGTTGGATTGTATATTTAGTTAGTCTAACTAAGTAACTGAAATTGTTTTATGGAAAATACTAATCAATCTGCACGGAAATTAATTTCCCTGCTGAGGCGGATGCGTAAACTACGTATCGGTGAAATGCCGCTCAAAGGGACCGACATCTCGTTTCCACAAATGGCTTTACTGCGGCGTGTTTCTTTGTCTCCTGGCTGCCGCCTAAAAGACATCGCCGCTGAATTGGGGCTGAGCGCACCAACTGTGAGTGTAGGGATTCACCGCCTGACCGAAGCAGGTTTTTTAGAAGCTCGTCCAGACCCACAAGATAAGCGTGCCACACGAATATATCTTTCAGAGAAAGGGAAAGCTCTACAAAAAAGCGTACGAACCAAGCGATATGAATTCACTCAAAAATTCCTGGCTGGTCTGAGCCCGGAAGAGCAAGAGCAATTATTAATCTTGCTGGAAAAAGCTATATTTTCCTCGGAGGATAAATATGTTGGAGATGGGTGATGTGTTCAAGTTTAAAAATATCTTTGATGCCCGGTCGTTCGATTTGAGCCATCGGAATCATTAGGAGAAAACAGATGAGAAAAACCATAACTATAACTGTGATCGTCATCGTACTGGCAAGCGCGTTTATTGGTTACCGAGGTTATAGCCGACGTCAACAAAATGCCAACCTCTTAGATAATTTGCAGACAGAGCCGGCTGAGATCGGTTCATTGGTCGCCACTGTCGGCGCCACGGGGACTGTGCGTGCCAACCAGACAGTTTATATTTCCTGGCAGACCAGCGGAATAGTTGCCGAAGTAACTGTTTCAGTCGGGGATGATGTAACCGCGGAAGATGCTCTCGCAAACCTGGTACATTCTTCTTTACCCCAAAATGTGATTCTCGCGGAAGCAGATCTTGTAACTGCTGAAAAAGCGCTGGAGGACTTGTACGAAGCCCATTCAGAAATATACATTGTTCAGGCGGAACAACAAATAACGGAAGCTGAGAAAACTGTACAGACCGCAGAACGGTTGGTTTACAACCTAAGCGCTCCAGGTCCGCAAACTAGTATTGATCAAGCCCAAGCCCATGTCGTTCTGGCACTCAACAAGCTGGAAAGAGCGCAGGATAATTATGACCCTTATGCAAATAAACCTGAAAATAACCTGGTGCGCGCTTCACTATTGAGCCAGTTAGCTCAGGCGCGAAATGATTACGATGCTGCTGTCCGCCTATATAATGCTCTAACAGGCACCGCTTCCGAGTTAGATATGGCAATTGCCCAAGCAGACTTGGAATTAGTTAGAGCACAATTAGCGGAAGCCCTTGATGAATTGGCGCGCCTGGAAGCTGGCCCAACTGAAGAAGATATCAACGCAGCTCAAATTCATATCGCTGCCGTGGAGGCGACACTTAGTTTTGACCACATTGAAGCACCTTTTGATGGAACGGTCACCCAGATTAATCACAAAACAGGGGATCTTGTATCACCCAGCGAGGTAGCATTTCGCCTGGATGATCTTTCCCGCTTATTGGTAGATCTACAAGTATCGGAAATAGATATCAACCGCATCGAAGTAGGCCAAACAGTTTCTCTTATCTTTGATGCCATCCTTGAGACTGAATATGAGGGGAAAGTGATTGAAGTTGGATTGGTCGGTTCAAATGACCAAGGTGTAGTCAACTTTAATGTTACTGTTGAGTTGTTGAATGCGGATGAGGCTCTCAAACCAGGCATGACCGCAGCGGTAAATATTGTGGTAAACGAATTGGAAGAAGCTTTGTTGGTCCCCAACCGGGCGGTTCGGGTCCTGGATGGCCACCGTGTGGTATACGTGTTGCAGGCGACTGGTCGCCTAGAAACTGTTATTATCACACTAGGTTTCTCGACAGATACTCACAGCGAAGTACTTGAGACTGAACTGCAAGTTGGTGACTTGATCGTGCTAAATCCGCCAACTGACTTCTTTAGCGAGCCTGGCTCAGGTGGCGGGGGCGGCTTCTTTGGTGGAGGAAGGAGGTAACCGTGAGCGAATTTGTGGTTGAAGCACGCGATCTTAGAAAAGTTTATATCATGGGAGATGTGGAAGTGCATGCTTTACGGGGGCTGTCGATAACTGTAGACCCTGGGGAGGTGGTGTCCATAATGGGCCCGTCTGGCTCAGGGAAATCCACCCTCATGAACATGATCGGCTGCCTTGATCGCCCCACTTCTGGCGATTATTGGTTGGATGGTGAGCGCGTTGAAAATTTGAACGACGACCAATTAGCCAGCATTCGTAATCGCAAGGTTGGTTTTGTGTTCCAGACTTTCAATTTATTGCCGCGTGCGACTGCCTTGGCAAACGTGGAACTGCCTTTGCGGTATGCGGAGAAGGTCAAGGATAGACGTAAACGAGCCAAAGAAGCCCTGGAAGCTGTTGGTTTGGGGGATAGAATCAAGCACCGGCCTAATGAACTTTCTGGAGGGCAGCAGCAGCGCGTCGCTCTCGCACGGGCACTGGTGACCAATCCAGCAATTGTTATGGCTGACGAACCCACCGGAAACCTGGATTCCAAATCCGGTGATGAGATCATGGAATTACTGTTGCGGATGAACGCAGATAATGGAACTACTTTAATTATTGTTACTCACGATCCAGAAATTGCTGCATTCACACAACGCATCATTCACATACGGGACGGTGTTGTGGAGCATGAAACCAAAGGAGCTAAACAATGAATATTTGGCGCTCCTTTATTGAAGCTTTAGAAAGTTTGATCTCTAATAAATTGCGTTCAAGCCTCACTATTTTGGGGATCGTTATCGGCGTGGGCGCGGTAATTGCGATGCTGGCCATCGGGCAGGGGGCTGAAGAATCCATTACTGGTTCGATACAAGGGATTGGAACTAACTTGATGTTCGTGTTTTCGGGCGGCTCGGAGGAGGTAAATAATCCCAAACCCCTAACGCTGGGAGACGCAGAAGCAATAGCTGATCCTTTCCAGGCGCCTTCAGTGATAGGTGTAGCACCAACTTTACAAGGCAATGCGGAAGTATCCTTCAGTGGAGAGAGTACGGTAACCAGTGTTATCGGTGTGACACCAGACTTTTCGCCCGTGCGAAATTTCAATGTCAGCGAGGGTGAATTCATCAATGAAGTCCATATGCTCGGGCAAGCTGCGGTGGTTTTATTAGGTACTGAAGTCGCCGAAGATTTATTTGGACGGAAAGCTGGCCTGACCGGAGAAACTGTGCGTATTGAAGGCCAACCATTCCGGGTGATCGGCATCCTGGAGGAAAAAGGCGGATCAAGCTTTGGCAGTCAGGATGATCAAGTATTAATTCCTATGACTACCGCGCAAGCGCGTCTAATCCGGCGTTCAACCCGCGACAGCGTAGATGTGATTTTCATCCAAGCGATTACCGCGGAAGCTGTCCCCCAAGCTACAGAAGAGATTGCTCAGATCCTACGCGCACGGCATCGCACAGCGATAGCTGAGGATGATTTCACCATCTTTAACCAACAGGACTTCTTGGAGACCGCAGCGGCAATCACGGGGGTGTTGACCATCTTCTTAGGCGGCATCGCAGGCATTTCTTTACTTGTTGGCGGTATCGGCATCATGAACATAATGTTGGTATCTGTGATCGAGCGTACGCGTGAAATCGGGCTGCGCAAGGCCTTGGGAGCGCGTAAAAAAGATATCTTGGTCCAATTTCTGACTGAATCTTCCCTGTTGAGTCTCTCAGGCGGTTTGATCGGAATACTACTTGGATGGATTATCTCGCTTATCGTTGGGAGCATCGCGGCTGCGAACGATGCTGATATTACACCCCTGATTGGCATGGATGCGGTTCTACTGGCGACATTGTTCTCCACCGCAGTTGGATTATTCTTCGGCCTCTACCCAGCCAACCGAGCCGCAAATTTAGAACCGGTCGAGGCGTTGAGGTACGAGTAGAAAATCGCGGATGTATTTCAAATATACCAAAATGTGAAGTAAAAAACCTTTGCATAACTTTAACGCTTTACCTGGATTCTTATTTCTCGAAAGCGGGGGTTGGAGGCAAGCGAGTTTTCGGGGAGGGTTAATCTTTCCCTAACGTTCGGTGAATTTAGACAAGGGGACTATTCCCCGATTAGGATTCAAAAAGCGGTATACTTTTCTTTTATGTAATTGAAGATATTTGTTTGGGAGTATTTCTTGAAATCAAAAGAAATCTTTGCGTTTTTGGGAGTGTCGCTGGCCTGGGGGTCTTCTTTCTTTTGGATAAAGATCGCCGTCCAAGAGATTGGACCTTTCACCCTGGTTGCTACCCGGTTATTACTTGGTTGGTTGGGTTTATCAGCCTATATCTATTTTCGCAGACCGGATTGGCCTCGTGGGAGACGTCACCTGGGCGGCCTAATTGTATTGGCAGTCGTAAACGTGGCAGCCCCATTCATGTTAGTTACCTGGGGTGAATTGCATGTCGAGTCAACGATAACTGCCGTTCTTATGAGCAGTGTGCCTATATTTACGGCAATTTTCGCCCACTTGTTCTTAAGGGATGACCGTCTAGATCTCTTGCGCGGCGCTGGGGTTTTGGTGGGTTTTGCAGGTGTTTTGATCTTGTTATTGAGAGATTTAAATCTGAGTGCCAGCAACAGCATGTTGGGGCAAGCTGCGATATTGTTGGCAGCATTATTGTACAGCGGTGGTTCGGTATTTGCCCGACTACGCATGCAGGATGTTTCCCCAATTATTCAAGCGTTTATTCCTGTAGTTTTTGCCGATCTGTTATTGTGGGTTTTAACGCCGTTGGTTGAGTCTCCGCTTACATTCCCGGACTCAGCTCTTGCCTGGTTGGCGCTTCTGTGGCTAGGTATCATTGGTTCGGGATTTGCTTACGTCCTTTTTTACTACTTGTTGCATAAGGTGGGCGCTACGCGGACTTCTTTGGTGGCATATACCTTCCCCGTTATCGGTGTACTTCTAGGTGTATTATTCCTCAACGAAGCCTTGGATTGGAACCTGTTGGTAGGTGGCAGCTTGGTGGTTGGCAGCATCGCGATTGTAAACCGGCGGGTAGAAGCAAAATAATTGTTTTCATTCAGCGCTGTTACGAATAATCTTTTTTCTACTGAAGCGCTTATAGAAATGTTAATTAATATATGATATGCTGGATGTGAAATAGATTTGCATAGAATTATTAGCAACAATTGAATGTATCAAAGGCTATATTGTGCTTGATATTTTGACATTTGAGGGTTATTAAGCAAAATCAGAAAAAAAAACAGTCTGATTCAAATCAGCAGCATGAAATGACATCTTAGATTTCTGTGCTGTTTAATGCATCAGTGTAATTCTGATAACCAAGCATAAAGGCTGCAAATCTACCTGATACTTTTGCAACCCAACCAATGATATGCAGACTAACAGGCCACATCAATAAACCGATCAACGCCGCTATGAGGGCTTCATTATAAGAATCGACACGCCAGACGATTCCGGGGGCGAAATTTACAACCCATTCATATGATTTATAAAATAGAGGGGCACTGAGAAAGCCGATTGTAATTGTTCCAGAAATTACGACAACCACAAAAGATGCGATCCCTAGAGGGAATTTTACGAACAGAAACAAGAGGCTTTTCCAGGTTACTTGATTGGTAAGGTGCGCTATTAAACGCTTCCATACACCTTCTTCTCCCCTGTTATTTAGCGCCATCGGAACAATGTTCTCTTTGAGCAGCCAAATCGCCATTTGTCGTTCAAAAGCTGCCAGCAGCCACCAGCCCCCAAGTACCAACAATAAAATTGGAATTCCAATCCAGATCACGGTTAGGGGGATACCTGCTGCCAATCCGGCTACCAGGAAAACAAAGTAGAAGATTCCCAGAGGGAAGGCTAATAGCAGGTAAAATATGTTTACATAGGCTTGCACTTCTCCGACCACACTGAAGAATTTCACTAGGGATTGGTTAAAGTTGTTCATCGCTTTCTCCTTGAAATTAGGTGTTGTATAATTAAATACGAATACAAGCCTCCAGGGTTGCAGTGCAAAGCTGAAGCAGATATGCTTTTGAATTATTGTTTTTTGATTTGTCCCCCTCAAAATCTTTCAGTTTGTATGGAAAAAGCCAGAATACCTTGCTGCGGGGTTCTTCACCCTATTCGGAATTTCCGCGATTCCTTCTGATCCTGCGTAGGAAATCTAAAGCAGCAGATGCTCGAGTTTGACCTCCCGTTAGTACGCGGTCTGCCAAACGTCGGGCACGCGCCAGCCTGATTTGCGGCTCCTGAGCGGTTAGCTCATACAGCTCCACCAAGACACCATGAGTGCTTTGAGGATGGATGAATGCAATCTTCTTGCCGGCTGTACCTATCTGTGGCACTTCATTAATCAATCGCACGCCCCGGCTCTTCAGATGCGCCAGGGTCTCCTCAATATCGTAGACCTCGAAACAAATGTGATGCATACCTGGCCCTTTTTTCTTCAAGTACCGGGCAACGCCGGAATCCTCCGTGGTTGGTCGTACCAGTTCGACCTCGCTTTCTTTAGCGGGTAAGAAGGCAACCACCGAATTCTGGTCAGGCACATCCTCGACATGTGAAAGTTCTAATCCCAGGGTGTCGTGCCAGAAGTCCAAGGCATCCTCAATATCGTCTACGACAAATGCTATGTGGTCAATTTTCTTGATGCGGGTCATGGTTTCTATCTATCCTAAATAATCATAATGATCGGGTATTTAGCGCAAGAATTTATTCTCAGGTGTTTACCTCAGGGGTGTTATTATCCCCAGGTCGCAGGCTGGTACTCGCCCCATTCCTGGCGCAGTACCCCGCAAATTTCTCCCAGAGTGAGTTGATTTTCTACACATTCGATGAATAATGGCAGCAGATTTTCGTCACTGCGAGACGCCGCTTCCAACTTTGTGAGCAGTTCGCTGGCTTTGGAAGAATCGCGGTTATTGCGCAGAGTCTTCAACCGTCCGCGCTGAGCGGCCTCTACTTCTGGGTTGACTTCCAGACGTTCAAATTCAATTTGTTCCTCAGTCTGGTAAGCGTTTACACCCAGGATGATCTCTTCTTCGCGTTCTACTGCTTGTTGGAATTGGTAAGCAGCCGCGTGGATCTCGTTTTGCATATAGGCGTTTTCGATTGCGGCTAGTGCGCCTCCCATTTCATCGATTTTCTTGATGTAGTCACCAGCCCGGCCCTCGATTTCATCGGTCAAATACTCGACAAGGTAAGAACCTGCCAGTGGATCAACCGTATCCGCAACCCCAGACTCGTGGGCGAGCACTTGCTGTGTGCGTAGGGCAATGCGCACGGCTTTCTCACTGGGGAGCTGCAAGGCTTCGTCCATGCTGTTGGTGTGTAGAGATTGTGTTCCACCCATTACCGCGGCCAACGCTTGAAGCGTCACGCGCACTACGTTATTCTCCGGTTGTTGGGCTGTCAGGGTTGAACCGGCTGTTTGTGTGTGGAAGCGCAGCATCCAAGAGCGTGGTTTTTTCGCTTTGAAGCGTTCACGCATGATCTTGGCCCACATTCGACGGGCGGCGCGGAATTTGGCTACCTCTTCCAAAAAGTTGTTATGCGCGTTGAAGAAGAACGATATCTGCGCTGCGAAGTCATCTACATTCAAACCAGCTTGTATGGCAGCCTGCACGTAGGCAATGCCGTTGGTCAGGGTAAAAGCCACTTCCTGCACCGCGGTAGAGCCTGCTTCGCGGATGTGGTAGCCGGAGACGCTGATCGTATTCCAACTCGGCGCTTCTGCCTGGCAGTACTTGAACACATCAGTGATTAATCGCATGGATGGTTTGGGCGGAAAGATATAGGTGCCTCGGGCGACGTATTCTTTCAAGATGTCGTTCTGCACTGTGCCGCGTAATTTGCTGGTTTCCACTCCCTGCTGTTTAGCAACCGCGATGTACATGGCTAATAGTATCGCAGCCGGTGCATTTATCGTCATGCTGGTGGAGATTTTACTCAGGGGTATCTCTTGGAATAGCGTTTGCATGTCTTCCAAAGATGAGATTGAGACGCCCACTTTACCTACTTCCCCAACCGCGTTGGGATCGTCAGCATCGTAGCCTATTTGGGTTGGCAGGTCGAAGGCGACGGATAGCCCGGATTGACCTTGTTCGAGAAGGTAGCGGTAACGAAGGTTGGATTCTTTCGCGGAGGCGTAACCCGCGTACTGACGCATAGTCCACAGACGGCCGCGGTACATGCCGGGATGTATGCCGCGCGTGAATGGGTATTCGCCAGAGAAGCCCAAATCATCAGAATATTGCCCATCCGAGCCTTGGGGTGTGAGCAGGGGTGGTAATGTGATTCCGGAGGATGTTTCGAACTCCTCCTTCCGTTCAGGAAAACGGGATAAAAGGGGTCTATGTACCTCCTCTTCCCAGCGTTTCTTTTCAGATTTTAGGCTCATAATCGCTCTCAAAGTTAATTTTCATCAGTATACCCTAAATGCAGTTCATTTGCTCTTTGGAGGGTAAAATTGGGCAAAAAAGACCAAAACAGCCATAATTACAAGATTTGGTATTTCTATGAGATTTTGTAGATTAATTATATTATTTTATGTTTGACAAACGAGTTTGCGAAAGGGTATAATTCTACAGTTCGTAGGTTTGCCGGAGACTTTTAATGATAATCAAGGAGAAAAATCATTCTCTATAGAGATTATTGATCTGGAACTCAGATGCACTTCTACTCGGCTGATACTGCGAATACGCCGAGTTTTTGTTTAAGTTCTGAGGAGTAGAAGCATATGGCTAAGGCAAAAGAAGAGAAAATCACAGTTGAAGGCACGGTTATTGAAGCGTTACCCGGCACCCAGTTCCGGGTAGAGCTGGAAAATGGACATGAGGTACTGGCGTACTTATCTGGCAAAATGCGCCGCTACTACATCCGCATCCTACTGGGAGATAAGGTCACCCTTGAAATGTCCCCATACGACCTATCTCGGGCGCGCATAACTTATCGCTATAATAAGAAACGTCCCAGAGCCGCAGCTAAATAATCAACCAGTTTGAAATGTTATTTTCCCCCGCCTGAGTCCTTTCAGGCGTTGTTTTGGTTTCCCCTTCGTCTATTGGTTGGCGGGGGGTTTGTTGTTTATGGTGGATTATTGGAGAAATGGACCCAATGAGGTTTCTCGGATGGACTCTTTCCCTGGAGTTAAGGCAACCAAACAAAATCTTTTTCATAAGGAAACGCGCAGCCTTCCGGTTCGCAGGAATCGATTAACACCGGCAGACCATCGGGGATATCTACGTAGTATAAGCTCCCCGCGATAAAAAATAATCCTTCAGAATCAGGTCGCCAAAGGACAGTGGTTACCTCTTGATCTGTTATCGCGCGTAAATATTGCCCGGATTCCGAAAACAAATCCATTCCTGTATCGCTTTGATTTAGGTAGTAGAATATATCTTGTTGGTCATTGAGTACAAACCATTGGTTGTTTGGGGAGGATGCAACATGATCAAATGGTTTTTCGGTTATCTGGACCATTGAGCCATCCTCACGTATGGCCAAAACATTCGTGCCGTTATACCCGATGAATCGAAAAGATTCCCCACCTAAATACTCTAAATGCCAAAAATAATCCTCTGAAATCTTTCTTTTATTAGCATTCAAATCTACGAGGTATGTACCCAATGTGTCTGTATCTGGAGGACTGGATATTGCGAAAATTTTCAACTCTGGATCATATGCATATGCGATTATCGGACCACCCCATACCACCGTTCTTTGACCAGTTCTGACATTAATGTAGCGAATATTTCTTGGGCCACAACAACCATGTGGATAATCTACCATGTAAATTATATCCGCAGAGATCCAACCCCAACCCCCTCCCCCACCGATCCCTAAAGCATCAACAGGAGTTTCAGTATTTGCGGGGACTATGAAATATGATTCTGTGTTATCAATCAAGTTTGGCTCTGTGAGATTGTATGAAACCGGATCCAATCGTCATCCGGTGACCAGTCAATTGTCTCGAATCTCTCCGAG
This sequence comes from Chloroflexota bacterium, assembly GCA_019456165.1. Classification (GTDB taxonomy): domain Bacteria; phylum Chloroflexota; class Anaerolineae; order Anaerolineales; family UBA11579; genus VRUJ01. The sequence goes on from VRUJ01000042.1 coordinate 32,033, forward strand.
ATATCAGTTAATTGTCTGATTTGATTAGTGTCTAGATCGTAAACGAATAAATTGCCCAATGATCCATCCATTGCTCCTGCGAAAGCAAGAGATCGGCTATCATGAGACCAATTCAGCCAAGGGATTGATGTTTGCATATATCGTGGAGAAGTTGCATAGTCTTCGGATAACAAAGGAGTGATTAGTTGGATACTACCATCTGGAATAAAGAGTAAGTTCAAGCTCCAAAACGGTGATCTTGATGGCGATCCAAGGATTAAGGCTGCCCAAAGGCCATCTGGAGAGATGGATTTTTGAAAGTTCCTGAAACCTCCCCCTTCTGGTAAATCAATTACGCGCCGTCCACTGCCATCTGCATCTAAAATGATTAGGTTGCCGTATTCTTGATACATTAAGTATGGACCTTGAGGTGATAAAGGTGGGTAGGGGGTTATTGTTGGTGTGGATGTGGTCGTCGGTAATGAAGTAGGTGTGGAGGTACTCGTAGACGTTGGGATGAAGGTGGGAGTGGGGCTAGATTCTGGAGGCTGGGTGGTTGGGGCAGGAGTGCATGCCGTGAATAAAAATAAGATTATTAGGGTGATTTGTAGGCGATTCAAAATTTCCGTTCTTACATGATAGTTAATTAATCTAGTATATCCTGATTTCTCTGTTTTTATATTATCAAATCTTTCCAGAAAAAATCTGAAGTACAGTTCATTGATGTTAGCTAGACTCTTCGCTGCTAGACTACACAGAAATGTCATTCCGAGCGACTAGAAGGAGTGAGGAATCCCTGAATAGTTGTAATGTAAAGGATCCTGACCTAGAAAAAAGCCTAGCTTATGGGGATTCCTCACCCCCATTTGGGGGGTTCGGAATGACATAAAAGGGAGATGTAAAGCAAATGGCTTACTTTTCCCCTGTAGTATCAATCAATCTATGGCATTCGTAATACTTGTCCTGGGTAAATAATAAATGGGTAATAAATATTATTCACAGCAGCTATGGATTGCCAGCTAATTCCCCAAAGCCTCCCCAGAGCTACTAAATAATCGCCCGGTTGGACGACGTAAGTCTCCGGGGGGATCTCCGGTGGCGCTGGCGTGGGAGTGGGGGGCGGCGGTGGTGGCGGAGAAGTGGAACCCCCACCAGGCAGCTGTAAAACTTGCCCCGGATAGATTGTGTACGGCCATACCAACCCGTTCAGTTCTGCGATTTCCTGCCAATCCAGTTGAAAGTCCCTGGCGATCTGCATCAAGTGATCACCTTGTTTCACAGTATAAGTCTCGGGGACAGGACCGATTGTGGGAGTTGGGCTTGGGACCTGAGTTGGGGCAGAAGTTACCGCTTGCGTGGGCGCGGTGGTAGATGCGGATGTGGGTTGCGCGGTGGGAGCCTGTGTAGGAATGGTTGTTGGAGGTTGTGTGGGTATGGCAGTCGGAACCTGGGTGGGAACGGCTGTGGGAGCATTGGTAGGATTAGCAGTGGGCACAGAGGTAGGAGCTTGAGTTGGCTCAGGACCTCCAGGAGAGATGATCAACACCTGCCCGGGATAGATGATGTACGGGTAGCTGATATTGTTCCAAGCGGCCAGGTTTTGCCAGGTTGTTCCGAAGCGTACTGCTAACATGCTAAGATAATCACCCGGTTGTACGATATAGCTATGCCCACTACTTGGCGGCAGTGGTGGGGTTCCATTTACTGTAACTGCCATGTTCCCCAATACTCCCCAGGAGTTCAGAAAATTGTTTAAGTTATAAGTCAGTGTAAAACCGGTTCCCGCATCCACTAGGTGGACTAAAGATTGGTCATACCCTATAAAGATCATAGTGTGCTCAAAGGCTGCCACTGTGACTCGAGAGCCATCCAGGGCTGTGTAGATCTGGGGTGTGCCAGACCATACTTTCCCAATCACCCAGACGATCACCGGGCGGCCAGCCGCGATTTCACTTTGCAATTCTACCCAGGACATGCCGTAACGAGCGTGAGCATTTAGACCATGGTTGCGCAGGACCTGGGCGATAGGATTGGCATGCACGCCGTAAGGATTCGGCGGGATATAACCCCAAGTACCGTTTACGTCACCCACAAAACCCACCTCAGGGTTATCGGAACTAGGCAGGGAGTTTAGGATTTGGCTTTCGCTAGCCGAGACTCCCCAGAAGGTTGCTAAGTCAGCAGCTGATCTGGATTCGCAAGACAAGGCGTAAGATTGGGCATTCCCAACCACTCCCGACACGTAGGCCTGCGCTGGAACACTCTGTGCCTTAGTTTGCTGCGTGTTAAAAACTTCCAGTATCACCAGACTGATAATGATAAGTTTTAATCGTGAGCTGCGCATTGTTTGATTCTATCCTCAAGTAATCCGACGGGCAAGCGGTATAATGTGGTTATGCATGTATTACCCAAAGAAGCAAAAACTGGATTGGGGATCAGTCTCACCCAAGAACAGATCTCGGCTTTTGATACCTACCAGCATGAATTGGCCGATTGGAACCAGCGCTCTAACCTGACTGCCATCCGGGAACCGCAAGAGGTGGAAAGAAAACTTTTCTTAGAATCCTTGAGTTGTTTATTAGCCATGCAAGGCTCTCCAATGGGGAGGGTGGTGGATGTTGGCACAGGCGCAGGGTTTCCAGGTCTGCCACTCAAAATCATCCATCCGGAGATGGGGTTGACACTGGTGGAATCCAACCGCAAAAAAGCCGCATTCCTGGAACATATGGTGCAAGTTCTAAGCCTGGACGATGTTGAAGTGCTGCACATACGTGCAGAAAAAGCCGGGCATTTACCAACCCACCGAGAGACATATGATTGGGCGTTGGCGCGGGCTGTGGCTGCGCTGCCAGTGCTATGTGAGTATCTTTTGCCCTTTGTCAAGGTTGGGGGTTTTATGCTAGCTCAAAAAGGAGCGCGGATTAAGGGGGAGGTTGACGCGGCGAGTGAAGCGATGGCAATTTTGGGTGGGGGGTTGATAGAGGTAATACCTGTGACCCTACCGGGAGTGTTAGAGGAACGCAGTCTGGTCTTGGTGGAGAAAATGGATCATACCCCTGAGAAATACCCCCGCAGAGAAGGAATTCCGGCTAAAAGACCTTTAGGAAGATAAAGATTTTATCCGGATTGAGAAATTATATAATCATCAACGCCTATCAAATTCCAACTATGTCTACTAATTGATAGGATGATTTGGAGATTCTTCTCTCCCTATGGTCGCTCAGAATGACAGTTTATTTTTACTTGCAACATGATATTCGTAACTTAGCGAGGTGTCATTCTGATTACTATGACTATGTCAAGCTCTTAATAATAATGCGGGGTGAATAGAACGATAATTTGAGATATA
>VRUJ01000043.1 GCA_019456165.1 Chloroflexota bacterium
AATCATGTGTGCAGTAGTAAAAACGCAAACACCTTATATCTCAAATTATCGTTCTATTCACCCCGCATTATTATTAAAAGCTTGACATAGTCATAGTAATCAGAATGACAAAATTTGTGTCATTCTGAGCAAGAAAACCGGGGGGCTTCGACCGAAGAATCCCTGAAAAGATTATTTGAAAACCGGACAATCAGTTCAAATTTTGTGAAACCATAGCAAGGTGGCAACTTGGGTTAGATACTTAAATAATCAATCCCTAATCATTACTTTTTCTAGCTCATCAAGTACCGATCTGAAAAAATCTTGGCGTTCTTCTCGCTCCGCAGCCCCTGGAAGACGTTCTTGATGGAAAGATATTACAGATTTATCACCTTTTGGAATCACGCGAACTTGAATTGTTGAAGAGCGGGGCCAATCAATAGGTTGCCAGGTAACTCTGAGGTGTGAGTCCGGTATAAAGACCCTGATTTCCCCTGAACTGCCATCTGCTAGTTCATACTCAGAACCAAAAGCTAAGCTCACATCAGCCCCATCTCCCAACCAGATCTTCAACCCAGTAGATGATGTGATCAGCCTCCAAGCTTCCAGGTGAGATATCGGAAATGTGCGCCGAACACCTATTTTCCAGCCTGTATTTTGGGTTAAACCGGTTGGCTTATCGTCGCGTTTGGTCATACATCAACCCTCAGTCATAATATTATTAGAAAAACCCGATTCGGGCAATGATAATGATACCAAATTTACAAAAGGAGTTTCAAACTTGACCCTCTCGTACCGCCGTGTTACACTTTTTCTGGTCTGCTCAATCCACGAATCAACACAATATTATTCAGGAGAACCGCGAGATGGACGATTTAACTATATTGGAGACTGTCGAAATCTTCAGCGATCTAAATATCGACCAGATCAAAAGCATTCAGGGTGTGGCAACCACAAAAGAATATGAGCCTGGCGAGACCATCTTCGCAGAAAATTCACCCAGCGATGAAATTTATATCATTATGGGTGGAGCTGTAGAAATTAAGATTGATCCGAACATTGTCAGCGATACCAACGAAGGTGTAGCCCCAGTGACAATCGCAAAACTAAACCGCGGCCAAACCTTTGGCGAGATCGCTCTGGTGGACCAAGGAATTCGCTCCGCTTCTGCAAAAGCCACCCTAAATGGATGTAGAGCGCTGGTTATCGAACGCAATGCTTTTATGCAGCTTCTCAAAAGCGATCTGGAGATGGGATTTAACGTGATCTCCAACATTGCAGCCGACCTGTGTTTTAAGATCCGCAACTCGAACATGAGGGTGCGTGAAGCTCTTCTGTACGGCAGCAAGTTGATGGATAATTAATTCTTTTTACCCTCTCCTGATTTATTCTCCTGTTCTCCCAATGCCATTTGAATATCTCTAGCCAGACGGCGTGCCCTCTGGGGAGCATCCCCGATATAACCCTCGGCGCTCATTAGCTCTTTCAATTTCTCCGCAGGAAAATATTCCAGGAATGCTTTCTCTTCGCAGACCAGATCTGCTAATGGATTCAAAGCGCCTCCCCGCACAGCTTGCCAAGCAGTTAAAGAGTGTTCCCGGAGTATCGCATAAATTATTTGCCTGTCAGCCCCAGCTTTCACCAATTTAGTTAAAACACGTTCTGTGGCAGCAAACGAAGAATATGTATCTAAATTTCTCGCAATCGCGTTTGTGTCCACGTGCAAATCATCGAAGATTTGTGAGGCGACGTGCAAGAGTTCATCACTGATTAGAAAAGCCTCGGGAAGCATAGTGCGGCGGTTGGCGCTATCGTCCAAGGTGCGTTCCAGGAGAGAGTGCGAGGCATTATCCCAGGCGAGGCGAGGCAATTGGGCCAGTTGGCGCCCCAGAGAATTGATTTTCTCGGCCTTAATTGGGTTGCGTTTGAACGGCATCGCTGAAGAGCCGACTTGCTTGCTGCCGAACGGCTCTGCTAATTCACCTACAGAGGGAGATTGCAACACACGCAGGTCAAACGCAAATTTATACAGTGAACCTCCCAAACCCGCAAGCGCGCTGATAACTTCATAATCTTGTTTGCGGGGGTATGTTTGGGTCGAAACCGGGAAAAAGTTTAAATTCAATTTTTGGGCCAGTTTTTTTTCAAACTCTGGCAGCTTGTCAACACCCAGAAGATCGGCAAAAGCAGCCCCGGTGCCAACCGCCCCGCGAAACCCTTTACCCCGCAAACCTTGCCGGACAGTTGATAAATTTCTCCAATCCGTGAGTAAGTCTTGTGCATATTGTGCCAACCTAAAACCTAAAGTTGAAGGTTCAGCAGGCTGTAAATGCGTATAAGCGATCAACGGCAAATCCGCCCACTTAATGATCTGCTCCGCCAACACTAATAGTAAACTGCGCAAACCCTCCAAAACCAAATCCAAAGCTTTACGAGTTCGCAGCACGTCCGCATTATCTTTGATATCCATCGATGTAGCCCCTAAATGTATGATACCTCCACCAACCGAACATTGTTCTGCGAAAACCTTTAATTCAGCCATCAGATCATGTTGGATTTGGGATTCAATTTCATACGAGCGTTCTAAATCAACATCCTCAGCATGAGTCTGCAAATCTTCCAACTGCTGCGAATTTACCAGCCCAAATTCTGCTTGCACCTCGGCCAAGATTACCCATAGTCTTCGCCAGGTAATCCGATTGTTGGTCTCACCCCACAGTGCACGCATTTCTGGACTGGAATATCGCCAGGAAAATGGAGATTGGTAGTTTTCTAAGTTTGGCATAGTTACAAAAGCCGAAAATTAATTCTCTGGTTAAATGTTATTATAATTTGAAGGAATACAAATCTCATCGAGTAGCCGTCGAAAAATCTATAGGGTGTGAAAATCCATTTTTATAGTATATAATGATACCCTGATAACACTTTATCAAAGCGTATGATATTATAACGAAATAGATTTGTAAAACCCAGAATTGCTGGCTATAATTTCAAAACCGCTGCTTAATATGCAATTAACTTTGTAAGGAGAAGCTCCTGAGCGAGGAATCCACTCGAAATTTAGATATCGAAGATACCGATACTATCCCAGTTCAGTTAACATCTGGCGTCCTTCTCTTAGACCGCTACGAGATACAAGAAGTGGTTGGTGGGGGAGGAATGGGTGTTGTATACCGCGCCAGAGATACGAACTTCAAAGCTATCCGTCTTGTGGCAGTAAAAGAGATGATCATCCAGGTGATTGATCCTCTGGTACGCAAGGATATTTTTAAGATTTTCGAGCGCGAAGCCAATATTTTGGCATCGCTAAGCCATCCTGCAATCCCTCACATCTACAATTATTTCACTGTCAACGAACGAGCATACTTGATACTCGAATTTGTAAATGGGAAAGATTTGGATAAAATCCTAGCAGAAACTACAACCTTTTTCCCAGAAGAACAAATTTTAGGTTGGGCGATTGAATTTTGCGATGTCCTTCAATTTTTACATTCCCACAAACCAGAGCCGATCATCTTTAGAGACGTAAAACCATCTAACATGATGGTCAATCTGCAGAACCACGTTATCCTGGTAGATTTCGGGATCGCCAAACATTTTGAAGGCGGGCAGAAAAATACAATGGTTGGCACTCAAGGTTATTCTCCACCCGACCAGTATCGCGGTGAAGCTACCCCCAAAGTTGACATATACGCCTTAGGCGCAACTTTACACCACCTACTAACCCTGCGCGATCCCCGATTAGAAGCGCCTTTTTCATTTGATGAAAGACCTATCAAAGAAATCAATAAGAACGTATCCGATGAATTGATTGCCGTGATTGACCGGGCTTTGCAGTACGAACCTGAAGCCAGATTCGAGAGTGCGGAAGAGTTCAAACTCGCTTTGCTTACAGCAGGCCAAAAAACCGGCTCCCTGGCTAAAACATCTATCCCCACAGCCGTAATTTCACGCGCTGGTGGCGTCAAACCTTTGTGGACCTTTGATTGCGAAGATGAGATTAGGGGGACCCCCTTATTTCATGAAGGAAGCCTATACGTCGGTAGTTATGACAATAACCTCTATTCACTAGACGCCTCAAGTGGTGAATTCAATTGGAAATACCCTGCCGACGGAGGCATACCGGGAAGACCAGCGATACACGAAAATAATATTTACTTCGGCTCTGAGGATAAACGCGTCCACGTAATATCTTCTCGCTCTGGAAAAGTGGTTTGGACTTATTACACTGAAGCCCCCGTACGCTCATCTCCCCGCATCGCACAGGGACATGTATTTGTTGGTTCAGATGATATGAATTTACACGCCATCAGTTTATCATCCGGGAATTTGGCATGGAAATCTGAAACAAGTTCACCTGTGCGCTCAACACCCTTTGTAACAGACAGCTTGGTTTATTTTGGTTCTGAAGAGGGAGATTTTTATTGTCTCGATTTCAGGGGAGAAATCAAATGGCGCTTTCGAGCCAAGCGAGCAATTACATCTTCTCCTATTGTAGTAAAGGATGCAGTTTATTTCACATCGATGGATAGCTCGTTCTATGCCCTAGACGCAACCTCTGGATGGGTAATCTGGCGCTTCCGCATGGGAAAGGGTTCGATATCAACTCCTTACATCATCGAAAATTACATTTTCACCGGTGCGGCTGACGGTGTGATTTACTGTATCGACCAACGCACATCTAAAGAAGTGTGGCGCTACTCTACTGACCATCAGGTTACCGGATCACCGGTTGTTTACAAAGACTCGGTTTATTGTGGATCAGTGGACCACAGCCTATATTGCCTTGAATACTCAACCGGGCGTTTACGCTGGCAATTCGCTACAGAAGGCGCCATCACCGGCACTCCCATAATTTATGACGATATCGTATATTTCGGTTCAAACGATAAAAAAGTTTATGCATTATTAGCATAAGCAAATATATAACCAAGGAATCAACCGTGGGCAATATTCTTACAGAATGGATTAACAAATTATTGGGTAAAAACGAAACACTAATACATGAAGAAACCACCGCGCCCCTATCCGAAGAACAGATCGATGAGATCATCTCTGAATCACAGCGCATAGAACCTCCCCAACTAATCGTGGGCAGCGGACGCCATGTCGGCCGCCAACGTTCCAATAACGAAGATTCGGTATTCACCTTCACAGCCTCCCTTGCTGTAGATTCGGTAAATCAACCATTCGGAGTGTACATTGTTGCTGATGGCATGGGGGGGCATAAAAACGGGGAGGTAGCCAGTGAAATGGCCTCCAGAGCTATGGGCAGTTACATAATAAATAAGCTCTATGAACCGCTACTCGGAACATCTCCGGGGACGCCAGAGGAATCTTTGCAAGATATTATGCGGGCCGGGGTATATGAAGCCCATAGGATGGTAACTAAAACGGCTCCTGGAGGCGGATCCACGCTTACTGCTGTGCTTCTAATAGGGAATCAGATGACCATCGCCCATGTAGGAGATAGTAGAGCATATAGTGTATTCCTAGACGGCCGCATGCAGACCCTGACCCGGGATCATTCACTGGTAAAGCGCCTGGAAGAATTAGGGCAAATTACAGCAGAGGAAGCTGCTGTCCACCCTCAAAAATCAATGCTTTACCGGGCTCTTGGTCAAGGAGAACCATCTGAGCCAGATGTATTTACTGCATCTCTACCGTTTCCAGGATACCTTTTAGTATGTTCAGACGGACTTTGGAACGCAATATCTGATGATGAAATTTTCGAAATAATTACCACATCACCCAGCCCACACCGAGCTTGCCAAAACCTGGTTGAAGCTGCCAATACTGCCGGAGGACCGGATAACATCGTTGCTATTTTGGTGAGGATGACAGACTAAACTAAATAGGGGAAACCCACTTATGTCAACGAGTTATTTAGATAATTACTACGCACGGTTAGGTGTTTCGAGAGGTTCAGCCTCGGAAGATATTCGCTCTGCTTATTATCAAGCCGCCCGTCGCTTGCACCCCGACACAAACGATGACCCTACGGCAACTGAGCTTTTTTTACAAATCCAAGAAGCATACGAAACCCTTTCAGACGATAAAAAACGCGCCGATTACGATAAAACACTTCCCGTTGATATCGACCCTCCCCCAGATATCCTGATCAATCCGCTATACAGCCGGGCAATAATCCCCCAAATAGACAACCAACAGCTAGTTTATATTCTTTTGGACTTGATGGCCCTTCCCAACAAGACCGATGAGACAGAAGCTATTAACCCGCCGTTAAATATAGGCTTAGTCCTAGATAATTCAACATCAATGGCAGGGGCGCGCATGGATATGGTCAAGTCAACGGCCACCCAAATAGTGCGAGGTTTAAGGCCGATGGATTCGCTGGCCATAATCACCTTCAATGATCGCGCTGACGTAATCGTCCCTGCTACGAAAGATTTGGATCAAAAAATTGTTGAATCCCGCATCAGCCAGCTAAAAACCGGCGGTGGAACCGAGATCTTGCAAGGACTGGAGGCTGGTTTTAACGAAGTGGGACGTTATTTAAACCCTTCGACAGTCAACCATATTATTTTAGTCACCGATGGACGGACTTACGGTGACGAAGAAGGCTGTCAGCAACTGGCAACAAATGCTGCAAAAAAAGGAATTACTATTAACGGCTTAGGTATTGGCAGCGAGTGGAACGATAATTTCATGGACAAGCTGGTTTCAACTACCGGTGGAAATAGCGTTTACGCTGCGAATCCTGAAGACATCAAGCATTTCCTAACCAAGCAATTTTCGAGACTGTCCGAAACCTATGCAGACCAGGTTGCAATGGAGATAGATACCGGTCCAGATGTTGAACTGCGTTACACATTCCGTCTTTCTCCTGATCCCGGGCCACTAACCCAAGATTCTCCGATAAATATTGGCACGATCCCCCTGGGGCCGAGTTTGACAATACTAATGGAGTTCGTAGTGAAATCAATTCCACCAGACGTCGACACACTAACATTGGCAGAAGGTAAGCTGAGTTTAGAAATCCCTACAAGACCAATCCCTGCGACGTCATCACGATTTTCGTTCACGCGCCCAACTAGCGCAAATCCAGATTTAGAACCGCCTCCACAAGCACTAATCAAGGCTATGTCACGATTATCCTTGTATCGGCTCCAAGAACAAGCCCGGCGCGAGCTTGAAGCTGGAGAAATCGAGAAAGCCACTACACGTATGCAAAATTTAGCCACCCAACTGCTGATGTCAGGCGAACCTAGTTTAGCACATACCGTTATGCTGGAACTCAAACAAATAGAGGGGGGAAATTCGATTAGCGAAGAAGCCGAAAAAAGGATAAAATATGGTACTCGTGCTCTTTTGTTGCCGGTTGATGAGAGATCTACCCCATGATTAATGTTTGTCCTAATTGCCACCACCAAGAACTAGAAGGCGCTTTGTTTTGCAGCGAATGTGGAACAAAGCTTGTTGAACAATCCGGCTTATCCACAGCAGCAATCCCCGCTTCTGATTCCCGGGCTGTTGAAGCTCGAAAATCTGCTGCTCCGCCACCCTCCCTGCCGGAAATGACAGGCGAGGCAGTCGCCAGTTTACACATCGTGCGCACTGGGCAGATATTACCTTTGGTTGGTAGAGACGAATTCACCATAGGGAGAGTTAGCGAAGGACAATCTATCCTTCCAGATATCGACCTGACGCCCTATGAAGCCTATTCCCAAGGGGTTTCACGGCTGCATGCGACAATAAAAATTCAAGGGGATGATTTGATGATAATAGATCTTGGCTCATCCAACGGCACGCGAATCAACAACAACAAAGTCACGCCGCATGAAGAGAGAGAAATACAGCATGGGGACGTGATTGCATTGGGCCAATTTAAAATCCAGGCTTTATTACGTCAAGACGAGCCATAGCGAGAGTACTATGCCAATAACAGTAATTGTCCATATTTCTAACGAAGATCCCATCGTCGGTGAAATTGAAGAAATGCCCAACTCCACCGATACCAACCTAGCCGTAAGCAACCCGCGCCGAAGAGATGGAAAAGACATCCACTACATTGATAGTGACGTAACTATTGTACTTTGGCCCTGGAACAAAATCGCTTTTTTGGAAATTCTGCCTAGCGAGGAAGAGGAAAGGATTATTGGATTCGTTCGGGAATAATTATTTGTTAACTTAATTATTTTCAGGATAAACAAAGTGTCAGAAAACCAATTTGCCAACCGCCGAATACTGGTTGTAGACGATGAAGAGCGCATAACGCGCTTTATTCGTTTAAACCTTGAACACGATGGTTTTCAGGTTGAAGAAGCCTTTAATGGGCAAAAAGCATTGGACCGCTTGCGGGAAACCTTACCTGACCTAGTCCTTCTCGACGTAATGCTGCCAGATCTAGATGGTTTCGAAGTACTCAGTATGATCAGGGAAAGCAATGACGTCCCCGTAATCATGCTCACAGCTAAAGGCGAAGAAGAAGACCGCATACACGGTTTGGAATTGGGCGCAGATGATTATGTAACCAAACCTTTCAGCCCGCGAGAGCTCGTCAGCAGAGTGCGCGCTGTATTGAGACGCACAGTTGCTGCGCGCGGCACAACTACAGGTCTAATTGAAGTTGATACACGACTCAAAATTGACTTTGACCGCAGGGAGATTTGGGTGGATGGCAATCTCGTAAAGCTGCGCCCTACCGAATATCGTCTGCTTTATCATTTAGTACAAAACGCAGGTTGGGTGATTTCCCACGATCAAATCCTCGCTAATGTGTGGGGTTACGAATACCGCGACGAACCGCATTACGTGCGTTTGTATGTAAACTACCTGCGCCAAAAACTTGAGCAAGATCCGGCCAAACCTAAATACATTCTAACAGAACGCGGCGTTGGTTATCGCTTTGTAGACTACAAACGAGAAAAAGGGTCTCCTACCAAAGCAGCCAAAAACGGGGAATAGGTTCTACAGTTTTCAGAATCTAACATAACACTAAGATTATATTAGCGTTTTTCTTGCGCTATTTTTTTATAATATTGCCACAAGTAAGGTAATTACGCGTTATCTCATCTAAGAAACGATGCCAAGCTATAATTTCAAATGCAATGTCTGCGGGCAGGTTTTTGAGAAACACCTTCCCGTTCATAATAATCAAAAAATTGTCGCCTGCCCAAACGGGCATAAACATGTAGAGCGTGTCTATTCCGCCCCTGCAATTGTGTTCAAGGGCAGCGGATTTTATTTAAACGATAACCGGCCGCGGTCTTCAAAAAACAAGGCAGTAAAATAACCCTGAGTATTGTGTTATTAAATCCTTGAATCAAGATTAGGGCCTGCCAAACAAGCAGGAGAGGTAAATAATAGTTACAATAATATCCCCGCGCCCAAGATCAACTATTCTCTACCTGTTTTTGGTTGGAGGGGCACAGGGAACGCAAATATTGCCAATTGTAAATGCCGTGCCCATGGCCATCCTCCCAAACGATATTAATAGCATAACTACCCACAGCTTCCAGCTTTCGCATGCGGGTAATTTTGGCATCCATAAGGGGGATTGAAAATACATTTTCATCTGGTTCAGGTGACATATTCTCATGCCCGCCCCGGCACTGGGCACAAGGGCAAGCATTACGCAGCAGGTCGAAAGGGTAAACACAGGTTGCCCCATCGTTCCAGACGATAGTTAGTTCGGCAGTTTTTCTGTCTGCGGAAATTCCTGTTGGGGTTGTTTCACTCATCAATGCCTCAAGGCTCAAATTCTTGCTTGCTTTTTCTCCGATTATCTCACGGAATTTCAACCAATAATAAATACAAACTTGCAGCCCACCCGCTGCGGTCTTCATCTACTGGAGTAACTAAATACCACCAAGTAAAACCATCAGCCATTCGCGGTCCATCGCCCACTTCAAAAACCTCTGCATCGAATCCTAAAAAGAACACCTCAGAGCTGAGCCCAGGTTCCAAGCGGATATTTAGAGCGTCGCCTCCTGTGCCTGAGATTTGTACTAAACTTCCTACTCCAATCTCTCCAGGAAGTGGCGTGGGAGGTCCGGCCTGTGTTGGAGAGACTAATAATGTTGGGGTTAAAGTCGGAGGTGGAGGGGTGGAAGTGGCCCCCGGAATGAAGCTAAGCGCTGCAGTCGGGGAGCCAGATGGGACTCGCGGAGGGCGTGTAAACCAGACATACATTAAACTGATCGCGGTGAAGAGCAAGGCCAACCCAACGGCGCTCAATCCAACTGAAGGAATAAATAAGATGCGGAAAAAATTTTTAATCATTTTCTAAGTATAGATTTTACCTTCGAGTCAGATATTCGGCGGGCTGCTTGAACAAACCATCCGGGGTATCACTTGGAATTAAAACTCTCAGCGCGCTAGACTGTACTTGAATTTCAATATTACGATTAATTTCGATTGGATCGCCATCTAATTGTACCGCCAGAGGCTCTTCTGTTTCAATAGACAATTGGTTAAATGAAAATTGTCGAACTTGCTTTGAGCGAGTGTGCCGGCCAGAAAGTAGCCTCCAAACATGCAACAAAGTCTGTCTTAAGGAAGCGCCAGAAAATAACCACAAATCCATGCGCCCATCATCCAAACATGCTTGAGGAGAAATTTCAGCCAAGCCACCAGCATAACCGCGAATATTACTTACGACAGCAAGCGCAAATTCACCTTGGACCCGCTCCCCATCTACGATGAGATTGATATTCAAGCCTTTCCACACAGCAGCATCCCATAAAATTAGTGCGCTGTATTTGGCTAATGCAAACCGTCTGCGTCCTTGGCGGCGGCTTTCCAGCTGTTTCACCACGATTGCATCCAAACCCAAACCAGCCCACATCAGGAATGGATTCTGGTTACACATACCCACATCTACAACCTGTACCCGTGCCTGCGCCAAAGCCTGAGCGCCCTGCTCCAATGCTCTCCTATGTGTAAAGTTCACACCTTTTAATCCTAGTTCTGAAGCCCACAGATTACTTGTCCCCGCAGGTAGAACGCCAAGTGCGGTTTGCGAACCCAGCAAGCCTGCCACAGCCTGACCTACCGAGCCGTCCCCACCTGCCACAAAAAGCGCATCCATCCCTGCCTGGGCGGCCTGTAGGGCTAATTGAGTAGTATGCTCACCCGATTGGGATGCAACGATCTCCACCCGCCAACCGTTCATTTCCAGGCGCCGAACCGCTTGGGAGATCATCCCATCTGTAGCAAATCTTCCCGCAGCTGGGTTAAAGATTACGACTGCATCAAGCATAACAACCTCACAGCCAGATTTTACTTGAGATTCCCATTCCAGGAAGGTTTCTTTATTAGCGATTACATTGGGCAATAATAGCCTACCCTGGATATCTAGCCAGCTTTCCGGTACAATTCTCAAACCAATTTAGTAGGAAACATAATGCCAGAAAAAGAACTGCTGAATGATCGCTACCGCATAGAAGAACAGCTGGGTAAGGGTGGTATGGCTGTGGTTTACCGCGCCCGAGACCTGATGCTGGAACGCGATGTATCCATTAAGATCTTACGGGAAGATTACTCCTCTGATCCTGCCTTCAGAGAACGCTTTAGGCAAGAAGCGAAAGCCGCGGCAAACCTCTCGCATTCTAACATCGTTACCATTCACGATTTTGGGCTGGACGAAAACCGCCTATTCATCGTGATGGAATACGTTCCTGGAAAAGATTTAAACACAATCATAAAAGAGCGCAGCCGTTTCAAAATAGAAGAAGGAATATCCTTAGCCGTGCAAGCTTGTGCGGGAATTGGTTATGCCCATCGTGCTGGCTTGGTTCACTGTGACGTCAAACCGCATAACTTCCTGATAACTCCGGATAATCGATTAAAAGTGACGGACTTTGGAATTGCCCGCGCCCTGGCATCCATAAACCCAGATGAAGAAGCAGATATAGTTTGGGGTTCCCCACAGTATTTCTCACCTGAACAAGCCGCGGGTTCTGCCCCATCACCATCTTCAGACGTTTATTCTCTGGGGATTGTGATGTACCAGATGTTTACCGGGCAGCTGCCTTTCTTCGCAAAAACCACTAAAGAGTTTTCACGCCAGCACCGCTCAGCAAAGCCAATTCCTCCAAGAGAACTAAACCCGTTCATATCCCAAGAGTTAGAGGAGATAATCCTAAAAGTTTTATCAAAAGAACCTTCCGCTCGTTATCGTACCGCAGACCAATTAGGGCGCGTACTGATGACATTCAGCATACAATCAGATGACATCTTGGCAGAAACACCTAGCGGGAGCGAAGCAGAAACCCCCTCAAAACCCATAAGGAGTACCAGGAGAAGCCAGGTAACCGCGACAGGCGAACTTTCACCAACACAAGATACTCTTGAACCCAACGAAAGATCAAACATCGATTGGTTGGCAGTGGGGTTAGCGATTATCGCCATGATCACTAGCGGCGGCTTGATACCTTATTGGATATGGGTTTATTTTTCCACCAACCAGCCTATTCGCTAAACAAACTTTTATAACACTTATCAATGCATCGTTCTGTACATACACCATCTTGTAATAATTAATGTCAAATCCTAATTTTATCGCCCCATCTATCCTAAGCGCTGATTTCGCCCGATTGGGTGAACAGATTGCAGAAGTTGAAGCCAACGGGGCAGACTGGATCCACATTGACGTAATGGATGGGCATTTTGTACCCAACTTAACAATGGGACCTTTCATTGTTAAGACATGTAAACGTATTTCTAAGCTGCCTTTAGACGTTCATCTGATGATCTTTTCCCCGGAGCGATATATTGAAGATTACGCGGCTGCAGGTGCTAACAGACTTACAGTTCACGTTGAGGCAAGCAATCAGCTTCACCGCACATTACAAACCATCCGGCAGCTCGGCTGCAAACCTGGCGTTGCCCTCAACCCTGGTACACCAGCAAGCATATTAGAACCTATTCTGCACTTGTGCGACCTCGTTTTAGTAATGACAGTCAATCCCGGTTATTCCGGGCAGGAATTTCTTCCTGAGACCCTCCCTAAAATCAGGCAGATACGTGAGATGCTGGATAAAGAGAATCCCAAAGCGCTGGTCGAAGTAGATGGAGGCATATCTGTCCATACACTGCCACAAGTCAAAGAAGCAGGTGCTCAGGTATTCGTTGCAGCCAGCGCGATATTCAACCATTCTGGAGGTATTGCCACAGGATTAAGAGAATTGAAAGATCGATTAGGCAAGCTTGCTCTTTAAAACAAAAATCACGGCATACACCGTGATTCTGCACAGCCATATATAATTAACTTTATGCTGAAACCTTCACCATTGTCCGTATGCAGCGTGTGCACATTACCTTCTGCACCTTACGGCCATTCTCATATATGGATACTTTTTGCAAATTTGGCTTGAATTGCCGCGGGGTAGCTTTTCTTGACCACGGGCGATTGCGTCCGAAAACAGTCTTTTTATTACAAACTGAACATTTTGCCATCTTTCAAATTCCTTTCTAAACTGGATGATATGATTTATCATCCGAAATACAGCCGGACAATATTACCATAAATTACCATTCAAAACAACCCGAACTGTATGATCTACTTGAGGTGAACAAATGAACTATAAAACCAACCCATTAGGCAGCATCAACGTTTCTCCCAGGGCGATAGCCACCATCGCCTATCAGGCTGCAGTTGAATCCTACGGTATAGTTGGCCTAGCATCTAAAAACCTGGTAAATGGTTTAACCCAATTGGTTGTAAAAGACCCAACACACGGAATTGATGTACATTATGATCAGAATGATATTAACATTGATCTTTATGTAATTGTAGAATACGGAACGCGGATAAAGTCAGTAGCATCCAGTGTTGCAAAAACTGTACGCTTCCACGTTGAAAAGTCGCTAGGCATACCAATTAATGATGTCAACGTGCATGTGCAGGGATTACGCATTAGCGACTCTGATTGAGAGCAATAATCTGTTATATTTACAAGAAAAATCTGGAGCAATGAGACCCCAATGAACAATCGATTGGCCGAAGGTCGTAGCATAAATCGAAGGCAAAGATTACACCGCCTGCCAATGGATGGGCAGGCGGTGAAACGACTAACCATGGCTGGGTTTACATGGTTAAAAACAAATCAACAAATATTAAATGCCCTAAACGTATTTCCAGTTCCGGATGGCGATACGGGTACCAATATGGTGCTCACTATGCAAGCAGCCATGGATGAGCTCTCCGATCCTTTGGAGAGACATACCGGGAAAATGTTGGCTTCCGTGGCCCAGGGTGCTTTGATGGGCGCTCGAGGCAACTCTGGTGTGATACTCTCACAATTATGGCGCGGTTTTGCTCGCGCTTTGGATGATCATAGCGTTCTTACGGCTGAAGGTTTGGTTGAAGCTTTTGCAGAAGCTCGAGACACAGCCTACAAAGGCGTCGTGCGCCCGGTTGAAGGTACAATATTGACAGTCGCCAAGGATATCGCTTCTGCGACCGAAGAAGCCTTAAATGAGACAGATAAAATTGTTGATATCCTAGAGATAGCAGTAATTGCTGCCAAAGAGTCTGTTGAAAGAACTCCTGAATTACTTCCTGTTCTAAAAGATGCCGGAGTGGTGGATTCTGGAGGCAAAGGTTTATTCTTTTTATTGGAAGGTATGGCCCGTTGGATCCAAGGCGAACCACTGGACACTGCTCATGAAGTTGTCCAGACCTTATCGCTAATGGACCTAGAAAGCACCTTGGACGCTGTCGAGGAAGGCCAGGATTATGAGGTGGTAGTAGATTTCAAACCTGACAGACCGCTAAACCTGGATGAGTTTTACAGTGACCTGGAAGCTATGGGCACTTCGATTCAAATTGGGGAGGGTGAAGATATGTACCGCATGCACATACACGTCCCCACAGAGAAGCGCTACGAGCCAATCGATTACACCATGACCATAGGAACAGTCACAAACGTTACCATTGAAAATCTGATGGCTCAAATGGAAGCTATCGAAAAACAAGCGGAGACGCATCAAATAGAGTTAGCTCTAATAGAACCAGACCAAATTGCTGTGGTTGCTATTTCACCCGGCCGTGGAATCTCCCGAATATTTGCCAGTATGGGAGTTGCCGCGCTAGTCGAGGGTAGCCAAACCATGAACCCCAGCACACAGCAAATCCTTGAAGCCTTTGAAAATTTACCTAACACCCAGGTAATTATCCTGCCCAATAATAAAAACATAATCATGGCGGCCGAAGCTGCCGCCGAAATCAACGTCAAAGATGTGCGTGTTGTCAAAACCCGCAGCGTACCCCAGGGGTTTGCTGCTATGGGGCGCTTGGCTCCAAAAGGTGATATTGATAAAGTATCCAAAGAGATGACCAAGGCTTATGCAGAAATTGAAACCGGAGAGATCACCACCGCCACCCGAAATGTGGAGATTGATGGTGTCAAGGTCAAAAAAGGTCAAATAATCGCTCTCCACAATGACCGCTTGGTTTTATCAGCGAAATCCCTGAAGAAGGGTTGCCTGGGTTTGTTGGAAAAAATCGGTGTCGAAAATTTCGGGAACGCGGACCTTTTCTATGGGGCAAACGTGGAAAAAAGTGAAGTTAAAGCCATTACCAAGGCTATCAAGAAGGCATACCCTGAGCTAGATGTTAATGAGTATGAAGGTGGACAGCAACATTACCAGTTTATTTTTTCAATTGAATAAGAGTTATGGGAAAAATCGGTATCCTTACAGACAGCACGGCTCAATTTCCTACTCCGGTTTTCGCTGGCCGCAAATTGGTAAACGTAATCCCTTTACACATTCAAACCGAAAACCACGAGTATGCAAAAGCGGATGAGTTAAAAGCAGCTGACTTTAGTGCAACCTTAAACAACAAAAATTTCCCGAAAGTATTCGCGCCAAGTGTTGACGAATTCCATACTATGTTGAGCGCACTTGGGAAACGGTACAGCGAAATCATCCTGATTTTGCATTCCTCAAAATTAAGTCCAACTTACGCTAACTCGATGAAAGCTGCGGAAATAATCCAGGGCCAGATCCCCTTGCAAATAGTAGATTCGCAGACAACAGCTATTGGTCTTGGATTATTAGTACAAGCCGCGGCAGCGGCCGTAGAGGAAGGGATGCCGCTCGCTGAGATTGACCGCCATATTCGCGGCATGATTCCGCGAATATATTCTGTTTTCTGTATTGAAGGATTAACTTACCTGGAGAAAAGCGGTTATCTGGGAACTTCACAAGCCCTAATAGGTGAATTCCTGAACGTTCTACCAATTTATATTTTCGACAACGGGCAATTGGTACCCACTCAAAAAGCACGCAATTACCGCCACCTTATTGACATATTACATGAATTCTTAACCGAGTTTGATGATCTAAAACATATCGCCCTTCTGCAAGGCGTACCTCCTTTTGAAACTGAGACACGGACCTTGCGGGACCGCATATCCGAAGATTTCCCAGATACATCCCTAAGCGAGCATACGATAAGCGCTGCTCTTGCTAGTATTCTCGGACCCCGCAGTCTAGGTATGTTTGTTTTGCAAGAGGATTAAATGCGGCTTGCGATATTGCACACTAACGCTGAGCACGATGCAGGTTACATATTAGAATCAATAAACCCCCATCCGATCCATCCCCCAATAGTTATCAATGTTACAACAATTATCAGGACGCACGTAGGTGTAAATGGGTTAGGCTTTGCAGCGCTTCAAAAAAGCATTTGATGCATCTCCCATTTCTTGAGAAACTAATTCGGCCTGTTATAAAATTTACTTGACACCTCAAATATTACATTCGTTTCACACTTTTATTCAGCCTGATTTGATTGCCACTAAAATTCCAACCCCTGATAAAATATCTCTAATGAAAACATCATTGCAAAAACTACAAAAATTTTTCCGTCTCGAATCAGGCAGAGATTTCGATAACCGCGCAGTCATGGGCGGTTTAGAAAATATGCTCGAGCCATGGGAAGCAGAAGCACGCGCGGATAGTATTCCAGAAGAGATCATTCAAGCAGTCACAACCCGTTTACGGGATTACGGTCGTCTTAGTCCAGATTCACGCGGCGAAGTTCTGAAAGGTCTTTGGGAACGTATCAAGCGGGAAACCGATAATATAACCGCCTCATCCATTGGTCAATCAAAACCCAAAACGACTCCTACAAAGCAACAACGTGAATCAAAATCAAAATCCAAAGCCAAACCAGAGACAAAACCAAGAGACCATAAAACCAAAACAACCAAACAAGTTAGAACAATAAAAGCGCGCCCCAAACTTGATGGACCTCCAGCCGCACTGGATGCTCCGGTAACCGTACTGGATGGGGTCGGTCCTGCAAACGCTGAAAAACTCAGCCGCTTGGAAATAAACAACTTAGGGGATATGCTCTACCATTTCCCGCGGCGTTACGATGACTACTCAAAATTAAAACCCATCAACCGCCTGGAATACGGCGAAGTTGTGACCATTATTGGAACTGTGCAAAGTGTGAACTCGCGCCCTATTCACAAAACCAAATCCAAATTAACCGAAGTGATCGTGAACGACGGCAGCGGAGCAATAAGAATGACTTGGTTCAACCAACCTTGGCTATCGAAGAGCCTCAAGGAAGGCGCCCAGGTTGTGCTTTCAGGCAAGATTGAACAGTATTTAGGGCGTTTGAACATGACCAACCCCGAGTGGGAATTGCTCGAAGAAGAGCATCTGCACACCAACCGCATCGTACCGGTATACCCATTGACAGCTAAGATCACTCAAAGGTGGCTGCGCCGTCTGATGAAGAAAGTTGTATCCTATTGGGCATTGCGTGTCCAAGACCCTCTACCGGAATCGGTAATAAAATCAGCCAATCTAATTGCCCTGAGTGAGGCTTTAATCCAAGTCCATTTTCCAGATTCCAAGGAAGCCCTAAAAGAAGCCCAACACCGCCTGGCTTTTGATGAAATCTTCCTGCTTCAAATCGGTGTCTTACGCCAGAAAAAACAATGGCAAGAACGCCGTGCCCAGATATTCGAACCCCCAACCGAATGGTTGGAAACCCAATTAAACAACCTTCCGTATACTTTAACCACTGCCCAAAAGAAAGTATTAGAAAACGTTAAGCAAGATCTGGCCTCAGGCCACCCCATGAACCGCCTGCTTCAAGGCGACGTGGGTTCTGGGAAAACCGTTATCGCAGCTCTGGGAATTGCAATAGTAACCAGGCAGGGTTCTCAAGCGGCCATTATGGCTCCAACCAGCATTCTAGCAGAGCAGCATTATAATAGTCTGCTTAAGCTCTTAGCTGAGGAACATGGCGCATTGAGCCCAAATCAAATCCGATTAATACTTGGGAGTACCCCAGAATCTGAAAAACAGGAACTACGCTCTCAACTCGAGAATGGAGAAATAAAAGTTTTGGTCGGTACACACGCCCTAATAGAAGAACCAGTAAAATTTACAGACCTGCAACTGACCATCATTGATGAACAGCACCGCTTTGGCGTGAAACAAAGGGCTGCCCTACGAGCTAAAGGCGATAACCCTCATCTGATGGTCATGACAGCCACCCCCATACCAAGAACCTTAGCCCTCACGGTATACGGTGATCTAGATCTCGCGGTGATTGACGAGATGCCGCCTGGTCGACAGCCGGTTGAGACCCATGCCCTTTACCCGAAGGAAAGAGAACGCGCTTATGCGCTAATAAAGAGCCAACTGGAAAGCGGACATCAAGCATTTGTAATTTACCCCTTAGTAGAAGAAAGTGAAAAAAGCGCTTCCAAAGCTGCCGTTGAAGAACAAACACGTTTACAAGGAGAGATCTTTCCTACCTACAAAGTAGGTTTGCTGCATGGTCGCTTGAAAGCAGATGAAAAAGAAAATGCAATGGCTCGATTCCGAGACCAGGAATACCACATTATGGTTTCAACTACTGTTGTGGAGGTAGGCGTGGATATTCCAAATGCTACAGTGATGTTGATAGAAGGAGCAAACCGTTTCGGGTTGGCTCAACTTCACCAACTTCGCGGGCGTGTCGGGCGCGGCTCCAGCAAAGCCTTCTGTTTGATGATCCCTGAGACGGATGACGATGTAGAGAACGAGCGCTTGACAGTGATGTCTGAAACCAACGATGGTTTCGTGCTGGCTGAGCGCGATCTAGAACAGCGCGGACCAGGGCAATTCCTTGGCACTCGTCAATCAGGCTTTTCGGAATTGCGCGTGGCCGTCCTAAGCGACATGCGTTTAATCGAGAAAGCACGAAAACATGCCCAAGATTTCATCTCCAAAGACCCTGAGCTAGAATATTCTGAACACCAACTACTGGCCAAAACCCTGAAACATTTCTGGGAGGATGGCCAAGGAGACCTCAGCTGACCATGATTCGCGCCCTTTTCCCAGCAACATTCGACCCAATACACAACGGGCATATAGATATTGCCTTACGAGCCAGCAAACTGTTTGATGAAGTCATGGTTGCCGTTTACAACCGCCCGTTGAAAACATTGCTCTTTTCACCTGAAGACCGCATCAAGCTGGTCAAAGAAACATTCAAGGGAAATTCTAAGATTACGGTTACCGGATACAATGGCTTAACCGTGGATTATTGCCAAGAGATTGATGCACAAGTAATCGTGCGCGGCCTGCGCGTTTTCTCTGATTTTGAACACGAATTCCGGATGGCTCTCGCCAACCAAGAATTAGCCCCAGACATTGAGACCATCGCTTTTATTACCAGCAAAGAACACTCCTTTTTATCCTCAACTACTGTCCGCGAAATCGCTTCTCTGGATGGGAATGTTAGTACAATGGTGCCTCCCCACGTAGAAGAATTCATGAAATCCCGCTTCAAAGAACTGGGGGATGGCCAGGATACATTCGCCACCAATTCATTGAGAGATTGAAGTGCAGAACCCAACACTTTCCACAATAACCAGGCTAAAATTTATGACCACTGAGCAGTTGACGAAATCGAAAAACCCGTGTAGGCTTGGGTCTAAATCTTGCAACTATATTGTAGGAGATACACATAACCTCAATTGAGGGTTTTTATGGATATATTGCATTTAGTAGACCGATTAGAAGAGTTATTTAACGAAAGCCGCCCGATTCCTTTCACGAGTAACGTGATTGTGGACGAGGACCGCATGCTGGACTTAATCGACCAGATGCGCGTTGCCATACCCGAGCAAGTAAAAAAAGCGCAAAAATTGATCTCGGAGCGCGACCGGACTTTAGCCCATGCTCAAGAAGAAGCCTCTCGTACCTTACAGTTAGCGCGCGATAAAAGCAAAGATATGGTTGAGCGAGATTCAATCGTTGATACAGCTCATTCAAGAGCTGAGGACGTACTGGATCAAGCACAACTCGATGCTGAAGTAATCCGCGGCGAAGCGGATGATTACGCACTTGAATCGCTTACCTCGCTGGAAATTGAGCTTGAGCGTCTCACTAACCAGGTGCGCAACGGCATATTAGCCCTACAGCAGCAAGCTGCCGCCCAGCCACATAACAAACCTCCAGAAAGCGGCAGCAGCGACTGAACACGCGACGTTTATCGAAAACAAACAGCCGAGGCTAAAGTTTCTCGGCTGTTTTCTTTATTTCACATCAGCGGTTTGGTAATATTTTTTTATCTGCGTTTATCTGCGGATATTCCCTTTACAATCTGTATCAGCATAGACATGGTATTGAAAAACCAAATTAACCGCAGATAAATACAGATAAACGCGGATAAGATGATACGCTTGATTTGGAATAGATTTAAGTAGAATTTTTTTAGCAGATATTGGAGTTATCTATGCCTAATCTGTTTTTTGAAATCTCAACATTTGAGGGAATCCAAGGAAAATCAGAAAAAAACTAATCGAATTCACATCACCAGAACAAAGATTTATTCCCCAATTACTAAAGCCGTCTCTCCCTTCGGGTAAAAGCGCGTTCAATGATCCAATCATTTAGGCGGGGAAAGAAATGATTCAGCCAGATCGCAAACCTGAAGTAGCCGGGGATAATTACACTGCGGCGCGGCTTGCGTGCCAGGCGGACAACAGCCTGAGCTACATCTTCCGCAGAAAGTTTTAGATTATCCGGAGTTTTTATCCCTGTCTTGCGGTCTGCTCCCATAAGCTGTTCAAATTCCGTATCCACTCCTCCAGGATAGATCACCGATATATCCAGTCCCAAGACTCCAACTTCACGGCGCAGCGCTTCAGAGAAGCCGCGCACACCAAACTTTGCGGCGGCGTAAATGGAATAAGTCGGTGTGCCAATAAACGCAGCCATGGAAGCCATATTGATGATATGCCCGCTGCCCTGCGCGATCATATGCGGTAATACGGCGCGGGTGGTCTGAATAACCCCCAGCAAATTGACCTGAATTTGGGCAGCAATTTCCTGCTCAGGGTCTAAATCTTCCAGCCACTTTATACGCCCAAAACCAGCGTTATTGAACAGAAGATCAATGCGTCCATATTCTTTAATAGTTGTACTGACCATATTATTTATCGAATCTAGATCGCCAACATCCGTGCCTATTGGTAAGGCATCTCCCCCAGCTGCTTCAATGGCGACTTCCTCCAGGAGATTCACCCGGCGGGCGGCAAGCACGATGCGGTACCCCTCCTTGGCCAATAGTCTGGCGCTGGCAGCTCCGATACCGGAGGATGCTCCTGTGATGATAGCTACCCTATTTTGCGACATTGTATACCAATCCCGTTCTTCAAGGGTTGAGGGTGATCTCTTGGCTGCTCAGGTGGTTTATGCGCCCATCCATTGGAGAGAGTGCGAAAATAACCACCCTGGCGCGTGTCGCGCCAGCTACAACGTAGGCTAGTTCACCACTGAACGGGCCAGCAATGCCCATATCGGGTGAATTGATCATCGCGAAACCTTCTGTGATGACATTATCCTGCGTTCCACAAATCTCATGGGGAGCACCTGAGCCGCCTACCCCGCAGATTATGACACCCAGATTGGCCTCGAAGAAATACTCCGAAAACCCACTAACCTGCAGCACACCGGCGCTGATCTCTTGCAAAGAGGCAGGCAATAATATTTGGATGACTTCTTCGGGCGGGGGTGCGGCAGTAATATTATCTGGGCCAGAGGATAAAAGAGTTACATTCACACTTGAAAGGTGCACAATGCCACCGTCATGCGCGCTGACGTCATACACCGAGATGCGTCCAGGGGTATTGGATGCCACACTGAAGGCAAGAGACACGCTGAAGAGTCCCGCCATACCCACCTCAGCTTGGATGGTTGTGGATTGCATGCCCAACTGCGTACCGGAGACATCTGTAACCAGCACAACAAGATTCTGCTCAAATGTTGGGCCTGAAAGCCCCTCAACCAACACGGGCGAAGTGATCTCCGAACCCTGCCCAGGCGTTCCAATATATATAGTTTCCAGATTGCCTTCTGGCGGGGCAACAGGTGTGGAGGTCGTAGGCGCGGTAGCTATGGGAGGTAGTGCGGTTTCAACTGGTGGGGGCGCTGTTGGCGGTGAATCTGTTGAACCACCCAGCGTGCAAGCCGACGTGGAAGCCAATAGCCCAAATAATGGGAACAGCACGATTCTGCTGGTTTTCATTTGAGTGCAACCTTCTTTGTGGTTATGGATTTCAATTTATAGTACGTGGCGCGTTTTTCGCCGACCTTTACAAGT
This sequence comes from Chloroflexota bacterium, assembly GCA_019456165.1. Taxonomy (GTDB): domain Bacteria; phylum Chloroflexota; class Anaerolineae; order Anaerolineales; family UBA11579; genus VRUJ01. The sequence continues at coordinate 22,571 of VRUJ01000043.1, forward strand.
ACCTTGCACCTAACCAGATCTATCATATCACGACGCAGGGTCTCGGGATGCACTTCGGGGCAGAGGTCCTGGTAAACTCGGCTGGTGATGCGTGCATGAGAAGCCAGGTAACCCAAGGCAAGCTGTTGGCGGAAGTTTAACCCCAAATTCTCATAAGCAGATAGATCAGGTAATTTGGCTGCTTGAAACGGCGCGCCGTACAACCGCACACGGAAAAGGTCGCCAGATTCTTCAAAGCGGGGGGTGTGCAACCCATTCTGGCGCATGGCTGAAACAACGCGGTTTAACCCATAACCCATGCGCTCTCCAAAACCCAGGTCGGCAAGCACCTGAGCAATGACGGCATTGCGTGAAAAGCGCACGTTAAGTAGGTTCTTCAGGTTTACCGGACCGACCAGTCCCCCAGGTGAGGTGATTTCCAAGCGGTCGCTGAAAATGTTGAGGTGAATATTGTCTGCATGGGTCTGGTAGTCGCGGTGAGCCGCCGCATTGACGAGTAATTCGCGCACCGCTGCGTAAGGGAATTCGGGAGTTTTCTCATAGCGAAGACCGATCACCCGCACTACATTCTTTAGGTTTTGGCGCACGAACATCTCAGCTTTTTCTATTTGCTGCGGCAAGGGGCCATCGATATCTTGCTCGACATTATCCTCTTTGGATGTCACTCCCTGGAAACGTGCTGCCAATATTGAAGCGCTGGGCAGCCAGCGTTGGGGATGTTTACCAAAAAGCATCAGGGCAGCATAATTGGGTTTTAGTTTCTTGCCCACTTTTACCAGGCAGCCACGCTGCAAAAGAATTTCCTCCCACTTTTGATCTCCTGGCAAGTTTAGTGCTGAAAGGTACGATTGCACCAGCTCTATATTCAGATGTTTAAGCGCCGCGCCGCGCGGCACACGGCTCTCAAACTGCTTTTCACTGCGCCCTGAGAACAGTTGATTTAGGCCGCGTGCTGAAATCGGTACGGTATGGCTGCCTTCACGCCCCAGATAACGCCCTTCCAGATTGTAAATTTGCGGTAAACCCGCAGGAACATTCACCAACAAAACTTGCCCTTCCCCCGCGGGGTGTAAGCTCGGCATAGGCAGCACAAGAGCAGGGTCGCATAGCAAAGCAGCCTGCAAAACACGCTCTTTAGCGGTTTGGGGATCACTGAGGCCTTGTACGCGCCCAGATCGCGGCCCCACGCCCAAAAGAAGCGTGCCACCCGACGTGTTAGCTAAGCCCACCAGCACGGCAGCCAGGCGTGAAATTGCCACATCTTCAGGGAACCAATGCAGGTCTGGCCCCATACCTTGGGCCAATAGAGTCAGCACATTTAATTGCCCGGCAGCAGTGGGAGACATGCTGGTATTATGGCATTAATATGTGTGCTTGGGTAGTTGGGGAGGTGGGAGGATTGAAGCTGAGAAGTTATGTCCCCCTCACCCCGCCCCTCGACCTGTGGTCTCGCGCAAGCAACCTATGGTTGCCACCCTCTCCCAAAGGGAGAGGAGCTGGGGGTGAGGGTGAATCCTTGAGTTATTCAGAAATATCTTTCAAAATGGGTTGCACAATCCACAGGCTGACACGGGTTGCCCCTCTTTTATCAGAATATATAGACCGAACAGGTGGGAGAAGGGGATGACCAGTGGTTGCCAGGGGTGAGGGTGATTCTCAGCCAGCCAAGAAATCCAATGCCAGCTGATTAAATATTTTAGATTGTTCGTAATTCGGTACGTGTCCAGCGTTCTCAATGATTTCCAAGCGAGAACCTTTGAGAATATCATGCATCTGTTCGCCATATATTACAGAGATGGCATTATCTTGCCTGCCCCATACAATTAGTATTGGCGGTCCTTCTAATTGCGCTAGAAACTGGATATCTTCGATGAGGCTAGGAAAAAAATTCCTGCGCAAGATACTCATGGCCGCTTTTGTGGTGCCTTCAATTTTTTGGAACCGAGTAACATTTTCAAAGTATTCATCGGTTATCAACTTCTTATCATAGATAAAAGTATCCCCCAGGTTGTACCTTCGTATCGCATTAGTATTCAACCCCATTAAGAATTCACCCACTCCTGGCAGGTTTAGGAAACGTCTTGCCACCGGCAGCTTGCTGGGCATTCCAGCCGCATCCACCAGCAGCAATTTATCCACCCTGTGCCTATTTTGTACACAGAATAAAATGGATGTTCCTGCGCCTATAGACTGTCCCACCAGGGAGGCGCGTTGAATTTCCAACGCATCCATAAACAACAAAAGTTGGTTAGCAAATAGTTGATAACTGTAATCCAAAGGCTCGCGTGTACTATAACCTGAGCCCCACAATTCTAGGGAATAAACCTTATACTTCTCAGCAAGGGCATCTATGTTTTCCGCCCAAATATAGGAGTCATAAAAGAAGCCGTGGATCAAAATCACAGGTTCGCCTGCCCCTTTCTCTTTATAGTGAGTCATATGTCCATCCAGATTGATGAGTTTTCCCTGGGCATGTTTTTTAGCCCAGAGATCTAGAGGTTGGCTATTCCATTTAACGAACTCTGCCATAATTTAGCTCCTTTTCCGAAACTGTCCCCCCAAAATTATCCTTTTACATAAAACTTTAATTCACAATTCGCTAATCTGCTAAACGCCCGGCTGTACGGGAGGTTGGGATTTCTTTGCCGCCTGCTTCGGATCGGCAATCTTTTTGGCAGTTGTTTTCTTTGGCAATAGAGCTGCATCTAAGACCTGAGCCATGTCAGAAACCGGGATAATCTTCAAATTGGCGAGGGCTGTCTTTGGCACATCTACCAGGTCTTTCTGGTTACGCTCAGGTAGAATCACGGCTCGTAATTCGGCGCGGTACGCGGCTGTTACTTTTTCGCGCACGCCCCCCACTGGCAAAACGCGTCCACGCAAGGTGACCTCTCCCGTCATTCCCAGGTCTCTGCGCACCATTCGGCCGGTAAAGGCTGAGATTATGGCAGTCGCGATTGTGATGCCCGCACTAGGTCCATCTTTGGGCACAGCTCCCTCTGGTATATGCAGGTGAATATCAGTCTTTTCGAAAACGTCGATCTTGACTTTTAATTTCCGGGCGCATGATTTTAGGTAAGACAAAGACGCCTGCGCAGATTCTTCCATAATATCCCCAATATTTCCGGTAATGGTCAGGTTCCCTTTGCCTTCCATGAGCAGAACCTCGACAGGCATAATATCTCCCCCCCCTCCCGTCCATGCTAATGCAGTAGCCACCCCTACTTCATCTTGGCGTTCAGCTTCTGTTTGTATGAACTGGGCAGGTCCTAAGAATTTCTCTACCGCTTTCGCGCTCACACGTGTGGGGAAACGTTTACCTTCCGCTTTCTTGCGTGCGATCTTGCGGCTGACCCTCCCAATCTCCCGTTCCAGGTTACGGACACCTGCTTCGTATGTGTATTCGCGAATTATGCGTTTTAAAGCTTGCTCTGTAAACAATACCTCATCTTCACCAAGCCCACTTTCCTCCAGCTGGCGTTTTATTTGGAACCGGCGAGCGATCTCGATTTTCTCTTCCTCTATGTATCCAGGAAATTCAACAACTTCCATACGATCCAATAAAGCCCACGGGATTCCTCTGCGCGTGTTAGCTGTCGTGATAAACATGACCTTAGAAAGGTCGTAAGGCATCTCTAAGTAATGGTCTGAAAATGTGTTATTCTGCTCAGGGTCCAGAACTTCTAGTAGTGCAGCAGCCGGATCTCCACGCATATCTGAGCCCAGCTTATCAACCTCGTCGAGGAAAAATAATGGGTTGATTGAACCAGCCCGGCGCATGGTTTGCAAAATTCGGCCCGGTAGTGCGCCAATATATGTTCTGCGGTGTCCACGAATCTCGGCCTCATCCCGCACTCCGCCTAAAGAAAGACGCGCGAAATTTCGCCCCAAAGCTTTAGCAATTGACTTGCCCAGTGAGGTCTTTCCCGTCCCCGGTGCACCCACAAAACATAAGATTGGCTGGCGGGAACGTTTGGGTTGGAGGTTGAGCACCGCAATGTATTCCAAAATGCGGTCTTTAGCTTTTGGCAAACCATAGTGCTCCTCATCTAGTACGAGAGAAGCGTGAGCAACATCCAGGTTATCATCTGTTTTCTCTGTCCAGGGCAGATCCAAAATCCACTCGATAAATGTGCGAATCACACCGACTTCTGGGGACATGGGCGCCATATGGGTTAGCCGGTTCAACTCTTTGAGGGCCACTTTGTTTGGTTCCTCAGGTAATTTGGCTGCTTCCAATCGTGAATTCAATTCCCCTAGCTCACGCATCCAGGGGTCGGTATCTCCCAATTCCTCCTGGATTACCTTCAACTGCTCGCGTAAGTAGTTCTCCCGTTGGCCGTGTTCCGTTACCTTGCGCACCTGTTCGTGAATTTTGTGATCCACTTGCAAAACTTCAACTTCCCAGGCTAACAATTTGTGCACATGCTCCAATCGTTTGACAGGATCTAGATTTGTAAGCAGGGCATGTTGCTCCTCCAAAGATATGCTAAAAGCAGAAGCAATCATATCCGCAATCCAAGTATAATCATCAAGTCCAGCTACATAGCCGTATGCTTCATCAGGCACATTTGGAGCCAATCCTACGAAGCGCTCAAATAATCGCAAAACATTTCGCATCAGCGCATCCAAACCAGCAGCACGTTCAAAAGTTTCTTCAACCGGGCGAGCGCGGGCATACAAAAAGTCTTCTCCCTGAAATACTTCTTCAACCTCCAGCCTGCGGCGTCCTTGCACAAGAGTCGCGTTGGTAATATTGGGCATACTAATCAATGGGCCAACTGCCAGCTCAACACCTACTGGCAGGAAATTATCCGGATCGATTTGCTCCATATCAGGATCGCGTTGAGCTAAAGCAATCATTGTCCGATTTTCGGTCTGAGCTTCTTCAATCGCGGATAATGTTTCTTCGCGCCCAATATAAAGTGGAGATAACATATGTGGGAGGATGATAACATCCCTCAGCGGCAATACCGGACATGTGATCAAACCATACTCATCAGCAATTGCATCCGGGATAGACTCAAGTTCTTCGGTCCGACGCTGCAGGTCTTCTCCGTAAATACTATCTGTAAACGGGTACCACTCTTTTTCTGTCATTCAAGGCTCCAATGAGAAGGATTAGGCTTTTTGGACAACTGATTGCCTTTCCAACCAAGCAGCGCGCCCGGCTCCCGCCATAAACACACTACCTGTAATCATTATTATACCGTCAGGTTCAACCATTTTCTGCGCCTCTTCTAATGCCTCTTCAATAAATGGTGCCATTATTACAGGCTTGCCAAATGGAAGCGCTTGCTCAATAATCAATTGGGGTTCCATGGCGCGTGGGTGCAAAGAGCGAGTGGCAATTACTTTCTGGGCGCGGGGCAATAGCTCATCGAACATGCCAGCCAAGTCTTTATCAACCGAACAACCAAAAACGAGAACCAGAGGAGCTTCTGAAAAATATTCATCCATTGCCAGGCGCAGCTTATTAGCCGACTCACGGTTATGCGCTCCATCCACGACTAATACTGGATCTCGGCTGAGGATCTCAAAACGACCAGGCCATTTGTTTTGCGCAAAACCTGCCAGCATAGCCCGGGTGTTAATTTGGATTCCTTTATCTCTTAATACTTGTAATGCAGCATACGCCACAGCGGCGTTTTCCACTTGGTGCCCGCCTAACATGCCGATTTCCAATTCTATGCTTTGCTCTATTGATTTATTTGCAGCCCAAACTTGTATAGTTTGCTTATCTAAAGAACGTGTTATTGGTTTAAACTTATAATCCTCGCCAACTTGAATAATCGCAGATTCTCTATCAACTGCGATTTGTTCAATTACCAGCAGAGCTTCTTCTTGCTGGGGGGCAACTACGACCGGAACACCTGGTTTGATAATTCCAGCTTTTTCACCAGCTATCTCTGCCAAGGTTTCGCCCAATATAGATGTGTGTTCATAAGATAATGAAGTAATCACTGATACCAGGGGGGTCACTACATTGGTAGCGTCCAAACGCCCACCGAGGCCTACTTCGAAGACAGCTACATCCACTTGTTTTCGGGCGAAATACATAAAGGCCAGTGCCGTCATAATCTCGAAAGTAGTAGTTCCGGGAACAGCAGCTACATGCGGCTTGATCTCTTCTATCAGTGCGGCCAAATCTTCAGCCGGGATCTGCTGCATTCCAACCTGGATCCGTTCAGTGAAATCCTGCATGTGGGGGGAGGTATACAAACCCACCTGGTATCCAGCAGCATGCAATACGGCAGCACAAAAAGAAGAAACCGAACCCTTCCCCTTGGTACCGGCAACATGAATGCTTTGATATGCCTCGTGCGGCTCTCCCAAAAATGTCATTAGAGCAAACATTCGCGCCAGGTCGAAGTTTTCCGGAGCAAGGTTCTCCTGTCGGCTGCGGCTGTAATCAATAAAACTGTACAAGTAATCCAGAGCTTCCTGGTAGGCATTGTTTTCATTCATATCCACGGATTGTAACCTCCACAGAGCTTGGTTGCAAGCGTCAACAGGTGGAATAGAAATATTGTGATTCTTGGATTTAAGTGGTGGGAGTTTTTCCTTGCAACATATTCTATTCCGCGTTATCATTCAAACTACGGTTTGTCGTGAAACGTCAACCCACAAATATCCAACTTACATAAACATTTTATATAAAGGAGAGAAGCATTATGAGAAGGAAAAAATTGTTTTTCATCGCTATCGCCTTACTAACAGTTGCTATCGCAACAGGCGCGTGCGGTGGAGAGGCCGAACTAGGCACTGAAGAAAATCCAATAATTTGGGTTCTCGTCCCCTCCGGTGAAACGGAGACAGTCCTCGCCGGTTTCGATGAAGTTGCCGCTCTAATTTTTGACGAGACTGGCCTGGTGATAGAACCCTTTGTGGCCACCGAATATGCCGGCGCCATCGAAGCGATGTGTAGCGATCCAGTCAAAGCCCACGTGGCTTCCTTGGCAACCTTTGCCTACATGCTAGCTTCTTCTCGCGGCTGCGCGGAGGCGGAGATAGTTGCCGTCCGCTTCGGCAGCGCCAGCTACAATGGTCAAATCTTCTCCAGAGTGGATAGTGGCATTGATACACTGGCCGACATCTCCGGGAAAACCTTCTGCCGCGGAGATGCCCTCAGCACCAGCAGTTGGATAATCCCCAGTATTGAACTCGCAGCCGCTGGAGTTGACCCTGACACAGATTTGGCCGGTATCGTTGACGCTGGTTCCCACGATGCTTCAGTCCTCGGTGTATACACCGGAGATTGTGACGCAGGCGCCTCCTACGTGGATGCTCGTGGTAATATCGAAGAAGAGCACCCCGATGTGATGGATGTCCTCCAGGTAATCTTTATCACCAGCGACATCCCCAATGATGGCGTCCAATACGTACCCAGCTTCCCTCGCGAACTGCGCGATCAGATCAACGACGCTTTGTTAGCGATTGCTGGCACAGATGCGGGCGTGGAAGCACTCGATACATCCTATGAGTGGACTGCACTGGAATTACACGACGACACTTTCTATGACCAATTCCGCCAGGTCCTCGACGCCGCTGGGGTTTCCCCAGAAGATTTGCAGTAATCTTTCCAGCTCTTCCGTGGAAAGAACGATTATATTTAAGAGTTAAACTAAGCGGGGGGACGATCAATGTCCTCCCGCTTTTTGTATCGCAAGCACCATTATCAAACATACTGGCTTGATCAGAGGTTTTCCTGATGCTTGAAGTTCGCCACCTGACAAAAATATACGATGATGGCACAGTAGCTGTAAATGACGTCAGCTTCGAGGTTGCGGAAGGCGATTTTCTTGTCATTATCGGTTTAAGCGGATCGGGAAAATCTACACTTCTACGCTGTATAAACCGCTTGATTGAACCTACTGAGGGCGAGATCATTTGGAACGGGGTTGATCTGGTACAACTTCAAGGGGAAGATTTACGCAACGCACGTCGACAAATTGGGATGATTTTCCAGCATTTCAACCTGGTTAACCGCTCTTCTGTGCTAACCAACGTACTTTCCGGGCGGCTAGGTTATACGCCCTCCTGGAAGAGCTTGTTAGGCCGCTTCTCCCCAGAGGATCTCGAAAAAGCTACCCAGGTGCTAGAACGATTGGGAATCGCAGACCAAACCCATAAACGTGCTGACGAATTAAGTGGCGGCCAGCAGCAACGCGTCGGGGTGGCGCGTGCATTGATGCAGGAACCTACCATGATCCTGGCCGATGAACCAGTCGCCAGCCTCGACCCGGTCCTGGCACATTCGATAATGCAGCAGCTAGAATTGCTCAATCAAGAAGATGATATGACTATCATATGCAGTTTACATTACTTGGACCTCGTGCAGCGCTACGCAAGCAATGTCATAGGTTTGCGTGATGGTGAGATTGCCTATCGGGGAAGCAAGACAGAAATCCAGGCCATGACGGACGACGAGTTCAAGGAAATTTATGGGGAAGAGGCCGAGAGGGTGGGCCATGGATTGGAGGGTGAACTCCAAAGTACCCCGGAAGCAGAGAAATGAGCAACCTTAACGACGACGATAATATCGAACAACCTAAACCCTCTCTGGTCCCCCCTTTCCTGGCTGCGTTTGTTTCCCTTATCATCCCCGGTCTGGGCCAAATACTTGCCCGAGCCGTATCCCGTGGTCTGTTGATTTTTTTCGGTATGGGAACTATCCTAGGTTTGGCGGTCTGGCGTTTCATCTTGGCAGCGCCGCGAGATAAAGGCGCGCTGGCCATCTTTAAGAAAGCTCTACGGTTGGAACCCTTTCTAATATTAATTACCCTAATTATACTAATTCTGTATATCTGGATCGCCCGGGATGCTTATTTCGCTGCAATGCAAATAGGCAGCAAACCATTTGGATTGTCCTTACTGTTCCTGGTAGTTTTCTTCGCGCTTGGATGGCAGGTGAGTGAAATCAACCCGGTAACAATTTTGACCCAAGCTGATGACGCCTGGCCTGCACTTTCAAAAGTAATCTGGCCCTGGGAAAGAGCCATTGAATATCCCGAAGAATTCATTTCAGGAGGGGCCAATATCAGGGTTCCATGCACTGACGAAGCTCTTGCACCAACCGAACCGGTTGACGAGGCACCTTATGTTATCTCTTTTCCCACATGCGGTGAGTTGACCGCGCAGGATGGAACTCCTGGGACCAACCTAACAATCATAGGCTATAATTTTATCTCTGGAGTCGAGGCCGGAATACGCTGGACAGACCCCAATCTGCAAACATTCCGCCATCGACTGGAGGGTGATTTCGTAATTGTCACACCGGATGAAAACGGTGAATTTCAAATTGACGTTATCATGCCGTACCGCCTTCTACCACCCAGCCGAGCCGAAGGTGATATGATATGGGAAATCAGCGCACAACAAGTTTCCAGCGTCGGAAAACCACAAGCCAGCCAAGAGCTTAAACTAGCCATCGAAAAGATCATTGAAACCATTTTCATTGGCATGATGGCAACTTTCTTCGGTATCATCCTGGCCGTGCCGGTTAGCTTTTTAGCTGCCCGCAACCTGATGTCTGGTTCCCAGGTCACTGTGTCAATTTATTACTTCACGCGTACGATCATGAACATAGTGCGTTCTATTGAACCACTCATCTGGGCGATAATTTTCGTTATTGCTGTTGGTTTGGGACCTTTTGCTGGAACTCTAGCGCTGACTGCTCACTCGGTCGCGGCTCTTGGTAAGCTGTATTCCGAGTCGATTGAATCGATAGAAAGAGGCCCAATAGAAGCTATCGAAGCCACAGGGGCAAACTGGCTGCAAACTGTAGTTTTCGCAGTCATACCTCAAATTATCCCTCCTTTCGTCTCATTTACAATTTACCGCTGGGATATCAACGTGCGTATGTCGACTATCATCGGCGCGGTTGGCGGTGGTGGAATCGGGTTCCTATTAATTCAGTGGATTCGCTTAACCGACTACCGGGCAGCTGGAATCGCAGTGTGGTTTATTGCAATCACCGTAGCCGCCCTGGATTTCTTCAGCGCTAAAATCCGAGAGCGCTTCGTCTAAAATCAGATTACAAGATATGGACCCCGATTAATTTGAGTGAGAAGTTCTGAGTTTGTTAAGATTGTTCAATTTCCACCAGCCCGGAAAAACCCCCGGGTTGTTTTTTTATACTAAGCTTGCATGATAAAATTGAAAATCAGTCAAATCAACCAGATTCCCAGGAGCGAGAATGGAACGCGAAGAAATTTTAGCTATCGTCAATGAGTTTGTAAAAAACCAAGGTCTGGTTCGCCACATGTTGGCAGTGGAAGCCTGCATGCGCTTTTATGCCAAAAAATATAGCGAAGATATAGAAACATGGGGCCTTACCGGCTTGCTGCACGATTTTGATTGGGAAATGCACCCCACCCTTGATCACCATCCTCAAGATGGAGCGCCAATATTGCAAGAACGCGGCGTGCCGGAAGTGATTGTGCGCGCCATCCTCAGCCATGCAGACCACACCGGTGTGCCGCGAGAATCTCGCATGGAAAAAGCTTTGTACGCTTGCGACGAGATCACTGGATTAGTTACCGCCGTGGCGCTAGTACGCCCTTCAAAATCGATCCATGATGTAAAGGTGAAATCGGTTAAGAAAAAGTGGAAAAACCTGGCTTTTGCTGCTGGAGCAAATCGTGAAGAGATCTCCAGCGCTACCGAAGATTTCGGAATTGAACTTTGGGAGCACGTAGGAAACGTTATCCAGGCAATGCAGAGTATTGCGGCCTCGCTAAGATTGGAGAGTGTTACAAGCGAGGGGTAGTTTTCGGTGAACCTAAGTGGCTTGCCTTCGCCCTCGGATTCATGGGATAATACTTATACTTGAACGGCTGCCTAATTAATTCATATAAGATAACAAGGAGCTGATGGGATGAGTCTTGACGGCAAAGGTTTTTACATCTGGCGAATCGAAAATTGTGATGGTGGTGACCCTCTAGCCATTGCTTCAGCAGCCAGAAATGCAGACCTGAGTCATGTGTTAATTAAAGTAGCCAATGCAACTCGCACCTATAACTTCGACGAGGAGAGAGGTATAGACCTTGTGCCACCGGTCGCCAGTGCTTTGCGCGCCGAGGGCATTCAAGTTTGGGGCTGGCAATATATCTATGGGGAAGACCCGCTTGGAGAAGCCCGCAAAGCTCTCCAGCGTGTGCAAGAACTAGAACTGGATGGTTTTGTAGTTAATGCCGAGAACGAGTTCAAAGAATCCGGCAAAGATGTTTCGGCTCGCACGTACATGCGAGAGTTAAGGAATTCTCTACAAGATATACCTATCGGGCTCAGCACTTACCGCTTCCCTGCCATCCACCCACAATTCCCATACAGCGATTTTTTACGATTCTGCGATATCAACCTGCCTCAGGTCTATTGGATGGGAGCTACCAACCCAGAGGCGCAGCTCATCAAATCAATGCGTCAATACCAAAATATTGACCCCGTGCGCCCCATGATACCCACTGGTTTTGCGTTCTCAGAGTATGGCTACGAACCCAACCTTGGTGAGCCCAGCCGGTTCCTGGATACTGCAAAGGAATTGAACATGAGCGCCGCAAATTTCTGGAGCTGGGATAACTGCCGCCAGCGTATCCCGGATATCTGGGATGAGATTCGCGATTACCCTTGGCCGAGTTTAGCCCCACAAAAGGATATCACCCAGAGATACATCGATGCGCTCAACACAAGAGACCCTGTTCAAGTAGCCGCCCTGTATAATGAAGACGGCGTGCATGTCAACGCCACGCGGACTGTGCGGGGTTTAGCAGGACTGCTGGGTTGGTACAATACTTTATTCAACGAGATCTTGCCCAATGCCACTTTTACATTAACCGGATTTTCCGGCTCAGGTAATTCACGGCACATGACCTGGTCTGCAGAATCCAGTGTGGGCCCGGTGCAGAATGGCAATGACACCTTTGGGCTGCAGAACGATAAGATCGGCTACCACTATACTTTTTTCACGACTATATAAATAATTGGTTGGAGCTTGGGGGAATTTGCCGCTATTAGAGCAATACTTTTCCACTTCTTCCCACATGGCATAAACGTAATCCAAGGGTTTTAGTGCGTTCTCAAGTAAATTCAGAATCTGGGTGCGTGTTATCGAGTATTTGCCCATAGAAAGAATTCCTCCATGAGGTTTAAATCCCCCGACTATAGCATAATTAATTATTTCGATAATCCAGAACGAAGGCTCAAGGAAATGTAGATGTTGTTGGTAAGATCATTCGATAACACACTCGGATTAAGGCGAAAATAAGTTAGTGTAACATTGTTTCTGTAATTTCCAAAAAAAGATAGGTCAGGTATCCTTTTAGTGATAAAGCTAGA
>VRUJ01000044.1 GCA_019456165.1 Chloroflexota bacterium
TTGAACTTCAAATCAGGCTAAAGCTTGCCCGACTAAAAAGGGCTTGACCATTTTACAGAAAAGATGTTGCACAATCCCAAATAAAAATCTATAATCAATTAAGAAAATCGATATTCGCTTAATATTATAGGAGGATGAACATGCCTTTCTACCAAAGGATAAATCCTGAAACAGTTGATGGAAAACGGACACTTGAGCGTCTGATCGCTCTGCGGGGACAACTTGCTAGAGAAATCCCTCTACGCAACCTGGAAGATAGCTTGCTGTTAGCAACGTGGAATATCCGCGAGTTTGACTCTCCCGCATACGGCACGCGCTTGCCCGAATCATTATATTACATCGCTGAAATCATCTCCCACTTCGATTTGGTGGCCATCCAAGAGGTACGCAAAGATCTCGCAGCAATCGATAAAGTCCTAGGAATATTGGGTGGTTATTGGAAATATTTAGTCACAGATGTTACCAAAGGCTCCAAGGGAAATAAAGAACGTCTTGCATATCTATACGATTCTCGTAAAGTCCGCATGGGAGGCCTGGCTGGAGAGCTGGTCCTACCACCCACAAAGAGCAAAGACAAAGATGGAAAGAACATTTATCTACCTGCTACCCAAATTTCGCGCACACCATTTATTAGTGGATTCAAAACTGGTTGGACTAAATTTGTGTTAGTCACAGTCCACATTTTATATGGCGAATCCAGCGCAAATGATCCCGAAAGAGTAAAAGAGATCGAGCAGATTGCGAAATTTCTAAATGAACGCTCCGGGGATCAATCCGCGTGGTCAAGAAATTTCATATTGCTGGGTGATTTCAATATTTTCAAAACTGGGGATAAAACAATGCGCGCGCTCACAGATAATGGCTTTGAAATTCCGGAGGAATTGCTCAAAAATCCATCCAATGCAATTGAGACACGTCATTTCGACCAGATCGCTTTCCGTGTACGTAAGGACCGCTTTGCAGATGTAACCTCACAAGCTGGAGTCTTTCAGTTTTTCAGAACGGTATTCCGCCCTCGAGATGAAGAAGTTTATGCTGAAAAAATGGGAAAAGGTTACATAGTTGACAGCAAGGGAAAGCGCCGTGATGCGAATAAAAAGACGAACTACTATAAAACCTATTGGCGTACACACCAGATGTCCGATCACCTCCCAATGTGGGTAGAAATTAAAATAGATTATTCCGACGAATACCTTGAGCGTAAGTTGAAACAAGCATCCTAACTTACCATCAAAAGGATCTTATGTGAAACATTGGTTCATAATCTTCCTTCTAAGCGGCATTGCTCTGGTTTTCCCCGAAGGTTTTTCCCAAGCTGATGGTGATGATCGCCCCCAAACAATTGACACGCCCTGCTTACCAGGCATTTATTTACAGACGCCTCAAGAATGCATCCTGGTTGGTCCCGCAGCTTACCTTACAGAACGTGCTGTAATACTCGCTGAGATTGAAAGCCAATCTGAAATCTTTCTGCCGGTTGACCCATCTTTTGGGGAAACCTCCTATCAATATGCCAAGATCTATTCGGAGAGGGGTTTTGTATTCTCATCCTTGGAAGATGCCGTAGAAGGAAGCAACGTTAGCCGTTTGATACAGCCTGGCTTCAATTATGTCAGTTTCACTGAAGAGGTTGATGTAGATGGGAGGTCTTATTATCAAATTGGATTTAGGGAGTGGATTCGAGCAAGAGATGTTGATAGGTTTGTTGTGCCCACCGATTTTTCTGGTGTCACTCTAACAGGAACCCCAGAGCGGCCCTTCGGTTGGGTGCTTTACGAAACCCCTGCTTACAAAATACCAACATTCAATAATCCAGAAATAGCCGGGAATCTTACGCGCCATCAAATTATCCAGGTTTTCGATACTCAAGTAATAAGTGGATTCGAATGGTACTTAGTAGCTCCTGGAGAATGGATCGAACAGCGGAAGATTGCTCTAGTATATCCACGCCAGACCCCGCCTCACGGTGTGAGGAACGGCCGTTGGGTTGAAATCAATCTTTTCGAACAAACGACTGCAGTTTACGAGCGCGGAGAAATGGTGTTCGCCACCCTCACAACCAGCGGATCCACAGAATTTTATACACGTCCCGGCTTATTCCAAATCACAGAAAAACTCGAAACAACTCCCATGCGCGGCGGGAGGGACGAAGAAACCTACTATCTTGAAGATGTCCCCTGGACGATGTATTTTGACCAGCGGCGGGCTTTCCATGGAGAGTATTGGCACGACCACCTAGGCTATAGATCATCTCACGGTTGTGCAAACCTATCCTTCGCGGATGCTGATTGGCTGTACAACTGGGCCGAAGTAGGAGATTGGGTTTACGTCTGGGACCCTTCTGGAAGAACCCCAGTAATAGAAGCATTGTTTACAGCCCTTATACCAGAAATATATACGCGAGAAGATCTTCTTGAATAGAAATTCCACTTTTTTCTTCAACATTTTTCGATTGATTCCTACTAATTCAATAATAAAATAACATTCCCCCCTCTCAACCTGACGTGTTCAAGATAATAATTTAGGGGTAATTCCTCCCACTGAAAGTTGTAATTCATCTTCTTAATAATCACAATTTTCGAATCTTTTATCCGATATTTTTCCACCCTGGAGAAAATTGATAAAATAGCGTAACTTTTTTTCTTTCCGGGGTTAACCACTTTCATAGGAGATACTGATAATTTATGACAGACATTGAACTCAACACTGACCCACAAGGGATTGGCACTCTCACCGTCAACCGACCCGATGTACGAAACGCATTGGATTGGGATGCAATGCAGGCTTTCGCTGATGCAGTGGGAAAATTGGAAAAACTCCAGAACCTAAAAGTCCTGATTTTGACCGGCAATGGCAAAAGTTTTATTTCTGGGGGGGATCTAAAAGTATTACAACATTACCCAAATCATAAAGATGGCCTGCGTCTAGCCACAATTATGGGTGATGCACTAGCAAAATTTGAAAAGCTTCCATTCCCTACCATTGCGGCGATTAATGGTCCTGCGCGTGGAGGTGGCGCCGAAATAGCATTTGCTTGCGATATTAGAATAATCTCTGAAGATGGGGATATCGGTTTTGTACATTCTAGGTTGGGAATTATTACAGCTTGGGGAGGTGGACAGCGCTTGCTGCGAGCCGTGGGTTACACAACTGCCTTTGAACTTTTGGCTACCGGAAGGGTGGTCAGCCCTGCAGAAGCTTCTGTCCTGGGTCTAGTTAACCGGATCACACCTAATGGGGAAGCCTATATATCAGCTTTAGAGACTGCCAAACAAATCTCTGCTAACCCACATCAAACAATATTGGCAGTTAAAAGAATAATGCGAAGCCAATTTGATTACCCCCAAGAAGACCCATATCTTGCGGAACGAAATGAATTTCCAGATCTTTGGGATACAGATTACCGAAGAACCGCTCTGGACAAGTTTATTAACCTAAGGAAAAAAGCTAAGGATAAAATTTTTAAATAACCAGTGAACCTTGCAGTTTCGTATGGGGTATAAAAAAACAAAGGTAAATCTCACTTCCTTACTTCGAATTATCAAGCTGACAATTGTATGATTCAACAAGAAATGTTATATAATAAACTTGATGACAGAGCAACCAATCGAATATACTCCAGTTAATCGTTTAGATGATCTAGCGGCAGACGAAAAAATTACACCCGTGATGGTCTATACACCCACGTCGCTTTCTTGGGGACAGATGATTACCAGGGAAAACTTACGCCCGAGCCTAATCTTTCATACTGTCCCCATTCCCGAATATCTGTCAATATTTAAAGTAAACAGTTTAAATCTTCAATCTAATGAGTTGTCTAAACCATCTGAATTTCAAGAGATGCATTTTCCAATTAAGCAAGTTATTGGTTTTCATCTCATGCCGCCGCACGAAGAACCACTTGACTATGACCAGGATGAACCCAACCGCAGAATGGAAGATGTAACCATATTGGTTGGAACATTCTTTTTTAGAGGCAAGGCAAGATTATCAACTCAAGCTTCACTAAAGAGATTTCTTGATGTTTCCAAATCGGATTTCTTTTCGATATATTCGGTGAAAATATCTCATATGTCCAATCCGAAGATGAAACCGATACTAACACCTTCGGCAGTAATCCGTCGCGAAGAAGTATTATTTGCAGGCGTTTAAAGTTTCTTAACATCTCTTTCCGATTAATTGTACGTCTATAACGACATGCATCTGACTAATAAAGTTCATTTTGGATAATAGCAAAAAAAGGAGATAAACATGACCGATTCGAAATCTCCACCATCTGAATTAGCGGAGATGACAAAAAATGTACGTGACGCTACTCAAAACTTCTTTACAGAATTCATCGATCTCATATCAACAAACACTCCCTCAAACTTTACCAACCGCACTTTAGGAGGTCTTTTCCTATGGATCGTAATCCCAATAATATCTGGAATTTGGATCGCTCAAACTCTGGTACCTAGACCGGCTGTTGGCATCATTCGTCTAAACACCGGCATATCTTGGTCGTCTGCGGATTTCATTAAACAACAGATAGACTTGGCTCGCAGTGAGCCCCAGATCAAAGCTATTGTCTTTTCGATTGACTCCCCGGGCGGAGGTGTCACTTCGACTCAGTTCCTTTTCATGGAACTTCTGAATTTAAGGGAAACAATGCCTATAGTCGGTTCAATTGATAGTATGGCGGCCAGCGGTGGGTATTACCTTGCAATGGCAACCGATCCGATCTTTGCAAAACCATCCTCCATTGTGGGTAATATTGGGGTGTGGGGCTATGTCCCGCCTGATCTGGCAGTGAACGACCTTGTTTTAGCGAGTGGACCTTTCAAACTTACAGCTAGCAATCAGGCCGAATTCCTCCGTGAAATCGAAAGTATCAAAAGAGAATTTCTAGCAACAGTCAGGAATTCGCGCGGAGAGCGCTTAGAAGAACTCGCTGACGAGGATATCCTACAGGGATTAGCTTACCCTGGCCGGGAAGCAGGTGAGATTGGCATGATAGATTATTTAGGAAGTGAGACCGATGCTGCTGCCGAAGCTGCCCGTCTCGCCGGAATTGCGAATTATGAGATTATAGATTTGGAAACCCTCCTTCTGCAAAGGTTATTTGGAAGTGTGCTGCCATTTTTTGAGGCTTGGGTGCACTCGACCTCCCCACTCTCAGAGGGTTTTGCGCTGCCTCCAGGAGCTTACATGCTATACGACAGGCAACTTGGAGGTGCACCGTGAATAAGCCGAGTAGATTAGTTTTATTGGTTCTACTCCTCCTGGTGCTACCGATTGGACTCCGTTTGGCATGGTTCTACCGCGGGACTTACACACCCCTTGAATATCAAGAAGTTGATGGCTCTAGTTTGGTAGCCCCCCATGAAGACTTTCAAACTTATGAAGATGAACCCATAGACAGCTCGGGGATCGTGATATTTGATCTCTCGCATACAAACAACATCAGATCTGATGACTTGACAGCCCTTCATGATAGATTAACCAACCGCGGAGTTACAGTCAAAATCGTTACTGAAAGCGGCGATTCACCAGATGTATACTTGAGAGACGCGAGCGCGCTAGTAGTCGCTGCCCCCACTGAAGAATACACGGAAGATGAATTATCGGCAATTGCGGCCTTCGTTGATGCCGGCGGGCGCTTGCTCCTTGTTGCAGACCCAACACGCACAGCTGATTTTGATATTGGGGACGATCTTTTCCTTGCCGTTTTCCCCAACAGCGCTGTACCCGCAATGAATAGTATTGCAAATGCCTTTGGAATTGTTTATTACGACGACTATATTTACAACCTCGTCGACAACCAAGGCAATTATCGCAATGTCAAATTCACCGACTTCAATTCTGATCAAGACCTGACAGAAGGTTTAGACACGGTCGTTTTCTTCGCCTCGCACTCAATCCGCAGTGATGGAATCCCAATCCTAATCGGTGATGAAAACACGCGCTCACCTGTGCGCTTTGGAGAAACCGAACTCTCTCCCACAGCCTTAACAAATGATGGAAACGTTTTAGCGCTTGGAGATATCAATTTTCTCATACCGCCATTCCATACTATCGCAAATAATGACCATTTCCTCAGCAACATCGCCAACTGGCTAGCAACTGCAGAGCGAGATTGGGATTTACGAGATTTTCCGTTCCTCTTTGAGAGCTCGGTTGACCTTATTCCACTGACAGAAGGGCGCATTGATCCTCAATTGCTAATTCAAACAGACACTCTCGTCAGTATTTTCGATTCTGCAGGATTATCACTAAATCTAACAAACGATGTTGAAACCGAGAATGATGCTCTCATGCTTGGAGTCTTCGCTGACGCAGACCTAATAGAAGATTATCTGTCTTCAGCAGATGTGAGTGTGCTGGAAGGCGAAGACGAAGACGATTCCGGCAACATTGAGATCGAGGGTGTCGGCACAATTGGGATCGAAGGAACCACTTTGTTTTTAGAAGATCGCAATGGAGATCAAACTGTGGTCATTGCCTTAGGCGAGGATGCAGAAGCAGTTGTAAGCGCGCTAGAACGTCTGGTTTCCAATGATTTTTCCGACTGCTTTGACATCAACAACTTAATTATTTGCTCAACAGGCGAACATCAAGAAGGTATAGATGAAGAAGGCGAATCCGTTTCATTCCTTGCTTCATGTGATCAACCACCCAACGAAGTGACCGCCGAAGAACCACCCAGAATTGGTTCAATCTCAGAATCTCAGGAAGCCTGGGATGCCTTCGTTTACTCGCTCGAATTTTTTGCGTGCGAGCCAGGTGAGGAAGGTGATTTCGAACCTGGAGAAATTACCGTCTACAATATCATTATGCAAGAATCAGAAGATGTCCTTTGGTATTGGGGATGGTGTACTGCGACAGAGGAAGATTTAGAAGAAAACTGGGATGTTATCAGTCTGGAATTTATCCTAAATGGAGAGGTTGAATCATTATCCGGTTTTGCAATTGATGAGAGTGGAACTTGTCTGTTGTATTATGCTCTGGTCACCGATTGGCCGCCAGGCACTCACCTATTGACAACCCAGATTACCTTCTTATCTGATCTCAATGATGGTTTTAGCGATTATGAAGCAGGAATCAGGACAATTGAGTATTGGGTGACGGTAGAAGATTAGACAAACAATTACATCAGTCATTTACGAAGCAGAATGAATCAAAAACCCCGCAGTTAAGTATCTGCGGGGTTTTTGACTGTGCAATTATACATCTTAGATACCAAGACTTATGATCTTCAATTTCTCTATATTTATCCTAATATCCCAATTACCAATACCAAAGCTATCCACCACATTACAATTCCGACAAGAGTATCCAAAACTCGCCATGCAACCGGTTTTTGAAAAAGGGATGCTAATCGGACAGCGCCATAAGATAATCCAAAGAACCAGGTAAATGAGGCGGAAATCGCACCGATTATAAAAATTATGCGTTCGCAGGCCAGATATTGAGCTCCTAGGCTCCCTATTAGTACCACTGTATCCAAATATACGTGAGGGTTCAAGAAACTAAACCCTAGAGCTGTCAAAATAGTAACCCGCAAGCTCTTTTTTTGCCCAATTTCGTTATTTAAATTTAGATTCGATTTGAAGAGGGCGCTTCTAAAAGCCATTCCGCCATAGATGAGTAAAAAAATAACGCCTCCCCAAGTTACAAAATTAGCAATTGCAGGAATTCGCGTCACCAAAACCCCCATTCCACCAACACCAAGAGATATCAATAGGGCATCAGCCAGAGAACAAATTATTGCTGTGGCAAATACAAAATTTCTTCTCAACCCCTGCCGGAGAACAAATGCGTTTTGAGCGCCAATGGCAATAATTAGACTTGCACTGAGGCTAAAACCCCGAATAAAAGGCGTGATCGTCATTTACAACGGATGCAATTAACGCAATTCAGAGACATTAATATAAATTCAACGGAGTCATTTAATTGTCAATTGCCCAGGGAGCGTTTGATGGACGCAGTAAATTTAAACTCCAATAATATTCTATTATGGTTAGAAGCTCATTTGGTACGGAGGTAAGATTTTCTGGGTCGGGGCCAAAACGAAAATTCATATCATGAACATCCATTTCGAAATCTGGCCAAGTTGTTTGCCACTCCCATAGAGAATAGTTTATGCCCATATCTTCGAATAAACCCATTATGTCATCCATATAGATATCCCCTCCAAGAACCCAGCGATTAACCCCAAACTCATCTAATCCAACGGGTACGCCATACGAATCAGAAAACTCTACCAAGGGCGAAAGCACATCCATGAGCCACTCACGATCAAAATCGTCCGACTCACCGTCATAGTCTAAATCAAAACTTCCTGGATAGGAATTGCGCCCACCGGGTTCTTGATGGGTGTAATCTTCAAATGGTTCATAATGATGAGCGATGTATACAACTCCAACTTCGTCAACAACTTGCAAATAAGGCAGCCATTCCACAGCACTGAAACCCTCTGCATTCACTAGAATTGGTGTTTCGGTATCAACTTCGCGAATAGCTGAAACGATGCGCGGGAATAGTTGGTTCCAATCATACAATGTGCCAGCATAAGCCGGATAAAATTCTTCCGGGTCATAATATTCAAAGAAAACGGCTGCCGCATTAGGTTCGACCATTAGTTTATAGCCTACAACAATGGGATTATCGGCGAAATACTCGGCAGTATAACGCCACATCTCCACCCAGGCATCCTGGGTTACCTGGTCTTCCCACATAGTATCATTGAAATAACCATCAAAATATGGGTCCCCTCCGCAGCACAAAGTGTACTCGCTGCGTCCCGGTCCTGTGCGGAAACCGATCGTAGCAAACATATCCGCATTAGCAATCATATCCAACAAAGTATCCAGATGCTCAACTGCTTGTTGGTCAACTTCAAACGGTGGTTTTTCAGTAAAAATCCCAGCCCCTGAAATGGTGACATAATTAGCCCCTAATCTCGCCAGATTATTGAAATCTTCTTGAGTGTATGGTGGGCCTATATGACCAGCGCCTTTAAATTCTAATCCATCAAGATCTGGAATTACCAGCGATTGCCAGATATTTGCGCCGCGCAGTAAAGTTTTCCCACTGCTCCACAAATCCCACTTTGTATTTACATCACCTACTACTACAGGTGGGCGATCTTCTGGTTCAACTTGCTCTGGTAAATCGTCTTCATCTTCCTCTTCCTGCTCATTATCTGGCAGTTTCACCGTTTCACCGTCATTCTCATCAGCAATATCGGATTCAATCGAATCATCAGAGCCAGGCAGGTTACATGCTAAAGCGAGAAACAGTAATAATAAGATTCCACGAAATGACAAATTCAAAGGTCGTGGGCGCAGAGTTTTCATAGAAGACCTCCTTCGATGGTAAAACCGCTAGAATGATTAGAGAATAATTATTATGTTTGGGAAAGATTAGGCTAAAAATTGCTCACTAAAATGACAAGCTACAAAATGATCAGGCCTCAGTTCACGTAATTCGGGAACATCTGTGGAGCACAATTCTTGCGCGATTGGGCAGCGGGGGTGGAAACGACAGCCAGATGGCGGATTTTGAGGACTGGGTACATCTCCCTTAAGAATGACGCGTTCCCTTTTCACCTTGGGATTTGGAATAGGTATCGCAGACAATAACGCTTGTGTATAGGGATGTAATGGGCCATTGAATAACCCATGCCTTGGGGCCATTTCTACCAATTTTCCAAGATACATGACCGCGACACGATCAGCAATATGTTCAACGACAGCCAAGTTATGGGCCACAAACAGATAAGTAAGACTCAGATATTTTTGTAGGTCTTGAAGGATATTTAATACCTCAGCTTGGATCGATACATCCAAAGCAGAGACAGGTTCATCTAAAATAACAAACTGGGGATTGAGAACCAATGCGCGGGCTATTCCAATGCGTTGGCGCTGTCCACCTGAAAACTCATGGGGATAACGAGATGCATGGTAATCCTCCAAGCCTACATCCGTCATTGCAACAAGAACTCTTTTTTGCCTCTCTCCTGGTGATCCAATATTATGAACTTTTAACCCCTCTGCTATAGATTCGCCAACAGGCAGACGTGGATCAAGGGATGAAAAAGGATCTTGGAAAACTATTTGGGCATCTCGGCGCAATCTTTTGAGATCATTTCCTTCCAACGAAAATATATCTTGATTATTTATTAGAACCGATCCACTTGTTGGCTCGATTAAACGCAGCATTGTATGCCCGACAGTGGTTTTGCCACAACCAGATTCGCCAACTAACCCCAAAGTCTCACCCTCTTTAATTGTAAAACTTACATCATCAACTGCCTGAATATCACCAACTTTCCTCCGAAACAAGCCAGTCTTAACTGGGAAATATTTCACCAGGTTTTTTACTTCGATTAAATCTGCCTGATCCGTCTTATTGTTCCCAGGATTATCGGTCATTTATTTTAATTACCATCACTTACAAATTATATATTGAGAGGTGGCTGGTTTCCATCAAATCCTTGATATAACCAACAACGCAAACTCTGCTTTGCATTTAGCCGAATCAAATCCGGTTCTAGTTCTGTACAAATTTCAAGATCATAATCTTGCCTTGCCGTGCAGCGCGGAGCAAACCGGCAACCAGGCGGTAATTGAATTAGGTTGGGCACGCTTCCTGGGATGGTATTTAAACGGTCTTTAACAGTCCCCAAAATAGGTATTGCATCGATTAAACCCTGTGAATATGGGTGTAAAGGTTTCTCAAACAGTGTTTCAACATCCGCTTGTTCTACAATACGTCCTGCGTACATGACGGCAACACGATCGGCCATCTCTGCAACTACGCCCAAATCGTGAGTAATCAAAATTACTGAAGTTCCCATACGTGAACGCAAGTCTCTTATAAGGTCCAATATTTGCGCTTGGATGGTGACATCAAGTGCGGTTGTTGGCTCATCGGCGATCAGAAGCTTTGGGTTGAGAGCCAAAGCCATCGCAATCATTACACGCTGAGCTTGACCACCAGACATCTCGTGGGGATAAGCATTGGCTTTTTGTTCTGGGTCGGGGATTCCAACTAAACGCAATAAATCAACTGCTTTATTCCAAGCATCTTTCTTATTTACTTTTTCATGAATTCTGAAAACTTCTACGATTTGATTTCCCACTGAAAACACTGGATTTAAACTGCTATGTGGTTCTTGAAAAATCATGGAGATTTGATTGCCGCGCACGTCAATCATTTGTGATTCTTTAACTTGCATCAGGTCTTTTCCATCGAAGATAACCTCCCCGTTTACTGTTTCTCCCGGTGCATCAATAAGCCGCAAAATAGAAAGCGAAGTAACACTTTTTCCACAGCCCGATTCACCCACAATTCCTAAAACTTCACCACTCGTAACTGAAAACGAAACTCCATCTACAGCTTTTACAATGCCTTCTTCTGTAAAGAAATATGTCTTTAAATCTTTTACTTCAAGTAGTGGAGCGTTTAGTACCTTATCCAAAACTTATATCTCCAATCGTCATTATTTTGATGCTTTGTTTGCCAATCGTGGGTCTAAGGCATCTCTGAGGCCATCACCCAGCAAGTTGAAGGCCAACACAGTTATCATTATTGATATCCCTGGATAAAACACAAGGTGAGGAGCACTGAAAACCTGATTGCGGTCGGTTCCCAACATGGTGCCCCACTCTGATAAAGGAGGTTGTGCTCCCAGACCAAGAAAGGACAACGCGGCTGCTTCTAAAATTGCGCTCGCAATTCCCAGAGTGCCTGTCACTATCAGAGGAGCTATTGCATTAGGTAAAATTCTGATAAACAATAGCCTAAAGGAGCCAGCTCCCAAAGCGCGTGAAGCAGAAACGAATTCTTTTTCTTTGACTGACAACACGCTAGCACGCACTACCCGAGCAAATTGAGGTGTGTATACGATAGCTATGGCGTACAAAGCATTTTGCAAACCCCGTCCCAAAACTGTGATTATCGCTATTGCAAGCAAAAAACTTGGAAAGGCTAAGATTACATCCATCAGCCGCATGATGATATTATCCACCCAACCACCCGCGTATCCAGAAACCGCACCGATAAGCGTGCCAGCAACTATGGCTAAACCCACGGTTGTAAAGCCGATGAACAAAGACACCCGTGTTCCATGAATTACTCGGCTGAATTCGTCCCGGAAATTGCCATCTATCCCCATAATATGTTGAGCTTGGTCTTTCGGACAACCTAATAAGTGAATGCAAGGATCTTGGCGTTGGGTAATATCTTCTATATCAATCAAAACTTGGTTTGGGTCATATGGGGCAATTTGGGAAGCAAAAATTGCAACAAAGATTAATGTGCCCAAAATTATCATTCCAATCAATGCAGATCGCTGGCGAAAGAAACGTCGTCCAGCCAGGCGAAGTAAACTATCGGATTTATAATTATTAGATATTTCTGGCTGGATTTCCAGACCTTCCATTGACGCTGCCATGGTTGTTATTACTCCAGTTTAATGCGCGGATCTATGAATGCATACGAGATATCAACTATTAAATTAACCAGAACATATCCTACAGCGACTACCAGGGTAAACCCTTGAATAATTGGGTAATCCCGCCCTGTGATTGCATCAAATATACTCCGTCCAACTCCAGATAGACTAAAAATGGTTTCGGTTAGAACTGCTCCAGCAAATAAAGTCCCGGTTTGCAGCCCTATTATGGTGACAATCGGGAGAAATGCATTCGCTAGTGCATGCTTTAGCACCACAACCCTTTCAACTAGTCCTTTCGCGCGTGCGGTGCGAATATAATCTAGCCCCAAGACTTCTAACATGCTTGAGCGCGTAATTCTTGCGATAATCGCCATGGGAATTGTACTCAATGCAATTGCAGGCAGTAAAAGGTGTTTAATTGCATCGAACAAAACTTCGAGATCCCAGGTAATAATTGAATTTAAAATATATAGATTCGAAATAAAAAAGAGCACAGAATAACCAAAAGTATCTTCCGTAATCGACCAGCCCCAGGTCTCAAAAAATGGTGTCGAGAAAATTCCAGCAGTTAATCTATGTGAAGGCGGCAGCCAAAATGGGGTATCCTTTAATAAAAGGGCAAAGACATACGCCAGCATAAGGCCTAACCAATAAACTGGCATAGAAACCCCAATATTTGCACCCACCATCGTGGTAATATCAACAGCAGAATTTCGGCGTACGGCAGATAAAACACCCGCAGGTATGCCAATAATAATAGAGAATATTAATGCTACTAAACCAAGTTCGAATGTAACAGGAATTTTTTCAGTTAATATAGTAAATACAGGACGGCTATCGCTGATTGAGTCACCAAAATCACCTCGCACTACATTTTTTAGGTAGATCATTAATTGAGTCAGGATAGGTTGATCTAATCCCATACGTTTGTTGAATGCATCGCAAGCCTCCACAGTTGCCCTCTCACCCAAGGCTACGAAACAAGGCTCCCCAGGAATTGACCTTGCAATAATAAAAGTAACAACCATAATCCCAAATAATACCGGAATTGCAAGGAAAATACGACGGATAATGTATTGGATCATATAGAGTTATCTTTTATTCCAAAAAATTACGCGGGATGGGAAATCGCTGAATGAACCAGCTTAACCCATCCCGCGCATTGATTATTATGCTCAATTTACGAGCATCGCGGGAGAAACTTCTCGCCTAATCTTCCGCGTTGATAAATGAATCCCATAGGTATCCAAAGTAGAAGAAATCACCGGTGGAACCTACGTGACTTGGGTTTGCCATATCTAAACCGACAGCCCATGAAGCAACCACGTCATTTGCATCGAAACTTGAACCATCGTGGAACAGGACGCCTGAACGTAATGCACACGTCCACACAGATCCGTCGTCATTGCTTGTGCATGAAGTAGCTAATTCTCCGTGGACCTCTCCAGAATCTTGTCCGTACTCCAAGAGAGTTTCAACCACTTGCTGGCAAGGACGCAGCGATTCGCCGTCAGTCATGTCGGCGCACCACAAGCCAATGGGCTCTGCATTCTGGACATACACCAAAGTGTCATCGCCAGGATCTAGATACATGAATTGGGTAGCCCCAAATGGCGGTGTGTAAGCGCCACCTAAACTAGCCAAAGCTGCATCGGCAGCAGTTCCGTGTGCGATAGGAACCATGGGGAGTAGTTCGCGAATGGCATTATTTGCTGCTTCATATATTGATTGAGCAGCGGCCTCATCACCGATTTGGGCACCCGCTTCCAATTGTTCGTAAACATCTGGGTACGAATCGCCAAACTGAGTTCCAATCCGTCCAAAATGGAAGTCTAAGAAATTGGTCACGTGTGGGTAGTCTGCGCCCCAACCCAAAAGATGGAGACCATCCAAGCGGCCGTTACCAGATTCTGTAATAAACTCACCGGACTCCATTTCAACCACTTCAGCATCGATGCCCAGGTTTTCTAAAAGTTGGGTCTGGATTTCTACAGCAACTATTGGAGCTTGAGGTAGGTAAACGCGCACTACGTCGCGGAAGTAAATGGAAGTGGTGAAACGCACCCCATTTTCATCTCTGGGGAATCCCGCATCATCAAGCAAAGCATTGGCGGCTTCCAGATCAAATTCGTACCACTCATCACCTGCACAACCATTGGGGATGGAGCATGGGGTGAAGTGCGAGGCAACTTCGGATCCCGGAGGATAGAAATTGTCAACAATGCGTTGGCGGTCAATACCCATTCCAACCGCTCGGCGAACGTCAACATTATCCCAGGGGGCGAAGGTATTTGTAAAGCCAATATAGAAAATATTGGGGTTAGGCACAGGGATCAATTGCAGGTTGGGATCATCCTCGATAGCTTGGAAATCATCCTTGCTGACCAGTGTAACCATATCTGCAGTACCAGCTTGTAATTCGAGCAACCTAGCAGCGCTTTCTGCATTCCAGCGCAATACCACTGTTTCAGCCGCGGGAGCATCACCCCAGTAATCGTCGAAACGAGTGTAGGTTACTGATTCGCCACGTACCCAATCTGATACCATATAAGGGCCCGTTCCAACCGGTTGCTCCAGGATATCTCCTGTGCCTCCAGTCGCCGCGATAAATTCTGCGGGGAGGATTCCAAAGGGTGTAAAGGCAGCTTTCCCAGGGAAGGCAGGATCCGGTGAACAAAGGGTGAAAACTACTGTCAATTCATCGACGGCCTCGATAGATAAAATTTTACCACCGTAATCGCAGCTTTCTGCGGAAACAGAAGTTCCAACAAATTCTTCTCCATCGCCTTCATCCGGAGCCGTAGTGGCAGCAGCTTCTGTCTCGTCACCGTTACCGCAAGCCACGAGCATAAGGCTGAGTAGTAAACCAAATGTTAGTAATTTTAGTAAAGTGCTTTTTCTCATCTCTATTACTCCTTAATTAATAATTGTCGTATCAAAAAGTTGTTGTTTAAAGTCTGGGAATATATACCTCCTTTTGAGTAGTTTTGAATAGCCTAGAATTATACGTCTATATAGCTAGTTAGTCAATAATTATGGTAAATACCCTAGCTATGCCCTAAAATTCACTCGGTTTACTTCTAAATACGTTTAATCTAAGAAAAGGTTCAAAATTGATCCGGAAAATTGCCCTTTCCACGAATAATTATCTCCAATGCTCTGATTTCGGCAGGTAGAAAAGAACTATTCATCCAACCTCGCGGTAGCATCATCAATCCCGCTTACTTGGGGCGATCGTCTATCAATGAACAGCAATGGTGTGCCGGCTAGTGTTACTGTGTCTCCTGAATTCAGTTGACAGCGGTCAATTTTATCATTGTTTACAAATGTTCCATATTTGGCATTGAGGTCGTAGAGAACGAAAGCGCCTTTTTCATATCGTATCTGAGCGTGTTTCCTTGAGACATCTGCTTCATAGATTATCAAGTCGTTCGCTGGATGCCTTCCAAGGTCGGTAACTTCCTTCTTGATCGGGAAAAGTTGTTTCCCGATAACCAAAAAGACCTTCTCGGTAAAGTTGTTTTCCGGTAATTGTGGTTGCTCAGTCATTTTTAATCTAGGATAAAAATGTTATTCCAGAACTAAAAATTAATTTTAGGAAACAGGATTGAAACGCTATGCTGATTATCGCATAAACCATCATTGAAAGCAAGTAGTATTACCTAAATAAATTCAGCTCACCGGTTTACTTTTTTTAGGACTACTATTCGTAATCGTAGAACCCAGCCCCAGATTTTTTACCCATTTTCCCAGCCATAACCATTCGTCTCAATAGTGGCGGAGCAGCATAGCGAGAGTCTTTAAACTCATCGTACATGGCGTCTGCGACAAACAAAGTAGTATCCAGGCCAACAAAATCCGCGAGAGTCAATGGACCCATGGGATGGTTCAATCCAAGTTTAATACCTGTATCTATATCTTCTTTCGTGGCCATGCCACTTTCATACGCCCGAATTGTATCCAGCAGGAAAGGAATAAGCAGCAGGTTTACTATAAACCCAGGCGTATCTTTAGCTACCACAGTGGTCTTGTTTACTGAATCGCCAAACTCCCGCGAAATCTTCAGTGTCTCATCGCTGGTGAGCAATGCGCGCACTATTTCCAACAAAGGCATTACAGGAACCGGATTGAAAAAATGCAGGCCAATAACTTGCTCTGGTCTTTGCGTGGCCGATGCAATCTCGGTTATCGAAAGCGAAGAAGTATTACTCGACAAAATTGTATGGGCAGGACAAATTTTATCCAAAGCAGCGAAGATTTCTTTTTTCAATTCCATATTTTCGACTGCCGCTTCAATTACCAGATCGCTATCTTTCAAAGCTTCTAGTTGGATTGTTCCCGTAATCCGCTCCCAGGCCAATTTACTATCTGCTTCATCTAACTTGCCGCGCTTGACTGCTTTCTTTAGCGAAGCTTCAATTCGAGCAAGACCTGCTTGCAACAATTCATCGTTGATCTCGCGAACTTTTACTGTGTAACCAGATTTTGCACAGGTCTCAACGATACCAGCGCCCATGAGTCCACAACCTACAACACCAATTGTTTTGATTTCCATTTAGTTTTTTCCTTCCAATTTATTTATTCTCTCAAAGGAGATATTTTAGTTCTATGATTCCAGAAAAACCAACATTCTGGAAAGCACACTCGCAAATTATAGTATAGAATAAATCCTATGATATGGGAAAATGAAGATTTGAATAATCCCCTATGCAGGGGTAACCTGGAGCTTGGTATTAAATTCGGTGCCTTAAGGAAAGAAGCAAAGTACGATAAATGAGACTCTCAAAAACAGATCAACCTATAATCGAAATCCAGGATGTATCGAAATATTTTGAATCCAATCAAAAAAAGCTCCAAGCGTTGGATCAAATAGATTTATCTGTGGAGGCCGGAGAATTCCTCTCGCTGATAGGTCCTTCTGGCTGCGGCAAGTCTACTTTAATCCGCATCATGGGCGATCTACTCAAACCCTCGTCCGGGATTGTGCGTATTAATGGAAAGATCGCAAAACAAGCCCGCCTAGACAGGGATTATGGAATCGTTTTTCAAACCCCCACGTTGTTCGACTGGTGGAAAGTAGCGCGCAATGTAGAACTTCCTCTAAAGGTGATGGGTTACCCAAAAGCTGAGTGGATGGATCTAGTGCGCGACAAACTTAAGTTAGTTGGGCTTCAGGATTTTGAAAATGTTTATCCCTGGCAGCTCTCAAGTGGTATGCAGCACCGCGTCGCGATAGCCAGAGCCTTGGTCACTCAACCATGCATCCTTTTTATGGACGAACCATTTGGCGCTTTAGACGAAATAACCCGCGAACAACTGAATCTCGAGTTATTAAATATTCAGTATGAGACTAATGTATCAGTAATTTTCGTCACCCATAGCGTTCCAGAAGCAGTTTTCCTGTCTACGCGAGTAGTGGTTTTATCGGATAGGCCTGGAACAATTAAAAACATTATCCCTGTTGATTTACCCCATCCAAGAACAGATAAGACGCGTGAAAGCCCCCCTTTCTTTGATCTAGTAACTGAAATTCGGGCAGTACTGAAGGCTTGATGATGCTTGTGTTTTCACCATGGAAAGGTATTCGAGAAAATTCCCACCAATAAACTTATGATTCCGTTGATCAGGTCGACTCCAGCAGCTAGATTTCTGCGTAAGAATTTTGAGAAATTACTCCTGCCAATGTTTTTCTTCCTTGTTATAGGGCTGTGGAAATGGATTATCTATCGTTGGGACTTACAACCTTTTATATTACCTCCACCTGAATTGGTATGGGAACGGTTTATAACTGTATTAAAAAGCGGCTCTCTTTGGTTTCATACCGTTTTCACGTTAACTGAAGCTTTTCTTGGTTTCCTTGCAGCATTAATTTTCGGTACTTTTATGGGTTATATACTCGCTAGATCACGATTACTAGAGCAGTTATTTTCCCCTTACATCGTTGCTTCCCGTGGGATTCCTGTGATAACAATTGCTCCACTATTAGCGATTTGGTTTGGTTTTGGACTGCCATCAAAAGTCTTTGTGAGTTTTTTTATTGTTTTCTTCCCAATGTTGATCAATACAATCATCGGAATACGGAGCGTAAATATAGGCCATCGTGAATTAATGCGAGCTTATGGAGCATCCCGCTGGCAGATTTTCCGATATATAGAGATTCCCTCGGCGATGCCCATCTTATTAGGCGGATTCAAAATTGGGATTACGAGTTCAATTATGGGTGCAGTTGTGGGTGAATTTGTAAGCGCAGACCGCGGCCTGGGATTCCTGGTCAACCAAAGCAAAGGTTTATATGACACACCCTTGATGTTCGTCGCCATTGGGACTCTCGCCGCATTATCTTTTATTCTCTACACCAGTGTATGGGGTTTAGAAATAATCCTGCTCAGAGGCAGGCCAGAGCAAAATGCCGAACAAACGCGCTTTTAATCATGCTTCAGGAGAATTGTTAAACGCAGGTTTGACAGGCCCAATCCATCGTGGTAGACTTTTCCCAATAATTTGAATAGCGGCGTCACGAATTGATGCCGCCTCATCCAGAGAGGTCGAGGGAACGGCCCTGTGAAACCTCGGCAACCACCATACAGAGTATGGAAGGTGCCAAATCCGTCAGAATAAATCTGGTAGATGAGTCGACTAATAAAAAGTTACCTCTCGTCAGAGAGGTTTTTTTTGATTAAGCTAGGAGTATATTTTGACGCAACAAAGTAGCTACACCAACCGCCGGTATTTAGATGCGCTGGAAGATCGCGTCCTGATCTTTGATGGAGCCATGGGGACAAGCCTCCAGGCGATGGATTTGAATGCAGAACATTTCGGTGGAGAGCAATATAACGGGTGTAATGATTACCTTTCGATCACATATTCCGAGGCGGTTGAGAGCGTGCATCGGTCTTTCTTGGATGTGGGCGTGGATGTAATTGAAACTAACACATTCCGAGCAAACCAGTTGACTTTGGGCGAATACGGATTGGGAGATAAGGTGTACCAGGTCAACCACGCGGCTGCATCATTAGCCCGTAAATTAGCAGATGAATATAGCACGCCAGAGCAGCCGCGCTTCGTGGCTGGCTCCATTGGACCTTCTGGGAAGCTGCCCTCCGCAGACGACCCATCACTGTCCGACGTAGGTTACGATGAATTGGAAAAAATATTCCGTGAACAGGCAGTGCCTCTGATCGAAGGTGGGGTTGATTTGTTATTGATTGAAACATCCCAAGATATCCTGGAAGTTAAAGCTGCAATCACCGGAATTCAGGCAGCCTTTGGGGAAACTGGCGAGGCGCTGCCGATACAAGCCCAGGTTACTCTGGATACAACCGGAAGAATGCTGTTAGGAACCGACATCGAAACATCTCAAACGATCCTGGAAGGCCTTCCTATCGATGTAATTGGAATTAACTGCTCTACAGGACCGGAGCACATGCGTGAACCGGTTAGTTTTTTGGGAGAGCACACCCACCTGCCCGTCTCTGCTATTCCCAATGCAGGATTGCCGCTAAACATTAATGGTGAAGCTGTCTACCCATTAGAGCCGGAAGAATTCGCCAGAGATATGACCGAATTCGTAAATAAGTATAACATCAGCATCGTAGGAGGCTGCTGCGGAACGACGCCAGAACATCTTAAATTGCTGGTCGAGAGTCTGAAAGGCAGCCCCTTACCGCGGCGTCCCAATCAAGATCAACAACGCTTATCTTCATCTATGAAATCTATAAGCATGGCGCAGGAACCAGCACCATTGTTGATCGGTGAACGTTTGAACGCTACCGGAAGCCGGAAGTTTAAACGCCTGTTATTAGAAGAAGACTACGATGCTATTCTGGAAATAGCACGGGACCAAATCAATGGTGGCGCACATGCGCTGGATGTTTCTGTGGCGGTTACCGAACGCGCCGATGAAGAATACTTGATGTCTCGTGTGGTTAAGAAACTCGCAATGGGTGTTGAAGCCCCATTGGTAATCGATACAACTGAGCCAGATGTGATGGATGCGGCATTAAAGTTAGCTCCAGGCCGCTCTATACTCAATTCCACCCACCTGGAAAGTGGGCGTCCCAATCTGGAACGCGTTCTAAAAATAGCCAAAGAGCATAATGCTGCTGTGTTGGTGTTGACCATTGACGAAGAAGGTATGGGCAAGACTGTTGGCCGTAAAGTGGAGATAGCCAAACGTATCTATGCCATTGCTGTCAACGAATTCGGTTTCCTGCCTGGAGATTTAGTATTTGATCCGCTTACCTTTCCATTATCAACGGGTGATCCTGAGTTTGTAAATTCAGCAGTGGATACAATTGAAGCTATCCGCAGGATAAAGAAAGAATTGCCGGGTGTGTTTACATCTTTGGGAATAAGTAATGTCTCCTTTGGCCTGACAAAAGCAGCGCGGCCAGTTCTCAATAGCTTGATGCTGCATCACTGTGTCCAGGCGGGTTTAGATATGGCCATCGTGCATGCATCCAAGGTTAAACCATATTCCGAAATATCAAAGAATGAACGCAAATTATTGGAAGACCTGATCTTCAACCGCCGGGAAGACGCCCTTCAGCTAGTGATCCAACATTATGAGGGCATTGAAGTATCAGATGAAGAGTTGGCTGACCCTACTGAGGGCATGAGCCCAGAAGAGCGTTTGCACTGGCGTATCGTCCACCGGCACAAGGAGAGCGTGGATGCGGACATTGATGAAATCATAACGCGGGATGATTTTCCATCAAAGCATGAGAGCGCGGTGAATATTCTCAACAATACACTTTTGCCAGCCATGAAAGAAATTGGAGATAAATTTGGGGCTGGCGAAATGATCCTGCCCTTTGTGCTGCAATCTGCTGAAGTGATGAAGGTTGCCGTCACCCACCTGGACAAGTACCTGGAGAAATTAGAAGGCCTCAGCAAGGGAAAAGTGGTATTGGCGACGGTTTACGGAGATGTGCACGATATTGGCAAGAATTTGACCAAAACGATCCTGGCCAATAATGGCTACGAGGTATTTGATCTGGGCAAGCAGGTGCCTGCCGAGACCATAATTACCAAAGCAGTCGAGGTTGATGCTACGGCCATCGGTCTCAGCGCCCTGCTGGTAAATACCAGCAAGCAAATGCCTTTGATCATCAACGAGCTAGCCCGCCGCGGTCTAAAATTCCCGGTATTGATCGGTGGCGCAGCGATCAACCGCCGTTTCGGGTACCGCATCCTTTACACTGGCGATAACGGAGATAAATACGCTCCGGGTGTTTTCTACTGCAGCGATGCTTTTGAGGGCTTAGAAACCATGGAGCAGTTGATCGATGATGAGAAACGCTTGGCATTACTCGAAAAGGTAACTTCCAGGGCTGAACATGAAATAAAGCGCACCGCAGAACCCAAGAAAACGCCTAATAAGGGTAAATCTAAGCTACCTACCGCCAAATTCATCCCAGAACCCGATAAATGGGGCGTGAGAGTGGTAAAAGATATCCCCTTGGACGCGGTTTTCGCCCACCTCTTCAAGAAAGAACTTTTCCGTTTATCGTGGGGTGCAAAAAACACACGAGGCGAAGAATGGAATAAATTGGAAGCTGAGTTTGAAGCACGCTTATCCAAGATGAAGAAGGAAGCTATCTCGGAAAAATGGCTGAAACCTCAGGCGGTTTACGGCTACTGGCCGGCCCAATCCGAGGGCGATGAGCTAATTGTCTTTGATCCAAAGTCACTCGGTAAAAAATCACCCAAAGAATTAACCCGCTTCAATTTCCCAAGGCAGCCGGGAGGAGGATACCTGGCTCTATCGGATTATTTCAGCCCATTGAGCTCTGGCAAGATTGACACCGTTGCCTTCCAGGTGGTCACAGTTGGCGCTAAAGCCACCGAAAAATTTGACGCATTGGAAGCCGCCGGTGATTACTCCGAAGCTTACTACACGCACGGACTGGCTGTGCAAACTGCGGAAGCCACCGCAGAATATCTGCACAGGCACATAAGTAAGGATTTAGGTTTGGAAGACGGGCAAGGCAAACGATACTCGTGGGGCTACCCCGCCATCCCTGAACTGGAGGATCATGCAAAGGTATTTGAACTCCTCCCAGTGGAAGAAGAATTGGGTATGAGTCTGACCACCGCTTTTCAGCTAGTACCAGAGCAATCCACCGCTGCTATTATTGTGCATCATCCCAAAGCAAAATACTATGGTGTCGGTGAGAGCCGGATTGAACAGCTGATGAAAGAGTGAAATCCAATTAACCCAAATACCCACGATAATTAATTAGAATTTCATCCATCCGGCAATACTGTTCCAAATTTCGCTGGTCGGTTATGCCAGGCGGCATTGTTCAATATTTACACGCTTCCCCACCGCATCTTACCAAGGAAGAATGAGGGCAATTTACATTAGCATTGTGATAGAATTCACCCGGCATTCAATAATACTATCCATCAGAAGGTATGCCTATGGACGAACCATTCCAAACCATCCTAACCTCCTATGAGGGGAAGAGAGAGGAGATCATCCCTATTTTGCAAGAGGTGCAAGAGAGCTACAGCTTTCTATCCGAAACCGCCATGCAGGACATAGCCAAATTCACACGTGTACCCGCCAGCCAGGTTTACGGTATCGCCACCTTCTACGCACAATTCCGCTTCACCCCCAAAGGCAAGCAGCATGTGATGGTCTGCCGGGGGACCGCCTGCCACGTCAACGGGGCGCCGCGTGTGTTGGAGGAAACCGAAACCCAGTTGGGCATCCTGGAAGGTGAAACCTCCGATGATGGGGAATACTCCCTGGAAACCGTAGCTTGCATCGGCGCTTGCAGTTTGGCTCCCACAGTGATGATCAATAATGCTGTGCATGCCAAGATCACTAAAAAGAAAGTTGCCTCTCTGTTCAAGAAGGCGAAAACCTGATGGATAAAGAGATCCTGAGATCTCTCCAAGAGGCAAAAGCCCAATGGGAAACCCTGCATGGGGGGAAAGCCCCGCTCATCATGGTCGGCAATGCCACTTGTGGGCGTTCGGCTGGTTCCCAAGCCGCGCTGGAAACCCTTCAAAAGGAAATTGAGCAGCGCGGTCTGGATTGCCACGTTATGGAAGTCGGATGTATTGGGCTGTGCTATGCCGAGCCGATAGTCAGCATTTTCAAAGCGGAGAAGCCCGGCGTGGTCTACGACGAAGTCACACCCAAGAAAGCCATCCGGCTGGTTGAAGAATATCTTCTTAACGACAATCCCCTGCCAGATGATGCACTTGGAACCCTGGGGGAAGGAAGCATTGAAGGCATACCCGTACTGTTTGAATCCCAGGTGCTCAAACCCCAGGTACGCCGCGCACTGCACAACTGCGGCTTGATTGACCCCACTAACCTGGATCACTGCTTCGCCAATGGGGGATACAGCGGATTCATCAAAGCTCTGGATATGACCCCAGAACAGATCATCGAGCAGGTCAAGCTATCTGGTTTACGGGGACGTGGGGGCGCAGGTTTCCCCACCTGGCGGAAGTGGCAGTTCTGCCGCGATGCGCCCAGCGATAAGAAATATCTCATCTGCAATGCAGACGAAGGCGATCCCGGGGCATTCATGAACCGCGCTCTACTTGAAGGCGACCCGCATGCCGTGTTGGAAGGAATGTTGGTCGCGGGGTACGCCCTGGGAGCACAGACCGGCTATATTTACTGCCGCGCCGAATACCCTCTGGCTTTAGAGCGCCTGCGCGGGGCCATCGCCCAGACCGAAGAACAGGGACTGCTGGGCGACGACATCCTCGGTTCGGGCTACAGTTTCCATATCAAGATAAAGGAAGGAGCTGGGGCTTTCGTTTGCGGAGAGGAAACCGCCCTCATCCACTCCATCGAAGGCGAGCGTGGCATGCCCACCCCGCGCCCTCCTTTCCCGGCCACCTCCGGCTTGTGGGGAAAACCCACCATCATCAACAACGTTGAAAGTTTGGCTTGCGTGGGCCAAATATTGAAGAATGGGGCCGAGTGGTTTGCCGAATATGGCAGCAAAAAAAGCAAAGGTACAAAAACCATCGCCCTGGTTGGCAAAATCCAACGCAGCGGTCTCATTGAAGTTCCCCTGGGTATTTCCTTGCGAGAAATGGTATACGACATCGGCGGTGGATGCCCGGATGGTAAGAAGGTCAAGGCCGTCCAAACTGGCGGGCCTTCAGGCGGGTGCATTCCAGATGAACTGCTAGACACCGCGGTGGACTATGACTCCCTAAGCGCGGCGGGAACCATCATGGGTTCGGGGGGTGTGGTGGTGATGGATGAAGACACCTGCATGGTGGACTTCGCCCGTTACTTCCTCGATTTTGCGGAAAAAGAGTCTTGCGGTAAGTGCGTTCCCTGCCGCTTGGGAACAAAACAGCTGCTGACAATATTAGAAGACATCACCGAGGGAAACGGAAGGCCTGGCGACATAGAATTGCTCGAAGAAATTTCAGAGGGCGTCAAGGCTGGTTCGTTGTGCGGCCTGGGGCAAACCGCCCCCAACCCGGTGCTCACCACCATCCGTTACTTCCGGGAAGAATACGAGGCCCACATCCACGATAAGGAGTGCCCATCTAAAGTCTGCAAAGAGCTCATCCACTACAACATCATCCCAGAGCTTTGCGTAGGTTGCAGGGCATGCCTAAAGGTTTGCCCCGGTGGCGCTATCACCGGTGACGTGAAAGTGGTCCACGTGATCGACCAGGACCTCTGCACCAAATGCGGCATGTGCTACGAAGTCTGCCCGCCGAAAGCTGACGCGGTAGAGATCATCCCTGGCATTCCTGTAATGGAGAAAGCTTAATGACCGAAGAAATCAACCTGACCATAGACGGGATTCCCATTACAACCCGGGCCGGTACCTCTGTACTGGACGCCGCCCTGGAAAACGCCATTTACATCCCTCACCTGTGCCATCACCCGGACCTCAAACCGGTGGGCGCGTGCCGCCTCTGCGGAGTGGAGATTGACGGCGGTAGGATGACGATGTCTTGTCTGGAACCAGCCAGGGCGGGAATAGAAGTGGTGACGGAAAGCCCCGAGATCGCCCTGGTGCGGCGTACGGCTGTGGAATTATTGATCGCCAACCACGACATGGACTGCCTGGCATGCGCGGCCGCTACAGACTGCGAACTTCTGCGGCTCTCGGCGCACGTTAGCGTCCAGTCTGAACGGCTGGAGAGGCTCAAAGGACTGACCGAGTTAAAGCCGGTAGATAACTCAAATCCATTTTTCAGCTTCGACCCCAACAAGTGTGTGCTTTGCACCATTTGCGTCCGCACCTGTGAGGAAATCCAGGGTGTGCGGGCTTTGGCTCTCATCAACCGGGGATACGAAACCGTCATCGGCACTTTTGGCAACAAACCATTCATCGAGTCGGTGTGTGAATCATGCGGGGAGTGCGTGGTGCGCTGCCCTGTGGGTGCATTGGCCCCCAAGAGATTCCAGAAGCCAGCGCGAGAGGTGCAAACGACTTGCACATACTGCGGTGTAGGGTGCGGTCTTTATCTGGGCGTGATCGGTGACCGGATAGTCAGCGCGCGGGGCGATAGAGAACGCCCCAGCAATCACGGCCAACTATGCGTCAAGGGCCGCTATGGATTCAAGTTCATCAACCACCCGGGACGGCTCACCACCCCGCTCATCAAACGAAACGGTGAATTTGAAGAGGCCACATGGGAAGAAGCTTTGGACCTTGTGGCGGAAAAATTTTCCCAGCACAAGGGGGATTCCTTCGCTGCTCTGGCCTCGGCCAAATGCACCAACGAGGAAAATTACCTGATCCAAAAACTCACCCGTGCGGCGATGGGCACCAATACGGTGGACCATTGCGCCCGTCTTTGACACTCTCCCAGCGTGGCCGGTCTGGCCACAACTTTCGGGAGCGGCGCAATGACCAACTCCATCGAAGAGGTTAAGGACGCAGCTTGTATCCTGGCAATCGGCACCAACACGACCGCGGCGCATCCGGTGATAGCTTATTCGATGAAGCAAGCTTCCCGGAATGGAGCCAAGCTCATTGTTGCCAACCCCAAAGTGATTGGCCTGGTACGTTCAGCGGACATCTTCCTGCAAAATCAACCCGGCTCCGATGTAGCCCTATTAATGGGTATGGCCCGGGTGATCGTGGAGCTAGGGCTGCACGATGAGACTTTCATCGAAGAACAGTGTGAGAACTTCGAAGCCTTCCAAGCATCGCTGGAAGCCTTCAACCCCGAATTCGTAGCCGAGGTAACTGGCATTCAATGGGAGACCATCGCAGAAGCAGCCCAGGTTTACGCCACGAACAAACCGGCTTCCATCTTTTACGCTATGGGCATCACCCAGCACACCCACGGCACCGATAACGTGATGGCAGTCAGCAATCTGGCCCTGCTCACTGGGTCGGTGGGGAAACCTTCCACAGGGGTGAATCCGCTGCGCGGTCAGAACAACGTGCAAGGGGCGTGTGACCTGGGAGCCCTCCCCAACGTGTACACCGGATACCAGCAGGTCACTGACCCCAAAGTGCAGGCCAAGTTCGAAGAAGCCTGGGGAGTCAAACTCTCCGGCGAAAACGGATTGACCCACGTGGAGATCATTGATGCGATTGATGAAGGCCAGATAAAGGTCCTTTACATTGTGGGTGAGAATCCGATCCTCAGCGAGGCCAACGCCAACCATGTGGACAAAGCCTTCCGCAAGCTGGATTTCATGGTGGTGCAGGACATCTTCATGTCTGGGACGGCTGAATACGCCGACGTGGTTTTGCCTGCAGCTTCCTTTGCCGAAAAGGACGGCACGTTCACCAACACTGAGCGTCGTGTCCAGCGCGTGCGGAAAGCTATCGCGCCGGTGGGAGACTCCCGCCCGGATTGGTGGATCGTGAACGAGATCGGCAAACGAGTGGCAGAGAAAGGTTTCGACTTCGATGGCCCAAAGGAGATCATGGAGGAGATCGCCGCCCTCACCCCGATTTACGGCGGGATCACCTATGAGCGCTTGGAAGATGTAGCTGGACTGCAATGGCCCTGCCCGAATAAAGATCATCCCGGCACCCCGTACCTACATAAAGGCAAGTTCTCACGCGGCAAAGGGAAACTGATCCCCCTGGTTTACAAGCCTTCAGATGAGATGCCGGATGAGGAATATCCTCTTCTGCTCACCACCGACCGCAGTTTGTACCATTACCATACGGTAATCACACGCATGGCTGAGGGTTTAGATGAACTGGAAAAAGAGGAACTGTTGCGCATCAATCCTGTAGATGCAGAAGGGCTGGGCTTGGAGGGCGGGGATATGGTGAAGGTTCGCTCCCGCAGGGGAGAGGTCGAGGTTCGGGCCGACGTTACAGACGTGGTCCCGCCGGGGGTGGTCTCGATGAGTTTTCACTTCCATGAGAGTCCTACCAATGTGCTGACCAACGCAGCGTTGGACCCGGTGGCGAAGATCCCGGAGACGAAGGTTTGCGCGGTGAGGGTGGAGGAGTTTCAGAAACGGGCGCAGTGATCCATATTATTCGTGCATATACCTGCGCGGCTTATATCATATTAAATTTAATGATTATACAGAAGCATGAAAGGTTGCACAATTAACTTGAACTTTTACGCCATTCCTCTCAATCAACGACACAACGGAAACCCAATGAATTCAATGCTGCACTTGTTTCTTCCTTATAGCGAACCACATTAAAAGCCCCTCCAAAATTATTTATCCAAGAGCCTCCTCTCATAACTTTTTCTGTACCAGACGTGGGGCCTTGTGGGTTATCTACAGGAGATTGGCTGTAGTAATTCACTAAATACCAGTCTGCCACCCACTCCCATACGTTGCCTGCCATATCATAAGCTCCATAAGGGCTAATTCCTTGAGGAAAAGAACCCACTGGCGCGGTATCTGGATATCCATCATCAATCCCCAACTCCCTCCATTCTATTCTGGGACAATTCTCATCACATAGGTTGAGCATTGAGCCTGTTGGGTCATCATTTCCCCAAGGAAAAAGCCGGCCATCGGTTCCCCGAGCGGCTTTCTCCCATTCAGCCTCTGATGGCAATCTACCACCTGCCCATTCACAATAATTGTTTGCTTGAATCCACGTAACTTGTATTACTGGATAATCAGAAAACTGCTGGTTTCCATAGTATGAAGCACGCGTTTCTGAGCCTGAATTTTGTGGTGGATTGCAGCTTCCATCTTCAACACAAAGTTGGTACATAGAATTCGTGACTTCAGTTTGATAGATCCAGAAATCATTTAGGAAAATATCGTGCGGTGGATATTCAGAACCCCACAGGTTTGGATTATCCTCTGCCGAGCTCACCATCAAGAATTCCCCACTGGGAACAAATACCAATACAGCCCCATCGATAGAAGAAATTTGAGTAGATCCTATGCCTAAAGGTGCTTCCGGCGTTGCAGTAATCATTTCTACTGTCTCTTCTGTTTCTGTTGGAATTACCACTGGTTCGGTCATCGGTTGTTCGGTCATAATTGGCGTTTCGGTCATCGGTGGTTCGGTCACCAAGGAAGTACTTGCATCCACTGCTAGGGTTCTTATATACACCACCACATCTGCGAGGTCTTCATCTGTCAATGACGGATTACCTCCCCTAGGAGGCATATCTACTCCGGTGGTGTTGTCTGGATCAGATGCTGGTCGGCCATCAATTATAAAAGCAACCAACTCTTCATCACTCAAACCAGCCGCGAATTCGCTTGTGGTCAAGTTTTTTCCGAGACCCTGGATTCCAGTAGCATCCGCGCCATGACAGGCTGCGCAAAGACTTTGGAATATTTCTTCCCCATGGTCGCTATCTGCAGTTCGCTCTGCTGGTTCCTCGGTCTCATCTGGTGAAACTTCTCTCTCTGAAGATGTATCATCATCCGAATCACCCCCATCTCGATCCGCTCGAGTCGATTGTGTTTCGTTCGCATCGACCCATCGCCAAACCAACCACCCACCACCTGCCAGCATACATATAATTACCAACCCTCCAACTGTACAGCCCAATGCAGGTAAAATCCATTTCCGCATCATCGCCTCCTAAGATTCAAATAATGATGTTTAATTATATTTTGGCCAAGATAAACTTTTTACATTTCACTCTTAGTTATTTTATATAGCTTCTTGGACACGCGCAAAGGCGACATCAAACATTTCTAGCGCGTTTTCAATATCTTCTTTTGTTGAGATTAAGGGAGGAGAGATACGCACAACATTGCCATACAAGCCCCCCTTTCCGATCAGCATACCTAATTTTCGGGTTTCCTCAAACAAATGTGTAATTGCTTTTGTGGCAGGTTCTTTACTTTCGCGGTCAACAACCATTTCGATCCCCTGCATCAATCCCTTTCCGCGCACGTCTCCGATAACCAGATATTTTTCAAACAGTTCATCCAGACCAGCCCGAAGTAAATTACCAACTTCAGCAACATGCTCTGGGTTTGCTTCTTTTTGCATGACTTCGATAGTGGCTAATCCAGCAGCAGTGGATACGGGGTTACCCCCGAATGTGCTGATCGTAAGACCAGCCCCCAAAGTGCTTTCAGCAATCTCCGTTGTGGTTATTGTGTTCCCTAGTGGGAAACCATTCGCGATGCCTTTTGCCATTGTCATAATGTCTGGGGTCACATTCCAGTGCTCGATCCCAAACCACTTTTCTCCCGTGCGCCCAAACCCTGTCTGGACTTCATCGCTGATAAATAAGCCCCCGTATCGATGAACAATCTCGACTACGATCTCAAAATATTCCGGCGGCGGAGTTATAAATCCCCCCACACCTTGAATAGGTTCCGCGAGGAAGGCTGCGATCTTCCCAGACGTAGTGGTTTTTATTAGATCTGCTACATCCTCAGCGCAAGCCACACCACATTCTGGGTATTTGAGCTTCAAGGGACAGCGATAGCAATAAGGGTTCAGGGCGTGTTTGATTCCAATTATATGTGTGCTTCCAATTCTCCAGCCCGCCTGGCCAGTAAGGGTCATACCCATCGCCGAACGGCCGCTATACCCGTGGCGCAAAGCAACCACCTCCTGATAACCAGTGTGCGTTTTTGCCAGTAATACAGCAGTCTCAACGGCATCTGTTCCTGAAGTTGTGAAGTAAGATACTTGCAGCTCCCTTGGTGAGATCTCGGCGATTTTTTCAGCAAGATTTACATAGTTTTCATGCGGGTAAAGTGTGGAAGTGTGGATGATCTTTTCCACCTGCTGCTGAGCAGCTTTAGTTACCTCCGGATGGTTATGACCCACGCTTGTGGTTAAGATGCCCCCAAAAAAGTCTAAATATTTCTTTCCTTCAACATCCCAAACGTACATACCATCGCCATGATCCAGGGGAAGAGGTTCACCGTAATATGCGAGATGATTCGGCCATAGATATTTCTTCTGCTTGTCTAAGATCTCACTAGTTTTGCTCATATCTACCTCATTGTTTGGATTAGAAAATATAAATGAATAAAGATGAGTATACCTCAGTAACTTTCCCCAAGATGTATCATTTTGAATCATTCCCTAAATAATTTGAGTAAAAAAAAGGTTATTCGGAATTACCCAAACCAGCATTGCGCGCTTAAATTATCGCAGAGGATCCTGTTAAAGGTGCCACTCTCTCTAAACGCGAACTATTCATTTCAGCCTCCAAATTGATATAAAGTTTTATTCATTTGACTAACAATTACATTCTATAAAACCCCCGTTTAATTGTCATGGGAGCAGCGTCCTAATTAATGTCCTATTTTGGAATGGGAGTAGATGAGATTTGGATTATTAAATTAAGGATTAATTATGGTAGGCTATACGCATAATTCTCCCTTTAATCAATTATTGCAATCTTCTTAAATTTAATGGAATTATCTAAATTAATATATAAATTACCTGCCTTTGAGAGACCGAGATTGGAATGACCTCCCATTCACATTACACGGTTTTTTTACGGTTGCCATGTTGAGTTCCATACACCTGCTGGATTATCCGTCAGTCTGGTTGCACTCCCCCCATCCACGTTAATCACGTAAATTCCCCGGTTGCCATTGCGATCGGATGTAAAAGCTATCTGCTCGCCATCCGGCGACCAAGTTGGATATGATCGATAGCCTCGCTATTTGTCAACCTTCTCAACTCACTGCCATCTGCGTCCATCACGTAGATCTCCCAGTTGCCATCCCGATCGGATACAAAAGCGATCTGCTCCCCATCAGGTGACCAGGTTGGAGACCAGTCATTAGACGAGTTATCAGTCAATCGCCTCACATCTCCCCCATCCGCGTTCATCAGGAAGATTTCAGCGCCCCTATCCCTATTGGAATGATAAGTGATCTGCTCTCCATCTGGAGACCAGGCTGGACCAAAGTCATAAGTCGAGTTGTTTGTCAAGTTTCTCTGTTCACTGCCATCCGCGTTCATCACGTAGATTTCAGAGTTACCATCGCGTTCGGATACAAAAGCAATCTGCTCTCCATCAGGTGACCAAACTGGAGCCCAGTCAAGAGACGAGTTAATAGTCAGCCTGCTCAGATCTCCCCCGGAGGCATTCATCACGTAGATTTCAGAGTTACCATCGCGTTCTGATACAAAAACGAGCTACTGGCCATCCGACGACCAACCTGGAGACATGTCATCAGCCGAGTTATTAGTCAGCCTGCTCACATCCCCTCCAGAGGCGTTCATCACATAAATCTCCAGGTTACCATCACGATCGGATGTAAAAGCAATCTGTTCCCCATCCAGCGACCAGGTTGAGCTAAAGTCATTGGCCAGATCGTCAGTCAATCGCCTCACATCACTACCATTCGCATTCATCATGTAGATTTCAAAGTTGCCATCCCGTATGGATGAAAAAGCTATCTGCCCACCACCCCCACCAATCTGTGTCGGAGTCGGTGTAATAGTTGGAGTATTTGATGGGATAGCTGTGTTGGTAGCCGTATTGGTAGCAGTAGGGGTTGATGTTTGTGTATAGGTTGGTTCTGGGGTGCGTGTAGGTCTTGGTGTTTTGGTCTCTGTGGCCAGCATTGCCAAGGGACC
Organism: Chloroflexota bacterium; assembly: GCA_019456165.1. Lineage (GTDB taxonomy): Bacteria > Chloroflexota > Anaerolineae > Anaerolineales > UBA11579 > VRUJ01. The sequence continues at coordinate 32,416 of VRUJ01000044.1, forward strand.
TTCACCAGACATTCCCTGCCGAACAAGCCAACCGCTTAAAATCAGCATACAGGCAACAATTAAACCAATCCCCACACATCCAATAATTAGCAACATTCTATTCCTCATCAAGTCCTCCTATTAATCAGTTTTTCCATCACTCTTTCACAGTTGGTGCAGCACAAACCCTCAACTTTTACCGGCGCGCCTCTCTTGACCATAGGCAATCCGCGGCGCGCTGGGGTGCTCGGTAATGTTGTTTAGCTTACTCCATCTTGATTTCCGTCCACATGCGGTAGTAGATCTCTATTGCATCGCCGACAGACCCCAGATATTGCAGTCTTGCAAAGGTTTCCTCGTCAGGATAGATGGCTGGGTAGCTGAGGATATCAGGATCAATCATATCCTCAGCGGCGGCGTTGGGTGAAGCGTACCACACCCAGTTTGTGTTCTGAGCTGCGATGTCCGGGCGGTTAAGGAAGTCCAGCCACTGATAGGCTCTAGCCAATCTTTCAGGATCCGCTGCGGCATCGGCCGTGATGCACAAATTATCCACCCACATTAACGCGCCCTCCCGCGGGATAATGTAGTCGATATTCCAATCCTCAGCTTGGGCGAAAAAAATATCTCCACTCCAGCCCTGCGACAACCTGGTCTCCCCAGATATCATCAGATCTTCGTAGGTATTTGACTCGAATGAATGGATATACTCTTTTATCCCCAATATTAAATCCCTGGCTTCGGTCAATTCGGCTTCGTCGGTCGTACTAGCGCTGTAGCCGAGGTAGATAAGCGCAGCACCAAACACCTCGCGCATGTCATCCAGCAGCGAGATTTGACCGCTGAAATTCTGCGCTAATTCTGGGTCGAAGATGTACGCCCAGCTTCCAGGAGCTTCATCCCAGTCCTCCCAGTTAAATCCAATGCCTGAGGTCCCCCAGAAGTAAGGTAAACAATGCCCCATGTTGGGGTCAAAGGGGGGGTTGGTAAAAGTTGGGTAGAGGTTGCCGATGTTTTCGAGGCGGTTGTGATCTAGTTCTGCCAGCAATCCATCTTCGATCATCATTGCAACCATGTAGTCGGAGGGCACAATCACATCATATCCAGTCGCGCCGCTTACTAGCCTGGCATACAGGTCCTCATTACTAAAGAAATTTTCTTCGACAACAATTATGCCAGTCTCCTCCTCAAACTGCGTGTAGATATCTGGGGCGATATACTCACTCCAATTATAGAAGTACAATATTCCTCCCTCCTCTTCACTCCCAACTTCATCTGTGTCAACTTCCCCTTCGTCAGCTGGCTCGGTAAGCATCCCCTAAAATAATACCAAACGGAAGTGGAATTTTCTGGCAAAATATAGCAAGGAGAATTCCGAATG
>VRUJ01000045.1 GCA_019456165.1 Chloroflexota bacterium
ACTCCTTTTTTGTTTTTGCAACTAAAAGGATACCTGACCTATCATTTTTTGGAAATTACAGAAACAATGTTACACTAGCACCCAAACTTCTTTGGAATGGACTTATTCCTTATCATTCTCTTCTTCGTCGTCATCATTTCCCCCTTCAAGCCCTTTTCTGAAAGACCGTATACCACTTCCTAGTTCTCCGGCAATCCTTCCAATTCTTCCGGCACCGAAGAATATTAAAACGATAACTAAGATGATGATCAACTCTGGAGTTCCAATTTTTGGCATTTTTTCTCCTAATAGGATAATCTAATATCTTCTACTTTACTTGTAGCACATCTTTCGAATATTTTCTACCCCAAATTACATGGATTTTGTTAGTTTTATATATTCTTTTTACAAAGCCTTCACATGTTCAGCAGGTAAATGTGCTAAATCAATTACGGCATCATCACAGAAGAGCATCGCACGTTCAATAATATTTTTCAATTCGCGAATATTTCCAGGCCAATCGTGATCGATGAGAGCATCCAGTGCCTGAGGGCTGATATCTTGGATATTTAAACCCATACGCGGATTGTTCCGACCCATAAAAAAGCCAACTAATTCAGGGATATCAGGTTTTCGTTCCCTAAGGGGCGGGATGTGCAAATCGACTACTTTTAAGCGGTAGTATAAATCATCGCGGAATCCCCCTTCGTCCATCATTTTTTTAAGATCACGGTTGGAGGCTGCAAGAATTTGGAGGTCCACCTTGATTAATTTTGTGCCTCCCATGCGTCGGAAGGCTTGTTCTTCAATTGCTCGCAACAATTTAGCCTGCATGTCAGTTGGCATCGATGAAATTTCATCTAAGAATAGAATTCCACCATCAGCTACTTCCATTAAACCATTTTTGCGTTTTTCTGCCCCAGTAAACGCGCCAGCTTCGTAACCGAATAATTCTGATTCGAGTACTGTGTTTTGGATTGCCGCACAATTAATCGCGATGAAAGGTTTGTCTGAACGTGAACCCAAACTATGAATAGCTCGAGCTAGCACTTCTTTCCCTGTACCAGTTTCTCCAGTTATCAAAACTGAAACAGAGGCATTTGCCGCCCTTTGAGCTTGATTCATTACTGATTGCATGGCTGAACTTTTTCCGAGGATGAAATCATGTTCTTGCTGTTGGGCACGGCGCAAATGATCTAATTCCCTTCTCATTCTTACAATTTCAGAGGCTCTCCGGATGGATTTTTCAAGCTCCTCTAATTGAATAGGCTTTTGGAGGAAATCATGCGCGCCGTTTTTCATGGAATCAACAGCCATATCGATATCCCCATGCGCGGTTATCATTATTACCGGAGGGCGAACAGGCATGCGGTTTGCATCCTCCAGCAAAGTTGGACCATACCCATCCGGGAGTTGAACATCTAGCAGGATAATGTCTGCATCTCCACGTTTGGTAAATCCTTTTGCGTCTTCAAGCGTGGGGGCTTCTAGGAATTCATACCCTTTTGCAGTAAGAAATTTGCCAATATTATGTCTGGCATTCTCTTCATCGTCAACGATTAGTATTGTCATGCTCATGATTAAAATCCTTAAATGCCATGCAGTTAAATTTTTTCTGAGATGGGTAAAATGATTTGAAAAACAGTTCCACCGGTGAAGCTAGTAACATTGATTTGCCCCTTATGGGCAGTGATGATTCCCTTTGTGATAGATAGACCCAGACCAGTTCCTTGCTCATGTGTAGTGAAAAAAGGTTCGAATACATGATCGACAATATCATCCTGGATTCCTGGTCCTGTATCCGAAATGAGTAGTTCAATAGTATTAACTTCTTCGGTTGGGTAATTTATTCTTATTGATAATGTCCCCCCTCTGTCACCCATTGCATGTAGAGCATTACTTATAAGATTGGTAAAAACCTGTTCAATGGCGCGTTGATCCCCAAAAATCTCTGGGTTATACGGAGAGGTATGTAAGCGAGATTTTACGTTGATTTTCTGCATCCGGCTTTGCCATTGATGTAAGACCTTTTTTGAGAGCACAACTAGATCTAACGATTCCATCCTGTACTCTCTAGAACCAGAAAAAGAAAGAACGGATCTCATTAAATCGGTTAACCGATCACAATCTTTCTGGAGGCGGACAATTTGATCAAGTGACGGATCATTAAACGTGAGATCCAAAGCCATTAATTGTAGACCAGTGCTGATATTGTTTATTGGATTGCGCACTTCGTGTGCAAAGATCGCCATGATTTCACCCAATACAGCCTGTTGTTCTAAATGTTGCGCTCGAATACGAAATTCTTCATAATCGCTCAGGTCAGAGATGATAATGGCAATTTTTTCTAACTTATCATTAATGATGATCGGTGCAGTGCGAATATTTGCTGGAAGAGTAGTGCCATTTCTACTATGTAATTTAATGTCGGTTAATTTTTGCGTTGGATAACCTTGTTTTGCAAACTCAAGTGTAGGAATTAGGGATTCGCTTCCGAATAATAAGTCATCAATTGGTAGACCCTTCACTTCTTCAAATGTATAACCTAATGCTTGCTTGGCTGAGGCGTTGATGTCTAAAACTTTATTATCAATCCCCACGTAAATAATTCCATCCCGGATGCTATCCATGATTAGGTTGTCCGGTCTTTCTCCACCTTTCTGTTGGCGTAACTTTTCCTGAATTGAAGAGGCAATCTTTTGGTTTTCAATGCAATTGCTGATCGTGGCTGCTAATATATGAAGCAAGGGTAATAAATCGGATGATGGTGCAGAAACTTGGTTAGCTGCAACTACGAGACCAAATTGTTGTTCTGGAAGTTCATAGGGCACTGAAGCTAAGAAGGCTAGATTTTCAACCAAAGCTTTGCGGTGTAAAGAAGATAAGGTGCGTTTTCCGTGCGTCCATAGGATTGGTTTTCTCAGCTTGTCAATTTCCGTGTGCTGGAGTGTATGTGGGATAATGTCCTCAAAACCTGTTTGGGCAACTCTAATAATTTGATCAGCTTCATCATCAGGTGTGTATATCGCTATCATGTCAACCCCAGTAAGACGCTGCCCAGTTTTGATAATGTGAGCGATAGATTCGGCAAACGATTGTTTTTGGGGGGCTGCCGAAAGGTTTAGTAGAGTATCCCAGAGATGTATTTGACGTTCCCTCTCCAGTTCTTTTTGCTGAACTTGTGATGCAGGCTCTATAATTACTAAACCCCATTGGCCATCTGTCCCTAAACTACTGAATGTAACCAGAGTAGAGATTTCTGCGCCGTTGCGATCCACGAGGGTGAGTTCCCAGGATCCTCTCGGGATATTCAACAATCCATTTGAATTACTGTCGCTAAAGTCTGGAAATAGAGATTCCAAACCCAGTTTAGTCAATTCAACACGTGTGAAAGCGGTTAATTCTGTAGCTTTTGTATTAGCAAGATGAATATTATGGTTTTTTACATCCACCAACATACCAGCTTGTGAAATGAAATCTAACAAGGATTCAAATTCCGGAAACCCAGGTGACCTCCTACGTAATAAGGGGAATTCAATACCTTGATAACGAGATTTCATTGGTGGGCGTTTACCAGTTGGTTTCGTAGATGAGCTGGAAGAATTCCTTCCATTGCACGATATTTAGCTACAGTGCGGCGCGCAATTCGATGACCTTCATCGGTAAGTATCTTTGTGATTTTTGTGTCTGAGAGAGGAACCTTTTCTTCAAAAATGATTTTCTTGATCGCTGTGCGAATGTGTAAACTGCGGTCAAAAAATCCAGAGATCGGAATTATTTTTCCAGACGGTAAGCGCACAGATTTTCCAGAGACCGCTCGGGAAACGGTCGCTTCGTGAACTCCCAAACTGTCTGCAAGGCGGGCACGGGTAATAGGTCGGATAAAAGGATCGCCCTTTAAAATAAAATCGCGTTGAATAACTGCCAGGAGCTGCATTAACCGAACTAGAGTATGATTGCGCTGCCCTAGGCATTTGACCAATAGATTGGCTTTTTCTAGGTCAGATTTCCACTGATCTGTTTTTCCCGTGGGAGCTTCTTTTAGAGCTTTTTGAAAGAGTGGGTTTATGCGTAATATTCCACGTATTGGCCATAAAATTTCGACGATTAACCGGGTGTCTTGGGTATGATCCTGAGTGCGAATAATTACGTCTGGTTTTGAGTAAGTTTGCGGGGGGGGCTCACCTTGGTGTCTTACGCTTCCCCAATGAGTTCTGGCAGGAAATGGGTTGAGATTCCCGGAAATGAATTCCGCAATCTTTTGGGCTTTGTTCGTGGGGATGCCCAACAAGCGACCGAGGTCAATGTACCGGCGACGGCCAAGCAGTTCCATGCCTTCTTCAATTGTTCTCTTTACAAGAGTGGGGAAAGGCACGTAAGTTCCTAAAGTCTCGAGTTGCACTAAAAGTGCAGCCTGTGAATTGGCCGCACCTACACCAATGGGGTCGGAACGTTGGATTAAATTAACAACTCGTTCAACCTGACTCATGCTTACATGATGGTATAAAGCAACCTCACTTAAAGGGGTTGGTAATAAGCCATCTTCGTCTAAGCAAGAAAGGATATGTGCGGCAATCGGGCGTTCTTCTGTATGCAAATCGGATGAAATCTGACGTAATACATAACTCGGGAGATCTTCTCCCTTAGATGAGAATTCATTATCGGTGATTGTTAATTCTTGATTTCCATTGGAATAACTCGAAAACTCTTCTGGAGGTGAGATAAAAACAATAGGTTCTTCATCATTTGTGGTTTGTTTGAAACTACATTTTGGACAAGATGCAGACGGGGCAAGTTTCGTATGGCACGTAGGACAACGACGCTCTTCAATCATTTCCAAGGCTGGATTTTTAGCCAGCTCGGCTTCAATTTCCTGAGATAATTCCTCACTATTTAATCTCAATAATGACATTGTCTGTGCTAGATGTGCGGTGGCAATCACACGGTGAGAGGTGTTATGATATGGAGTGTGGATTTGTTGTACCATAGATATATCCTTAGTTTGATTATAAAGCAGTAATCCTCAAGTTGCAAGAATTGTGCCACAAGTTATGATACGATTTTGCAGCCTTTGTTAAACAAATCTCTTTCTACTCGAATAGTATTTAACGATAAATGATTAGAACTCCTAAAAGGAAAGTACTCTCAAATGCCTGATTTGATTGTGATCGGAGGGGGGCTTGCCGGCAGTGAAGCAGCATGGCAAGCTGCCCAAAACGGTTTGAACGTCGAACTATATGAAATGCGCCCCAGCCAAGAAACTGGCGCCCATACCACCAGCTATCTTGCAGAATTGGTGTGTTCAAATTCGTTGGGGTCCAAGTTAGCTGACAGGGCGACAGGATTATTGCAGCATGAATTGCGCCTAATGAAGTCTTTGCTGTTAATAATAGCTGAAGAGATGGCTGTTCCGGCCGGAGGGGCGTTGGCTGTAGACCGGGAAAGATTTGCCCAACGTGTAACTGAAATGATCGCTAACCATCCAAAGATAAAAATTATCCGTAAAGAATTATCTGCAATTCCAGATACCTTGACTATCATAGCCTCGGGACCGCTTACATCTCCACAGCTTGCGGATGCTATTGCTGAGCTTAGTGGGGAAGATCAACTTTATTTTTACGATGCAATATCCCCAATCCTGAACTTTGAATCAATAGATATGCAAATAGCCTTCCGTGGTTCTCGCTACGAAAGAGGTGATAATAGTCAAGGGGATTATATAAATTGCCCATTAAACAAACAAGAATATGAAAACTTTGTGGATGGATTACGTTCCGCAGAGAGGATTGAATTGAGAGAATTTGAAGAACAAATTGAAAAAGGTGTAAAAGCGGGTATGCATAATTATTTTGAGGGATGTCTACCTGTAGAAATCCTTGCTCAACGTGGAAAAGACACCCTGGCCTATGGACCAATGAGACCGGTAGGTTTAACTGACCCACGAACAAACACACGCCCTGCGGCTGTTGTGCAGCTTCGCCAGGATAATCTTGCTGGGACCATGTTCAATATGGTCGGTTTCCAGACGAATCTCAAGTTTCCTGAACAGAGACGCGTTTTCCGAATGATTCCGGGATTGGAAAATGCAGAGTTTTTGCGATATGGGCAAATGCACCGCAACACATTCATATTTTCGCCAAAGCTCCTCAAACCAACTCTACAATTCAGCGCTCAAGAAAACCTTTTATTTGCAGGGCAAATCACTGGTGTTGAGGGATATATGGGCAATATTGCAACGGGCTTTTTGGCAGGATGGAATGCTGCTCGCCTACATAAAGGAATGGAGCCATTGGTTATTCCAAGAACAACAATGTTAGGCTCTCTCTGCCATTATGTCACCCACGCCGATCCCGTAGATTTCCAACCCATGAAAGCTAATTTTGGAATAGTACCTCCTTTGGAGGATGGGGTGCGGCGAAACCGCCGCCAGCGAGCTGCCGAATATTCTAGACGGGCTTTAGCTGATCTACGAGCATTTCATAGAGAATTCATGGGAATCGAACCAGTGAAACTCAAAACCAGCTAATATCCTAAGAATTGCGCATAGCCATAGATATAATAGGTCCCACAATGCACAAATTACAATTTGCTGTTACAAAATTATTTATCTTTTTTTCCATATTTCTTTCTCTCGTTGGCTGTTCTCAATTTCGAGCACAAGATACATCTTTTGATGGGCAAAGGGCTTATGCTAATGTAGAGTTCCAAGTATCGTTAGGGCCGCGACCAATCGGCAGCGAGGCTCATGCGGAAACAATTCAATGGATAGTTTCTGAATTGCAACGTAATGATTGGAATGTAGAAATTCAAAGAATTAATATATTGGGACATGATGTTCAGAATATTATTGCTAGAAATGATGGAGGGGGTGATTGGATAATATTAGGTGCGCACTATGATACGCGCATGATCTCTGATCAGGATGCCGATCCAGAGATGCGAAGTTTGCCTGTTCTAGGTGCGAATGACGGCGCTTCAGGGGTCGGTGTTCTTCTGGAGCTAGCCAGGGTGTTACCAGAGGATTTAGATAACAAAATATGGTTGGTATTTTTTGACGCGGAAGATAATGGAGGCATCACTGATTGGGATTGGATCCTCGGCTCTCGTGCCTTTGTAGAAAATTTAGAAGGCATCCCAGATGCAGTAGTTATTCTTGATATGATAGGAGATGAAAATCTCGAAATTTATTTTGAGAGGAATTCGGACGTTTCATTAGCTGCCGAGATATGGGCTGAGGCTGAAGACCTTGGATACGTTACAAATTTTATCCCCGAGTATAAATACAGCATCTTGGACGACCATACACCTTTCCTGCAAGCCGGAATAAAAGCCGTAGATATAATTGATTTTGATTATCCTTATTGGCATACCTCAGAAGACACATTTGATAAAATATCATCTGAAAGCCTTCAGATCGTTGGAGAAACAATTTTAGCCTGGTTATTATTCAAAGAAGAATAATTTGAGTATAAAGGTGTAATAGGGATAATCTCACAGTTGGCAAAACATTAAACCTGTCGTAAACTAGGGCTGTATGGGAAATAAAGAGATGCTAATCCAGGTTCGCGACCTGTGGATGGAGAGAGTTTCAAATAATCTTGCTCGTGGAGAGGGCGTTCGAGAGGTCCTTTCTGATGAACTAAACCGCTTTTATGACTTGCTTCTACAAGCAGTCGAAAGCGGCGATCCCGGGTGGCTTAAACCAATTCTTATAGAGTGGGCACAATCGCGAACGCAATCAGAATTAGATGAAGAAATTGCGTTGCCGCCGATTATAAGTGGAATAATCGTGCAAACGCAGATCGTTGCCCGTGAGACATTCTCGCCTGAGGATGCTTATCAACTAGTAGAGAACTTGTTTCCGATATTTACATATTGTTACGAACAAATAGCATATCATGAGACCTTAGTTCGAATCGCCTATGTTTCGACAGACCTTGAGCGTGTCAAATCAGAGCTTGGACGCATGGACCGTTCTAAATCGGATTTTATTTCTGTAGCTGCCCATGAATTAAAAACTCCATTGACCCTCATAGAAGGTTATGCTTCTATGCTGCGCGAACAATTCCCAAAGGATGATACGAGCTCTTCACCAGTTATGCTACTCAAAGGAATCGATAATGGAATACGCCGGTTGAGCGAAATAGTAAATGACATGATCGATGTATCATTGATTGATAATGATTTATTATCCTTGAATTTCCAACCCACATGGGTGAATCGTTTGTTGAAAGTTCTTCAAAAAGAGCTAGATGGGTCGTTAAGAGAAAGAAATCAGACTCTGGAAATACGGGATTTCGAAGGCTCCGATGAAATGACATTCGCAGATTCTGAACGAATTCATCAAGCATTGCGTAATGTGCTTACAAACTCGATGAAATATACACCCGACAACGGAACCATTGTGGTTGATGGCCGCAAACTAGCTGGTTTCATCGAGGTTACTATTACCGATACCGGTATTGGTATCGATCCAGATGATCAGGCTCAAATCTTTGAGAAGTTCGGTTCACTTGGCGATGTGGCTTTGCATTCAAGTGGGAAACTAAAATTCAAAGGTGGTGGTCCGGGATTGGGACTGCCAATTACGAAAGGTATCTTAGATGCTCACGGAGGTACTATCTGGGTTGAGTCCGAAGGTTATGATGAGGAGAAATTACCAGGCTCTAGATTCCACATACTAATTCCAATCAGGCACGAACCCCCTGATGAAAAATTAGCTAAGATTTACCAACCGCTATCTTCTGAAGCCAATCAGGCTATACTCACAGATGATGATTAAATGCTTGAGAACCAAAACGAATAGATCTTCATTAGAATATTCATCCGTACAGAAAGGTAAATATAAAGATTTATGATGGCAAAAGGGTCTCCTCTTTCAACGAAAGCCCCCAGGGAGCGCTCGCTAATGGTGGGAATAGAAATTCATGGCCAGGAAGTTCTCTTGGGTATGGAAGAATCTCTGACAGAGCTAGAATTATTAGCTGAAACCGCTGGCCTTGAAGTTGTTGGCACTCTCACTCAACGGTTGAAACGGCCGAACTCAAAGACGCTAATTGGTGCGGGAAAAGTCGAAGAGCTTCTTGCTTTAGCAGACGAAATGCAAGTTGATTTGGTTGTGTTTGATGAAGAGCTTTCCCCTCGACACCAGCGTGAATTAGAAGCTGTGTTTGGTGCAAAGCGCCGTGTAATTGATCGGACTGCCCTAATCCTGGATATATTTGCTCAACACGCAAGCACACACGAAGGCTCTTTACAGGTCGAATTGGCTCAGTACCAATATCGCTTGCCCCGCTTGACGCGAGCTTGGTCGCACCTTGCTAGGCAAGCGGGAGGCGGCGGAGGGAGATCCGGGGGCGTTGGCGGGGTTGGATTACGCGGACCGGGGGAAACGCAACTTGAGGTCGACCGCAGGGAGATTGGACGCCGTATTAGTCATTTGAAAGATGAGCTTGAGAAGGTGCGTGCTCACCGAAGCAGGCATCGAGCACGCCGGAGACGGTCCCGGATACCCGTAGTTGCTCTCGTGGGTTACACTAATGCTGGAAAATCTACACTCTTGAATTGGGTGGCTCAAGCAGAAGTTTACGTGGCCGACCAACTTTTCGCCACACTGGATCCCACCACACGCCGGATTGAACTGCCGGGAGGTCACTCCTCTTTGGTGACGGATACAGTAGGGTTCATTCAAAAATTACCCACTACCTTAATCGCAGCATTCCGCGCGACTCTGGAAGAAATTACTGAAGCTGAATTGTTACTGCATGTAACCGATATTACCCATCCAGACGTGTCAGCCCAAGCGCGTGCCGTCGAACAAACCTTGGAAGATATTGGCGCTGCTAAGATACCTGTCTTAACTGTTTTAAACAAAATTGACCGACTTGAAGATCCCGATGCTGCCCAAGATGTTCTCGGCTCATTTCCAGATGCTGTGGCCGTTTCCGCCCTTAAAAAGCAAGGCCTTGATGAATTGCTGCTAGCGATTGGTAATAAATTGTATGAATCTTACGAGCCTATTTCAGTTGATTTACCCTACCAGGAAGGCGCCTTGATCGCCCTCTTCCATGAACAGGGCCATGTAAAACACATCGAGCACGACCGTAAAGGGGTGCATATTGAAGGCCGCATCCCTGGACGTTTGTTGGCTCGTTTCCGGGCTTTTGAAGCGATTGAACAGGCAGATATTTATCTTTAGGAGTAAATTATGCTCGACGCAATATCCAGATTGTTGGATTGGTTATCAAATTTTCTTGCCGTTCGCAAGGGCTTATTGCCTATTTTAGGAATTGGTTTGATACTTATTAATTTGGTTTTCCAATTTATTCCGGGAGCAGGATTTTTGGCCGAAAGCAACCTATTCCTGCATATTGGCGCTGTTGTATCCATACTTGGGATCATGCTTGCATGGGCGCTATAAAATTTATTCAGCGGAAATTTAGGCCAACTCGGAAATATTTTTTATTTGTCGGCTGAAATTCTCGGGCGGCAATTTTATTTAGTTGTGAATCCACATTTGCATAAGATGAGTAATCAATTGTTAGATGAACTTGTCCATAATTTAGGCCGCACACTGGATGGGGAGATACGTACGGATAAGGCCACCAGAATTCTATATAGTACAGATGCATCGATTTACCAGATAGAGCCGCTCGGAGTTGTAATTCCGCGAACTATTGACGATCTACAAGCGACAGTGGAAGCTGCCAATAATTATGGTATTCCGCTTTTGCCAAGAGGCTCTGGCTCTAGCTTGGCCGGACAAACGGTGGGAGCAGCATTGGTGATAGATTTTTCTCGCTATCTAAATAAAATTATTGAGATAAACCCTGAAACAGAAACTGCTATTGTTGAACCTGGTGTGGTGCTGGATACATTCAATTCAAGGGCATCTAAATACGGCCTCAAATATGGCCCTGACCCGGCTTCGTCTGACAGAGCTACTTTTGGCGGTATGGTAGGAAATAACTCGACCGGAGCACATTCCATTCTCTACGGAATGACCTCGGATAATATTACTGCCCTAGATGTGATCATGGCGGATGGGTCTCAGTCAAAATTACAGGATATCCCCTTGGCAATCGCAAAAAAGCGTGTAGGGATTCAAGGTTTAGAAGGATCGTTATACAGTAGCGCCCTGAGTATCCGAGAAAGATATCCGGATCTAATACGAGAGCGCTGGCCCCGAACATGGCGCCGGTCTTCGGGATACAGCATAAATTACTTAATTCCCTGGTCTCATTCCCGCCCAAGCCAATGGGGTGCTGCGGCTTACCCGCCACAAAAAGATGGACAAATCAATCTTGCTCCGTTGCTGGTGGGCTCTGAAGGAACATTGTGCGTTTTCCAGAAAATTACAATACAGCTTAAGCCAGTTCCGAGGCAAACTATGTTAGGGGTTTTGGCGTTCAATAACATAGCGGCTGCTTGTGACGCCACACCGGCCATCTTAGAATCTGGTCCTTCGGCTGTGGAATTAATATCTCAGTCGCTTGTCCGACGGGCGCGCGCAGTTCCAGCGTATGCTAACAAACTGTCTTTTGTGCGGGGAGATCCAGCCGCCCTTTTGGTGGTAGAGTTTTCTGGGAATAACCAGCAAAAATTAAAAGAGCAAGTGCAACACCTTGGATCAAGCGCTGTTGTGGTTGAAACTCCAGCTGAGCAAGAACAAATCTGGGCAGTACGCAAGGTTGGTTTGGGATTATTGATGTCGCGCCCAGGAAATACAAAACCTTTACCTTTTATTGAAGACGTTGCTGTGCCGGTTGAGCGCTTGGGAGATTTTGTACGCGAGTTCGAAAGTATTCTGGAGGCTTATGCAACTGAAGGCGATTTTTACGCACATGCATCGGCTGGCTGTTTGCATATGCGTCCTTTGATAAATTTGAAGAGTGAAGAGGGGCTGCATGCTTTACGTGAAATCAGTCGAGAAGTTGTTGATCTTGCATTGAGGATGGGAGGGGCACTGAGCGGCGAACATGGAGACGGATTGGCGCGTTCTGAATGGTTGGAAAATATCTATGGCAGCGAGATTGTTGCGGCATTTAAAGAGTTGAAACAAGCTGCCGATCCAAAAGGGATTTTTAATCCAGGTAAGATCATTGATTCTCAACCTATGGATTCGAACCTGCGCTATACTCCTGAATACCAGGTTCATGCGTGGGATACAACTTTGGATTTTTCTGAACAAGATAGCTTGGCTGGGGCGATAGAGATGTGTAACGGGGCAGGGGTTTGTCGCCAGAAAAACGGTTTAATGTGCCCCTCGTTTCAAGCTTTGAATGAAGAAGAACACAGCACTCGCGGCCGGGCAAATTTATTAAGGGCAATGATTTCTGGAAATTCAACTCTTAATAAAATTAATGAAAAAAGGGTCTTCGAGGCATTAGACCAGTGTTTGGAATGCAAGGCTTGTAAGGCTGAATGTCCCTCTGCTGTGGACATGGCGAAACTTAAATATGAATTCCTGCAAAATTACTATCGAAATAACCGCCGGCCTTTGCGTGACTATCTGTTTGCGAATATTGCCACAATTGCGAAACTTGGAAGGCCTTTTGCATTAATAGCAAATTTTTTACTCAGTAAAGATTCTATTTGGGTCCTTGGGGGACGCAGCTTGGGTTTGGCTACTAACCGAAAATTACCTAAAATAAAACCCAAATCAATAAACAAAATTTCTGATCTTACTGATAGCACTTATCGAGAAGAAGTGATATTCCTGCGAGATGCTTTTACGGAATATTTTTATCCTGAGATTGGTAATTCTGCTTTACAAATTTTGGAGCGCTTGGAGTGTAAGGTTTACATTTTGCCGGTTATTGGAGCAGGACGGACTTTCATTTCCAGAGGTTTTTTAACTCAAGCCAGAAAACATGCGGAAAGGGTCTTGGAAAATATAAAGAGAATAGATCCTGGAGGTCAAATGGCAATTGTGGGAATTGAGCCCTCAGAGATCTACACTCTGCGCGATGAGTATCTGGATTTCTTCCCGGAGGATTCGGATGTGTTGAATGTCGCTGCGAGGACATTCATGATTGATGAATTTTTAGTGCGGCCAAATTTACGAGGTATCTCACGCATGGAATCTTTGAAACCAACTATTAATCTGGAATCTAAGGGCATTCAGATATTTCTTCACGGTCACTGCTATCAGAAAATACAACCCCCAACAGCGGATGGATTTGCGGTAGGTGTTGAAGCAACTCTGGAAATGTTGGAGGCATTGGGCTACCAACCTTCATTGATAGAAGCTGGCTGCTGTGGAATGGCAGGTTCTTTCGGCTACGAAGCCGATCACTATGATCTCTCGATGCAGATTGGTGAGATGAAATTATTTCCCGCGGTCCGAGAGATCAAACCTGACATTCAGATTTTAGCCACTGGTTTTTCTTGCCGAGCTCAAATCGAAGACGGGACTGGGAGAAAGCCGATTCATCCAATCCAATTACTTTATGCCAATTGAGATAGTGATACATTAGTTCGCCTTTTCCGCTTCGGATTCCTTTCTTTTCTTTTCTTTTTTATAGGCGTCAAGCTTGAGCGGATCACCAACGCTATTTTCCCAGTCTTCGTCGCTTACAAGTGTGATTACGCGATAACCCTCCGCATACTCCATTTCTTTACCCTTGGCTGTTTCAGCGGCCCATTCTCGGATGCGGGGATCGGGATCCCAGTCTATCTGGCTTTTGTGTGCTCGGAGGGCCTCAATTTTTATTTCGATAGTTTCTTCGATATTAATGAACACATCCGCGTTGTCCCAGGTGGTAACGTAAACTTTACGGGGTTTGTGAGCGGTGATGCCCTCTGCCTGCAGCTCTTCGAATAAATTAGGTTGACCGGCGGCAGGGAAGGCAGCGTCAATCGCAACAGTAGCTGCGGCCCTATGGTCTGGGTGGTTAATGTATGATTCTCCTCCTAGCACTCGTGTAGGATCTCCGCAGATTATTACTTCGGGTTTGAACTTGCGTATCTCACGAATTATTTTTTTACGCAATTCCATTGTGGCTTCAAGCATTCCGTCTGGTTCCCGTAAAAAGATGACTTGGTTTACACCAGCAATTTTTGCCGCCGCACGGGTTTCAGATTCGCGTATGTCTATTGCTTCTGCTTTGCTAATTTGAGGATCTGCGATGCCAACATCTCCACTGGTGCATAATAGATACGCGATTCGTGAACCAGCTTTAGCCCACCGGGCTAAAGTACCGGCACATAAGAATTCTATATCATCGGGATGGGCAAAAATAGCTAAAGCGCTTTCTGGATTGTAAATACTACCCATGTTGAAATTTTCTCCTTGTTGTGATGGCGCAATTGTAATCGCTATTGGCGATTAGTTGCAGAGCGGTGAGGAATTATTTGGTTTTCATCTTTGAGGTAGCTGCTTGGTCTACCAACCAAAGAAGCTTGCCTTGTAATGGTTTGATTAATTGGGCGGGGAGCAAATTTGGCCGGAAATCGCCCTCTAAAACGAAATGCAGAATCTCCGATTTTATTTCCCCGGATACCAGAAAAATAATATTTGAACTTGTGTTAATTAAACCAGGCGTAAAAGTGATTCTCCAGGAATCTAATTTTTCTACATGGTTGGCGACAACCCAGCGATTACCTTCGTTTAGCGCTGTGGTATCGGGGAACAGCGAGGCTGTATGTCCATCTTCCCCTAAACCCAAAAGCACCAAATCAAATTTGGGAAAAGCCCCTTTGCTGGGTCTGAAAAAGTGAGCCAATTCACGCTCGTACGTTTCTGCTGCAGTTTCAGGTTTTAGTTCCCCCTTGATGCGGTGAATGTTATTGGATGAAATGAGAATATGATCCAGAAGGGTTTGGGAAGCTAATAAATAATTACTTTCGGTGTGGCTGGGAGGGACGGTCCTTTCGTCGCCCCAAAAAATATGAACACGTTCCCAATCCATTTGTCCTTTATAGTCATCACCTGCTAGTAACCTGTAAATCCCTCTGGGTGTCGACCCACCAGCAAGCGCTATTGAAAATTTCCCATCTGCTTTAATGGCCTGATTTGCAATCGCGATAATATGCCGGACAGCATTTGTAGCCAAACTAATCGCATCGTGATAAATCTCGAGGGAATACATAGAACATTTATGAAACTTTTAAGTGTTTTACACCTTCATGACCCGCCACGAGTACATCGCTAGCTAATCCCAAGAATAACCCGTGCTCAATAATACCAGCGCGATGGCTAAGCTCGCTTGCCAATTCATCTAGATTGTCAATAGGTCCAAAATTACAATCAAGTAAATAATTTCCCGAATCTGTTATGAAAGGCTTACCCGCCTCAGATTGACGCAGATTGGTTTTTGCTCCCAAAGTCTCAATAAAACTAGCCGACAATTCCCAGCCAAATTGAGACACCTCGACAGGTAAAGCCCATTTAGCCCCGAGGGTTGGGGATAATTTGTTTTCGTCGATTATGATAATTTCCCTTTTACTGGCCTGGGCAACAATCTTTTCTCGCAATAACGCGCCTCCGCCGCCTTTAATTAGATTTAGCTGAGGATCAACCTCATCAGCTCCATCGATTGTAAGGTCAATATGCGGATGCTTGTTTAGCGTGGTTAACTGGATGCCAAGTTGAGTTGCAAAATTGTCTACTTCGTGAGAGCAGGGGATTCCAAGAATCTGCCCCAAATCTCCTGTTTTTTGAAGTTCGGCAATCCGCAGAATAGCAAATTGTGCGGTGCTGCCATGTCCTAAGCCCACCACCATACCAGTTTCAACGAACTCAACTGCGTGGTTTGCAGCATTTTTCTTGTAATTGTCAGTTTGAATCATTTGAGAGTTTAATCAGCTAATAGATTTTGTCAGAATATTTAATTCTTCAATGGGATCACTGTCGACTTCAAAAGTGATGACCCTGCGGCCAGCATTTAATAATGCCTTGGCATCACCAAGGGCTTGCGCTTGTTTTAAAATTCCGAATGAAATTGAGGACGAAGAATCTCCTGCAACGTCAGGAATTGGGGCATCCATTGCTGCTTTGGAAACCAATTGGATAAATAGCCCGTTCCCGCGGTCGCCTTTGTGTAATTGGCCTGTCGAGTGCAAGAAGCGCGGCCCATAGCCTATCGTTGTAGCCAGTTTATATTTTTTCCGAATAGCAGAGCGAAATTTTTGCAATGCAGAGCTTGTTGATTTATTGGGAAAAGTATAGCTTTGGATAGCTACATAATCTCCTTCTTGATGCTGTTGAAGAAAACTCAGCAGCGTATCTTCACCAAGAATCGAAGAATCGCCATCGGGTAAAATTCCCTTTTCTATATAATCGGATGTCATTTGGTTTGCAAGTATTTTAGCTGCTTCAACATTGGGCTGGTTGAATGGGTGTATGCCCAGTCCGTAGCCTGCAATAGAGGTAGCCATTTCCCATAAGAAAAATTGGCCGCCAATATCGAAAATGTCATTTAACTGCATATGTACAAAGGGGTGCCCTGCTTCTTTTAATGCCGCAATGGTCTCACCATGAAGGGTTTCCCCTGCTAATTGGATATCTATAAAGAGGCGGTCATTCCAATATTCATGCGGTGCTCCTAATTGCTCCCCTACTATTGGCACAATTCCTTTGCCATCCTTACCAGTACTTTCTGCAATTAATTGCTCTATCCAATCACCAAAACTGGATATAGATGAGGAAAGTAAAAAGGTTAATTTGTCACGCCCAGATTTCGCTATCTCGGCAAGTATGACCCCTAATTGAGAGCCAGGGTTATCGAAAACGCTAACTGTTGGAGAGCAAAGTTTTTGGTACACTTCAGCACTTGTTAGCAATTTATCAAGGTCGATGCCCGATAGCGCTGCGGGGACTAGCCCAAAATATGAAAGCGCAGAAAATCGACCTCCAATATTAGGATCGTTACCAAATGTGGTTCGAAAATCATGCTCCTTGGCGAGGTGTTCGAGCTTGCTGCCTGGATCTGTTATGGCGATAAAATGCTGTCCGGCTCCCTCAGGTCCAACAGTATCAACAACCCAATTATAAAAATATTTGAAAAATGATAATGTCTCCACGGTTCCACCAGATTTTGTAGCGACAATAAACAATGTAAGATTGGGGTCCAACCTCGTTGCAAAACTTAGAATAGTTTGTGGATCTGTGCTGTCAAGAATTGAGAGATTAAGATATCCCTCTTGAACACCGAAAGTTTTTCGAAAAACCTCAGGCGCCAAGCTTGAACCACCCATCCCCAAAAGTAATACATCCTTAAAACCTTCATCCTGGACTTCTTTGGTGAAATTATATAATTCGTCTATTGCTGTACGCATCAATTCGGGAGATGTCAGCCAACCAAGTCGATTTGAAATTTCATCAGGACCTTTTCCCCAAACTGTTTGATCATGTTCCCAAATGCGCGCCATAATGTTTTCTGCTTCCAATTTTTCCAAAGCAGTATTGACGTTTGATTGATGATTTCCGAGATCAGTTGTTAATTGGTTTTTCATGAATTGGATCACATTTGCATCCGTGTGTGCAAATAAAACATTTTGATTGATTGTATTTTATCAGACGAGGATCTATGCTGAGTAATTATTTCATTAAACTCGCATAAAGACGTAGGCATTTCCTCTTTTAGCGATGATTTTTAAAATCCCGATTTTCCTTAAACAGTAGGTCATTTTTCCCACGAGCCGGATTGGCAATTTTGAAATTTGACGCAAATCTTTGTTAGTGAATTCCATTGGCAGTGAACTTGGGAGTAAATCAAGATAATCGTGAATCGAATCAAATTTTATTTCCTCAATAATTTCGATTAAATTTTGATCCCTTATACTCCATCCTTTCCTGCGCCAACTTCCCTTCCCGTCATCAATCCAGATCTCCTCAGCTTTGATCAACAAAACTTTAAGCGAAAAGTTTGGATTATTCGTCAATTCTGGAATATGAATCATTTCATTGAAGAGATGTTCAATGCGCCCCCGTTTGGGTGATTTGCGCTTCTTGATTGTTTTTCCTGTTTTGTCTACCCGAATGATCCATTTTACTTGTGTGATTGGATACACAAGTTGAACGGGATGTCGTTTACATAATTCCTCAAGTTTGTTCTTAATCGCTGAAAAATTGCGTGTTTGAATTTCTATCAATAGATCAACACGTTTCACATCCACAATATATCCATCAACTTCCGCTTCAAGCTCATCGCCGGGTTGGGCAAAAAAAGATTTCAGCGCAGAATGCAAGGAGCTCTCGCGAAGAGTACCTATCTTTGGGTTAGTGGAAAAAGTCCGATTATTATTACAAAATGGCACAATGCTATTTTAAGTGATAATTGTCGAATAGTGTATTGATTAATAGATGTAAAAATCCGCAAATGATATAATAGATATTTATGGTTGTCACTAAACAGGTGAAATATGACTGAAAAAACCAAGAAAAAAAAGCCCAAGAATAAACCTTCGGATTACGGAAAACTCAAAGAGTATTTGCGTCGGACATTGAATTACGAATTAGAAGCAAACCCTCCAGAAGTCGATCAGTATCATGAAACGCTTGCAAAATGGTTGGAGCAAGCATATGCCAGTACAAAGATAGATTTACCAAAAAAGCAGCAAGATGAACTTTTTCGAGAAGTTTTAGATGATTTGGCGGGTTATGGCCCAATTCAGTCTTTGTTAGATGATCCTGAGGTTTCAGAAGTGATGGTAAACGGGGCAGATTTGGTATTTATCGAAAAAAAAGGCAAACTGATTGAAACTGATGTCCGTTTTGAGGACGAGGATCACGTCAGAAGAGTCATCGACCGGATGCTTCACCCACTTGGTTTGCGCGTTGATTCAGATCACCCAAATGCGGATGCACGTTTACCTGACGGCTCACGCGTGAACATAGTCATTCCACCCGTAGCTCACAAAGGCTCTTGTATTACGATAAGGAAATTTCTTATTAACAAATTAAGTATCGAGGAAATAATCAAATTGGGGTCATTGACTGCTAACATGGCGGAATTTCTAAGGGCTTGTGTAGCCGCGAGATTTAATATTATTATTTCTGGAAATACTAGTTCGGGAAAAACCACATTCCTGAATATATTGACCGATTTTTTTCCGGAAGACGAGCGCATCGTGACTATCGAGGATGCAGCAGAATTGCAATTAAGGCAACGCCATGTAGTTTCTTTGGAAACCAGACCTCCCGGTGTTGATGGAGCTGGAGGGGTCACGACGAGAGATCTGGTGAAGAATGTACTTAGAATGAGACCTGATCGGATCGTGGTTGGCGAGGTGAGGAGCGGTGAATCACTAGACATGCTGCAGGCAATGAACACGGGACATGATGGCTCCTTAACCACCCTTCATGCAAATTCGCCAAGAGATGCTATCGCGCGTTTGGAAACCATGGCGCTAATGGCAGGATTTGACATTCCATTACATGCGATTCGCACCCAAATAGCTGCAGCGATAGACTTAATTGTCCACCAAGCCCGTTTGCAAGACGGTTCGCGAAAAACCACACGCATTACTGAAGTTTCTGGGATGGAAGGAAATGTTGTTACTTTATCTGATATTTTCAAGTTTGAACAAAAGGGGGTTGCCGAGGATGGCACTATAGAAGGCGAATTAATTCCTACTGGTATCAGACCAATTTTTACACCTAAACTTGAGGTAGCAGGATTTAAATTAGCTATGTGACTTTTAGGGATGCCTTGCTCTAACAATTCCCAAGCTACGATAATTTTTGTCATTTGTCTCATCTCCATAGTTTCTCATGGAGTGTGACATTTTAAACTTTAATACTTCGGGCACTTGCTAATTCATCTACCTAAATGCTATAATAATTAAATGGATACCATTAGTTGGGTTATATTTCCGATAATAATAATATCGATCTCAATAATACTTTATCGAAATAACAAGAAAAATAAAGCCAAAGATGATGTTGGCAATCAAAGCCTCCATCGTTGGCAGGCTCTTTTTGAGCAAACCAATGATGCGGTCCTTATCTTACGGTTGGATCAACACATTATGGCTGCAAATGGAAGAGCGAGTGACATATTGGGCTATGGAGATGGAGAATTGGTTGGAAAATCGCGTAGAGATATATTATCACCTGAAAATTGGGAAGACACTATGGTTCGCCAGTATAAAATCCTTTCAGGAGTCAGGATCCCGGCGTATGAACGGGAATATATCAAAAAGAATGGTGAACGGATCTGGATGGAGGCGAGCACTTCGTTAGTAATAGATCCGGAAGGAAATCCATTGCATTTTCAAAGCATTATGCGGGATATCACTGAGAGAAAAAAGCTTGAGAAAGAATTGAACGATCTGCTGGCCGAAATGGAGAGGCAAGCGATGACTGACCATCTGACAGGTCTTCTTAATCGCCGCGCCCTAACAGAACATGCCAATGCAGAATTGAACCGCGCTAACCGGGAGAAGAAGCCCTTATGTATTTTACTTTTGGATATTGATAGTCTTAAGAGTATTAACGACCATTACGGACATTTATCGGGCGACCAGGCAATCAAACTGCTTGCTGAAAATTTAAAGAAATGGAAAAGACAATATGATTGGGTTGGCCGGTGGGGTGGGGATGAGTTTATGGTTGTTTTACCCGGCGTCGATGTAAAAGATGCTGAAATGATTGCCAAAAGATTGTTTAGTAGAATTGGAGAGCTTGATTTTGAATATAATTCTGAAATTATTAAAATTCAAATCAGCATAGGCGTGACCGGTCTAGATAAGGAAGATGATAATGATACCTTTGACAAATTATTATCCCGCGCTGACCAGGCACTTTATATCTCCAAAAGAGATAAGGACGTTAAAGTCACCGTTTATTCCGAATAATTTATTATGGGGATACATATCTAGTCTTCAAATTTCAGAAATCTAAATCTCTAGCTTTGCGTATGCTCTGGTCTCCGTATCGTTTGCGAAGCTCGTTTACAGCTGCCTGAAGATTTGATTGGTTGTCGTATTTAGGTATCTCCCAAAGAGTTAACTGACGCGGGGGTGATTGCAGGCCACTGATGCCTAGGCCTAATAACCGAATTGGCCTCCTAGGTTTCCAGTATTTGTTCAAGAGTTGGATGGCAGTATTAAATATAGGATCTGGGTTATTTGTGGGTTGGGGAAGAGTTGATTGGCGTGAGATAGTTGTAAAATCTGACCAGCGAATCTTGATTTTGATAGTTGCTCCTGTTAAATTGGATTTCTTTAATCTTTTACTGATTGACTTGGATTGCCAACGCATGGTTTCTTTGAGTTTATTCTCGTCGGTAGTATCGCGAGAGAAAGTTACTTCTTTGCTTACCGATTTTGCTACACGCGAGGTTTGAACCTTACGTGTGTCGATACCGCGTGCTCTGCGAACTAAATCTGGCCCGACTTTACCAAAATGCCCTCGCAGATCTTCATTGGACTGTTTTGCAACATCACCGATAGTAAATATGCTTAAATCTTCAAGGCGCGCAGCTGTTTTCGGTCCAACACCCCAAAGTGCTTCAGCGGGGAGGGGCGCTAGGAAAGCGGCCTCAGCTCCTGGAGGAACTGCCTGGATTGCCTTTGGGTAATCATTTTTCCCTTGAGAGGCTTTACCAACGTTAGTTGCTATTTTAGCTACTAGTTTATTAGATGCCACTCCAAAAGAACTTGGCAATCCTAATTCATCACTGATCTTTTTTTGCAAAATGCGAGCATAAGTTTCCCCAGATTCTTTGAGCGAGGAAATATCCAAAAAGGCTTCATCGATCGAAATCTGCTCTACCAAAGGTGTAAAACTTCGCAAGATTTCCATGACCTGACGAGATTTTGTGGAATAATCTCCATGCCGCCTGGAAACGATAATCAGGTGAGGACAAAGTCTCACAGCCCTTGAAGATGGCATGGCGGAGTGTATGCCGAGTTGTCGGGCGGCGTAAGAACATGAGACGATAACACCGCGATTCGCTTTGCCTCCAACCGCGAAAGCTTTTCCTCGCAATGTTGGATCGTGCAATTCTTCTACCGCGCAGTAAAAAGCATCCAAATCAATGTGAATTATTTTGCGATTCATATAATATTTAATTAATGCGCATAGCCATTTATTGCTAATATCTTCTAAATTACTCGTTCTTCTTTAAGCTGTTTTATATCATCATCACTATAATTAAGCATATCTTTTAGAATTTCTTCAGTGTGTTGCCCAAGAGTTGGCGGAGCCTGTCGGATTTGGGGCGGTGAAGTAATTATATTTAGCGGAGAAGCTACCATTGGGATAATTCCCGCGGTTGGATGCTCAACCTCAACTACTCGATCGCGCGCAATAACTTGGGCGTTTGAAAAAACTTCTTCAATATTGTTTATTTGGGCTGCGGAAATCCCAATTTTTTCACATAGCGCTACCCAATCAGCTGCATCCTTGCCGATAAATAAATCGTCGAGTAAAGGAATTAGGATCTCGCGGTTTTCTACCCGTTTCTCATTCGTGACGAAACGTTCATCAGACACCCATTCCTCGTGCCCTGCTGCATTACAAAAATTTTGCCATTGGGAATCATTTCCAACCGCTATGGCTATAAAATTGTCTTTTGTTTTAAAGGATTGGTAAGGAACGATATTGGGGTGACCATTGCCGTAACGTTTTGCCGGTTGTTTTGATATCAGGTAATTTGAGGCGACATATGATAGAGTGGCAACCTGAGAATCCAACAAAGACATATCAATGCGCTGACTTTCCCCGGTGCGAGTTCTTGCGAATAAACTAGCGATAATTGCATTGGATGCAAAAACTCCAGTTATGATATCCGTGATAGCGACCCCCACCCGCACAGGATCGCCGTCTTCTGGTCCTGTGATGCTCATCATCCCTCCGATGGCTTGAGCGATGAAATCGTACCCCGGTCGGTTCATATAAGGCCCACTGTATCCGTAGCCGGTAATTGTGCAATATATTATTCCCGGGTTTAATTCTTGCATGGTTTTGTAGTCCAATCCCATGCGTTTGAGAGTTCCGGGTTTGAAGTTTTCTACGAGAACATCACCCTCACGGACTAAGTTTTTCAATATCTTTATCCCAAAAGGAGATTTCAGATTAAGCGTCATGCTGCGTTTATTTCGATTGGCAGATAGGAAATAGGCCGATTCCCCGCTTTCTGTGAAGGGCGGCCCCCAATGGCGAGTGTCATCGCCGCGCTCTGGGACTTCAATCTTGATTACATCTGCTCCAAGGTCTCCAAGCATCATGGTGCAGTACGGGCCTGCCAGGACGCGCGTAAGATCAATTATACGAATTCCATCGAGCAAACCATTCTTGTCAGACATAAATATCTCCGATGCATTTCCAATTAGAATTGGGTCAATGATACCATTTACTAGCCAAGACAGATTATGGATGTTAGTTGATCTGTCTTATTGTTGTTTTGAAAGTTTTTGGGTTATTATTCGGTCTACAAAATCATCAAACTTAGTTGGCAGCCTATTTAATAAACTGCTTAGGATGTGAGGATTGCCTGCAAAATTGTGTTTTTCATAATATTCAAACATTTTCATGAGTGTCTCAATCTGGAAATTCCCCAAACCGGAATTCTTGGCGTTTACTTTCCAATTATTTATGTCTAGTTGCTCTGCTATTACGGGACGCTCCAGGCGGGAACTTAGAATCCCAGCAATCTCGACCTGACTTGGGTGATCCGAACCAACGAGCTCGAACGTGCCTCCGAAGAACTGGGAATTTCCTAGAACAGAGGCTGCTGCTTCTGCGATATCCTCAAGATCAACCATAGAAATGCGTGTTTCTTTGGAATAGGGTACTGAGTATATCCCAAGCTCGATTATCGACGACCATTGGGATAAGATGTTTTGCATATATGCCCCAGGTTGTAGGATTGTAAAAGCTAGACCAGAATTAATTAAAATTTCTTCAACACGCATTTTGTTCCAATGATGTGGCATAGCTTCAATTTGGGGATGTAGGACGGAATGGAAAACAAAATGCTCAATCTCGTTCGCGCGCCCAAAATCAATCGCGTTTCTACCAATTTCCAATTCGTGAGGATTGACGTTGGGACATATATGATAAACCGCGCGTATACCCTGAAAAGCGCGGTTAAGATTTTCTTTATTCAACAGATCTCCGACCATAATTTCGCTTGCGCCATAATGTTTTGCTTTAGCAGCTTGATCTGCGCGATGGATGAAAGCGCGCACAGGTTGATCTTGATTGGCGAGAGCACGAATAACAGCCAAACCTGTTTTCCCTGATGCTCCAGTAACTAATATCATCTAAGCACCAAATTTACAGTAAAAGTAAAACCTCCAAGTGCATCTGCACCTGATGTGTGGCCAGTGGGAAGGATGCGGCGGACAGCATCTCGCAACATATCAATGTCTTGTTTGATTATTGCCCTCAATAATTGGTGCCACGATTCTGAGGCTTCGCCATTTGCCGCGGCCCTTAACCAGGCAGAAGAAAGTTCATTGGTTCGATGTATCGCTGCCTGGACAATTACACGGGATAGAGATTTAGCCTTGGAGGTTGAGTATACAGCCCAAAAGCCATAGATAACTCCACTGAGAAAATCGTCACCCGCAGGAGTCAATCCGATGCCGAGACCAGTAAGCCTTCTAGCGCTCTCTTGGAGAGAATTGGAATCCGATTCTATTAAACCATGTGACAATAGTGTGATAGCTTTTTTGGCAGTTTTGATTATCTTTCCTTCGATATTATTGCTATTAATTTGATTGCTAGATACGATCTTTGCAATACTATCCTTTGGCGCTTCAGTACTCAATATTTCATCAATTATATTTATACTTTTTAACAGGCTCTCCTTAAAATTTCGTACTTTATTCCAATCGGGAATTGGTTGCCAGATTTGGGCATCCAAAAGATTGATTTGTAATCCATCTAAGAACAGGCTTTGGTTGCGGATAATAACTATGGTGTCCACAGTTACGTTTTTTGGAAAATCCGAGGTCTTCAAAACTAAGTTAAAAGGACCATTCCCAATCTCTTTCGAAACAATCGATAGGATTGCGTTATCGGAATTTATTAGGTTAACTACGGCTTGGAATGTATGCAGCACTCGAACTCGCCGTGAATTTTGGAGCCAATTTTTTACAGCTGGAGAATACGAGATGGCGCTAATCCGATTTGTCACCCTAGCCCTTCTTGAATAAATAAGTTGAATTGTGGTCGATTGCTCAGGAAACAATTATCCGTAAGATAATGTCCATTATGCCTGTTCAGAGCTGTGTTCCTGGGCAATTTCCCATAAACGGTTTGGACTAAGAGGAATTTCACGTATCTCGATATCTTGATCCTGCAAAGCGTCTTCGATAGCTTGGGCGAACAGCGGCCCTACTGGGATGGCGCCTGCCTCCCCGGCTCCCTTGACTCCAAGGGGGTTGAGGGGTGATGGAGTCACTTCATGGTCGGTGATGATGCGAGGAACATCTAAAGATGTAGGTAGTAAATAG
Source organism: Chloroflexota bacterium (assembly GCA_019456165.1). Taxonomy (GTDB): domain Bacteria; phylum Chloroflexota; class Anaerolineae; order Anaerolineales; family UBA11579; genus VRUJ01. The sequence goes on from VRUJ01000045.1 coordinate 25,393, forward strand.
TCCATGAAGGAGGCGTTCAAAATCTGTCCCATTTCATCAAATACCAACTGTTCGTAGAAGGCATTACCAATGCCCTGGGCAATGCCGCCATGAATCTGCCCATCTAAGATCAAGGGATTAATTATTTCACCACAATCATGGATTGCGATATATTTTAATATTTCAAGTTTATAGGTATCTGGATCAACCTCGATGATCATAGCATGAACACCGCTGGCTGTCACACCCATAGAAGGGCCATAGTAATCGGTTGCTTCCAAGCCTGGTTCGCTGCCGGGTTCGACAGCCCCTCGTAATGGGTTTGCGTCTTGTGCCAGATCTCCCAGAGGGATTGCTTTCTTAGGCACGCCTTTTACCTGCACATTCCCATCCACGAGTTCCAAGTCCTCTTCTGCGATCTCGAATTTATCGCTGGCAAGCTTAAGAATCTTTTGGCGCACTGATTTCGCCGCTGCGTTGATCGCGTTTCCCGCGACGACCGCACCTCGGCTGGCGAAAGTACCTACACCCCAGTGAAATTGATCTGTGTCACCTGTCACCAGGTCAATATCCTTAACATCAACCCCTAATTGCTCGGCTACGACCTGGGCGAAGCTAGTAAAATGACCTTGGCCCTGAGTTCCTATGCCTGTTGCAACACTAACTTTCCCATTTGCTTGGACTTGAATTCGAGCGCCCTCGTAAGGGCCTATGCCGGTGCCCTCAACGTAACAAACCAGCCCCAGGCCTATCTTTCTTCCCTGGGCTTCGGCTTCTGTTTTTGTATCTTTATAAAATTCGTCATACCCGATCAATTCTTTGGCTTTATCTAAGAGGGGTTCATAATTACCGCTATCGTAGGTTAGCTCAGTAAAATCTTGGTAGATGATCTTCTGATTATATGGGAATTTATCTGGAGGGATGAAGTTTTTGCGTCGAATTTCTGTTTTATCAATTCCCAATTCCTTCGCAGCGAGGTCAAGCAGACGTTCCATCACAAATATCCCATGCTGCCGTCCAGCTCCTCGGTAGGGAGTTACGATAGGCTTGTTTGTAAATATAACGCGGAACTCGGAGTAATAATTGGGTACCAAGTACATGCTCAGCAGGGTGCATTGGGTATTTATCGGCACGGTTAGACCATAAGGATCATATGCTCCGGTGTCATGCAAAAATACGTCCTTAACTCCTAAAATCATTCCATCGGAGGTTAGAGCCATCTCTGATTCGTGATTTTGACCACGCTCTTGTGTGGTTGCGTAAAAATTCTCTGTCCGATCTTCAATCCACTTGATGGGGCGTTCTAATTGCATTGATATCCAGGGGATTAACATTTCCTCAGGATAAAACATTAATATCTTGGGGCCAAAGCCTCCACCTATGAATGGCGCTACAACCCGTACCTGATGGTCAGACAAACCCAACATGCCAGCAAGTCCATTGCGGATAATCACCGGAGCTTGTGTTGTATCCCAAACGGTTAATTTCCTCGCGCGGCTATCCCAATCTGCTACAACCCCTCGATTCTCCATCGCGGCGGCTGTACCACGATCATAATCAAAACTTCGCGTAATTATCACATCAGCATTCGATTTCGCTTCTTCGTAGTCGCCGTTTTTTTGAATGACATGAGCGGCTAAATTATTCTCTAAATCTTCGTGAATTAAAGGCGCGTTTTCGCCTAGAGACTTTTTCAGGTCAACGTTTACATCCAAGGCCTCAAAATCGACAACAATTTTCCCAACTGCATCCTCGGCGATGTAGCGGCTTTCGGCAACTACGCAAACTACGGATTCGCCAACGTGACGAACTTTGTCTTTGGCAATAATGGGGTGGGTGCGTTCGTTGAAGATTGCGCCTTCAATTGGAGGTGGGGATACATTTAAAGGCCCTTTTCGCCAATAGTCCCCTAAATCTTCAGAGGTATAAACGGCGACAACACCTGGGAATTCTTTGGCTTTTGAAACATCAATATCCTTAATGCGCGCATGGGCATATGGGCTTCGGTAATAGGCCACATGCAGCATGTCTGGAAGTTGCACATCATCGACGAACAAAGCCTTACCGGTGAGCAGCCTTGGGTCTTCGTTCCGCCGGATCCTTTTGCCAATGTATCTTTTCGCCATAAATTTGCTCCAAATTAAATTCTTGGATTATTCCTCTGTGAATGCAACCGCCCGGCAAAAGGCAGCTTCGCCACCTTTGAACTTCCATGGGAAGGCGCCGAGTGTGATGCGCTTGTTTTGAAGATCGGGATGACCGATATCTCCGCCCAGATTTTCGACGTGGACGCAATCGTGGGGGAAGAGAGCGTTGTGTGTGAGTTGGTATGCTTCGGGGGGAAATAGTTCGTCTACATTATCGGCGCCATTTTTTTCCTCTACTATTGCGCGCACTTTCGCCCAGTGCTCTAAGCCGCCTTTGCCAAGAAAACGGCCAATCGGAAGGTTCATTGGGTGATCGGTAGAGATCATATCTACACCCCATAGGTGGATCTTTTTATCGAGCAGCCAGTCACAGATGCTGTGGTGGGGGCCAGGGTGGCGTTGGATATATCTCTCTTCATCTCCGTCTGGACTCAGGAAAGTATATTTATGCCAACCGGTGTTAATGAAAAGGATGTCGCCGTCTTGCACATCCACACGCTCCTCGATCATTTCTGGCGTGAAGATATCTAGATCGTCTAATGCATCGCTAAGGTCAACGATCACGCCAGGGCCATAAAGCCACTCCAGAGGCAGCTGATCGATAGTTTTGCCGTTGGTCACGAAATGCCGCGGGGCATCCAGGTGTGTTCCCATGTGGTTGGATGTTTGGATGTATTGGGCATTAACACCCTGCTCTGATTTTCGTTTAATATACTTCACTTCGAATGGAGGATAAAAAGGCCAGAAAGAACAATCTTGATTGAGGTTTTGGGAAAGATCATAAATTTTCATTTTTCTTACTCCTTGGGCAAAATATAGAATTGCCAATAATTAATTATACCGAGAATCGGGGACATTAGCGGCGCCACCAGCATAGCTCCAATTATGGTTGCAGCCGAGTCGATCAACAACCCAAACGTGGCTATCATGCAGGAGAGAAACACGAGCACGAAATAATCGAAATCTGGCGCGGAGGCGTCACGCAACTGCACTTGCACTTCCGCCCGCGCCTCTCGACTGATAGGAGGCACCATCTTTTTCCAAAAATAGATAAGACGCACTCGTACCTTGGAAAGAAATTTTGCAAATTTCGGGCCAAAGCTCTCAGGTAAATCCTGCAATTTGTTTTTACCTCAAATAAAAAAATGTGTTCGCCAGATTCAAGATTAATAACTAATAAATATATTATACAGCTTCGGGAGTAATTAACCGATCCACTTATTTGGGGATTTGATTATTTTGAGATGGTTCTTTTGTTTATTTAGTTGGCTCTTAATTACATTCTAATGGTTTTGAGCTCAGCCGCCCCGCTTGTGCCTCCGCTTGCTTTTCAAGATTCTCATGACAGGTCCGTCGTTAGCAAATCGCGCATCCCGCGAGGCCGACTGCAGCAAATGGTTAGGCAGCTGTGATGAGCTTTTATTTAAAGTACTGAACAAACCACTTAATTGCCTTGGGAATGTAATCTACGGGTAGAACATGTCCACTTTCGAAAAGTACTAACTCTTTCGAAGATGAACTGATTAATTCATACAGTGATCGTACTTCTTCCAGGGTGCCCCAATGATCGGTTTTCCCATTTAGCATCAGGAAAGAAGTCTGCTTAATAGCCGGCGCAAAGTTTTGAGGAGCAACTGGTGCCATTCTAATTGTCGCCGTTTTGTCCAAACCTATGCGATTCATATAAAAATCACTTACTGGCGACGTGGCACAGGCTACAGCCACTTTGATTCTGGGGTCAACTCCAGTTAGGATGAAGGTTATTATTCCTCCTAAACTGTATCCGAGTGTTCCAATCCGTGTAGTATCTATCTCTGAACGTGTCGTAAGGTAATCTATAGCTCGACGGTATTCAAGTGTAGACTGTACCAACAACTCGCGATATTGGTTGACGCCACCGTTCTTTATGAGAATCGACAGCGGCTCATCATAGTCATTTCGAAACGTCCTTTCGCCGTGGTACTCCGTATCAAGGGTCAAAACCGCAAAACCAGATGAAAGCAAATCCTTGGTCAAACGTTCTTGATCCGTATCTTCCACCCACCAGGTTTCTTTGGATTGTCCCCAACCATGGGATAAAAGGACACATGGATATGAAGGTAAATCAGCTTTTGGAAGACCTAAATACCCTGGAATACGGTCGCCATGGACTCCACGAAATGCGATCTTTTCGCGGATATATGCTTCATTCTCTTCTTGATAATGGACTCTCGCATCTAGCGGAACTCCACGATCATATTCATAGAATTGCACCAGTAATGAAAAAGCTTCCTCTCCAACTATTTCTAATACTTCTTGGTTGGACATGTAATTCTCCTAGAGTTAACAGGCAGCCTAACGGCTGCTAGCTGAGCGGCCCGCCATGGATAATGTTACATATAAGGATATTCTGGACACAAGATAGTTGGGTAGTGTCATATTTCGAAGTTTATCCCTCAAAATATCCCGATAAAGAATTATAACCTGAATTCCACGTCAACATAAAATTATCTACATTCTTTTCAACTGGCGAAGAATTTTGAGGAAACTTCCA
>VRUJ01000046.1 GCA_019456165.1 Chloroflexota bacterium
CTTGAACTTCAAATCAGGCTAAAGCTTGCCCGACTAAAAAGGGCCTGACTATTTTACAGAAAAGATGTTGCACAATCCTCTGGATTTATCGCTTCGCTAAATATATATATATAGTATCCATCCATACCCATATAGCTCAAATTATAAAAATAATCTTCGGACAATGGAACCAATTCATTTTCAACTTCTTGCAGCGTGGTTTCCCCAGGGATGATTCCCCAAAAACAAGGAAGTTCACAATTGCCATTGGTCTCATAATATTGGATCAGCTTTTGCTCAATTTCCTCTTCTGAAAGCGTAGGCTGGGGGGTTAATGTTAGTGTAAACGTACCCATCGGTGGGGCAGTCGCTGTGAGTGTAGAAGTGGGGGATGTTGTCGGCGAAGGTGAGGGTGTTGATGTGGTGGCAGCCGTACTACCAACCTCTTGCTGTGGGGAACAAGATGCGATAGTCAAAACAAATATTGTGCACAAACTTGGTAATAATATTTTATTCATGGTAACCCTCCTTTAATTTACAACGTGAGTTGATTTAAAGCCAGGTTGGAAATATTATACCCTCATGCTCAATTCCCACCAGCGATTATTTCCTCCCCGCAATCCACCTGGCGTATCCCTCTATTGCTTCCCATTGCCCCTCGCCGTGCAGTTTGGCTTCTTCGAGCACCTTGTGGGCTTGCCCGCTGCCCAGGTAATGTCCCTGAGTGAAGGCATGCAAAGTGCGCTGCCTGCCCTCCTGAGAGGTCACCCAGCGGTACATGGTCGGCAAGGTGAAGCCGGTGATGCCCATTGCCTCGGCGGCCAGTTCAGGGGGGTAGATCTCAGCCTGTTCTTGCTCTGGAAGCATGGAGAAAAGCTCCGCGCTGGAGACGTAAAACACATTCATATTTAGACCAGCCTCATCCATACGTGGCAGAACCTCAGAGACAAAAGAGTTAGCCACCTCGCTGCCTTGCAAAATCAAAGTGCCGTGATAGGGTTTGGCTTGGCGATCTGCTTTGCGAAAAGCGTACACGCCCGTCACGGATGCGGAAGCCGGGGGCAGCTTCATTACCTGGCGGTCAACAATACTTTCAACCGGACGGGTGACGAAAGGCACCAGCACGGCTGGTCTTTGCTTGAGCGCGAAAGTGGTCAGCGGCCAAAGCTCCTGCGGCTCCCAGGGAGTCAGGGTAATGGAGACGCCCTTGGGGAAATTCTCCTGCATTAGCTGCAGCGCCTGGGGGTCGGCATGCGTGGGCCCATCTTCACCAGTTTTAAGTCCCGCGTGGGCGCAAACAATAATGAACGTATTGTATGGCTCACCGGAAACTGCATTTTTGGCCTGCTGGCCGATACCGTGCAGCCGGGCGGCGATGTGTTCTAAGGCGGCGATGAACGCGCCGTAAGACGAACCCACTCCGACGTGCGCGCCGTAGGATGCCAATCCGGACATAAAAGCGCCCATGCAATCTTCGCAAATACCGCCGGTGGTGATCAGACGCGCCTTAGGATTTGTACTTGAATTATAAAAACCATCCGGGAACCCCCCACCCAGTTTGACGATACTGGTAGAGCCGATCAGGTCCGCGGCTGCTCCGATAAAAGCGCCATTGGTGATTTTATTCAGCTCGCGCAGCGTATCACCCAGCGCGCCTCTCAACGTGCCTTGATCCCCTGGCTTATAGCTCATCTCCGCGGGGGTTTTCTCGGGAATAACTTTATTCGTGTAGAGCTTATCAAGTTGGGGTTTATTTTCTCGGGGTTGGCGCTTCAAGTTTTGAAGTCTGTTTCCAGCACTCTCCACGCGGCCAGCGATGAAATCACTGATCTTGAGCTTATCTTCCAAGACATGCCGCACGGCCATTAGGGTATCAAAGTAAACACTTTCTAAGCTAGTCGGATTAACCTCACCCTCAAAGTGGGGAAATTCAACCCCAAAGCGTTCTACTGCTGGCTGCAGCATGCGGTAATAACCTTCAGAATCAACAGCATGCCCCGCGCCGTGGGACTTGCGCCCTTCTATGCCATACTTCCAGCCTTTGATAGTGCGATACACAATCGCGGTAGGCTGGTCGTTGATACGTTCTTTGGCTAATTCCTGAGCAGCGAATACTTGTCCAAAGTCCTTGCCATCCTCCACGAAGATCACATTCCAGTCGTTCAGGTAGCATAGCTCAACAGGCGTCCACTGTACATAATCGCCAACCTGGTCTCCCTCCCGAGTCACCTGGTTCGAATCAATGGAGGCCTGGTTCCAATCCAGGTGCAAGCGGACGTTCCATAACTGCGCTGTGGCAGCCGTAGCCAGCGCCTCTGAAACGCGTCCAGCCGTCATGCCGCCCTCGCCTTCAATCACATGCACGATCGGGGCATCGGCAGTGAACATATCCAGCGCGCCGAACGCCAGACCAAAAGCAGCAGGCACACCCACTCCAGAAGCGCCGGTAGCATTCTTCACGAAAGGAGTAGACGGAGATGGATGCCCATCCAATGCTTTGGCATTATATTTATGGAAAAGAGGTGTTTCTTGAGTGGGATTTTTCCTAAATCCCAACAGGTCTTCTAAGCGAAGTTGGTCTTTCTCACCCGGCAGTAAACTAGCATTAGAGATGCGAGCACACTCATTGCGCAGCGCCCACATGGCATATAGCCCCAACGCTTTGTGGCCCGCGGCGTACGAGATCATATCCGCGCTGCTCAAATCCGGAGCATTCATCGCGTAAGACATCTGCTGGAAAAGCAAGCCTTCCACGATCCTGCCAGATGAAATGCTGCCCCCAGGATGCCCGGAGGTGGGTGCAAAATTGAACATTATTCCGCATAAGGTACGGTACAGAAGATCAAAATCTTCGAAGATTTCAAGGTCATCTGCGGATGTGGGATGATCTTCAAGATACGAGAGAACATCAAAATATTTCCCGCGCCTGGGACCAAAATCCAACTTGTTTGCAACCGTCATTTCTGTCATGTTCAGCTATCTCCAATTTTCTTCATAAATGCCATCTTTATAAATTTTTTGCATGATCACGCAATAGATTACCTGAAATGATCAGGCGTTGAATTTCAGAAGTGCCTTCATACAGCTCAGTGATGCGTTGGTCCCGATAGTAACGCTCAACAGGAAATTCTTTCATAAATCCATAGCCCCCATGAATTTGTACAGCTTTATGCACTACATTGCGAGCCATCTCAGAGGCGTAGAGTTTCGCCTGGGAGGATTCGAGGGTAAAGCGTTTTACACCAGCGTTGATCATTGCACCGACTTTGTATACCAGCATGCGGGCTGCCTCGATCTCCGTGGCCATATCTGCCAGCATAAACGCGATAGCTTGCTTTTCGGCGATCACACTTCCAAACACCGCACGCTCTGTTGAATAACGCAAAGATGCATCCAGAGCCGCTTGCGCTAAACCCACAGCCTCGGCGCCCACTCCTGGCCTGGTGTAATCCAGCGTGCGCAATGCTAATTTATACCCCCCGCCCTCTTCCCCCAGCAGGTTCTCAATTGGGATGTGGCAGTCCTCGAAAACCAACTCGCGTGTTGCGCTACCGCGGATACCCATCTTGTTCTCACTCTTACCAAAGGTGAAACCTGGGGTATCTTTCTCAATAATAAAAGCCGTGATCCCCCGAGTCCCTGCTTCTGGATCGGTTTTAGCAAAAACAGTGTAAAAATCCGCTACCCCGCCGTTGGTCACAAAGCATTTCCTGCCATTGATAACGTAGGAGTCTGAATTCTTTTGCGCTGTTGTGGTGATCTTGCCTGCATCCGAGCCTGCATCCGATTCGGTCAAGCCGAAAGCAGCCAAGATCTCTCCCTCGGCAAGTCTTGGTAAATACTTTTCTTTTTGTTCTTGGGTACCCGCAAGCATAAGCGGCATACCGCCCAAATATTGCGCCGCCATAATTGTGCAGGTGCTCAAACATGCGCGTGAGATCTCTTCTTTTACCAGCAGGTGAGATAAATGATCTGAGCCTCCACCGCCAAATTCCTCGGGATAGGCCATACCAATGAAACCGCTTTCGCGCAATAAATCCACGTTATCCCAGGGAAATTCCCCGGTTTCATCAATCTCAGCAGCGCGCGGCGCGAACTTTTCTTGCGCGAGGCGATGGGCAGCTTCTTTAACGGCTAATTGTTCTTCGGTCAGTCCAAATTGCATTCAAGCTCCAACTTACGATATAGAAGATTTCACTTACTACGCATTCAGCATAGGTGTTGCTTTCATCTCGGCGTAAATCAGTTCGTCAAGTTCTTCGTGCAAACCTTCTGTACCTGCGTTTGGCGCTACAGGAATAGACCCTGTCAGATAATTTGCTGGGAACATATTTACTCTACCCTCTTCAACGACGAAATCAATGATGGTTTCAGCAAATTTCACGGATTCACATTGTTCTTTTACCACGTGCGATTGGCCGCGCATCTCGACCGTCATATTTTCGCCAATCAATTGCAAGGAAGACTTGCCATTCTCTCGTAAATTCACCCCGCCGGGAAAATTGGGGTTAATAACCATGCGCACGGTCTTCGAATCCATTGGTAGGACCCAAGAGAGCAATTCCATGTTTATCTCACCATCGTTGGATAAGGTTGAAACAATTACCACATGTGGGCCGCGTAAGTGTTCCATTACTTCTTCCGGCATTTCATTCCAAGGTTTTGCCATGTTGCTCCTCCATTTATTTTTGTAGTGCGGCTAATATTTTTTCGGGTTTCGCTGGCAAGTCGCGAATGGTGACACCAACTGCGTCTTGAATTGCATTGATTATTGCAGGCGCAGTAGGAACTGCCGCGGCTTCCGCGATCCCTTTGGCTCCAAACGGGCCGGTGGGTTCTTCATCTTCCACGATGATAGTTACGAACTCTGGGCTATCCTGGAAGGTTGGGGTTTTCAACTTCTTCAAATTGTCTGATTTTAAATAACCTTTATCTAATACGTATTCTTCACTAAGCGCATACCCCAGCCCCATCAGGCAGCTGCCTTCAATCTGCGCTTCGATACCTTGCGGGTTGATGGCGCGCCCTACGTCGTGAGCGGCAATAATTTTGACCACTTTTACTTTTCCGCTTTTTTCCTCGACATCCACGATGGCAACTTGAGTAGCGTAGCTGTAAGTGAAGAAATAATCAGTGCCTTGAGGTGCGTCCGGGTTTGGTGGTCCGTGATGCCACAACTCGAAAGTCTGTGGAGATTCATAAAAGTGATCTGCTCCGAATCTTACCCCTTCGCCTGCAGCCTGGCTGGCAATTTCTTTTACTGTTAAAGTTTTACCGTCTCCATTTGAGAAAGTTCCGTTTTCCAAGACAACTTTTTCTGCATCCACATTCAATTGTTTGGCGGCATAATCGGTCATCGCAGCGCGCAATTTCTTTCCCGCTTCAACGATTGCATTTCCTGATACGTACGTTGTGCGCGAGGCGCTGGTGACGCCTCCATCAGGAGATACAAACACATCCACCGGCGCAACATCCACCTTACCAAAAGGGATCCCGGTTATTTGTGCTGCGATTTGTGCAAGCGTGGTATCAGATCCCTGACCGAGATCCACTCCACCGGTTTGCACATTCAAGCGGCCTTCTGAGGTAAGTTCAAGATTTGCCCCTCCATTATCCATTGCCAAACCCAAACCAACTCCCACGTTCTTATAAGAGCAGGCCATGCCCACCCCCCGCTTCCATCCATCTTGAGTCGGAGGGGTGTCTTTCAAAGCTTCGCGGGCCCGGTCTATAGTCTCCCGCATGGGGACACTCTTTGCTACCGTTTGTCCAGCTGTGGTTACGCTGCCTTCTTCGACCGCGTTCAAGCGCCGGAAATCAAAGGGATCCATTTCTAAAAGCCCAGCAAGCTCATCCATCACCAATTCTGTGGGAAAAGCTACTTGCGGGATGCCAAAGCCGCGCATGGCTCCCCCAGGAGGGTTATTTGTATAGACGGTGGTACCCACAACTGAGACATTTGGAATTACGTATGGACCACCGCAAAAGACGACCGCCTGTCCCAACACAACGATGCCTTCGCTGGCATATGCGCCGGTATCGGCGTAAATATTGGCTTCAAAAGCGGTGAGTTTGCCATCTTTTGAGGCCCCAGCTTTCAAGTCCACTTTCATTGCGTGGCGCTTGGGATGCGAACGCAGTGACTCGTACCTTGAGAGCGTCATCTTAACCGTTTTGCCAGTCTTCAATATTCCCAGACCAAGAAGTATATGCAGGCTGATATCATTCTTGGCCCCAAATGAGCCGCCTGGTTGGACATGTATCAGATTTATCTTTTCTGGCGGCAGATCTAGGACTCCGGCAATTATGCCCCGGTGGGCGGTCACGAATTGGCTGGCCATTTTGATAGTTATTACGCCTTCATTGTCAATAGACGCAATTCCCGATTCGGGCTCTAAGAATGCATGCTCGATCGTTGGGGTTGTAAAGCTCCGTTCGACGATAAAATCCGCATCTTCAAAACCGGCTGCTAGATCACCTTTATTAACATCAAGGCGGGCGTGTAAGTTGCCTTGTTCATGGACTTTGGGCGCGTCCTCAGCAAGACCTTCCTCAGGCGAGAAAACCCCAGGCAAAAGTTTGTATTCAACTTTCACGAGTTCAACGGCTTTAGCGGCCTGCACCTCGGTCTCGGCGACTACCAGCGCGATCACATCACCGATAAAACGGGTTTTTTGATCACAAAATACGGGTTGGTCGTGCTGTAAGGTTCCATAGACATTCTCGCCGGGAATATCTTCGGCAGAGAGTACCGCGAGCACGCCTTCAGCCGCCCGAGCCTCAGATTTGTCTAATGAGACGATCTCAGCATGTGGGTGTTCGCTCCAGACAATTTTTCCAAATACCATGTCAGGTTCAACCATATCATCGGCATATAAAAACTCACCTTTTGCTTTCGAAACTGCGTCAGGTTTTGGCACCGCTTTTCCAACCACATCAGAAATTTCGCTCCAGTCGACGCTCTCCAGTGTGGTTTCTCCGCGTAGGTTTGCAGCCACAGCCTGGACAGCCTTAATTGCTTTAGGATATGAACCACAACGGCAAAGGCTGCGGTTGAGCGCTGTCCTGATCTCAGACTCAGTCGGATTATCATTAACATCCAGCAAAGCTTTTGTCGTCATCACCATACCTGGAGTGCAGAATCCGCATTGAACTGATCCGGAATCCACCATGGCTTTTTGGATGGGATGCAAATCCCCATTCACGTTCAGACTTTCAATCGTTTCCACTTTGGCGCCTTCTAAACGGTCCATGCGGAAGATGCAGGCTAGTTCAGCTTTGCCATTTACAATAACCGTGCAGGTACCACAATGGCCTTGGTCGCAGCCATCTTTGGACCCCATCAGTCCAGCTTCATCACGCAGATGATCCAGCAGATGATCGCCTGGCCGTAGTTTTATCTTCTGGGATATGCCATTAAGGTGGAATTGGACACTGTCCGCTTTATCTGCTTTTGCCATGTTGGTCTCCTAACTAATCCTGGTTACACTACTCCTGCTCTCTGCCACATTGCCCAGGCTTGTTCCTGGCTCTTACGCTTGGCTTCTTCTTCGTCTATGGTGGTCATCTTATGGTCCTTAACCACAACCTGTCCATTTACAACGACGGTTTCAACATCCGCGCTGCTCATATCGTGAACCGCATACCACATCCAGGTTCCAGCATTGACAGGTGTGGGGCAGTTATCTTCCACTATGATCACATCAGCCTTCTTACCAACTTCCAAAGACCCGATCTCTTTTTCCATATTGAGCGCCTTGGCTCCGTTTACGGTGGCCATCTCCAAAGCCTGGAAGAATATGACATTGCCTGGATTTGGATTTGGGGCCACCTTGTGAACCAGGTATGCAGCCCGCATAACCTCAATAACATCCTGGGTAAAGAAGCTGTCATGCCCAAGGCTGACAGTGATGCCCTTTTCCAGCATTTGAGGTATCTTCGCCACACCGATGCCCCCAAGCATATTGCTCATCATGGTGTGGGCCACTTTAACGTCATGCTTGGCCCACAGATCAAGGTCTTCATCCGTCATGTGGATACAGTGAATGGTCATTACATCCGGTCCGAGGAAGCCGGTTTCCTCCAGGACTTGCGGGTCGGGTTTGCCCCATTTCTCAACCGTCAGGTCCGGCGGGAATTCGGCGACGTGAATGAACAACCCAGCATTATTCTCATTTGCTAATTTTCTAGCTTCACGCAGCATATCAGGCGGGGCTGTGTAAGCAGTGTGGCAAGCAAAACGGCCAGTTACCCGCGCGCCAGGTTTATTGCGCTCTTGAACAAAGCGTAAATTCTCCTGCATTGCCAAATCTCCCAGCTCTTTGCTGGTGCGCTCAGTCGCTTCGAAAGAAAGCACGGCGCGAATTCCCGCTTCGTCGCACGCCTTCGCCTGGTGGTCGAGCGCGCCGGGGAGCGCGGAAGGAGCTTCTAACATATCTCCAACGGTGGTAGTACCAGACTTCAGCATGCGTGCAGCCGCAAACTTGCTGGCCCAATATATATCATCGGCGAAGGTCTGATCTTCGACCTGAGGCCACCACCACATTTCCATCATATCTGTGAACTTTGTAAATTTGGAAAAGTCCACCGGCATATTATGGCTCAGCGCGGCGGCCATATGGGCATGGGTGCAAATCAATCCTGGTAAAACGACCTTACCAGTAGCATCAATCGTCTTCTTCGCAGAGTGATCCTTGGTCACCTCGCTGGTTGGGCCAATGGCGATTATCTTATCACCCTCGATTGCAATCGCGCCATCCTCGATGAATTTTCGCTCTCCATCCATCGTACCGATTTTTCCATTGGTAATTAATAAATCAGCCATGCTCCACCTCCTGGTGTGTCTGGTTTCTTTGCGCCTTATACGGGCGCATATGGTTGTAAAATCTCTCGTAACCCGTCTGGTAATGGAACAGATTTGAAATGCTCTTGGGAAACGCTGGCAATAATTACGTGCCCTTTGGCGATCTCATCCTTTTCACGCCAGACCTCAAAGAGATACTTGATTGTTTTTGAGCTCATTTTTTCAATTTCTAGCGAGATTTTCAAGCTGTCTCCAAAGTGTGCTGGTTTTAAGAACTGGCATCCCGCATCCACGCGGGGAAGGCGAATTCCTTGGGAATTCTCAATTTCTAGCATTGTTGGTCCCAGAGAACGGTAAAACTCAGTTTCAGCAATGCTGAAATAACGGAAGAAGTGTGGGTAATACACCACTCCCGCCAGATCAACATCCCCCCACTGCACTGTCAACTCGGTCGTAAATCGTTTTGTCATGCATGCTCGTAGTAAGGTTGTAGAATTGCGCCGTCCCGGCCGCACACGTTAACGCACAGTCCACAGCCGTAGCATTTTTCACCGTCAATCACGGCAAATTTATCCACGATCTCTATCGCATCAAAAACACACACGCGTTCGCAAAGTTTACAACCGTTGCAGCGCTCAGTTACCACTGGAACGATCAGTTCTGATATTGCCATGCGGTTATTTACTTTTCTGTCTTCAATACGTTTTAGGGTGAGGCCACGAATATCTTCTAGACTGGAGTAGCCATGATCGTCCAAGTAGTTCTCGATTCCCGAAAGAATTTTGCGATAGGCGTTCATGCCGCGCAAGTGGCCTACAGTGGCCATACCAATTGCTGTGGCTCCGGCCATAAAATACTCTATTGCATCTTTCCAACTAGTAATACCTCCCGTACCCACGATGGGTATGTCAGTGATCGCGGCGACTTCCATCACCATCCTCAAAACAATCGGCTTGATGGCCGGTCCGGTTAAACCGCCCACACCGCGTGGGCCGCCCAGCCAAGGCTCGCCTGTTTCTATATTTATGGATAATCCCGGTCCCAGCGAATCGCAGCATGTGATCCCATCCGCTCCGGCCTCAACGGCTGCTTCCGTCCAATCTTGAACATTATGCAGGAAACCTCCGCTGAATTTGGCGATCACGGGGATATCGACGGTGTCTTTTACAGCCTTGAATGTTTTGGCCCAAGGAGTGCAATCTGTGAAACCGGGCTGAGGAAGTTCGGTGCCCGGGAACATCGCTTCGAGAATCTCGTTCATGTGCGGACATATAGTGGGCACTTCGATCATGTCTGCCCCGGCTTTTTCAGCCTGTTCAGCCAATTCCGCGGCCTCTTCTGCCCAACGGCCAGCCAAATTGACGATGATGGTCATGTCATTATTTTCACGCGCTTTGGGTAGTTCCTCTTGCCACCACCGCTCAGCTGTATGAATTGTACTGAGGACAGTATTCAGAAAGCCTCCGTTGACCTGAGCGTAACATGGAAGTATGTCTGGGACAGGTTGAGCGACAATTGTTTTGGTAACCGCAGCTGCAGGGCCATACTGGGCCACTTCCGCCATGATGGTTCCGTTTTCGGTGTGGTTGCCAGCCGCGATAATGATCGGATTGGCAAGTTTTATTCCCGCTAAATCTACTGATAAGTCTACTGCCATAATTCGGCCTCCGTTCTTCTTCTCGGTTCAGGGTATGCCTGAGTTGATGCGATTAAAACTTATCCCACCACTTTTTGATGCCTAGATCTTCTGCCATAACTGTAGCTGCGTTATATCCACACGCCCCACTAAGCCCGCCTTCTGGATGAGTGCTCGGACCACACATATATAGGCTTTCAAATGGCGTCCTATAAGGCGGGTAGCCGTAGAAAGGCCGGAAAATAGTCAACTGATCCTGAGCGCGTTCACCGCCCATCAATGAAGCTTTCCACATTGAGATATTGCGTTCCTCGATGTCTATTGGTGAATCAACAGCCATTTTCAAGATATTGTCCATGGTCATATTGGGGGCAAATTCACCAACCCAATCATATAATTTTAGAGCATAATCTTCTTTGATCTCATGCCATTTTTGCGCTCCCCCATCTGCCAATTCGTAAACCGCTGGCTGCCAAAGAAGCATGGTGTGTTTCCCCTCTGGGGCCTGGCTTGGATCGACGAGGGTGGGGATGATGGCCAATGGCAAGTAGGTATCCGAGGCAACTCCAGTGCGGATATCTCCCCATAATTTCTTATATGCATCATCCGGAGCCTCAGGCATTACCCCTACTGTCCAAGATTTTAGGACATCGGGGTTAAATTCTGCGGCTTTCCACTGGGGCGCTTCATTCATGGCGAAATGCGGGGTAAAGAGGGTGAACTCATCTTCTCGGAAGCGGTCGACCTGTCGCACGAAGAATGGATCCAAATTTTCCTCGCCAATCATGTTCAAAAAGGTTTGTTTGGGTTCAATGTTGCTGGCCACAGCTTTGTTGGCTGTAAACTGAGTCCCATCCTCTAATTCAACTCCCGTCACCCTCTCGCCATCCAGGATCATTTTTGAGACGTGGGCATTACGCATTACCGTGCCGTCATGCGCTTCGATAACTTTGGCAAGAGCTTCAGCGGTCACCGAAGAGCCGCCAACCGCGCAGCCTACAGCCTGGGTGTAATGAATGATCGGAAGCAAAGGCGGCAGGAAGACGCCGCTGCCGGGGTAGTCATCTGTGCCTGTCTGGTTCATGAACAGCAATATCCAGCCGCGCACTTCTGGGCTTTCAAACAGGTCATAGACCAAATTGCGTGTGCTGGATAGTGATGTTTTAACTAATTCCGCGCCATCCGGCGTTTCCATCATGGCTGACCAACCCAGCCAGGGCGCTGAAGGGGGTGAGTACAAGAAAGTGCGGGAACCATCCACCATACCGCGATAGCTTTCACAAAAATCTCGATAAGCTTCAGCGTCGTGTTTTGAAAAACGAACGATCTGTTCTATCGTGCGGTCCAGATCCTTATACAAAGCCAAACAGCGGCCGTCCGGGAATACGGTAGTGTATTGCACTTCTGGAAAGACGTATTTGGAACCATATTTTTCTAATTCCAGGTCTTTATATACCGGTCCCAAGTGAATCCAGACATGCATGCATGAGTGCGGATTGTGCAAAAAACCCGGCAAGGTGAGTTCTTCAGTTACGCAACCGCCCCCAACGAATTCACGGCGCTCCAGCACGAGTACTTTTTGGCCTGCTTTAGCCAAATAAGCCCCGCATGTTAGCCCGTTACTACCGCCGCCCAATACGATAATGTCATAGTTGGTGTCTGCCATAGTGTCAACCTCTTTCTATTTTGAATAGATTTCAATTAATCTCATATTGTTATTAAATCAATGGTACGAAGTTCCACCATCTACTGTAAGAGTCTGGCCTGTGAGGAATGCGCTGTCGTCGGAAGCGAGGAAAACCATCGCGCCGACAAGGTCTTCGGGTTGTTCACTTCGTTTTATCGCCTGCCTGGAGGCAATCGCTTCAGCTAACTCTGGCCCGGCAAGCACTTTGCTGGCCTCCGACATGGTGAAACCCGGGGCGATAGCATTAACTGTGATGCCCTCTTCACCCAGCTCACAGGCTAAAGCTCGCGTAAATCCAATGACCGCACCTTTGGAGGTAATATAATGCGAAATTCCCGGCACAGGTAGATGAAAAGAACCGGAGGTCATATTTATGATGCGGCCACTGCCTTGCTGGCGCATAAAGGGTACCACAGCCCGGGCACACAAAAACAGCCCATCAACGTTCACTGCCATCAGCCTCTGCCATTCCTGCAAACTAATCTCTTCAAAGGGTTTCATCTCCAACCCATAATAGATCGCGGCGTTATTTACCAATACATCAACCTGACCAAAGGCATCGACCGTGGCTTTTGCCATCGCGTTAGCGCTATCTTGGTCTGATACATCTGTGGGGAGCGCGAGAGATTTATGTCCCAACCCCGTTAACTCTTCTGCGACGGCTTCGGCTTTCTCGGCATTGATCTCAGCTATAACTATCTTTGCGCCTTCTGCTGCCATCCTGAGAGCAAATGCACGCCCAAGCCCTTGCCCACCACCGGTAACGATTACGACTTTGTTTTCCAGCAACATATATAACTCCGTATTACTGCGTCCAGGTATCTAAATATTTAACTAATCCGTCTACAGCGGTAGGCGAGAATAAAACTCCAAAAGCAGGCATCTCATCGCCCCCCTCGGTTATCCGCAGGCGAATGTCTGCCTCAGTTAATTCCAACAACCTTTCTGGAGAATTAGCGACTATGCCTTGTGCACCCGCGGGAACTGTACCGTCATCACCATGACAATTGGCGCAAAGCCATAAGAAGGATTCTCGGCCCCCCTCGAGGGAATCCGATGGTAAACCGCTGGCAGTGAATTGTCCAATGCTATATTGCTGGGATTCTTCTGCTTGGGTTTGGGAACCCCACAGATAGATATTAGCAACGTTCAAGGCCAATAAACCAATCGCGAGCAAAGCAAACTTCATCCAAGAATAGGGCTGCTCAGTAAATCCTTCAACCGGTTTCTCTGTCGTCACTTTGTCATTCTCCATGCGAAATCTCGTTGTGGCAGTCCAAACATTCAACTTTGCTGGATAAGAATGTGGTTTCTGCCACGATATGTAAGTCGTGCATTGGCTGAAATTCATTTACTCTGGGATCAATCTGGCCGTGGCAAGACAAACAGCGTTCCGGCCTCACTTCACCATCGCCCACGGTTACACTATCATGGCAGCCAGAAGTCGTGCAATCACTCTCCTGGTTGGAATCAACCACCTGCAAGTGATCATCATCGATTGGGGTCTCATGGCAAGAGAAACAAGTTCCCACCGCAGTTGATTGCCCATCACTACCCATGAAATGGCACCAGTAACAAGTCGATTCACGCACCTGGAAATGATAATCATCCGTGATGTGCGAATGGCAATTATTGCAGCGCATGGTAATGCCCATATCATTCTCTGGGTTCAATTCTGTGTGGTTGAAATTGATCAAGCCTCTATATGGGGAGGAAACATCTACCAAATCCTCAATTGAATGACAGGCTTCACAATTTGCGCTGTGAACGGTGCCGTGAGGTTTGGTGCCGTAATTGCCTGTAATAAAGTTCACGACTTCGGTCAGACCTGCCACTTTTCCCTGGAAAAATAGCTCCGCTCCCGGAGGATAATGGCAGGTACCGCAAGTAATTTCATTGTGTGAACTGCGCTCCCAGGCATCGTACTGAACCTGCATCACGTGGCAAGAACCACAGAATGTGGGGTTCGCCGTAAATTCAAAGACGTAGGATACGCCTATCGTGGAACCAAGGATGACTAAAGGCGCGCCAATCAAAAGAACCCGCACCCAGCCGCCACCAACGAACCATTGCTGTAAAGAATCTTCTCCACTAAACATGCGGCGAATAATCGGATAGAGAAAAATTATCCCAACGATTACCAGCCCAACCAGGAATTGATCGACAAGCTTTGGGGAAAATCGTTCCCCAGCGATGCGCACAAATTGGTACCCAATGGCTCCAGCAGTGAGCAGTATTAGGTAAATGTATCCTTCGCTGCGGGAAGAAACATATAATATCCCACAAGCAACCGCGATTATTAAGAGTGCATTCATCCCTATGGTCGTGCCATCCGATAATGCAGCAATACTGCCGATAATTCCTACAAACAGCGCAGCAGTCTCAACTGGTTCCGCTATTCCCTCGCCGCGTGCATTGCGAACCCACCAACCTAATAATGCGTACACCACAGCAACCATAGAGAAATTGATTATTAAACCTTCAAAAGATGGAACCGGAAATAATTGCATGGCTGATAAATATGCCAGTGCGAGATAGACCATCCCAGCAAATACAAACCAGCGTTCACGATTAATCCACCCAAGACCAAACGAGCTCAAGGCAAATATGATCAATCCAATGAGCGCTAAACCCGGCTGACTTATCGAACTAGCCGTTTGGATAACTTTAGCAGTAAGATAAAAACCCGATATATGCGCGCCCACTTCGAGAGCGACGGCAAAATCCTTTTTACCCTTATTACGCAGCAGCTTGCCAATGCCAAACAAAACGAATTGTAACGGCAAAACTCCCAAGAGCATTGCATCCTGCGGGACAACAATTCCAATACCAAGAATGTAAAATGCGGTGAGGAATAATGCGGCGGGGTAGAGGTGCACGCTTTCTTGGGTGCGCCAGGCAAGTCCCACATAAGCGAGCGTCAAGATAGCAGTCACCACAAGTGCAGATTGAATTCCAGGCGCTAGCAGCAAACCAACAATTGCGAGTAAACTGAGCAGATGGCCGGTTAAAGTTAGCGAGTCCAGCTGGCCAAGCCAGCGCACTTCGTAATTAAACATTTTCACCTGCCTCTACGACCGGTTGATGGTCTTCAGACGGCTTCACAAAAGAGGCTGCCAAAAGATACAAACCGGCCCAAACAGAAATTAAATAAACCGTTAGGGTGCGATCTGACGCAGCTGTGAAAATTGACACTCCCGAAAACACGAACCAGGTCATGAAAAGTGTGCGCGCTGGTCCTGTTCCGCGGCGCTGTAAATATAAGGCATATAGCATAGCCAACAACCCGACAGGTAGGAACAGTAATCCAATCACAGAACCGCTCAATCCTGCAATAACTAAGCCGTCATAGTACAAGTGTGCTGAAATTATTGGCAAAGCGTAATAAATTACCTCATCCTTCCACAAGACCCCTAACAATGCGTAAAGCGCTAGAAATAACCCCGCTACAAGAGCTGCAGTCTGGGCATGGAACTCTCCCAGCAAAGCTGGAAATATTAATGCGACCACGACCGTTAGCAAGGAACTTTCGTAAACAGAGGCGGCCAAGCCATTTTGGTTTTGTTTTTGATGGCTGCGGCCATAAATCATTAATGGTATTAGTAGGACTGGAACGAGGAGCATATCTTTTTGAGTGTCCCCGAATGGATCTAAGAAACCCAAAACGATAAAAATTAATAGCGCATAAAATCCGCCTGCAGCCCAAAAATACTGGTTCCTGGTCTGTAATATTGTCGGTTCGCGCCCGATTCCCATCTTGCGGTAAAAATATACATACACTATTGCTGCGGGGATAGCAGCCCAATTAGTGCGTCCGCTTGTGAACATTAATAGAGCACAATATCCTGCCGCCAGGTTCGCCAGAGTGAATTCGATCCACTGAAAGGTTTTTTCTCCCCAATTTTCAATCGTAGTTTTTATACCTAAACTCCCCGTACCGCCAAAGAAATGTACCGAGAAAAGAGCCAGCGATAGCAATAATGCAGAAATATCCTGCCGTGCATAAACGAAAGCGAGCAAAGCTATTAGAATGCCTGCGCTATATGCCGGAGCAACGTGCTCTAATCCGTGCTCTTCGTGGTAGCGGTCGGCGATCAATATCATCGCCATGCTCAATGCGATCAATGGCAACCCGTAATAAGCAACGGGTAAAAACGGCAGCCCATAAAGCACCAGCAAGAACCCGCTTCCGAGAAATAACACTGCTGCATAATGCAAGAACACTTCCTGGGTTTCAAAATAACGCACGAACAAGAAATATGTGAATACCAAGAGGGGCAGACTCGCGCCCCAGGGGTCATTGACCGCGTAAGTGGAGGCATTAAACGCTATGTAAAGAGTAAAAATAATAATAACCAGATAACCCGCGTGGTAGAGTGGTTGGGCCAACTTTCCCTCACGCTGGTTTCCCAGTGCGTTTCCCAGGATTAGTAATGTTAGGACAACGCCGATAGCCAGCTTGGGAAAATCTCCAACTTCTAAACCTTGTCCAATTCCAAAAAGGAAATAGGCGATAACTGTGATTGGGACAGCAAGGTATAAAAATCCAGACCTACTGCTAAGGGCAGCAATTAAATAGAAGAGAACAGCCAGGACAACCAGCGCCAGTGTTCCACTAATAGGTTCTTCCAAGAGGAAGGTCGTACCGCCCAGAAGCAGCAACCCCATGAAGAATGCCGCCACTCCATAGCTGATCTGATGGATATACTCATTTATATCTTTTTCCCCTTTGAGATATTGAGAAATTAATATAAAAGGAAACATCAGTAAATATGAAATCATGCCGCGATGCAATGAAAGACGGATTGTATTAATCACATCTTCGGGGGAGAGGTAAACCTTGGTCTCATTCCAATCGTCGGGTGGGGCCTGCATCAAGATATGTTCGTCATAACGCTCTATCGAGTCCAATTGCATATCTGTTTTCATCAACCTGGAGTCAATGCGCATTTAATCTGATCCTTTCTAGTTGACCGCAGAAACCAAAGCCGAGAGTCCAAATGGAGCATCTAGACTCTGCATCCGGAAGCCAGCACTTTTCAATAATTTATTCCATCCTTCGCGTGTATAAATCCACATGCATTTCTGCTCGACAATATAATAATAGAAGGTATACAAGAAAAGTTTTAATAATCGGTTGGGAGGTTCGTATAGGTCGTAGATAATCAAACGACCACCCGGCAGCATAACACGGCGCACCTCTTCTAAAACCTCAGATAAGTCAGGGAATTCATGGGCAGCGAGTGTAAAATATACTTCTTTAAATTGCCTATCGTGGAAGGGTAAATTTCGAATACTCCCATTTATCAAAAACGCTCCGCCACCAATCCGTTTCTGGTTGTGTTGGTTGGCATGTAACATGGGCATTGATAGATCAATTCCCACAACCCGCTCGGAAGTCACGTGGTTGCTGATATATCCCGTCCCGCAGCAGATATCCAAAACCTCCTGCCCATCCTCTTGATGAAACCCCAGGATACGGCGGCGTACAGTTTCATACGAGCCTAACATGTAGAAATGGGTCAAGAAATCGTAGTATTTAGCAATTTTATTGAAAAAAGCAGGAGGAGTCATAGCACCTTACTCAATAAGATAGCGAAACTAAATAACAGCATGGCGCTGCTGTATGTTGTGACCATGGCACGGTTGGCCGCGGCGAGTACCTCTGGATTCTGATAATGGTCATAAACCACGCGAAATGAATAAAAAACGAATGGCAATGAAATCAGGGCCAGCAAAGCCCAAGCTGGGAAGAACTTTAGAACTACGCCGCTAACAATGTAAACGAAAACACTTGACAGACTGGCAATGTAGAGCCACCGGGCTTTCTCCGGACCTAATCGCACAGTCAGGTTTAGTTTATTGGCTTTCAGGTCTTCTGTATAATCAGGAATCTCGTTGACAAGGATCATCGACCACATGAGCATGCCTGCAACCAACCCCGAAAGGCCTGCCTCGAGGCTGAAAGCGCCTGTCTGCACATAAGCCGCGCCTAATGTTATGGTTGGACCGTAACCGATCAGCATTGCTAACTCCCCCACCCCATGATAAGCAAATCGAAATGGCTTGAGAGTATAAAATACTGACAAGAATAAACCAAACAATGCCATCCAAAAGATTCCTATCCCTACAATGAAAGTGAGATATGCCCCTATGGCAGCGGCAGTCAAATAAAAGAGCACGACTGCGGTTAAAGTCTCGCTAGGTTGCAAATAATCGTCTGCCAAAACTCCGCTGCCGCCGGAGTATGGGTTTTTATCTTTCGTTGTGGAACGGTCAGCCCCGTAAATATAATCATAAGTGTCGTTTAACATGGTCAAGCCGATCTGGACACATGCCGCGCCTACAAAAGCCAGAAAAAATAAGCCCAGATCAAACTTGTCAGTTTGTTTCCAGGCAACTATGCTCCCCAATACAACCGGTAAAACTCCTTGGGGCAGGAATTTCAAGCGGAAGGACTGCACCCAAATCCGAAATCGCCAGCCTATAAAAGGGGGTGAAGATATTCTAGCGTCTTGCGAGCCAAAAGGCATTCATCGACCTCCAGGTCATTTGTATTAAACTCAGCACTGATCAATCCTTGGTAATTTACAGATTTTAATCCATTAAAAACATCCGCGAAATCAACATGGCCCTGCCCAATTGGAAGATGTACGTGTGTGCGGTCCTTAATATCTTCTAAGTGCACGTTAACAATTTCTTCTTTACAATCCTCGATCACTTTGCTTATAGAACGGGTTTCTGTGCATTCGACATGACCGATATCCAAGGTCAGTTTTAGTGCGGGAGAGTTTACCTGTTTCTTTAGGCGCCGGTAATCATCTAATGTTGCGATGAACATGGCTGGATGAAATTCAAAACCCAGCACGATATCCATGCGCATGGCTTCTTCAGCCAAGTATGCCACGCTGGTAACCAGCCAATCCCATGCCGCCTCGGGGTCTACACCGTTCGGTAATGCCCCAGAATGTAAATGTATGATACGCGCACCTAAATTCGGCGCTATCTTGATGGTCTCGACTAGAAACTTGACGAATTCATCTCTCTCAACTTCGTTCCCGCTTACCAAAGAAGGTTCATGCGCCACATTGCTCAATACGAAACGTCCACCAGAATTCAATACAATCGCAAGATCGTAATCGGTAACTTGCCTGGCAAGTTGTTTTTGAGCATTTCGATCCGAGAACAAAGGGTGATAATGTCCCTTATCCATGGTAAGTTCCAAACCAACATAACCAAGGTCGTGAATGGTTTCAACGATTTGAGCCATATTCTTTGCACGCGCAAAACCAGTGGTGTTATATCCAAGTCTCAGCATTCAATTTCTCTCTCGAACACACTATCCAGTTCTTGATCGGATATATCGAAAACCAGGTCGAATGGAGGCAATGCTTCGGTCTTAAAAAATTCAGGTAGCCTGTCGTCCGCGGAAGTAAAACCAACCGCCTGGTTGAAATCAAGTTCCATTTGGATCACTCGTTGCCCTATCTCGGAAATATAATCGTCTGGAATTGCTTCGCCTTCTATCGCACGCAGCATCTCAACTACAACATCCATCTGAGGCGCTGTCGCGCCAGTCACGAATGAACACAATCCAAGGGTGTCCCACACGGCAGCAGTTATCTGTGACTGGCGAGAAAGCTCTGCTTTTCCTTCAGGGCTGTGGTGATCGACCGGAAAATCTGCTGTATGCCCAGCAGTGTGGTCTGCTCCCATCGGTGAGGTCGCATAAGTCACACCCAAACCTTTTACCGCCCGTGGATCGTAACCGGCAACACATTGCCCTTTGACAACCGGGGTGCGTCTGACTCCCAATTCTGCTCCAGTGGCGGCGGTCCCATTCCCTATCAAGCGTCCAAAATCAGCGCCAAGTTCGATCTGATCAAATATTTCCATTACCGCTTCCACATCGCCAAAAGATAAGCGTCCAGCTTCCATGGCGACCCCGATGGCGCCGCCGATATCCACAGTGTCCAAACCCAAATCGTTGCAGCGCTGATTGAAACGCGCAACTGCGTCCAGTGAACCAATGCCTAGATTGGGACCCAGCAATGCCATACTCTCATATTCTATTGGGGCAACTATGGTTTTTCCATCCGAATCGGGAATTACGTTTGAACAGCGCACGACGCAGCCGGTCATGCATGCGTGAGTTGTCATACCTTCACCACCACGCTGTTGAATAATATCGCGTACCGCTTCACCATCTAGTTCGGATAAATCTTCGAAAGTACCAGTACTGAAATTACGGCTAGGCAATGCTCCAAGGATCTGCATTGGCTGGATCATGTACGGAGTCCCAATCTCAGGGAATAGCTTAGAGGTATAGTAGTCTTCCTGGAGTCCCTTTACATATCTGCGGATCGCAGTTTTTAATTTATCTGAATCAGCAGCTTGAGGGGCTTTCTCCGAAGTCTCTTCAATCACAATCGCTTTTAGGCCTTTTGAACCCATAACCGCCCCGAGTCCACCACGTGCAGCCAATCGGCCAGGTCTGCCATCTCGATCAGTGAGAGCAATTCCGGCAGCCTTTAATTTCATCTCACCAGCCGGACCGAGTATTACGAATGTATTCTTTTTACCAAACCTTTTCGCCAGTTTTTCGGCGAGGTCAAAGCTTCCTAAACCTTTGTACTCTTCACCTGGTAAAAGCTCATTTTGCTCCCGGCTGATATGAAGTATGTATAATTTATTTGATTCGGGTTGGTCTTCAATAACCAGAGCCTTTACACCTAATCTTGCCAGATTTCCGGCGGCATTCCCTCCCGCGTTACTCTCTTTGATACCATTCGTAAGCGGACTTTTGGCTCCAACCGAGATTCGTCCGGCGCTGGAGATGCCTCTGCCTGCCAGCAGTCCTGGGGCGAAGATCAATTTATTTTCCGCTCCCAGAGGCTGGCAATCAGGGGGAACTTCCTCGGTCATAATGGCCGCGCATAAACCCCTGCCTCCCAATGACAAATAGGCATCTGGCAGTGGTTCTCGTTCTATCGAAAGGCGGTCCATGTTCGCACGTAAGAGATTCACACCATCACCATCGCTCTATTATCAAGTTTCCAAAATCATCAATGGTACAACCCCATTCAGGTATAACCACTGTGGTAGTTGTGAACTCTTCAATAATCGCAGGTCCAGACACTTTTGAACCAGGTTGGTTTCTCAATTTGGCCCCATCGTATACCGGAGTGTCCTCGTATCCTCCAAATTCTTCAAAAAATGCTGGGCGAGCGCTTTTTAAAGCCCCCAAAATGTCCGTGCCATTAGATGATAACTTGGATATTTCTGGCTTTGTCACCAGACCTATGGCGGTAAGGCGGATATTAACAGTTTCGATATCCGCTTCCGGCTCATTGTACATATATAATCTTTGATGCGTCTCATGGAAGCGGCGGGAAATCTCTGGTAAATCTTTGGCGCTTAGCTTGTGATCCGGGATTCGCACGGTTACTTCATGGTGCTGTCCAACGTAACGCATATCCATTTCGCGCTCAAATCGTATATCTTCTGGGGAGGTGCCTTCCTCCAATAGCGCGGCGCGGCCTTCAGACTCAAGCCTCTCATACTCGCTATTCAGATTATTACTGTCTATGGTAGACATGAAATCAGTAAGTGTGAAAACGTAATCATGTTTAAGATCTGATTCGAGCATGCCTAGGGCGCAGAATACAGAAGCGGTAGGGGGTACTATTACCCTTGGCAGGCCAACCGTTTGCGCCAGCCTGACTGCATGCGCTGGGCCCGCACCACCCGCGGCCAATAATGCAAATTCGCGTGGATCGTATCCTTTCTGAATACTCATCACCCGGATAGCATCAGCCATATTGGCATTAGTAAGCTTGTGAATCCCGTTTGCTGCTGTCATTGTGTCCAAACCCATCGGTTTCGCGATTTTATCTTCAACAGCCTTCAGCGCGGCAGCTTTATCCAGAATGATCTCCCCGCCAAGGAAGTAATCTTCATTTAAGTAGC
Source organism: Chloroflexota bacterium (assembly GCA_019456165.1). Classification (GTDB taxonomy): domain Bacteria; phylum Chloroflexota; class Anaerolineae; order Anaerolineales; family UBA11579; genus VRUJ01. Next base: position 22,075 of record VRUJ01000046.1, read on the forward strand.
CAAGTACCAGATTGGCATCAGTCACCGTGGGTTCAAGGCCGCCATGTCCGTAACAGGCTGGTCCCGGGTCCGCTCCCGCCGACTGAGGTCCGACTTGCAGCAAGCCTCCCTGATCCAAATGAGCGATGCTGCCCCCACCCGCGCCTATTGTGTGAATATCGATCACGGGCATAGCCACTCGATAACCACCGATCTCACCCTCTGTAGTCATCTCATAGCGTCCCTCATCGATTAATGTAACGTCAAAACTAGTGCCGCCCATGTCGACAATTATTAGATTAGGCGCTTCAATCGTGCGTGCCATGAACATACCGCCAATTGCTCCGCCCGAAGGACCTGAGAGAACCGCGTTGACGCTGTGGGAGGAGGCAAAAGCTATCGTCATCACCCCACCATTCGACTGCATAACTAAGAATTCGTTTTCTAAGCCCTCGCTTTCCAGAGCGGTGCGCAATTTTTCAAGATACCGGCTGACAATTGGACCAACGTAAGAATTGATAACCGTTGTGGAGGTTCGTTCATATTCACGCACTTGCCGAAGCACTTCTGATGAAATGGAAACATAAGCTTCAGGATATTCCTTAGTGATGATCTCACGCAAGCGCTGTTCATGCTCATCGTTTATATAGGAGAATAACAGACAAACTGCAATGGATTCAACTCCCCTATCGCGCAGTTCGCCAATCACCCGGACCGCATCTTGCTCATCTAGCGGGGTGATCACTTCACCGAGGTAATTCATGCGCTGCTTGACTCCCAAGCGCCTGTAGCGTGGCACGATCATAGGAGGACGTTGGGGGGCGAGATCCCAGATATCTGGTTTGTGGCCGCGGCGCATTTCCAAAGCATCTCGAAAACCCTCAGTCGTGATCAATCCAGTCGCTACGCCTGTATATTCCAGCATAGTATTCGTTGCAACTGTCGTCCCTAATACGAGAAGATCAATTTCTCCTAAAAACTCTTTCAGGGAGAGGTCATAATGAGTTGCTGCTTTACGTAGGACGTTAAATACACCTATCGAGGGGTCTTCGGGAGTCGAGAGGTCTTTGAAAATATCAATCGCTTTACTCGGTCCAATAGCAACCCCGTCCGTGAATGTGCCGCCAATATCAATACCGAATCGAAAACTCATCAAACCTAGCCCATCAACAAGGCTAAAATGCCTTTTTGAACGTGTAAACGATTTTCGGCTTGATCCAGGATAACTGAATTTGGACCATCCAGAATTTTACTGGTCACTTCTTCGTCCCGGGCAGCCGGCATACAATGCATTACATTCGCATCCGGGTGAGCCAGCGCTAAGACATCATCATCCACTATCCATTCTTTATACGCATCCGGATCTTCAATGTGCGGCGCTTTCCCTTGGGGCGCTAATTCATCTGTGCCTTTAAATTTTTCCTTAAATATACTCGGAGGCACCCAACAATAAACATTAATTACGTCTGCATCCTTGAAAGCTGCCTTTCTGTCATGCACGACTTCAATCGTCCCGCCAGAGAGAGCGGCTTCAGCTTGAGCTTTTTCCAAAATATCGTCCTCTGGGTCATATCCCTCTGGACAAGCCAATACGAAGTTCGCCCCAAGACGTCCGGCAACATATAAACTCGAATTTGGCAATCCCATCGGGGGGCTGGCCGGCCGCCAACCCCAGGTGAAAACGTATTTCAGGGGTTTGATATCCCCTTTCTTTTCCTGGATCGTCATAAAGTCTGCCAGAGCCTGGCAGGGGTGTTCCTCGGCGGTAGAGGCATTTATTACCGGGATATCGAAAAGCCCGGCAGCTTCTTCCAATTCGGCTGAAGAAGATACTCTACCCACCATACCATCGGCATAACGACCAAGCACACCTACAGTATCCGCCCAAGATTCATTTGCTTTGGAAGCCCATATGCGGTCTGGGAAAAGATACTGTGCATGCCCGCCTAGTTGCGTCATTGCGGCTTCAAATGAGATGCTCGTGCGTGTGGAAGGCATATTAAAGATCATCGCCAGCGTCTTGTTTTTCAAGATATCCGGGCGCTGGCCTCGTTTTGTCATACGCTTGAGATCCCAAGATGTCTCCCAGATCATCGATAAATCCTCACGCGTATAATCACGCAAGGAAATCAGATCGTTATGGGGAAAATTCGCCATAGTTAATACTCCAATAATGATTTTGTAGCGTTTCGAACGCTTTGGTTATGAAGGAACCGGAACAAAAATTTAAACTTGTTCATCTAATACAAAAGAATTTCAAAATTTGGCAGGAAATGAATCAAGCATCAAATTAACTATCTCTCTCGATTATTGGCCTTCTTCTAAGAAGGCTTTTAAACGATCTTTCGACCATTCAGGATTTATGCCCATTTTTTCTACTGTACGCCCCATTTCCCAATAATCCTCCTTATTGAGGATCGAGGCTAAGTTTATGATTGCCTCCGAGGCAGGTGTGGGTACATTAAGCATGCGTCCCAGTGATGCCCAGGTCACCAAACCATAGGGTATATCTTCCGTGAGGTGGCGAGCTTTTAGGCTGTATGGGCCGGGAACCCCCTCTAATTTTTCGGTATGCATTGATTCATACATAGGCAGGACTTTATCACCAGCATGGCCGGGATTATATTTGTTGCGCGTGTGCTCAACTTCAAGGGGAAAAGCTTCAATATCTAGCGCCTGGGCTAAAGCCATACGTTCGCGGTCTATTGCTTCGATAATATTGCAGACCGCCGGAGGATTCTCGTCTTTTCCAAAAAGATGAAACTCTTCTTTACGGTATCCCGAATCTATCCTGGCAGCGTTGCTTATCATTGGGCCGGTATGGGTGATAGCATTAAAATCGAGCAGAACACTTTCAAAAAGATTTGGCGCGCGCCGAAAGTCGCGTGTTGGGAATAGTGACTGTAAAGCGGAACGGACCTCATCGGTATATTTTCCAGGAAAAGCTGATACAACATTCTCTTGGATAACTCCGAAAACGGTGACTTCAGCTGGTCCAATTTTCCGACAGCCATGCAAAAGCGTATTCGTCTCACCAACGATCACATCTTCGGAAACCCCAGAGCTTTCTAGTATCTGCCTCCAGGCTAACGAGCCGCCACCCTTTCCCATTGTTATCACAATTTGGCCTTCTTCCAGATGAGGAGCAGCCAACTTTGCAAACGTTTCGTACGCATTTGCCGGAACTGGGTTAATGATGACCGCTGCGCCAGTTATTACTTCAGCGATGTCGCTGCTTGCTAGTGCGACTGCTCCGATACCATCTTTCTCAACTCCAGATATGCGGATGCCGCCCTGCTTAATAATTTCTTCCAAGTCTCCTGCGTAGTCAGGGAGTTCAAATATGCGCACCTCATGGCCATCATGGCCCAAGTGAGCGGCTATAGTCATGCCTCCGTTTCCTGCACCCAAGATAGCAACAGTAGTCACTATTTTTTCTCCTTCTTTGTAGACTGTTTCGATGCTTCAGATTTGAGAACCTTGCGCAGTTTTTGAGTAGCTTCAGGATCAATTTCTAAGTTTTTAGAAAGAGCAACACCATAAACGCTTTTTGCTTTCTCTACTGACACTAATTCGTTACGCACATCTTCCCGGATTTTTTCCGGATCACGGTTTAAAGGATCTCCCCAACCCCCACCCCCTGATGAATACAATGTATAAGTATCCTCCACGCCAAGTTTAAATAAACCCTTACTAGGCATATTGATTTGCGAATCCCGCCCTTCATTAATAACTGGCCGGTTTACGGTGCCTGGTTGCCCGCCAAATAAGCCGTATGGGGGATGGATTACTCCATCTCCATGCATTGAGGCAGAAACTTCAGGTGCCAGCCACTTGATCTTATATGTGATTCCCAAACCCCCGCGAAACTCTCCAGCTCCACCGGAATCAGTTAAAAACTCGTGTTTGAGATTAATCTGGGGGCATTGGAGTTCCATGGTCTCAATATTAGGGGCAAGCAAACCACCCAGATCGATTCCGTCAGAAGTAAAACTAATCCCATCAGCATCCGGGTTTGCCCCCGCCCCACCCATTCCGCAAAAACAGAATTGGATGAAGAAGCGGCCGTTGCGCGGATCTGTACCGGTGAAGGTTGGACCAGCTTTACGGTTCCATCCCGCAGGAACTTTATCCGGGACTGCTTGAGCCAAAGCCATCCAGACCGCTTCGAGGATGGCGCAGGCAGTATCCAGCGTAGCGCTGGCTACTGGCGCGGGCGGCAAAGGGTTGATCAGGCAACCTTCAGGAGCGATGATCTTAATCGGTGAATAAGCGCCTTCTGTGCGAGGAACGTGCGAGCCAATGGTGGTCATTACGGCAACATACACGGAAGTTGCAGAGTTTGCTATAGGGCTGTTGATCGGCCCCCGAGTTTGGGGATGGGTACCATTGAAATCCGCAATAATCTCATCACCTTCAACCTTGAGGGAGACCTTAATATTCACATCTTTGGAATCAAAGCCATCATCATCGAGGATCGCCTCACCTACATATGTGCCTTCGGGTAATTCCGAAATTGCTGCTCGCATCTGGCTTTCTGCGTAAACCTGGATACCTTCCAAAATTGCTTTCATAGTGTCCCGGCCATATTCATCAACCATTGCTATGAGGCGAGCTTCGGCAACGTCACAAGAGGCGATCTGGGCGCGAATATCGCTCCACAGCATCTCCGGTAAACGCGTATTAATCTTTACCATTTCGACCACATCCCGGATAGGTTGATTATCCCGGCAGATACGCAGCGGAGGGATGCGGATACCCTCATGAAAGATTTCGGTCGCCATGGGGCTATAACTACCTGCCGTCATACCGCCGACATCTTCATGATGGGCGCGGTTTATCGCCATGAAGAGCATTTCATCATTTACGAAGATTGGTTTTATAACCGTCAGGTCGGCCAAGTGCGTCCCACCTGTGTAAGCATCATTGATGATAAAAATGTCACCTGGGAAAATATCCCCTTCAAATTTTTCACAGATCGATTTAGCCGCAATCATTGAAGAAGCTGTATGTGAGGGAATTCCATCCACTTGAGCAACAACACGCGGCACCCAGTCACAGATTGCACAAGAAAAGTCGTGTACTTCTGCGAAAATCTGAGACCTTGAAGTGCGCATCATAGTAATGCCCATTTCTTTGTTAATCGTCTGCAGTCGGTGAAAGACCACAGAAAACGTAACCGGATCTACCCCGTGAATGCTCGTGTCCAACGATAAAGCCATGAGACTTATCTCCAGGAAGGTCTATGCAGGCAGCAGGTCGAGTGTTACGAGGGCTTTACGAACTCCAGCTTTCTCATCCTCGGTTAAATCTGGTAAAGGTCGCCGCACACTGCCAACTGGGATCCCCATCATATTCAAGGCTTCTTTTGCCGGCGCTACATAACCAGGGTCATACTCCAGATATTTATTGAGATTTTGGAGACGGTTATGTAGAGCCAGTGCCTCCGAATGACGGCCTGCTAGCGTGTGATCGTAAAGTTCAACCATATGTTGGGGGCAAACTGTGGCTGCTGTTGAAAAAATGCCTGTTGCTCCAACGCATAAAGCAGCATAAAACTGACTGTCGATACCAGTGCAAATCGATATCTGCTCACCAGCTAGGCGGAGTGCTTCGACAAGTTGTCCCAGATCGTCTTGGCTTTGCTTCAAGCCAATTACATTATCTACCTCCGCAAGCCGGGCGAGCAGATTGGGAGAAAGATTGTTGCCGGTATACAATGGGTTATTGTATACAACTATTGGTATGGGGGAAAACTTGGCAATTTCAACGTAGTGTTGATACAACGCCTCTTCTGGAAGAATGAAGTAAAAGGGCGGAGTGACTATAGCCGCGGCTGCACCTACCTCTGCTGTATCCTCAATCAATTGCAAAACTTCTCGCGTACTACAGGCCGCAGTCCCAGCAATGATGGGAGCTTTTCCTTCACTGGCCTCAACGACAATTCGCGTGACCTCTTTCTTCTCTTCTCGCGAGAGTAGCGGGAACTCGCCGGTACCTCCAGTAGTCATGATACCGTGGACGCCATTATCCACGACGTGTTTGGTGACGGCTCGCAAGGCGCTTTCATCCACCATTTCATCTTCATCGAATGGAGTAACTATTGCAGGGATAACGCCTTTGAGTTCATTTTTATTCATGGTTTCATGCCTCTATGTTAGATTCTTCTTCATCAATGCTGGCGATAACTAGTTCGCCTGCCTCAACGATGTGTTGGATGAGACTATCATGTGCCAGTTCTGGATCACCGGAACGTAAAGCTTCAATAATAGGGTCATGAGTTCTGACGATATCTATTGGGTCTTTATAAAGTTTATCTTTCATCATAAAGAACACCCGCATTTGGGCAGACATTCGCAGCCAGGCGTGAACCAGCCTGCTATTATTAGATAAGCGCACTAAATATTCGTGAAAGCCGTGGTCACTTTCCACTAATTGGGACATATCCCGCTTATCTGCAGCAGCACCCATATCTACGACTAAGGCTTCAAGGTCTTGGATCTCTTTTTCAGTTATACTCGGCATAGCTAATTTGATGGCTAACCCTTCAAGAGCAGAGCGCAGACTGTAAATCTCTGCGATATCCTGACGTGCTAGTTCAATAACAAATGAGCCTTTGCGTGGAATACTCCTGACAAAACCCTCTTGCTCCAAATGCTGGATAGCTTCACGAACCGGTGCGCGACTGATACCCATTTGTTCGGCGATAGATGCTTCAACCAAACGAGATCCTGGTTTTATAGCACCTGATTCAATCGCTTCACGAATACTTCCAATTACACGTTCTCGTAATGATTTTTCTTCTACTTGCTTAAAGACTTCATTCGTATCACTTGTCATAGTTATCTCCCACAGAAAATTATGCTGCAGACCAGCCCCCATCTACATAAAGAATATGTCCAGTAATATAACTGCTAGCTTGAGAAGCTAAAAAGATGGCTGCTCCAACAACTTCATCAGGTTGAGCTAGTCGCTCCATAGGAGTTCGTTGAATAATATCTTCCTTTAACCAGGGAGTTTCATCTAACCCTGAGGTCATATCAGTTTCAACATATCCTGGAGCAATAGCGTTCACCTGAATATTATTTGTCGCCCATTCACTCGCTAGGACTCTCGTAATTTGCACCAAGCCTCCTTTAGAAGCACAATAGGCAATGAATTTTGGAAGCCCTGTCGTTGCACCAACTGAAGCTATATTGATTACCTTTCCTTCATTTTGTTCTACCATCGCACGCCCAACTGCTTGACAGCATAAAAAAGGCGCTTTGAGATTGACATCAATAATTCGGTCCCAGTCCTCTTCTTTTACTTTCAGGACATTGGTGTAAACCGGGCTTATTCCTGCATTATTAACCAGCACATCAATTCGACCGAATGTATCTAATATTTTCTCGGTCATTTGCCGGACACTTGTTGAATTTGTCACATCAACCGGAAGACCTAAGCTGCGCGCTCCAAATGCCTCTGCCTCCTCTGCAACGCGCTCTACATCCTCTTGTGTTCGACTTACGATTACAACGTCTGCACCGGCGTTTGCATATCCCAACGCGATCGAGCGGCCAATACCACGACTCCCGCCAGTGATGATTGCAATTTTGCCTTCGAGGGAAAAATCAGACACTGCGCCTCTGATTAGGGATTGAATTATTTGTTTCTTGTCGACTGTCGACAGTCGACGTGATACAATTTTAGCATGAGCATTTCTATTTGTCAACAATAGATAGGCAATTAAGGATCGACTCATAATCCAATCAATCAGGATGTAATAATCCCATAAAGGAAATTGCTATCCTTGCAATGCTGATAGCTAAAGCTGCAATCTGAAAAAACCGCCTCATTTCGGGATATTTTACCGTGGATAATACCAATTTTTCATTCATTGTTTGTCTCAAACCCCGATTTTATTCTATTATTGTTAATTCAGACATTTAGTGCAACGAATGAGGAGATAAAATCATTCGTATGCGAAAAGAAAAATATCTACACC
>VRUJ01000004.1:0-53527 GCA_019456165.1 Chloroflexota bacterium
CAAAGATCTATTTATATTTTTACTTTATGTGTTCTCACTCTTTCAGCTTGCTCTCTGCCAACCCCCGCTCCCGATCCATGCTCTGTCGAGTATTTGATTCAAGAAATCAATAACGCCAACGCTACCCCCGCCACTTCTGATATCATAGACTTGGATCCAGGTTGTATTTACCAACTGGATACCGTCGATAACACTGAGGATGGCAACAACGGTTTGCCATCAGTTGTCTCCCCAATCGTAATTCGAGGGCACAATGCTGTCATCCAGCGCAGTTCAGCCCCCAACACACCCCAATTTCGTCTCTTCCACGTAGCGGATATTGGCGACCTTCAGATGTCACAAATTTTACTCTCCAATGGCGAGCTGCCCAATGGTAATACTATAGAGTACATTGGCGGTGCAATCCTTAATCTAGGTTACGTGAATATCATCAGCAGCACCATCTCGGATAATCACGCAGGCTCCGGGGGTGGCATCTTCAACGGGTGGCTTAACCTGAACGCGGACTTGGAACTGGCAACTACGCGCTTCACAGATAACCAAGCAGATAGTCTGGGTGGAGCTATATACAACTATATGGATTCAGAGGTACAAATTTTAGGCGGCACATTTTCCGGCAATCAGGCGGAGGCAGGTGGAGGTGTCGAGAACAAGGGAACAATGGTAATCACAATGGCTTCTTTTCTTAGCAACAGCGCTACTAATGTGGGTGGTGCCTTTAATAATGAGAGTAGTTTACATATTGTACGGAGTACGGTAGCTAACAACACTGCCGCTCTTTCAGGTGCAGCTGTCAATAGCGCCGATAACCTGCATATATACAACAGCACGATTTCAGGTAACTCACTCACTGCTGCTGTTGGAGATAAAGGTTCCGCTATAACGATTATTTCTGGGAATTCGATTTTTAGCCACGCCACCATCACCAATAACTCTGGAGGAGGTAGGCCTGCTTTCTTCTTCCCTGCTAGCGCTCAATTAGGAATCCAAAACACAATAATTGCTAACAATCCTGGCGGGGATTGCGGATATAGTGGCGCCTCTCCAAATATAAACCCCAGCAACACCAATCTGGACAGTGACGGTAGCTGCACCGGTTTCACGATTACTGCCGACCCACTCCTCGGACCGCTGGCGGATAACGGAGGTACCAACCAGACGCACGCTCTACTGGCGGGCAGTCCGGCGATTGATGCTGGTTTAACCGCATGGTGCTTGCCAGAAGACCAGCGCGCAGTACTCCGCCCTTTTGGCCCTGAATGCGACCTGGGTGCCTACGAATTCACCGGAGGCGGTCCTTCTCCAGCTGCAAGCGATACTCCCACGCCCACGCTGACACCCACCGGTACGATCACGTTCTTACCACCCACCGCAACCTTTACAAGCTTTCCACCAACCTGGACGCCAACCTCCGCCCCAGGCCAGCCCACCTGGACGCCTACTCTCACTTCACTCCCGCCCACATGGACGCCCACTATCACCCTTGCTCCACCCACTGCTACGGCAACTACGCAAGCTCTTGGTACGATTTCCGGCGGGGTGTGGAAAGACAGCAATGCTGATGGTGTTCGCCAAGGCAGCGAACAAAGCTATCCCGGTGTGACCATCAGGCTAGGTCAAGGCGCATGCCCCTCCAGCGGGTATATGTCCGCGATAAGCGCCGGCGATGGCAGCTACTCCTTCTTGAATGTGCCTGCTGGGACATACTGCCTTTTCGCGGACCTCGCTCCTACATGCGAAATCTACTCCATTATTACCACTCCCAATGACCTAACCCTCGATTTCACAACAGGGATTGAGGGGAGCGGCTGGGTTATTCCGTTTGGATTCGCCCCTTACGTGTGTTAGACTCAAGGCAATAGTTTAGATTATCAAGACAATGTTGGAGGAGAAAAATGTACTCTAAATATAATAACGGATTAATAATTGCCTTCATTTTCACCTTTCTTGCTCTTGCACTTGCGGCTTGCACCGTTCCAACCCCTACTCCTGATCCTTGCTCCGCAGATTATCTGATCATGGAGATCAATAACGCCAACGCCACCCCAGCCACAAGCGATATCATAAATTTGGTTGCCGCTTGTATTTATGAACTTGCCGTTGTCGACAATAATGTGGACGGATTCAATGGCTTACCCTCCATTATTTCTCCAATTGTAATTAATGGCAACGGCGCCACCATCCGGCGCAGTTCTGGTTCGGGGAAAGAGGCTATCCGCCTATTCCATGTCGCCCCAGCAGGCGACCTCACGCTGAACAACGTCACCCTCTTTGACGGGATTGCCATAAATCCCCCAGACGTCACCATCCCGGTTCTCAATGCAGGCGGCGCAATTTATAATGCTGGAATTGTGTCCATAAACAACAGCTTGATAACGGATAATCGCGCGGCCAAACTGGGCGGGGGTATCTTTAACGCTGTTACGGGCACACTCACAATAACCAACACCAGTATCCTGAACAATAGTGCGAATCTGAATAACATACCCGGCGAACATGGTGGTGGCATTCACAATTCTGGTACTGTCACCATAATCTCCAGCACGATAGCCAACAACATAGCCAGCGAAACAGGAGGAGGCATCGCTAACAGCGGCTCCATGAGCATAACCAACAGTACCATCTCTGGGAATTCCACAACCCTCTTGAGCGGGCCCGCTATTATCAACTCTGGGCCTTTGAATATTAGCTATACAACCATTGCTTATAACTCTGGGCCAGCATTTGGTGGCGCGATCTTCACCGCGCCAGATACGGTCACAATCAGCAACTCAATAATCGCCAATAATATTAATGGGGATTGCAGCCTACCTGCAACCAGCTCAGTTTCTGGCGACAATCTGGATAGCGATGGCACTTGCCCAAGCTTTACCATTACAGACGATCCTCAACTAGATCCCTTGGCCAATAATGGCGGCCCCACTCAGACGCATGCCATCCAACCCAGCAGTCCGGCTAAGAATGCCGCCTCCGGCTCATGTCCGGCGGCAGACCAGCGCGGCGAACCCCGGCCCCACGGCCCCGCATGCGACCTAGGGGCTTACGAATTCACTGGGGGCGGACCACCTCCCACTGCGGTCGGAACAAGCCCTCCTACTTCTGTTGCTACTTCAACCGCCACCTTAATACCGCCAACCGCCACAACTATACCCTTTTTACCCACATGGACGCAAACATTTACACCTATTCCTCCCTCGGCAACCTCGCCTCCATCTGCAACCCCGCCTCCAACAGCCACTTCCACAATTGAACCTACTGGGAGGGTTTTCGGTTATGTGTGGAAGGACGCAAATAACAATAGGATTTTAAACGCCGGAGAGAATTGGTATGCAGGCGTGAACGTGATGCTCGGTACTGGGGCATGCGACGACCGCGCCATGGGCACGCGCATAACCACAACGGACTCTAACGGCAGCTATAGCTTCACAGACGTTTACCCAATGACATACTGTGTATTCGTAGATATCTACCCGTCTTGTTCAATCACCTGGTCTGTTGCCTCAACTCCAATGGAGTACACAATTGTCATCACGCCAGGAGATAATGTGCAAAGACTCTTCGGTTATGCACCTTATGTTTGTTAACTAATTCAAAGCTTACCGCAGAGAGTTGAGATCAGTAAGTGATTGTTATGATAGTGCCCATGGTGAAATTAAACAATTTTATACCTCCCGGCAATATTAACACTCTCTGATTGCCTTCATGAATCTGTAATCCAACCGTCATTTAGCGCATCTTGCAGAAGGCTTCAGGATAGCATACAATGTAATCATGGACAATGTAAAGGCGTTGGTCCCTGTGCCTTCCCTTGCTAAGATACGAGATCGCCTTGCTCCCGGGGCTGTGGTTTTATATCAAATCATCGCTCTATTGGTATTCATGGCTGTCCCTTTCCTCGCTTTCTCCTGGCTTCAAAAACCGTTTCTGGGGGGCTTGGTAAATTCTTCTCTCGTTTTTCGCCAAGTTACCCCCACCACATCAGGGGCGTGGGATACCTACGGTCAAGGGGTAAAACCGGGAGATCAATTAATACAAATCGGCGGCCAAGAGGTGGACTCCCCAGACGATCTCTACCGCGCTCTGGAATCTTTTTCAACTGGCGAGATTGTCCAAATTACCATACTTTCGGGAACTGAAGAACTCACCAGTCTCGATGTCACCCTTAATAATCTGCCAAACAGCGATCGCTATTATTATCTCTATCTCCCCTACTTAGTTGGTTTGGTCTATTTAGGGGCTGGAATGTGGGTGTTTTATTTGCGGCGTGAAGATGCGGCTGCTCGAGCATTCACTCTCTGCAGCGCTTCAGGAGCAATTCTCCTTGGGGGGCTTTTTGATTATCTCACCACACAACGCTTTACAATGCTATGGACAATCGCATTAGGGACCGCCGGCGCTTCACTATTCCAGCTTGCATTTGTTTTTCCTAACAAGAATAGAGCTACTTTACGTTTCCCGTTCCTAGAGTGGTTCCCTTATTTGCCTGCACTTGGCATAGCCCTCTACTCAACACAAATTATATCTGCCTCCAATAATCCCGAGTTACTAGCACAAGGTTTACGGGCGGAAATTATTTTTCTAACTCTTGGTTTATTGACATTACTCTTCGGGATATCCTTCCGGCGTTTTTCATCTCCTTCTCCTATTGAACGTGAACAAACCCGCATTATGCTTGGGAGCATATTCCTTTCATTTGGCCCTTTGGCTGCTTGGGGAATTGAAAAATTATTCGCTCCATCAAACAGTTCGCTTCCGGTTCTTCTCATAATTCTACCATTAGCCTTCTTTCCCATAGCAGCCGCTTATTCTCTCCTTCGTTACCGTCTATTGAACACCGACCGTATCTTACAGCAGACCGTCCTATATTCCTTGCTGACGGCTATTGGCGGCTCCGGTTATGCTCTCTTGGTGAGCGGAGTTAGCCTAATTTTCGGAAGCCTGGTCGATATCAATAACCCCATTTTTGTAGGCGCATTGGTTTTCGTATTTGCCTTATTGTTGAACCCGCTGCGCATGCGCTTGCAGAGCTTGGTGGATAGTCTCTTCTTCCGGGGACAAAGGGTTTACCGCGCCCAACTCGAATCCTTCAAAACCGAAATTTCCCAAGCAGTTGATCTAAGCGCCATCATCGCATATCTCAGGCAATTTGTAAGTGAGCGTTTTCAACCTGTTCGAATGCATATTTTTGTGCACGATCCCCTGACAAGATTCTACACCGCATGGCCAGATACTTCGGGGAAGAAAACCACCGATATTCGATTCCCTGCAAACAGCGGGATTGTTAAAACCTTAATCCGCAGGCAGTCCTCGGTATTTATTGACGAATCATTCACTTTCCCTCTGGCTTTACATGAAGACAAGACGCGCTTGTCTCTGCTTGGCGCGCAGCTGTTCATTGCCTTGCCTGGGCAGCAGCAACTGGCAGGTTGGCTCGCGCTTGGACCGCGCAAAATAGATGAAACTTATTCAAACCAAGACTTATCATTCCTAAATGATCTTAGCAGACTAGCAGCTTTAGAAATAGAACGTGCCCAGGTTCTAGCCGACAAAGACAGGCGTGTGCACGAAATGAATGTTCTTACGCGTGTAGCCCAAGGAGTCAATGTAACCCAGGCTTTTGATGATATCCTTGAACTGATCTTTGCTCAGACAAATCAAGTTCTGCCTACACGTGATTTTAACCTTACTCTGTACAACTCAAGAAACAAAACCCTTTCACATGCTTTTTACGTAGAAGATAACGAGCGAATTATCGAACGCGAAAATACATATGTGCCTTCAAACCAAGGTTTGGAAAAGGAAGTGATAACTAGCCAGCGTGCTATCATTACCGAGGATTACGCTCAGGAATGCCGTAACCGTGGTGTATTGTATGGTAGGGAAGATATATTTGGCTGGATGTCAGTCCCGTTAAATGCAGGTGCGGAAACGATTGGTGCCATAAGTATTGGGAGCCGTGACCCTGCGATGGTCTTCACCCGTGAACAGAACAACATCCTCCAAGCCATTGCAGACCAGACCTCTGGCGCGATCGTAAAAGCACAGCTCTTAGAAGAATCCGAACAAAGAGCACACCAGCTTGCAACGCTGAACGAAGTTTCCCGCAGCCTAACATCAACTTTGGAAATCGACCCCCTGCTAAACCGCATCTTACAAAGCGCGGTTGCTATTTTGAATTGTGAGGCTGGCAGCCTGCTCTTATTGGATGAAGAAACCGGCGAACTGGTCTTTGAGGTAACCGTCGGGCCAGTTGCAGAAGACCTGATTGGGAAACGCATGGAACCCGGTGTCGGGCTTGTAGGCGAAGCTGTCACATCTAAAGAATCAGTTATCGTCAACAACGTTGAAACCAGCGATCAATGGTTCCAACAACCCGATGAACAAACCGGGTTTATCACTCGCGGACTTCTGGTTGTCCCTATGATGGTTAAAGACCGTGTCATCGGCGCTATCGAAGTGATTAACAAAAAAGACCTCAACCCCTTAGACTCTGAGGATCAGGAAATATTAACCGCCTTTACCGGTCAGGCTTCCATTTTGGTAGAAAATGCTCGCTTATATTCGCTCACAGATCAGAAACTGGCTTCGCGTGTCGAAGAACTCTCCGTCATGCAGCGTATCGATCGAGAACTAAACACCAGCCTAGATGTCTCGCGCGCCATGCAAATCACTCTGGATTGGGCCTTTCGCCAATCCGACACAACCGCAGCCCTAATTGGAGTAATTGAAGAAGACGAGCTGCGCATCATGGCTTCTGAGGGAATTCCGGTCGATCTGGGAATAAACACAGATGAGCTTCTTCCCCTCAAACTTCCCAGCCTTGAAGCTGCCAAATCTAGCGGTCTGGTTCAGCATATGCGCGCAGACGAATTACAAAACGGCGCATCCTTACTAGACAGCGCGGTTAGCCAAATAGTGATTCCCATCCGGAGAGAAGTTGAAGTTATCGGCTTGTTACTCATGGAAAGCATAAACGCAGATACCTACACAGAAGACGTAGAAAATTTCCTCGTGCGTTTGAGCGACCATGCTGCGATTGCAATATCCAACGCCCAGCTATACAACGCTGTCCAACAAGCCAACCTCGCGAAAAGCGACTTTGTCTCGTTTGTCTCTCACGAACTAAAAACCCCCATGACTTCTATCAAGGGATATGCGGACCTGCTCTCTGCTGGCTCTGTGGGAGAAATTAACGAGGCACAAGCAAACTTTTTGGCTACAATTCGCACAAACGTCAGCCGCATGTCTACGTTGGTTTCCGATCTGGCAGACGTTTCGCAAATCGAAGCAGGCCGCTTACACCTTGAATTCTCCGCCATACCTATTAATGATGCCGTGCAAGATGTTTTCAACGCAACCCAAGCTTTGATGGACGAAAAAAGCCAAGCCCTGACGTTCGATATTCCCGATGACTTGCCAGCTGCTTGGGGGGACCGGAATCGTATTAGCCAAGTACTTACAAATATTGTCAGCAACGCACACAAATATACTCCTGAAGGAGGCACTATCACCATTCGCGCCCAGCAAGCCGATAATGAATGGGACCCACAAGGCGCGCCGAAAGTGGTGCTAATTTCAATAATTGACAGCGGCATCGGCATCAAGGAAGAGGATCAAGAAAAAATCTTCCAGCAATATTTCCGCACAGAAGAGGGAAAAGACACTGCTCCTGGGACTGGTTTGGGTCTGAATATTTCACGCAATCTTGTTGAAATGCAAGGCGGACAGATTTGGTTTGAGAGTGAATTTGGCAAAGGCACAACTTTCCACTTCACTGTACCTGTGGCTGAGTTAGAGGCAGTTTAGAAAAATGTCTATTGTGGCGACAGTCGGACAAGCTTTTGCCCTCGATGGTCGGGAAGCTGTTACTCAAGCAATCCATAAGGCGCTTGCCGATTTCAGCCGTCCATCAGTCTCCTTGGCATTTATTTTTGCTTCCTACGAGTATGATATTCAAGAAGTTCTCGCTGGCGCTGTCGCGCAATTGGGCAAAACACCATTAATTGGATTCAGCACCTCGGGGGAGATCACCAAGGAAGGCAGTAGTCGTCGTTCGATTTCAGTTGCATTAATCTACGGTGAAGGTATCCAAGTCCGTTCAGAATGGCTGGGCGGTTTTTCGGGAAACAGTCACCAGACAGTCCAAAAATTATTAGAGGCTATAGAATTAAATAACCAACTGAACTCTAATCTACTTTTGGTCGCTGATGGTTTAAACGGAGATGGTGAGGAACTCGTTAAAAGCTTACCAGAAGGCCCATACCAGCTTCTAGGCTGTCTTGCAGGCGGGGATCTTCGCCTAGGGCGCACATTCCAGATTGGAGGCGCTCAAGCAGGAACAGACGGTATAGCCGCGGCTTTGGTTAGTGGAGAAATAAAAGTAGGTGTAGGAGTTGGGCATGGTTGGCAGCCAGTAGGCGCTTATTTTAAGGTTACTATGGCGCGTGGATCTTTGATTCGCTCTCTAGATGGACACCCAGCTTCTGAATATTATGCCCGGTTGTTTGGATATCAAGCCCGCGAGTGGGGTTTCCCTCCATTAAACACTTTAGTGCGCCTTTACCCCCTTGGGATAGAACGGGAGGACGGCGCGCCCCTACAAGTACGTACACCCTTATTGATGGAGCCAGACGGCAGCCTACGCATGAATACAGCAATCAGTGATGGCAGTATTGGGCATTTACTAGTTGGCAGTCAGGAGAAATGCTTAGAAGCCGCCCGCAGAGCTACCCGTGAGGCGCTGGCGAACTTAGATGGCGCTGTACCTGTCTTAGCCATAGTTTTAGCGGATGCGTCCTGGCAAATGTTGTTGGAGGGGCAGCCTGGAAGTGATGTGAAAGCAGTACATAAGATTCTTGGGGAAGATGTACCTATTGCAGGAGGTTACACATTTGGGCAGCTGGCACGCTCTCCTGAGACAAATGAGGCTGAGTTTCTAAACCAACATATCCAAGTAATAGTTTTTGGCGAGCAAGAGGAATATAATCCCGCGGTTATTTAGCTTTGGGGCAAGATAGCTTTTGGCTTCGGAAAACCTAGCCTTCTTTAATATCCAGTTTCTTACTCGCACAACTCCCCATATCCAAACGCTTCCAGGTTCCAAAACTCGTTATCAGTGGCATCAAATTCAAAGCCGCACATATCAGGGCGGGTGGCGGCCACTCTCTGTTGCACGTATAAGGGAATGATGGGCAATTGGTTGGCGAATATCTCTTGCGCCAGGAGGTTTTCTGTAATAAAGGATTCCTGGCCTGGCAAAGCTAAGCGCGCGTTCTTGCAAGCAATATCAAACTCAGAATGCTCCCACCCGGTCAGATTTCCGCCACCCCAACTGTAGATAAATCGATCTAAATCATCTCCGGGAACAGCCTCTCCAAGATAGAGATAGCAGAGCGGTTCGACCACCAACGGCCAGGCGAATTGAGCGACGTCAAATTTGCGGCCAAACAACAGACCATCTGGGCCGCTGGCAAAGAGCTCTTCAGCTGGCATAGAATCGAAATTAATCCTTATTCCGCACTCCGCCAAACCTTGAATAAATATTTCGGCAATGCCTGTATGAAGATCGCTCTCGGTAGTCCAATAATTGACCTCTAAGGTTATACCATCTGAAATACCTTCCACACCCTGAGAAACACGCACACCATCCGCTCCCAACACCCAGCCTACCTGTTCAAGCAGGTCCGAACCTGCCTCAACATCAAAGGAATATTGAGCTGCCTCAGAGTTGTGCAGTGGATGAGTCGGCGGAAGAAAAGTATTTAATACCGCCGCCTGGCCAAAAGTGGTTAGCTCGGAGACCGCCTGGCGGTCGAGGCACATTGCAATCGCCCGGCGGGTGCGCACGTCTCCAAAAAAATCAGCCCTATCACCGGCGATCTGGCTGTAGCCATCATCGTAACTCTGTGGAGCAATCCCAAAATCAAGATGTTCCCAAGTGGCTGCATCTGCGAAAGCCAGCTGGATTGTTCCAGCAGTCTGCAGATCAAGCAGTTCTTCCCCAAGCTCTCCTATGTTCGTGGTGTGGTCTAATATGTCGCAAGCGCCTGATAGCAAGGCATCAAGATTGGCAGCTGCATCCTGCCCTACAAACCAAAAGGTTACTAGATCAATTTTAGGGAAGTCATCGTTGGCCCGATAATAATAGGGGTTTTTTTCCAAGATAAGCCTATCACCTGCTACCCAATCTTGAACAGCGTAAGGACCATAACTCAAGGGTGTTCTTGTGGTTATATCTGAGACCAACAACTCGTCTGCGTTCATCCCCTCCCAGGCATGTCTTGGTAAGGGAGTGAAAAAATTGGAGGCATAAGCTGCATCACGATATCCAGGCAGCCCGCGCCACTCAACCGTCAGTTCGTCCAGAGCATGGTAAGCCTCCGTCTGGGAGATCAATTCTGGTCGTACAGCTGGATACATACTCCCAGCCACATTGAAAGAATAGATTGAATCAGCCGCAGTTAACGCATTCCCGTCGGACCATTGGATTCCTGGCAGCAAAGAGAATCTGACCACCATTTGGTCGATAAGAACCGCGTCCCCAGCCTCCGCAGAAAAGGTGCGGGCGCAGTCAGGTCCGCTGCAACCGCTAGGAAGATAGGAAACTCCATAATCAAAAGTCCTAACTCTCCCCATGGCGTCAACTATCAAATCACCTTGACTGACCGATTTAGCCTCAAATAACGCATCCCCATCTGCCAAGGATGGCATTTTCTCCAGGATAACGGATTGTAAAGTATAGCTGCGGGTATCGAAAGGCCCATCGTATAATCCCTCGAGGATGGGAAGTGCGCCATTAGATGTCTGATCATAAATAAAGAGCGAATTGGGTTCTTCTCCCAGGCAGATATTCAGCTCCCAAATCTCTTCTGGCTCTGTGACAACAGTTGGGGGGATGTTGGTTGGCCCAACCGGGGCGCTTTCAACTTGTACTGGTTGCTCAGTTGGCTGAGGCCCGCAAGCTGCCAGCAGCACGATCAGTATCATTCCAAAAGCTAAATGCTTCTTCATTCCAAAATTAAATTTCAAGACGAATCCTTTCCACTTTTATAGTAACCCATTGTGTAAGTATCTCATGATATGTCACTCTGAGCAAAGCGAAGAGTCTCAATTACTTTTGGTAAATTCCAAACTATAAAGTATATTCTTCGCACCCTATGAGCGCTCAGAGCGACACTTGCACATAGGTTTTGGGGAGCAGCCCGAAGACTTTTCCCCTGTTAAATACAATGGTATTAAACCTAGTAATAATATTATTGAGTCATTTCCGTGCGTAAAGCTTCATCGATTGTCCAAGTATGCTAATGCTCACCCCCGAACAACGCGAGGGTACGATTCGGCCGCGCGTGTCAGGCAGCTATGTGGCTGACACTGGCCAAGAATCAATGTATGAGAATTGATCTGGCATTATCAGCATTCAAGTCCACCTCCAAAATAATACCGTTTTCTTGCAAGACGTAGGCGGTTATCAGCCAATTTTGCTCTTCCGTCAACAAGCCGGGAGACCACCAGGGCATTTGAAAAGCGATATACTCATACAATTCTTGCGCATTTGAGAAACGCAGCAGTGTATTCTCTCCGATTATACTTGGAATAAAATGAGGCAGCTCAAACCCGCCAGGTGGATAATTCGAAGCATGGCACTTGGATTGCCAACAGTCTTGATCTTCAGGGCCAGAGGCGGAGCGCCATTCATCCGTCAATCCCTGTCCCCGGTCGCCGTGGCAGACCATACATACTAACCAATACTCAATGGCTCCGTTATCTGCCTGTGATGGGTTGGATGGCAATAACGGTTTTGCCAGGCGGTCTTCTGGGTTGCCAATTCTTGCGTTTGGCTCATTATCTTGAGTGGCAATCTGCGTTGCGCAACCAACCAACAATAACCCCCCCAAAAAGGCAATTTTCCCTAATTGATTTCTACTGAACACACTCTTTTGGCAAGGACGATCTCTACGAATTTCCACCCCGCAAACGTGGATCGAACACATCGCGCACCGCATCACCGATTAGGTTCCAGGCTAATACAAAGAGAACCAAGGTCATGCCGGGGTAAAGCACAATATACCAATATACATCTAATGCGGTGATCCAGTCTCGGGCAAAGGATAATAATTGGCCCCAATCAGCGAAGCCGATCTCTGCGCCGATGCCCAAGAAGCTAAGGGCTGCGAAGGTTATGACGTAAGATCCCACATCCATGGAAGCAACCACCATAGTTGGGAAAATGGCATTAGGCAGAATGTGGCGCAACAAAATACGCCTGTTACTGACACCGATAACGCGCGCTGCCATGACGTAATCGCGCTGCTTAACAGAAAGGACATCGCTGCGTATCAGGCGCGCATAACCCATCCAACCAAAGACGATTAAAGCAATCATTGGCGCGACAATAGTTTTACCGAACCTTGGAGCCAGGATAGATGACAGCACGAGAGCCGCCATTAAGAATGGCATAGTCAAAAATACATCAGTGATGCGCATGAGTATCATATCGACCTTGCCGCCATAATATGCCGAAACAGAACCCACCAGGATGCCGATGGTCACCACGCTGGCGGTGATAACGATGCCTACTCTAAACGCGGTGCGTGTGCCCCATACGAGGCCGTAGAATATATCCCACTGGCCGCTGGCCGTCCCCAGCACATGCACCCACTCTTCAGATCCTGTTAGCGGTTCAAGCCAGAAAGCAGGCGGCGGTTGGAAACGGTTCCATTCTGACATTGGAGGCCTGGGATCGTTGCTGTATCCATCACGCGGGATTGTATATGGAACTTCTGGGAAGGGTGGAGGCGCGATCATGGGGGCGAAAATTGCAACCAGGACAAACAGCCCCAATATAACTAATCCAGCTATGGATAATGGGTTGGTAACTAGAGCGCGCACAAGCTTATATCCATCCGGTCCTAACATTTTTTCTAACCTTGGAACGGGCCGTTCTAGCAGACTGTCAATTGTGCCGGGTAATTTCACTACAGAAGTTTCAGTTGCCATTTTAATCCTTTTCTAAGATGCGCAATTAATTTAGTCGAGTATAACCCGCGGATCTACAAACACATAAGCAATGTCTACCACCAAATTGGCGAATACCAGAATGAAGCCGGAAAATAGCGCAAGTCCAAGTACCGTTATCACATCGAAACTGAGTGCAGCAGCCGCAGCTGCCTTGCCGATGCCTGGATAGTTAAAGATGGTCTCGGTAATGACCACCCCATTTAGCAACCCGACCACGGTAAATCCCGCCAGGGTTAAAACTGGCAGTAAGGCATTGGGCCGCGCATGGCGGTTGATCACATCCTTCTCACGTAATCCCTTGGCACGCGCGGTAGTGACATAGTCTTGGTGCAGTGTCTCCAGCATGGACGAACGCGTAACTCGCAGCAGTAATGCCCAAGATAGGTAAGACAGGGTGACGATGGGTAGAATTAGATGACGGATTGCATCCCAAAAGATATCAAAACGCAGGTTTAGCAATGAGTCAACTGTTACTAATTTTGTATATTTAACGAATAATTCCGGATCGCCCACTATTTGATTGGCCCATAAAGATAAGCGTCCAGGTGGAAACCACTCAAGATTGGCATAGAAATACATAAGCACAAGCAATCCAAATACAAAAGTGGGGAACGACCAGCCAATGATACTGATAACGCGCACGACTTGGTCGATTAAATTATTATGATTTACGGCGGATTTCACCCCCAACCATATTCCACCTCCCACGATTGGAAGGATAGACCACAACGCTAGTTCAAGCGTCGCCGGAAATCGACGTGCAATCATTTCAGATACATACTGGTGGCCGGAGCGTGAATATCCCAGATGTCCGCGTAATAGGCCCGTCTCATATTCGCCTGACACAGGGTCACGAACTCCAACTAACCACCTCCAGTATTGCTCGGTGATTGGGCAGTCCAGGCAGTATTTCCTGATCGCCGAGTTCCAGGCATTCTCGTTCCTGGGCACATCTGCCATATAAAGGGCGGAACGCTCAGTCGGGGTGAGGAATTGTAAAATTGCAAAGGTTAAGATAGTGGTTCCGATTAAAAGTACGGGAACCAAGAGTAAACGACGGATGATGTATTTTGTCATAGAAATACCTGCTTAGAAATGGCGCAGGGGGAATCCCCCTGCGCCATTCGTATTCTTACGTTATCTACCGGCCTAACTACTGGCTGATCGATAACGAGTAGTAATAGGAACCAGGGTAGACCGGGTTGAAGTAATACCCTTGCACCCAACGCTGTTCGTAGCGATGGCCAGTTCTGATTGACAAGCGAATCGCTGGAGCCGAATCATAGTCAAACTGCTGCAGTTCCAGATAGATTGCATGTCGCTCCGCAGGATCAGAAGCACCCACACCAGCATCGACATACTCGCTGAATTGAGCAATCATTTCTTCAGGCATTTGCTGGCGGTAAGCATACGTCCCGGTTGTGAAAGGCCCAACCCAGTTATGCGGGTCGTGGATATCTTCCAACCAACCGCTCACAAACACAGGTATGCGGCTCGCGCGGATTTGGCTCAGGAAAGCAGGCCATGGCAGACCGACGATCTCGATCTGGTACTTCGGATCGATTGAGCGGAAGTTCGACTGCAGGATCGCAGCCGCAGTTTGCCGGCTCGTATTGCCGGTGTTGAAGGCAATCTGCATGCGGAAGCCGTTCTCAGCAACCGCGCCGCCCCAAGCAAGTTCGATTTCTTCCTGGCACTTCTCGAGGTCGAAATCGTACTTCGCGCCATCGTCGTCCCAACCAAGCATACCTGGGATCAGTACGCCAATACCCCGGACCGCTTCGTTGTTTTGGGCTTCAGCAATGTAGGTTTCAAAGTCGAAGCAGTAGTTGAAGGCGCGGCGAACGTTTAAGTCGTTGAAGAAATCAGGCGGGATACCGTTGCCGTCCATCTCACCACTGCCGACCATGCCATTGCCGCCTTCAACATTAATGTCAAAGGTCATCAAGGCATCACTGCGCGAGACGCCGGGGGCGCCAAGCCATACCCGCAGCGGGCCATTGGGGTTATCTGTGAGTTCGCAGGTGAAATCTTCGATCGAAGCATCCCAGTTGCACTCCTCACCTACAAATGGGTCTACCTGTGAAACAACGCTCAGGCCTCCCAAGTCAAAGAGGTCAGCATCGCCAGCTTGCACCATGGCAAAACGAGTGCCCCACTCATCCACGTACAGGACGACAATGGTCTCAATTGATGCAACGCCGCTCGGGCCGCCTTCCCAACCGGGTTCTGTACGCCAGTAATTCTCGTTGCGAACCAGTACTTTTTCCTCACCAGGGATCCAGTGATCGAGCATATATGGGCCGGTGCCGTTCATTATATCCGTTAGCGGTGCTGTTTCGTCATCCACGCTGTAGTAATTCTGCCAGGTGGCGCAGTCGCCGTCCCAGGCGCCTTGCTCAACCGCCCAGGCTTTATCCACAACACTGAAAAAGCCGCCGGCCAGAGTTCCCAACATAGGTCCCCAAGGCTGTGCCAGGGTAATTGTGACAGTGTTGCCGTCGGCTACAAAAGCAGACGTGACGGCCTCACATGCGGCAAGCAGCGCATCAGCATCGGCTGCGACCAACCCTTCGCGGTCATCTACCAGTGCGCCCTCTGGATCGACTAACTCGGCCACGTCGTAGACGCCAATGCCGAAGATAGGCTCTGTCATCAGCCATTGTGGGGACCAGCCGCCGCCCTGAAGAACTCCACGTTGGAGGGACCATGCAGCATCTTCCGCTGTCATAGTGTCTCCATTATGGAACTGCACGCCTTCGCGCATGGTGAAGGTGTAGGTCAGTCCATCATCAGAGATGGTCCAATCAGTAGCAAGCTGCGGGATGAATTCGGAGGCCGCTCCGCGATTATAGAATATCAGGGTCTCGTAGATATTCATGATCGCCGTATTGCCGGCGGTTTCATAGTTCCAGGCCGGATCGAGGCTGCCCGGTCCGCCGAACGTAGTGAGTACCAAGGTTGAGGGGTCATCCTTGGTCATTGCTGCGGGTGGTTGCTCCCCTACGGGAACTTCGACGGTGACGATGATGGTTTCACCACCAGGGCCCGGAACTTCAACGGTTCGGATTATCACCTCAGCCGTACCGCCATCGCCGGTGCCGCAGGCAGCTAATGCTAGGCCAGCTAAGATCAGCAAGCCAAGAAGCATAAGTAGTTTTTTGCGAGAAATCATTATTTCTCCTCCATACAAATAGATAGTAAAGGATTTTGTGTAACTGAATAAGCTGAAATTAACATATGGGTTTCGCGATAACACCACCTCCTTTCAAATAGCTTGGTTCACGAGTTATTATTAATTTACTTAACAAATAAATTCCTTATGACTCAAATAAGATGGCAAGCTGCTGTATGACCAGGAGCCAACTCTCTCAACAGCGGTTCTTCTTGGGAACAGATCTCTTCTGCAATCGGGCAGCGCGTGTGGAAACGGCACCCTGAGGGTGGGTTTACCGGGCTGGGAACATCGCCTTCCAGAATAATGCGCTGCGCTTCTCCCTCAACCACAGGGTCAGGAACCGGTGCAGCAGACATCAGGGCCTGTGTATATGGATGCAGGGGGTGTGCATACAACTCATCACTGGTAGCCATTTCAACCAATTTTCCAAGATACATTACTGCCACACGATCAGAAATATATCGTACCATATTTAGGTCGTGGGCGATAAATAAATACGTTATCTGTAAATTATCTTGCAGCTCCTCCAGTAGGTTGACCACTTGGGCCTGCACAGATACATCCAGGGCTGAAATGGGTTCGTCGCATACGATAAACTCTGGTTGCAAAGCCAAAGCGCGCGCTACGCCAATGCGCTGCCTCTGGCCGCCAGAAAACTCATGTGGGTAGCGGGTGGAAAAACGGGGATTTAACCCTACCAGCTCCAACAGTTCCGCCACTCGCTCTTTACGTTCTTTTCTGCTGGCGCGAAAGTGAATTTGAAGTGGTTCACCGACGATACCTTCTACTGTCATGCGGGGATTCAGTGAGGCAAGCGGATCTTGGAAAATCATCTGCATGCGTGGACGTAGGCGGTGCAGTTCACGTCCGGATAATGAATTTATTTCTACATCACCAAAATAAACTTCTCCTGCGGTAGGAGGATACAACCGTAAGATGGTTCGTCCAGTGGTAGATTTTCCACAACCGCTCTCACCCACCAACCCCATCGTCTCTCCACGCTCAATATCAAAAGACACACCGTCAACTGCCCGTACATAATCCACTGCCCGCTTAAGAAACAATCCGCGTTCGATGGGGAAATGTTTTTTTAGGTCTTTTACTTGCAGCAGTAATTCACCGTTGGATTGGCCATTTTGGGCTTCAGCCGACATGAGGTGTTTCTCCAACGAGAGCGATTTCCTTTTCTTCCTTAACATCTACCCAACAAGAGATGGAATGGGTGTCGCCCACACTCCTCAACTCGGGTTTCTTATTCCAGCAGACTTCACGCACATAGGCGCAACGTGGTGCAAACGGACAATAAGAAGGTTCTGCGAGTAAATCAGGTGGGCGGCCTTCAATATTTGCTAAACGTTCTGACCGTCCCTTATCCATACGCGGCAATGCTTTCAACAAACCTAATGTATATGGATGTTGTGGGTTAGCATAAAGCTCTTTTACAGGCGCTTGCTCGACGATATAGCCCGCGTAAAGAACAATTACGCGTTCAACCAAACCGGCTACAACTCCGAGATCATGGGTGATCCAAATAATTGCCATGCCTAATTTGTCGCGTAACGACTTAACCAAATCAACAATTTGGGCTTGGATGGTAACATCCAGGGCAGTTGTGGGTTCGTCTGCGATCAGCAACTCTGGATTGCAGGCTAAGGCTGTTGCTATTCCTACTCGCTGGCGCATTCCTCCCGAGAATTGATGTGGATAATCATTCATCCTATCTTTCGGATCAGGGATACCAACCATTCCAAGTAAATCAGCTACCTGATCTTGAATTTCCGCCTTACCAATATCCAAATGCTCAACAAGCGGCTCAGCTACTTGTTTTCCAATTTTCATCACAGGATTTAGAGAGGTCATCGGATCCTGGAAAATCATGCCAATCCGCCGTCCACGAACCTGCCGCAATTCGTTTTCAGGGACCGTTACTAAATCATTCCCACCGAAAAGCACTCCCCCTCTTTCAATTCTTCCAGGTGGCATAGGGATTAGACGCAAAATTGAAAGCATAGTCACAGTCTTACCACAACCACTTTCTCCAACAATCCCTAATATTTCACCCTCATTTAAAGAAAATGACACACCGTTCACTGCATGGATAGTTCCTTCAGGTGTATCAAAACGCACGGCAAGGTCGCTGATCTCTAAAAGTCTATTAGTCAAATCATTCTCCTGATATTTAACAATGTTGCACAATTACTCATTGCAATGGGGAAATCAAATCCATGAGATGCTTGGAATTTTGTAGACTTTAATATTAATTGTGATTAATGCACTAAGCAGAGGAGCCCCCCATTTGTCTTTTGTGATCTCGTCTTTCATTTGCAACTCCGGCCAATTTTAAGGGCATTTTTCGATACAGTCAAGCCTAATTATCACAATACAATTCTGCTCTTCATTTCACGAATCACCAAACCGGGCGAAAATTCATTCCTGGAAGAAAATAGTTCTCAACCTTCATGAAAGAGACATCCGAGAGTAATTTGGGTTTTTCATAGCCAGCTTTGCCATACACAGGGAGCCAATAATACCTTGCTTCCCTTGTAAAAGAAGCTTTCCAAGCAAGCGCATTAAATAATCGCATACGCCACCATATTTTGTGTTGTTGTTGAGTCACTGCAGCAGCGTCCAGGAGTTTCTGGCGCGAATCCTTTGGTGGTACGTGCCTTTTTGACCAATTTTTTAGGCAACGTCTCAGAGAAACATAGTCTTGCTGGTCAGCGTCGACCTGAAAATTAGGTGATCTCATATTGCATACCTGCTACTAGATTTTCTTGTGAGTGCATATAAATCTTCAAGGATTGGCGGCCATAATGCAACCGAGACTTGACAGTACCAGCTGGCACATCCAAAACCTCGGAAATTTCTTTAAGGGAATAATCGTTTATATAATAGAGCACAATAACCACCCTTTGGGAAAACGGTAATGCTTGGATCGCCTGCTCCACTTGCTGCCATTCTTCTTCTGTCTCTGCTATTTGATGGGGTGCCGATTTTATCTCGCCCACAAACCATTCGGCAACTTCCTCCAACGGGCGAAGCCAGCGGCGGCGCCTCACCCAGGTATAGGCTAAGTTTGCAGTTACGCGCGCCAGCCAAGGTTCTAGTGGTCTCTCTGGTTCTATGCGTTCTACAAATCGATACAGACGCAAAAACGCTTCTTGCATCAAGTCTGCTGCCACTTCTGGATCTCCAGTTATACCCACAGCTGTCCGAAACACCAACTGATTATAGCGGTCATAGAGAGTGCCCAATGCATCATGGCTCCCTGCTTGCAACTGTAAAACTAGTTCTTGAGTGCTGGTAGATTCCATAGGATGCCTTACAAGCTATTTATATACGCTCTTGACTAACAAAAGGTTCAACAAAATCCGCTATATATTAACTCAAAAATCTTCGGTTTTGGCACATCTCGCAACAAACTCGGGATCACTCATCATCACCCAAGCGCAAACGCACGTAAGATTCGTATCTTTCAGGATGAATTCTACCACTTTCTAGCGCTTCCAGCACTGCACATTCTGGTTCTTGCAGGTGTGTACAGTTGTTGTACTTACAATTAGGGACCAAATCCGCCAGCTCTGGAAAGTAGCCATCCAGTTCTTCGGGTTCAATGTCCCACAGAGCTAATGCCTTTAAACCAGGGGTATCCGCAATGTAACCATTATCTTTACCTTCTAATAGAAACATTTCACGCACCACAGTTGTATGCCGTCCCTTGCCAGTCACTCGGCTGACTTCTGAAACGTGCAAACCTAAGTCGGGTTGAATTACATTTAACAAACTCGATTTGCCTGTCCCTGAAGGGCCTGCTAAGACAGATACTTTTCCATTTAATAATTTTTTTAACTTTGAAATTCCGCTTTTTTTCTTGGCTGAGGTGTATATCAGCTCATAACCAATCTCGAGGTAGTGCCCAAACAATTCCCTAGATTTTTTACGGCTCACCAGGTCCGTCTTATTGGCGACGATAAGAGCAGGAATATCCCGTTCTTCTGCGATGATTAAAAATCGGTCAAGCATCCGCATGCGCGGTATTGGTTCGGCGCAGGAGAATACAAATACAGCTTGGTCAGGGTTAGCAATGATGATCTGCTCGAATGTTCCACCTGGAGTAGGGGATAGACGTGAGAGTTGTCTCTGCCGCTGCTCAATTACCTCAATCATCCCGCTGCCGTCATTTTGCCGTGAGAACTGCACCCAATCGCCCACCGCTAGAATATCACCCGTTCTCCTGCCTTGTTTGAATTTTCCGCGCAAGCGCGCCACAACCTGGCTGCCATCCACCGCCAGGGTATAAAACCCGGATTGCAAGCGAATTACGATGCCGCGTTCAGTTTGCATCTAACCTTTGTATGTCTCTAAGGGGTTCCAGTATCCTCTCCCTCGATCTCTTCTTCTTCAGGTGGAGCAACTATACCTATGCTTGATTCCCACCAGTATCTTACTTGGGGCCGGTCATAGAAATAGATTTCAGCCACTCTGCGGAAGATGGGGGCAGCATAGTCTGAGCCGTCGCCCACATTTTCAACAATCACCGCGATAGCAATATCTGGTTGGTTGGGCCGCTCGGCAAGAGTATAGCCAATGAACCAGGCAAAAGGAAATTCATAGCCCTCGACATCCGCCGTCCCTGTCTTGCCGGCCACAGGTATCGGGAAGCCGGAAAACCTGCGGAATGCTGTGCCGCGGGCGTCATTGACAACCATCCGTAATGCGGTCTGTAAGCTAGCCAGAGTTTCATCGCTGATTGGCAGCGTGCCGTTTACGGATGGCTCGAATGCCATGCTTATCCTGCCATCCGTGCTTTCAACGTACTCGATGAGCTGTGGTTGGTAGAGCGTGCCGCCGTTGCCCACTGCTGAGATATACGCGGCTACCTGAAGAGGCGTCACTGTTGTGGTGCCTTGCCCAAAAGCCTGCTGCACTGCTGGGAATAATCCCAATTGTGGGTCCTCATCCGGTTCGGTCACCTGTCCGCTGGCTTCTGGAATGATGTCAATGCCAGATTCGCTGCCCAAACCAAAGCCGCGCGCCATTTCTGTGACCGCGTTAGGATAACCTTCGTTATACAGCACGTAACCAATTTCATAGAACCAGATATTGCATGAGCGCATCACACCTTCTAGCAAGTTTAGTTGTCCGCTTTCTGGTCGCTCATGACTCACGGTCCAATCTTCTAGTTCGACCCCCACCTTTTCCCAATAGTATCCACAATAAAGCTCACTCTGCGCGGTATACAAACCACTCTCTAAGGCCGCGGCGGTGGTGATCACTTTGAATATTGATCCGGGCGGATATTGCCCCATGGTAGCGCGGTTGAAGAATGGTCTGTTTGTTGTATCTGCCACATAATCTGACCACAAATAATCGTGGTTTATATTCGAGGTATCGGCTGCGTTGGGGTTGAATCCTGGTGAAGAAACCATCGCTAAAACCCGCCCGGTATCACGTTCCAAAACTACAATGGCGCCGTTGAAACTATCTATGGCCAGTTGGGCTTGCTGCTGCAAATCCTTATCCAGGGTCAAATAAACTGATTGTGCTGCTTCGGGATCGCTCGAAGCAATAGTGGTAACAATGCTTCCCTGCGGGCTAACTACGTAAAGAGTCCCACCGCGCGTCCCCGAAAGCATGGATTCGGCCCAAGCCTCGACCCCATCGCGCCCGACATTGTCATCGATCTGGTAACCCTGAGAGATGTATTCATCTACTGCCTCTACCGGGATAGGGCCAACCCAGCCAGTGGTTTGGGGAGCCGTTCCGCCGTTGAAATACAAGCGGCCGCTGTATTCCCTCCAGGAAAGCATACCATAATACGGAGACAAGTAATCCAGACGTCGGTTGAATTGGTCTTGAGAGACTTCAGAAATTGGCAATAAATAGGGGGCATCTTCGTCGAAAACCATTCTGCTAATATAATGAGAGTCCAATCCTGTCAGGGTGGTAAACTGGCCAACCAGACCATTACCATCATCTTCTCCGATCTCGCTGGGTATTACAGCAACCGTGACGATGTCTGTGTTGCCTGCGATCGCGTTTCCTTCTCTATCATAAATATTGCCCCGTGATGGCACTTCCCGCTCCATGCTCAATGTGTTTCCGCCGGCTAACTCAGGCAATATCAACCTGTCATCCCAGACCACGCGCCAATCATCGCTCTGGCCGCGGCTCAAATTCATCATCGTTTCGCGCGTGATCGCGCCAACAATCGATGAATGTAATGTCACCCGGTATCCAACCTGGGCACTTTCCGGGTTGCTGATCAAAGATTGCAAAATATCGTACTCAACCTGGAAGAGGTTGGTCTGAGCAGCCACATGAGAATACCGGGCTTCGAAGTCATCAAAACTGAACGCGTCTTGGCTGAGGGTGGTCAGCATTGCATACATTGCGGCATAATCGGAAATAGCCCAGGCATCCAGGTAAGCGCGGGCTGCCGCTGCCGGGTCCGGTGCGGAGATGGTGGTCACTGCTGGATCTGGCAAAACAGTTGGAGAACTTTGTTCTATAGGTATCTCTGATACCTCCTCCCCGGTTCCGCAGCTCATTGTAAATATGAGCAGCAAACAAATCCAGATGCGTACTTTCATAGCTCTCCTATTAATATCCGTTCATAAACGGGACATTCGTAATCTAAAGCCTTTTGACAGCTTTGCGGAATTTCTTCTCCGGAGGCTGCGCCCATTTTCTTTAGTGTACGCACAAGATGGCATAGAGGTAAACCGACTACATTTGCATAACAACCCTGCAAATCATCAACCGGCTTAAAATCTTGGCGCTGGATGGCGTAGCTCCCAGCTTTATCGAAGGGATCGCCGGTGGCAATGTAGGCATGCATCTCAGCATCGGAATACTTCCGCATTGGCACATCTGTAACTGCCTGGTCGCAAAACATCTCGTCTTTGCTGGTCAGATAAACTGCCACAGAGGTTATTACCTGATGGGTATTTCCGCGCAGGATGCTTAGCATGTGGGCGGCTTCATCTGCATCAGAGGGTTTCCCAAGGATACGGTCGTGCATACATACGGTGGTGTCTGCCGCGATCACAATGCTTCCATTGGATGCCGCGCCTCCCACCGCCCTGGCTTTACTTTGCGCCACGCGGTGTGTATATTCCTTGGGAGATTCGCCTGGTTTAGGTGTTTCATCAACATTTGCTGGAGCAACCTCAAACTCCCAACCTCCAACCGAAAGCAGATCTCTACGCCTAGGCGAGGTAGAGGCCAAAATAAAATTAGGCAAAAGTGTCAAGTCAACTCCATATCATCTCATACCTATGATAATGCTGGGCGATTCTAACATACTCTAGTACTTGCATAATGAAGTAGACGTTAATTTACGAGTGGGGTATGATAATGTAAACTTCCAGGAAAAACAAAATCAGGATACGTTAATTTTCAATCACAAATATAAATAAGTTCTGCCAGGTTTTTTTTAAATTCGACTACACATATGTGCGTTACGATAATCGCCACATTTCGTAGACAGCTTTGTATCGCGCCCTAAGAAATAACGGAGCCTTTATGACAGACATATTGACCAGCGTCCTAAACAACCCCATTCTATCCCGCATCCGCCGCAACCACGGTTTGGAGCATGCTACTATCCACATGCTTACTAAAATCAAGCCAAACCGCAGGTTAATGGGGCACTCGGACACAGGCGGGTTTTGGCTGTTAGGGGATGTGCCGCTAAAGGATGTAGAAACTGCCTCTAGCCAGGCGCTCCAGCGTTTACGGGCCGGTGAACGAAAACTAGCTGTTCACCCCAACTGCGGGACCAACTTCGTAACCGCCGGGGTAGCGACCGGGCTTGCAGGCGCATTATCCATGATAGGCGTTGGAAGGCGGGGGCGCGATAAATTAGAGCGTTTACCTTTGGCGATTTTTGCTGCAACTCTGGCGCTCTTCTTGGCCCAGCCTTTGGGGTACCGCATACAACAGCGCATCACTACTTCAGGAGACCCTGGCGGGATGGAGATCGTTGAAATTAAACCCGGGGAACGGGCAGGCAGGCGCGCATACCGCGTGGTTACGCGAGGCTAGCAATGGCAAAAACCGTACCGGTTGTGTACATTCTCCACGGCGAAGATGAATTCGGGATTGTACAGTTTGTAGATAAGATCAAAGAAAAATTAGGCGATGCCTCCCTAGCAGAGACGAATACCACCCATCTGGATGGCCGCGCCCTCTCCCTGGAAGAACTCCAGGCGACGGCTTACGCGATTCCCTTTCTCACCACCCGCCGCCTTGTTATTGTTAACAACCCCTTAAATAGATTGAAGACTGAACCCCTGCAAGCTCGCTTCCAAAGGTTAATTGAAGGATTACCAACCAGCACAGCCCTGCTCTTGGTAATGGCAAAATCGCTTAATGAGAGGCACTGGCTGGTAAAGTGGGCGAAAAATAACCCCAAACTTGTTTTCATCCGCCCATTCCCGATCCTAAAAGGAGGCCAGCTTGCAAACTGGTTACGTACCCATGCCGCTAAACAAGGTGGGGAAATAACTCCCCAGGCAGCCTCCTTATTAGCCGAGACATTCAACGAAGACCCGCGCGGGGTAGTCCAAGAACTTGAGAAATTACTGACTTATGTCAATTATAAACGCGCAGTTGATGTAGACGACGTTGATAACCTTTCCGCATTCGCCAGCGGCCAAGGGGATTATTTCGCCATGATAGACGCAATTGGTCGGGGGGATGGGCGCAAGGCTCTGGATATGCTAAAGAGTCTTTTAGATGAACAAGAACCATTAGCCCTTTACTTCAGATTAGTTTCAAATTTCCGAATGCTGTTGTTGACAAGAGAAATCCTGGATGATGGGGGGGATGAGAAAACAGTTGCAAAAACGTTGGAGATGCACCCGTACCGGGCAAAGAAATTATCTGGGCAAGCCCGTAACTTAAGCTTGGCCATTCTGGAAGCCATCTATCGCCGTCTATTGGTCTTGGATGAACAAATCAAGACTGGGCGGATAGATGCCAGTTTGGCCTTAGAAACCCTGATAGCTACTCTGACTTCATCTCCTGTTTAGAGGTCGTATTTATTCCAATCCACAGGTGGTTAGGCATTATGGTTGGATTGATCGTAACCTTAACTCCATTGGGTTCGCTTTTTTGTTTGGCAAGCATACTAGGGTTTACCATACAATGGTTTGGTGCCTGGCCGTATTTCTTTTGATAATATTTAGCCGCTTGTTCAATCTTCACAGATAAATCTGTTTTAGGGTCATTATCAAACCATAACATACCGATATTCATTTTAGACCTCCATACAAAACTTTTTCCAGGCCCGGTTTCTGAGCTTGTGGAATATATAGTTTAAACTGCTCCTCTCCTGTTCTAATCACGCTTTCAACACCTGGGATCAATTCGGTTATATCCAGGAAAGAACTGCCGGTCAGCTTAGCTGCTGTACTTGGTGAGTAAACTCTTCCAAAAACTTGAGTCCCAAAATGCTTGATGATAGGAAAAAATGCTTGGCGGATATTAGTGCTTGTAAGCGTAGCAATCACCCAGATGTGTGTTTTTGCACTCGCCTTCAACAGCCATTTGAAATCCTCAAGTTGATTAGCAGTAAAATCCTGGATTAACATAGCCAAATCATCAATAACCAAAAATTGAATCGGATGAACTGGCATACCGTTTTGCCGGTGTTCTACAAGATTGCAAATCTCCTCTATCAGGATCCAACTCGCTTCATCATACGGCTTATAGGTTTGCAAAAAATGTGGTTTTCGTAATAAATCTCCATGCATTTCCGGTTGAGGGGATATCATGTGGACGTTGACGTTTGTGGGGTTGTTTAACTTGCATGCCGAATACAATATGGTACGCAAATGGCGTTGGTTCCCAAAACTATTGTCCCCTACCAGGAGAATTGCCCCAGGTGAAGGATCCTTTAAATCCAGGAATAAGGGTAAACCATCCTCGCACACCCCCATAAGCAGAGCGTTCTCAGGATGTGAGGAAAATTGGTCTAATATCACATTCTGCAAAATCCTCTCTTCAGCCAAAGATGCATCATCGGCATCATAATTGGAAGTATGCCCTTCATGAGTTGCTGGGTCACCGATCAAAGCATTCTTTTGAGTGAACATTTGTTCTATTATACATAATATTCCCATTAATTGCAAGCTGTTTTCTTCAAACAAATGATAATAATTTTATGTAGCGAATCATCGTGGATAATGGGCTTAAGCCCATTGCCTGTGTATAAGTATTAGTTGTAATAATTTCTTGTCCCCAAAATTCACCATGCTCGCTGTTGTTCCGCTATTGCCACCCCATAGCTTCAGAGCTAAAATAACACGATGACAAAAAACTGGGGCTTAATTGGGCATGAATGGGCTGTAGATCTGTTTAAGGGGCAAATAAACACAGGGAATCTACGGCATGCGTATTTACTATCTGGACCCCAAAGCACCGGCCGACGTACGTTGGCACTTGCACTAACAAAAGCCGTGAACTGCCTGCAATCACCTGAACCCGGAAATTTTTGCGACCAATGCAGAGCTTGCTTACAGATCAACCGCATGCAGCACCCCGACCTATCCATAATACAACGAGAACCAAGCGACAGGGATATTAAGGTTAAAGTTGTGCGAGAACTTCAGCACAGTCTGGCTTTAGCACCTTATGACGCCAATTTCAGGATCGCCTTATTACTAAATTTTGAAGACGCCAGCACAAGCGCAGCCAACGCCCTACTGAAGACGTTAGAAGAACCCCCAGCTAAAGTCATTATTATCCTGACTGCAGAAAGTCCGGAAGCACTATTGCCGACGATAGCTTCGCGTTGTGAGGTTTTACGGCTGCGAACGCTTGCCGGGGAAAAACTTACTGCCGGGTTGCAAACCCAATATGGTTTGGCTGAGGATCAAGCAAAAATGCTGGCTCACATTTCTGGAGGGCGCCCCGGGATGGCCCTCCAATTCTATGGAAACCCAGAACAACTCAAAGAGCGAAATTCTTGGTTGGAAGACCAACAACACTTATTAAACGCTAACCGCCGCGTGAGGTTTGACTACGCCCAGCGTGTTGCGAAAGACAAACAAAAACTCAAACAAATCTTACAAACCTGGTTGTCGTTTTGGCGCGATGTACTGATACGCACCTCCGGTGCAAAATCCGAGATGGTGAATTTAGACCGTATAGCAGAAATTGATGATATGGCTGGAAATGCTACCACTGCGGAGGCCTACGGTTTGATCGCGTCCATTGAGCATACCCTACACTTGCTAAACAAGAATGTAAATTCACGCTTGGCTATAGAAGTTTTACTTCTTGAAATGCCGTTTGTCTAGCAAAAACAAATAATTTTGCAATATATATTGCATTTGTCCTGCGCCTATAATCCTTACACTTTTATTTCTAATACACCCCCTCTCATGCTATACTTACATTGGTGCAGATTTAACTCCAAACAATCTATCAATACCAGGCTGTTCGGATTGAGACCCCTTTCGGAGGCTGGTTTTCTGCACTTATTTTATAACCGCGGCATACCTGACAACCAGACTGAAGCGGAAAGAACAATGTTCTTGTTACTTAGAAGCAGCAATCTCACGAGAGATAATTAATGACTAAAGTTGCCAAACATACCACTGATTCCCAGGCTTTCCTGGAGCTGCTTTCCCATATCAGCAAAGAGCTCGCTGCAGCACTAGATTTAAGCGTGGTTTTGGAACGCGTATTATTCCTATCGGTAAAAAATGTTGGCGCTACTAGCGGAAGCATAATCGTATTGAACGATCAAGGCAAACCGGTTGATTCGGCTATTATCAGCCAAGGCAAAGTGTTCGATAAAACCACCGAACAGCTACAGGTCACATTAGATCAAGGGCTGGCAGGTTGGGTGGTACGAAATAAACAATCCGCACTGGTCGAGGATACAGATAAAGACAAACGCTGGCTGCAGCGATCGTATGACAATGCAGAGGATACAGGCCCAAAATCTTCCGTCAGCGCACCTCTTCTGGTTCGAGATCGCATGGTAGGGGTTATGACTCTCAGCCATCCTACGCCAGGCTTCTTTACAGAAGAGCATTTGACATTAGTCCAAGCTATCGCTGACCAGGCAGGCATCGCTGCGCTCAACGGACGTCTTTATGGAGAAAGCCAACGCACAGCGCGCGTGATGAGCGCCCTTGCTGGGAGCGCTGACGCGATTAGCGCGAGTCTGCAACTAGACGAAGTTCTTCAAAACATCCTCGAACAAATTTCTCAAGCTTTGGAGGTTGAAGCTGTTTCATTGGCATTAATTGACACTGAGACAAACGAACTTGAATACCGGGCCGCAACCGGAAAAGGAACCGAGAACATAATCGGTTTGCGTATCAAGATGGGACAAGGTATAGCCG
Organism: Chloroflexota bacterium; assembly: GCA_019456165.1. Lineage (GTDB taxonomy): Bacteria > Chloroflexota > Anaerolineae > Anaerolineales > UBA11579 > VRUJ01. The sequence continues at coordinate 28,561 of VRUJ01000004.1, forward strand.
GTTGGGTAGCCCAAGAAGGTGAGACCGTAATCGTACCAGACGTAAATATAGACCCGCGATTCTATCCAAAAGTGGATGACCGCACAGGTTTTCAAACTCGTTCAATTGTATGCGCACCTATTCGCTCAAAAGGGCAGGTCATAGGAGTACTCCAAGCTCTTAACCCCATTAATCCATTTGGTGAAGATGCCATTCTGGTAATGGAAGGAATTGGAAACCTTGCCGGAACAGCGATAGGTCACGCCCAACTTTTTGAACAGATTGAAATCGCCCGCAGACGCTACTTGGAGTTGTTTGAATCCAGTGTAGATCCTATCATGGTTACAGATTTCGAAGGACGCATCATCGAAGCAAACCATCCAACCATCCTGCTTACTGGCCACGACGAAGAAGCTCTGCACACACTGAACATCCATCACATTCATCAAGTAGACTGGAATATCGTCGGGAAGAAATTCGAAAATCTAAAAACCGACGATCCATTAACTTACGAAGCCAAATTGTTAACAAAAACCGAAGAAGATATATTTATTGAGGTATATGTACGTCCTGTTGATATAGATGGAACGGCTCACCTGCAGTGGATATTACGAGACATAAGCGAGCGAAAAAATCTTGACCAAATACGCGAAGACCTGACCCATATGATCTACCACGATCTGCGGTCTCCTTTGGCGAATGTCTCCTCCGGGCTTGATGTGCTGGTATCAATTTTGCCAGAAGATTCCGATCCCACATTTAAATCTGTGCTTGATATCGCCATACGCTCAACAGAGCGTGTTCACCGGTTGGCCAGTTCTCTACTTGATACCAGCCGTCTGGAAGCCGGGCAGAAAATTGGCAAAACACTATCTGTAGACCCAAATGATCTTGTCAAAGAAGCTGTTGAGGCTATCGCGCCATCTACCACAAATAGAAAACAGAAGGTAATCATATCAATGCCTTCCAAGCTGCCCAAGGTAAAAGTAGATGTCGATATGATCAAACGCGTTTTGATTAACCTGCTAGAAAACGCTAGCAAATACAATTCCCCTAAAGGGGATATATCGATTGGCAGCAAGAAGAAAGGTTCTTGGGTACAAATGTGGGTGGAGGATAGCGGCCGCGGAATCTCAGAGAAAGATCATAATCGCATATTCGAAAAATTCGAACGCGTTCAAAGCAATGCAACTAGTGGATCTAAAGGACTGGGTATCGGTCTGGCTTTTTGCAAACTAGCCGTGGAAGGACACGGAGGAAAAATTTGGGTGGACAGTGAAATTGACAAAGGCTCACGTTTTACTTTTACACTTCCAATAGCATAGCCAGTTTTGAACAATTTACTGGGCAGAGATTTAACTAATCACATTTAGTGCCACCCACTTCACGGTATAATAACTCCACGAAGAACGTCTAATTCTTCATCGAGTAAACACATGAAAGAAATTGATAATGGAATATACATTGAAGATGCCTACCCAGGTGTGACGCTGGGGGCTTTGGTGATGAAGCGAGGAACGCTATTGATAGACGCTCCCCCACATCCTGGCGATGGTCATTCCTGGCTAACCTTCTTGCGTAGTAAAGGCAGCAAGTCCGATCGCGTCCTCATATTGTTAGACTCTCACACTGACCGCTCTCTTGGCACCCAGGCAATGGACAGCGCTGTGTTGGCTCATGAAAAAACCGTAGCAGTCTTTAAAGGACGCTCCGCTATTTTCAAAGCCCAAGTAATTAACAGCGGTGCGGAATGGGAAACTTGTAGCGGTTTAAGCGGAATTCGCTGGGCTCATCCCAACATGCTTTTTTCCCAGCACGCCCAACTACCCTGGGGAGATTTTGAAGTTATCATTGAACACCATCCCGGCCCTGAGCCTGGGGCCTCTTGGGTAATCCTCCCAGAACAAAAGATTGTTTTTGTGGGGGACGCGGTATTGGTCAAGCAGCCGCCCTTTTTAGAGAATGCAGATATTCCTACATGGATCAACACACTTAACATGCTGCTCTCAAAACCCTACCGTGATTTTTCGATCATCAGCAGCCGGGGCGGCCCTGTAGCTATTCAAGCAATCCGCGATCAACGGAAGTTCTTAAAAAGCATTCAAAAACGCATTGAGCGGTTGGCAAAACGCATACCTTCTCCAGAAACCACGGAAAAACTCTCAACAAGCATGCTTAGTAATTTCTCTTTCCCAACCAGGCTGAAGACGATGTACTTTCAACGTTTGGCCTACGGCTTGTTCCAATACACCACCAGGCATTATTTCCCCGAAACTTTATCCAAAAAAAAATAAGGGCTTTTTATTCAACCTTGCCTAGGCCTGGCGCAGCGCCTATGCTTTCCAAAGTTCACAATCATCCCTGAAACTGCCAAGAAGCAAACAAATCCACCACTTTAACATCTTCCATTATCACATGACCCAAGACCGATACGTGCCAATTTTCGAAGTCACTCGTGGTGAGACAGTTGAATCGATCCATTACGGTGCTGCTGTAGTAGTAGACACATCCGGCAGTACCATCGCCTCTATTGGCAGCCCGCAAGCGGTAGCCTTCCTGCGTTCCACGGCTAAGCCCATGCAAACCTTGCCCCTCTTTGAAGCCGGCGGCAGCTCAGAATTCAAAATGGCACAAGCTGAAATCGCGTTGGTTTGTGCTTCCCAATCGGGCACGGATGAGCATGTGGCTGTCTTGCAAAGTTTACACTCCAAAGTCGGGATTACTGAAGAACATCTAATGTGCGGAGTGCATCCACCCTATCACCAGCCAAGCGCGGATGCTTTGCTGCAGCGTGGCGAAGAACCAACTCCCAGCCGCCACAATTGTTCCGGTAAGCACACGGGCATGTTGGCGCTTGCGCGACTAAAAGGTTGGCCCACAGAAGATTACATCCAACCAGATCACCCGGTACAAAAAGCAATCCTTAATTCATTTGCCGAAATCTGTGATCTTACTCTTGATCAGGTCTTATGCGGTACAGATGGCTGCTCCGCTCCAATTTTTGCTGTACCGTTGCAAAATACCGCCCTGGGCTTTGCACGCCTTGTAGACCCTAGTGGTTTACCCGTTGCGCGCGCTGCCGCGTGCCGGGAGATCACTTCAGCTATGATCGCTCACCCTAACATGGTCGCAGGACCTGGGCGTTTTGACACCCATTTGATGCAGGTTGCTGGCGGGAGCATCGTTTCTAAAAGCGGTTCCGAGGGTTATCAGGGAATTGGTCTGATGCCAGGCGCTTTAGAGCCTGGATCGCCTGCCTTAGGCATTGCAGTAAAAATCTCCGATGGAGACCCCAAAGGACGCGCCAGCTCAGCTGTGAGTTTAGAAATCTTGCGGCAATTAGGAGCGCTCTCAGAAACCCAACTCAAAGATTTGAATGAATTCGGCCCGATAAAACCTATCTACAATTGGCGTCAGTTGGAAGTCGGTGAAGCACGCCCGTGCTTTACATTAAAAAGAAACTGAACTGAATCTGCAACTCTCAATCAACTTGCAATACCATAAAATAAATATCGGCAGTGAAGAACCACACAGTTTGCTGTAGGGTATCTTCAATAGAAAAAGCCCTAATTTGGCTTTTTCCTCACAAACTATTATGGACCTTGCAGAACGCGCCCAAGAAACCCATCGTCGATTGTTGGAATTCTTCGGTAATCCAGGGTGGCGCAGGCCACTACCTCCGCTAGACGAGTTGGTTTCCACGATATTATCGCAGAATACCAACGATCTCAACCGCGACCGCGCCTATAACGCTCTGATAGAACGGTTCCCCACGTGGGAAGCTGTGAGGACAGCCGGCGAGCAAGAAATCATCGACGCAATCCGACCTGCTGGGCTGGCAAACCAAAAAGGTTCGCGGATCAAAGCCATTCTTCAGGAAATCTTTGAGCAGCGCGGCGAATTAGGTTTGGATTTTTTGAAAGCATTCTCAACTCAGGATGCACGCGAGTGGTTATTACAGTTCAAAGGTGTAGGGCCAAAGACTGCGGCCATTGTGCTGCAGTTCGCACTTGATAAACCAGCCTTTCCTGTTGATACTCACGTTTATCGTGTCACCGGTCGAATTGGTTTGCGGCCTGAAAAGATGAGCGCCGATAAAACTCACCAACATTTAGAGGAACTCATGCCTCCCAAAACATATTATCCTGCACATCTGAACATTATCCGCTTGGGGCGTGAGATCTGCCAGGCCCGCCGCCCAATGTGCCCTGAATGCCCCCTGCAAGATATCTGTGACTTCAGGATTGCAAACCCAGATCTTTAGAGGAAATTCCATGAACGAAACCAAGCCATCTTCCAGCGCAGCTCTAAACACTCTGCGCAGACAGTTGCAATCCCTGCAAGCCCTTTCACTCCCCGATAACGGGCAGCAATTATTACAAACCGCGCTAAACTCGTTGGAGGTAATATCCGAACACGTAGTCGTGGGTGAAGAGCAGCACCGCCTTGCGGCTCTTTTCCGCGTCTCTCAGGTGCTGGGGACCTCGCTCGACCTCAACGAAGTTCTCAACCAGGTAATGGATGCCGTGATCGGTCTCACGGAGGCGGAACGCGGATTCCTCATGCTGGTAGATGGAGAAAGTAAGGAATTAAGCCTGCGCGCAGCCCGGAATATGGAGCAAGAAACTTTACTAAGGGATGATATGAAAATCAGCAACACTGTCGTTCAGACGGTAGTGGAAAGCGGGGAAGGATTAGTCACAACTAACGCGCAGGAGGACCCTCGCTTTGCCCAGCAAGAATCTGTGGTCGCCTTTTCCCTGCGTTCCATACTGTGCTCACCTCTCCGCTCACGAGGGGAAGTGATTGGTGTGATCTTCGTTGACAACCGGATTCACGAGGGTTTATTCGACCAGAAAGATCTAGATTTATTGAACGCTTTTGCCGCTCAGGCCGCGGCAGCGATTCAAAACGCGCGCCTGTATACCCAAACCGACAAATCCTTGGCTGCACGAGTCGGCGAGTTAGAAAACCTGGCCCGCATCACCAGAGAACTTAACCAGCACCTGGAACTGGAACACGTTTTAGCAACCACCGCCAAATGGGCTGTTCAAGGCACCTCCGCTGACCAGGCCTGGCTGGCGATGCAAGATGTGGAGAGTAGTGCCTTAAGAATATCTACTGGTCCAAATAACGGCCAAACCATCCCCCTGGACGATCCCTTAGTTGAAGGTGCACTGCAGGCTGGGACTCCGCATGTATTTGAACCCGAGGGAGATAAACCCGCCTTATTAGTGACCCCCATCCTAACCGAAAACCAGGCCTCTGGCGTACTGGTGATTGAATCATCCCAGCCCTTTGAAGCTGAGACCATTCAATTTGCCACGCGGCTATCAAACCAGGCAGCAGTTGCCATTGAAAAATCCCGCTTGTATGAAAACGTTCAACAAGTGAGCGATGAGAAATCCAAGTTCGTCTCAGTGGTCACACATGAAATGCGTCTGCCGATGACGTCAATAATTGGATACACCGACCTGATACGCCAGGGACACGTTGGCGAGATCAACGAACAACAGACCGAATTCCTGAATGTGATCCGTAATAACGTCCAGCGCATGTCTACCCTTGTTTCCGATCTCTCCGATATCTCACGCATTGAGAGTGGGCGTTTGCTGCTGGAATCAACCATGCTGCCTTTGCACGATTACGTTGATGAGACTATTCAGAGCATGCGGTTCAATCTGGAAGAAAAATCTCAAACCGTTCAAGCCCAAGTACCCACAAACTTGCCACATGTGTTCGCAGACCCCAATCGCCTGGGGCAAATATTGACAAATCTGGTTAGCAACGCCTCGAAGTATACACCGGAGAATGGCGAGATCACTATTTCTGCCCGTCCGGAGGCTAAGTTTATCCGCACAGAAATACGCGATAACGGAATCGGCATTGCTTTAGAAGACCAGGGGAAAATTTTCACCCAATTTTTCCGCTCAGAAGACGCCGACGTGCGCCAGGAATTAGGCTGGGGCTTAGGATTGAACGTCACCAAACGCTTGGTGGAATTGATAGGCGGCGAGATCGGATTTGAAAGTGCAATGGGGGAAGGCAGCACTTTCTGGTTCACCTTGCCAATTACTGACCCCCAACCACTTGAGGATGCAGAACAATCATCCCCTGTAATATAACCGCTATCATCACAATGGGATTTGATATATACAGAAGAAGCCCTGGCCAGATGTCAGGGCTTCTTTTATTATTTTGGATGAACTCGAAATTAACCAAACAACCCAAAAACTCCGGCTGCTGTCAAACCAATTATCCCTAACACAATTCCAGTAATGACTGTGAAAACAGCAATTACCAGCCATCCAATAACTATCGTCACAATAGTTTGCACCCACTCTAAATCCAACGCTTCCTTAGCGGCAACCACCCAGGCCGCGAATGTTAAAATAACGATTGCTAAAGTTAGCGGGAATAACAAGCAAGCCAGAAGACCAAAAGCGTTTACTACACCAGTAAAGATACCTAATACATTCCATACGCTGGCCAGGCCTAGCGTGCGCACCATTTCCCCAAAATCGACCTCAGCATTGAACACGGTTTTACCAACTCAAGAGATCACAAAGGCTGCAACTGCGAACCCCAGCACTGAAAAAAAAGTCCCCACCGCAATTCCCAAAGCCCAATCAATAAAACTGATATCACCGAATTGGGCGGTTAGCGCACCCAATTGTTGTAAGAACGCGCCAACAAGGACTATCAACCAGGCCGTGGTTGTAAAACTTTGATCCCTCTCAACTTCCGCGTAAACCCCTTTGCGGAAGGTAAAAGCTCCTATAACTCGATCGAACATAATGGTTGTACCTCCTCAAATAAAGTTGAATTGGATAATTATTATACAGTAACCCTAACAATCTCGCTTAGTTACTAATCTATGTTATCCTAAGCCCTTGTTTTTGATTCATTACCTTATAAACAAATGTGGATAATTAATAATATTGCTTTTACTACAAACTTATTAGAGAGAATTTAATGCCTGAGACATCAACATCAACCTGGACTCCACCCTGGGAGCAGCCCGTTTGGCGCGCTTCCGCTGAAAGCTGGATTCGCCACCAACTTGAAGTGCAAGGCTACAAATTAACCGACCCAATCACACAACCCCATATACGCCCCTGGTCGACTGTGATGCATATCCCTACCAACGAAGGAGATATGTACTTCAAAGCCGGGGCGCCAAACCAGGCTTTTGAACCTGCACTCCTGCAGGCCCTCAACCGCTGGAGACCACGGACCAGCATACCTGTTTTGGCAGCAGATACCGACCTGGGTTGGATGCTCATACCCGACGGGGGTGATACCCTGCGCCAGATGTACCAAAGCGAGGCAGACCTGAAACGCTGGGAACACATCCTGCCCATGTATGCTGAACTCCAAATCGAGACATCCAAACACGCGGACGAACTTCTTGCCCTGGGTTGCCCCGACAGGCGTCTGCCTAATCTACCCGGCTTTTACCGCGCCATGCTAGCAGATAAAGACGCCATGCTGATCGGACGTGAAGATGGTATTACTAATGAAGAGTTCGCGCGCTTTCAGGAATTAGAGACCCAATTCATTAGCAAAGTCGAGCAGTTGGCGGCTTATGATCTTCCCGCAGCCCTCGACCACGGTGACCTGCACGACGCCAACGTGCTCTTCGATGGAAGCGATTACACCTTCTTCGATTGGGGAGACGCCAGCTTGACGCATCCCTTTTTTAGTCTCATCATCGTATTGCGCGTGATTGCCAGCAAACTTGAGATTGAAGTCTGTGACCCTAAATTAACCTGGGTGCGGGATGCATATCTCGAAGCCTGGACAGAGTTTGCAACCCGCAGTGATTTACTCGCCGCCTTCGACCTGGCCCACCACATTGGCAAGTTCGCCCGCAGCCTAAACTGGTACTCCCTGATCACAACCCTGGACCCCGCCTCTGTCAGCGACTACCTCGATACCGTCCCCGGCTGGCTGTGGGAATTTTTACATCATAAAGCAGGGTAGGGGCAGAGCGGCGCTGGGCCCGATTACGACCCGATACTATCCTGGGTGCGGGATGCATATCTCGAAGCCTGGACAGGGTTTACCACCCGCAAAGATATACTCGCCGCTTTCGATCTGGCCCACCACATTGGCAAGTTCGCCCGCAGCCTAAACTGGTACGCCCTGATCACAACCCTGGACCCCGCCTCTGTCAGCGACTACCTCGATACCGTGCCCGGCTGGCTGTGGGAATTTTTACATCATAAAGCAGGGTAGGGGCGCAGCGCCGCTGCGCCCGATTACGATCCGCAGCTATCCTGGGTGCGGGATGCCTACCTGGAAGCCTGGACGGGGTTTGCCAACCGCAGAGATTTGCTGTCTGCCTTCGATCTGGCCCACCACATTGGCAAGCTCTCGTGTGCCTATTATTGGTACAGCATCATTACGTCAATTATCCCCGCCTCAATCGCCAAATTCAGCGATTACCCACCCGGCTGGCTGTGGGAATTTTTACATCATAAAGCTGGTTAGGGGCGCAGCGGTGCTTCGCCCCTACTTAAATATTTTCAAGAAATTTCGCTGTTATCTGCATGCATTAGCTCATATAAAATCCCCCCTAAAAAAACCTCACTCTACCTTGAAGATCTCATCACCCTCGCGCACGCGCTCATCCACCTTCAGGGCCACATCGCTGCCCTTCTTGGCAGTCTCGACCTCTTTGTGATCGATCTGCATCGAGGCTATCTTCTGGGTGAAGTCAGTTGAATGTCCCATTACGTGAATCTCATCCCCCACATTCAACTTGCCGCTGAGTTCCAACACAGCCACATTGATCTTACCGAAAAAATGGGTTACTTTTCCAAGCTTGGTTTCCATGGCGTCCTCCTCAGAACACACAAAAAAATATTACCTTTACTATACAATATTGTAATTCCAAAATCAATAGCTTAACCGTAATACATAATCGACTTATTACCTGATTCCTAATTGACCAATGGCCTAACCCCCATTACAATCAAAAGATGAACCTGCTCGCCAATCTTAACCCCCAGCAGCAGCAAGCTCTCACCGCTGGAACTGGACCTGTGCTCGTCCTGGCCGGACCCGGATCTGGCAAAACACGCGTGCTCACTAACCGTATTGCCTATTTAATCAGCCATCTGGGTGTACGCCCCTATAATATCCTCGCGGTTACTTTCACGAACAAAGCCGCCCGCCAGATGCAGCAGCGAGTGGAGGAACTACTCGGTGAGAACCTGCGCGGCCTGAGCTTGGGCACTTTCCACGCAACCTGCGCCCGTTTACTACGCCGCGAGGCTGATTACCTGCCCTTTAAAAGCAGCTTCGTCATTTTCAATGATGATGACCAACGCAACCTGGTTAAACGCGCACTGCGCGAGTTTGACATCGACGAAAAGCGCTACCGCCCTCACAGCGTCCACGGCAGCATCTCGCGCGCCAAGAATGAACTCATTCTTCCGGCCGAATACCCCAACACAAATTACCGGGACGAAGTAGTCGCCCGAGTTTACACCCGTTACCAGGAACTGCTGCTCTCCAGCAACGCCCTAGATTTCGACGACCTGCTCATGTGGACCGCGCGCCTGCTTGAAGAACAGCCTGCGGTACGCGAAAAATATTCCCGCCGTTACGAACACGTCCTGGTCGACGAGTTCCAAGACACCAACATGGCCCAATACCTCCTGCTCAAACATCTGGCCGCCTTTCACCGCAACATCTTCGTGGTTGGCGACAGCGACCAATCCATTTATCGCTGGCGCGGCGCAGACCACCGCAACGTGCAGCGCTTTGAACAGGATTTCCCCGATGCTCAGGTGATCTTATTGGAGCACAATTACCGTTCTACCCAAATCATCCTTGACGCCGCAATGGCGGTGATCGACCGAAACCCTCACCGCACGCGTAAGAGCCTTTTCACTGAACGTGGCTCGGGTGATAAGATCATCCTACAAGAAGTCTTCGACGGTCGTGAGGAAGCTAGTTTTGTGGTCAACTCCATTGCCCAGGAAGTTCTCCAGGGAGCTGAGCCGGGTAATTTCGCGGTTATGTACCGCACCAACGCCCAATCCCGTCAGTTGGAAGAAGCCTTCCTACAAGCCAATCTGCCCTACAAGCTGGTTGGCGCGCAGCGTTTTTACGGGCGCAGGGAAGTCAAAGACATACTCGCTTATTTGCATTTGGTGTACAACCCTGAAAACGAAACCAGCCTTCTTCGCGTGATCAACACTCCGCGCCGCAAGATTGGCAATAAAACCCTGGAAGACCTGCGTACCCTGGCAATCAACGAAAATACCAGCCTAAGCGCAATCCTGCTGGATCTTGCCCAAGGAGAAGGCAGCGAATTCTACGGCTCCTTTACTAGAGGAGCTGGCCTGGCTCTTTCAAGATTTGGCGATCTGCTCACTGGATGGCGCGCGTTAATAAACGATCTGCCGCCTCTGGGTCTGATGGATAGGATTCTCAACGATGTGGATTACCAAAGCTACCTTGACGATGGCTCGGAAGAAGGTATTGACCGCTGGGATAACGTGCTCGAACTACGCCGGCTTGCTGCCGAATACAGCGACCGCGGCATAACAGATTTCCTACAAGACATAGCTCTAGTCTCAGACCAGGATACGCTGGATGAGACCGCAAACGTACCCACGCTTATGACCTTGCATGCTGCTAAGGGACTGGAATTCCCTGTGGTTTTCATTGCCGGGCTTCAAGACGGCACTCTGCCCCACGTGCGCTCATTTGACGACCCCGAAGCAATGGCCGAAGAACGACGCCTGTTATACGTCGGCATTACGCGTGCCAAAGACCGTCTCTACCTGCTACACGCACTCAACCGCAGCACCTACGGCTATACCGAACCCAGCGATCCTTCCAGGTACCTGAGCGATATTCCAGACGAGTTAGTAGAAGGTGGAAACCAGGTGTTAATTGGTAAACCCTCCCGCACCGTCCGCGCCGATCTATGGGAGGCTGCTTCTCCAGCTTCCCCAGTCCCCGTATTACAATCCGAATACAAGGCTGGCATGCAAGTCAGGCACCCTGCCTGGGGAGAGGGCATGGTCCTAAATAGCAAAATCCAGGATGGAGAAGAAATTGTGGATGTATTTTTCGAGGATAAAGGTTTGAAGAAATTAGCAGCATCCCTGGCAAAACTAGAACTTGTGAATACCAACCAATGATCAATTCAACCCTAAAAGCTAGTTACTCTAATTCAGACTATTGGACTTTTCGATGCCCATGAATATTTTCATCACCGGCGGGGCAGGCTACATCGGCTCTGTTACCGCCCAAGCCCTACTCGACGCGGGCCACACTGTCACAGTTTACGATTCGCTGATCACAGGCCACAAGGCGGCTGTCCCCAGCGGAGCAGAATTCATCCACGCCAACCTGAACGACCTTCAAACGCTTGCAACCACGCTCACTGGTCAAACTTTTGACGCCGTAATACACTTCGCCGCATTTATTGAGGCTGGCGAGAGCATGAAAGACCCCGGCAAATACTTCCAAAATAATGTCATCAACTCTCTCAAGCTGATCGAATTTTCCCACCAGGCGGGAATTAAGAACTTTGTGCTCTCTTCAACTGCCGCAGTGTACAAAACCAGTGTTCTTCCTCTCACCGAAGAAGCTGAAATTGCCCCGCAAAACGCTTACGGCCAAACCAAGCTGATGATTGAACAGGTCCTCGAATGGTACAACCAGATCTACGGTAATCGCTTCGCAGCCCTGCGGTATTTCAATGCAGCTGGAGCGGAGGCAGGCCGAGGCGAGGCGCATAATCCAGAATCCCATCTAATCCCCAAAGTGCTAGAGGTAGCATTAGGCCAGCGGCCAGAGATACACATTTTTGGGGATGATTACGACACTCCAGATGGAACAGCCATCCGAGATTACATTCACATTGGAGACCTCGCTGCTGCCCACGTCTTGGCACTAGAAGGATTGCAGAAGCACGATCGTTTAGTGTACAATCTTGGCAATGGTACAGGCTATTCGGTAAAAGAGGTTATCGATACCGCACGCCAAGTCACCGGACACGCCATCCCTGCCCTCAATTCTCCAAGACGCCCCGGAGATCCTGATCGTTTGGTAGCCTCCTCTGAGCTTATCCAAAAGGATCTAAGCTGGGAGCCTCAAAAACCAAAGCTAGAAGATATTATTGCTAGCGCTTGGGATTGGCACAATGCCCATCCAAACGGCTATCAAGAAAGCTAACCAAGGAGTATCTCATGAGGTCGCAGAAATCTTTCGGCAAACGCCACCGCCTCCTATATTACAAACACACCATGGACCGGCTTTGGCGGATAAACTTCTTGCTAGACATAGTGCTTTGGTTTACCTGGTATTACAGGTATCTTGGTCCCACAATAGATAATTTCGTGCTAGGTTCCGCGGTTGTAGTCCTTGTGTTCACGGTATTTGCTATCTCAACCCGCAATATGAGCTACGTACAAGCCAGGCAAGATCACTTAAGACTGGTAACTCCCTTCATGCGCTTAAAAATTTCTTACCGGCGTATAAAATCTGCCCGTCCGAATGAATTTGTGAAGATTTTTTCTCCCCGCGGCTTGAGCTGGGCGGATAAACGTTTTTTGCGGCCCTATTTCAGCAAGACGGCATTATCGATCATACTAAACGGCTTCCCCCTTCCGAAACCTATATTGCGATTGTTCTTCCCCAAACATTTCTTTAATCCTCAAGAAAAGTATGGATTGGTTATCGTTGTGCCCGACTGGATGGCCCTATCCACTGAATATGAAAGCTTTCAAGGCGCCTGGAAGGACAAGCAGAGCCAGCGTCCAAGAGGTACAAGCTTACGCGGCATGTACGGGGAATGAAAATCTATTTTGCCTGCTCCATCACCGGGGGACGTGATGACGAAGCTGTGTACCAGGCAATCGTCGATGCTCTGCTTGAAGACGGGCACGAAGTTCCAACTGCTCACATAGCAAAACCGGAGGTTATCTCCCTGGAACATGTAGTTGAGCCAGAGGAAGTATTTACCAGAGACGTAGATTGGATAAATAATAGCAATGCCTTAATCGCCGAGGTTAGTACGCCATCGCATGGGGTTGGCTATGAAATTGCTTACGCCTTAAGCATCTCAAAGCCAGTTTTGTGCTGCTATAAGAAAGGGGCAAAGGTTTCTAAGATGATCACGGGGAATACACATGCACAACTAACAGTTCGTGCATACACAGATTTGGATAATGCTCAAAGCGTGGCACGAAACTTTATAAGTCAATTAACCTCATAAGCGTTAAAGATCAGTGAAGATACAACACAAATGAGCCGGTGGGGGCTGCCCTATTTGCTATTGTTCGCAATAGCAATCGGAATAACAATCGTAAAAGTGGAACCCTTCCCTAAAATAGAATCAACCCAAATGCGGCCATGGTGGTTCTCCACAATTGTCTTCACAATTGCCAAACCGAGACCAGTTCCCTGAATCTCTCTGGGGGCATTGCTGGCGCGGAAAAACTTATTGAATATTTGGGATTGCTCATCAGCTGGGATGCCTAGCCCGGTATCAAGCACCTGAATAATTAGCTGTTCATTTTCTTCCATCGATTTAATAATTATGTCACCACCCTCCAAGGTGTACTTAATTGCGTTGCCAATTATGTTATCAAACATCTGGCGTAACTGAATAGGGTTACCGATCACGACAGGTAATTCGCCTTTGAATTCCAATTTAATATTCTGTTTTTTTTCTTCTATCTGGTTGGCTAATCCATCCAACGATAAGTTCAAGATCGAACTGAGTGGCACCCTTTCTATCTGAGTTTCCAGGTTTACCTCAATACGTCCAAGGTCGAGTAAATCGTCGATCAAATCGGTGATGTTGTTGACACTTAATTGCACCCGCTTGATAAACTCGGCCTGCTGTTCATTTACATCACCCAGGCGTTCAATCAGCTCCACATATCCCATAATTGCGGTTAGGGGAGAACGCAGATCATGTGAAACTGCATTGACAAAATCGCTTTTAGACCGATCTAGCTCTTTTAAATATGTGATATCGTGGAGTATCGCTACTAAACCAAAATCCGGGATCTCGGTGGTTTGAATATTATAAAAACGAGATTTCTCCACTTCAATTTCGATACGGCTTGACTTTTCCCCTTCGCCTTTTAGGATTTTCAATAGATCATCATGCTCAAACACATCCTCGACGGCTGCGCCATTAAAATCCTTGTCACCCAATCTAAATATCTGTCGCGCTGCGGGGTTGATTAAAATCAAGGTGCCATCTGGTCCAACCCCGATCACGCCGTCATTTATTTTGGTTAGAATAGTCTCTAATTTTTCGCGTTCGACTTCTGTATGAGAGTAAAGCTGGGCATTATCAATCGCGATTGCAGCATAATCTGCCATCGCGGTCATAAACGTAACGTGTTCTGGTTCAAAGCTTGTTCCTGTTTGGCGGTTATCTACACCTAAAACACCGATGGTGCGCCCATGAATTGCCAGTGGCACGTACATTAATGTGTAAACCAAATAAGCGGTTTTGATCTTTTGAGGAGTTTCTGCATCAATGAAAGCGGGTTTACCAGTTTTTAGTACTTCACCTGCCAAAGTATCCTCGGCTGGCATGCGAAAAGTGCTCACAAATTCCTCTTGGAAGTTTCGGGCTGCACGCATATATAACTCGCCGCTTTCCTCGTCCAAAAGCAAGATACTACCTTCCTCTGCACCAGTGAATTCCACAGCAACCTCGACAACCGTAGTTAACACCCGATCAAGGTCTAGCTCAGATGTGAGTGAACGTCCGACTTTGGCCAACGCTTCTAACTCATCCACCTTCTGTTGCAGCGGGCCCGTATAACGGCTAGCTTCGAGTTTTAGCCACGCATTCCAATCCTGGCTGCGCTGCAAGCCGCGTTTGACGGCCCCCAAAACATCATCTGGGTGCAAAGGCGGAGTCAACCAGGCTACAAGACCTAGGCGCGCAAACTGAATAGGCATGGAATCGCTGGAATCTTTTGTAAATAAAATTATTGGTAATGTGGGTTGTTTTTTGAGCATTTTGGCAGCAAACTCGAGGTGATGGCCATCTTCCAGGTCATCACCCAAGATCATCAAGTCTGGGCGTGCAGACGTGATCAAAGTCTCCCCTTGCGTACAGGACTTGGAAACTGATACACGGAATTTTTCGGGTCCAAGGATATTCCGCTCAATCAGTTTGGAAGTTTGAGAATCTGCCATTACGAGCAATATATGCGGATTAGCGGCCATAACTCAATTCAACCTATCTCGGCTTTCCGGGTTATATATATTCACAATATTCATACTGCCTCTTTAGGTAATAACGTGAAATGAAAAGTGGAGCCGGCCTCTAATTTACTTTCTACCCACACTTCTCCGCCATGAGCATTTACAATCTCTTTCACCAAAGTTAATCCCACGCCTAAGCCCCCAACCTCGTCATTAGTTTGCCCATCTATTTTATAAAAGTAGTCGAACACTCGTTTTAAATTCTTTTTAGCTATTCCTTGGCCTTCATCCTTGACCGAAACATGCACCTGTTCTTCTGGATCTCCCTTAACGGTAACTACAACTTCCCCATTTTTAGGGCTAAATTTAATCGCGTTTGAAAGCAGGGCATCAAATACCAATGCGATTTGATTAGCATCTACATATGCCAACACTGGTTCTGAGGGAAGCACTGCGGTGAGTTTGGTGCGGTTTTGGGCACTGAAGTTTTTAAATCGCGATAAAGCTTGATTTACCAGGTTGTTTACACTCACTTCAGCCAATTCCTTTGGTGATGTGACTTCGTGCATCATAGTCATAACGTTCACGATCTCAACCACACGATGGAGCTTTTGGTCTAAAATTTCTAAGACCGCGACCTGCTCGTTGGACAATTTACCCAGTTCGCCCTTAACTAACTTTTCTACATAATCCTTGGTAGAAACTAGGGGTTCGTGAAGTTCTATACCAACATTCTGGATGATCTCTTCTTTAGCGCGTTCACTAACCATTGCTCTTTCAACCGCAGCCTGCAACGTTCCGGCGCGTTCATCAATGGCCTGGAACAAGCGAACATTAACTAGAGATATCGAAGCGTAATCGCTTACTGCTTCTAACATGGCTTGATCGCTTGGCTCAAACTCATTTGGATCTTTGCGCATGACCGCTAGCGTCGCGATTGTCTGTCGCTTTACTTTTACGGGAACTATAAGCGCAGCTTTTCCTAACGCGGACATCTGGAACTGTTCTATAGCTTCCCCGTGAATAGAAAATGCCTCACCAGAACGGGCTACTAAAGAACTGATACCGTCATCCCAAGCTTTATTCAAGTTAGCAGCCAATGATTTGGGAAGATTTATGAATGCCCTGAGAATATACACATCTTCGCGCTCGTCAAAAACTAGCAACCACCCATAATCCGCTTCTGTAATGCTCACCGCACCTTCAACAATGGTATTGAAAAGTTTGTCTTGGCCTGTTACTGAGGTAACTGCTTTTCCGATGCTAAAAATTGTGGTTAGCTCACGCACCCTTTTTTGTAGCTGTTCGTTGGTTGCTTGAACCTT
Source organism: Chloroflexota bacterium (assembly GCA_019456165.1). Taxonomy (GTDB): domain Bacteria; phylum Chloroflexota; class Anaerolineae; order Anaerolineales; family UBA11579; genus VRUJ01. The sequence goes on from VRUJ01000004.1 coordinate 45,072, forward strand.
GCGGGAAAGGCGCTCTCTTTCGCTGCGTGCCCTCACCTGCTTGAGAGCGCGTTCAACGGCTGAGACCACCTCAGTCTCCCTCACCGGCGAGCCTACATAATCTGAAGCTCCCAGCCTGAAAGCCTGAATAACATCTCGTTCTTTCCCTTCGGGGGCGATCATAATTACCGGGATGTCGATCTGCTGTGCGCTGAGGGCGACCATAAGGTCTTTACCGCTCAAGCCAGGTAGCTCAAGGTTTGCAATCACAACATCTGGCGCAAATTCTACCGCTTGCTGGATAGCCGAACTGGCTTCGCTCACAATCTTCACATTGAAACCTTGAGGTGTTAAAGCCTGACGCGCGATTAGGTCGCTTACCATTGGGTCGCTTTCAACAACCAGTATGCGTTCTTCCTGATCCACCATGTATTAAATGATAGCACGGATACGTTATTTTTGGAGAATTTAACTTATTGAAAATCTTAAGAATCCGCTGCCAAGCTTGGCACTTATGTGTGGTATATATTTTATTGGCGATTTGTAGCTGGCTTTTGTACTATAACTGTGATGTTAGAGTTGTATTAAAGTTGTCTCTGGACGCTTGACTCTAATTTATCCTTGGTCATACAATTAGGCAGCGAACAATTTGGAAATATTTAATTTTTCGAATGGAAATCAATTAATGGATTACAAGGATTATTACAAAATTCTAGGTGTCGACCGCAAAGCCAGCGGCGAGGAAATAAAACGCAGCTACCGAAAATTAGCTTTAAAATACCACCCCGACCGTAATCAGGGTGATAAGAAAGCGGAGGAAAAATTTAAAGAGATCAACGAAGCCTACCAAGTTTTGAGCGATAAGGAGAAACGTGCTCATTTCGACCAGCTTGGATCTGCCTATTCTAGTTGGCAGCAGCGCGATGCGAGAGGCGGTTTCAACTGGGATGAGTGGACGACTGGTACACAAGGGGGCGGCATTCACGTAGAGTATAGCGGCGGTATGGGAGACTTCTCTGATTTTTTTAGCAGCATCTTTGGAGGTATGGGGGGCTTCAGCGAAGTACCAAATGTAGGTCCCTCAGGTCGGGGAGGCAGACGTGTCCGGCGTGGAGGCAGGTCTCGGAAATACGAACATGAAGTCCAAATCAGCTTGCACGAAGCTCATAACGGCAGCTCCCGCCAGGTAGAAATTAACGACCGCAGGCTTGAGGTAAAGATTCCAGCTGGGGCGCGCAGCGGCACAAAAATCCGCATGCAGGGCATTGGGCCAATGGGGCCAAATGGGCAGCCCTCCGACGTTTTTCTAGTGTTAAAAGTTTCGCCAGACCCAAGGTTTAAACGCAAAGGCAATCACCTCTACACTGATATCAACATCGATCTATACACAGCCGTTTTGGGTGGGAAAGTCACCGTAACTACTTTAGGCCGCGAGGTACTGCTTAATATCCCTGCAGGAACACAAACCGGCCAGACTTTCAGATTAAACAAACGTGGTATGCCCTATCTTAAGAAAGCTGATAAAACCGGCGACCTATTGGTAAAAGTAGAAGTAAGCATTCCCAAGAAACTATCGTCAGAGCAAAAGGCGCTTTTTGAGCAATTAGCCAAATTACAATCTTGATCGCATATATTACGGATTAAAAGGAATCTTTTTATGCATCTCAAATCATCCAGAACCATCTTATATATTTTCGTTATTTTAACACTCAGTGTTATGGCTTGTAGTTTTAGTATTTCGGAACTTTTCGACACCTCAGATCCAGTCGAGACACAAATCGCAACTGAGGTCGTGATATCTTCGGAAGCCGTACCCACACTTGCCTCTCAGGGTGAGGCGCTAACTAACCTCCCGCCTGTGAATTTGATATCACAACAGGATGCCTTAATCTCTCTATATGAAAACGTCAGCTCTGGCGTGGTTTCCATCCGTGTATTTGGAACCAACGGAGACACTTGGCAAGCTTCTGGCTTTGTGATTGACCACGAAGGCCACATCGTGACCAATTTTCATGTCGCCACTGGCGCGAGTGAGTTTGAAGTTACCTTTACCTCTGGCTTAACCCTGCGCGCCGAAGCAATCGGTTTTGACGCCGATTCAGATTTAGCAGTTATCAAGGTAAATCCCCCAGAAGAGGGCCTAAATCCTCTCGTTTTGGGAGATTCTGAGCAGGTAAGTGTCGGGCAGATCGTGGTAGCCATCGGCAACCCCTTTGGACTGAACAGCACAATGACAACTGGCATCGTCTCTGGACTTGGGCGCACCTCGGATTCGCTCAACCCGGTGGACGATAACCGCTTCTTCGTCTCTGGAGATTTGATTCAGACCGACGCGGCCATCAACCCTGGCAATTCTGGCGGACCCCTGTTAAATCTTAATGGTGAAGTCCTCGGGGTTAACCGCTCAATCCGCACTTTTAACTTGAACGCAGAAGACGAACCGATAAATTCAGGAATTGGTTTTGCAGTCTCTGTCAACATCCTAAAACGGGTGATCCCCAGCCTGATTTCAACGGGTTCGTACGATTACCCTTATTTAGGAATCGCCAGCCCAAATGAATTTTCGTTGAGCACCGCCGAAGCCCTCGGATTAGACCGCACGACCGGCGTCTTGCTCACCGAAGTGGTAGAGGGAGGGCCGTCAGATGAAGCAGGGTTGATTTTGGGCGATCTTATCATTTCCATGGATGAATTCGAGGTGCGTGATTTCGGTGAGATGATCAGTTATCTATTTACTCACACAGCCCCAGGTGATAGGGTAACGATCACTTTCCTGCGTGATGGGGAGGAAATGCAAACAGAATTAGTGATCGGCACGCGCCCATAGGCAATTAGCGAAAGAATTCCTGGAGTTTGGTTCATTCTTTCTGGCGAGGACAGAGACATCCCAGTTGTTGGAAATTATCGCCCAGCGGACTTGTAACCTGATGAAAATCGATTACGCCGCAATCCTGTTGATCGATAAAGCTGTTTCCCTCGATGTAGCCGCAACCTGTAACTTGGACAAAGGTAAAGCCGCGCTCAGTGAATTGCCTGCAAAAATGCATAATCGCTGGGGCCACGCGGTAGCCCAACGGCAGCCCGAGGACACAGTTTATCGTGTCTTGGTCCCCTTGTTTATACCCAGGCTGCAAAAAGACGAGTTGATCGGCCTGCTGGCTCTGGGGCCACGCGAGAGGGGGCGCGGCTATTCTAGGGATGACATAAAAGGTCTGGAGGAATTTGGGGGTGAGGCAGGTAAAGCTATCTATGCAACCCAAGTTAATGCCAAGCACAAATAGCCCACCTTTTATTGAAGGAGTTAGAAGTTCGGGGAAATCCCAAGTTTTGAATGGTCCCCCCAGCTTTTCCATCTATAATAGAAAAGCTTGTTGTGAATTAAGAGGAGTCCATTATGCTTAGAAGGTTTGCTTTTGTTGTAGCGTTTCTCTTATTACTATCCGCATGTTCCAGTTCCCTTCTTTCGGAAACCACTACCAGCGGAAGCGAACCAACAGGACCAGACGTCACTGACTCAGCTGATCCCAAGAATCCGGCAGAGGATGACAGCGGAACTGTCCAAGTTGAACTTGGGGTCCCATTCCGGCTTACTGTCGGGCAGTCTGGAGAAATCCAGGGAGTGGATACAGATATTACTTTCACACATGTAACCTCAGAATCTCGCTGCCCATCCGATGTGCAGTGCATCTGGGCCGGACAAGTAGCGATCGCCATTGAGGTCAAGCAGGGTGGAAAGACCTTGGGCGAATTCGAACTGGTCCTCGGCTCCCTTATCGAAGAAGACGAATCTCCTTCATTGGAAATAGACGGCTTAATTTTCCTGCTAATCGATGTTAGCCCATATCCTCAAAGCACCCAAACGATTGAGCAAGAGGATTACCGTGCAGAATTAGTGGTTTCAATGCTGGAGGGACCGCCATAAATCAGTAGTGCTCTTCGTGGGGATATGCTATACTATTATTTCTAGGTTAAAGATAAAAATACTATGAATTTCATCCAACCTTGGATTTCGATATAACTCGCTTCCGTTCGCATACGAGTGTAATTTAATAACCCTTAGTTCATGAGAAGGAGGAGCACGATGAGGACAAAGCATGTCTGGCCAAAATGGATTAAATTTGCCTTTCTAGTTGCATTATTTTTATTGCCCCTCATAGGATCTACTAGCACATCACCGGTTTCGGCCGGAACGCTGCTGGAACCATCCTTGGGCGTGACACCTAACCAAGGTTTTCCCGGCATTACGGTGACTCTCAACGGGTCTGATTATACACCCGGACCCGCTTCAATCTTATGGAACGGGGCACAACGGGACACATTTACCATCCCAGGATCAGGCTCATTTGCTAAGTCCTACATTATTCCTCCCGGTGCCAGTGTAGGTGCGCACACTATCACTGTTTGCTGGGGATCACCCTGCACGGGAGGAGATCTCTACGAAGGCAGAGATGTCGCATTCACGGTGCTCTCGCCCCCAACCAGCACCCCGCCTCCACCTCCCCCCACCTCGATTTTTTCCGTCCCGGTTCCCATAGCCACTCTTCCACCTATTATCGTGGTCCCGCCAGTCGGAACTTTCGATGTCCAGGTTTGGGCTGTGGAAGTTACCCAGGGTGTACGCGGCAACATTCCCACGCGCACGCCGCCGGACGGCGATATGATCCTGCCGCCTGATGGTGCTGTGCACGTCGCCAACCGCCAAACAGTAGTGCGCGTTTACCCCTGGGTGTCAGTTACAGATAGTACCTCGGTGCCGCCATTAACCGCTCAAATAACTGGTTATTCTGGAACAGCAGAATTGTCTGGGTCGCCTCTTTCCCCGGAGACGTATTTTTTGATCCCCGATCCTGGTTCGAGCATTGATGCCATGCGCCGGAACGAAGCCCTTTCTTGGAACTTTATTCTGCCCACTGCCTGGGTGCAGGCTGGCACGATTCGGCTGGTAGTTACAGTTAACCCACCCGGACCTGACCAACAACTTGAATGCCGTGGGTGTGACTATGATAATATAGCCGAACTTAGCGGGGTGCAATTTACAACAGTCCAAACCGAAAACATAGATATGCGCATAAACGTGATTGATTTTTACTATTACGATGCCGCAGGTGCAGTGATAAATTTCCAGCCTACCTCTGTTGAGATCTCTGCAACCATAAACTGGTGGATAAAAACCTGGCCAATCGACCCCTCCCGCGTGCGCTTGAGTTACCGGTATTACTCTATATCCCAAAATCCGCCTGGATATTTATTGGACGCGGCGGGCAGAAGTATTAACCAAGTCTCCCCGCCCATCCCAGGGGCGCCAAATTGGAGAAATCAGGATTTTGCAGATGATAACACTGATATTATGGAGCCCGCAGGAATTCTCAGACCGTACGCTTTTTTACCCATGGTATTCAGCCCGTCCTCCTTTATTGGGTGCTCTGGGCGTGCTGGTATGTTTGGCCCCCCACTTTTCTTTACAGGGGCTTGCGGCTCTACATTCGCCCAGGAAGCCGCCCACACATTATCACGCTTGCACGCCCGCGGACTGCATCGCGAAGATGATGGCTTAGACGCAAGCTACCCCGGGTTACATGGACAGGTAGAGGACTTCTCCTTTGGTTTTGATGTCTGGGATATGCGCGCCATCCCACCCCTGCCCGGCGGTGCAAGACACGATTTCATGTCATACGGTGGAAGCAAGTGGGTGTCGATCTATACCTGGGAAGCTTTAGCAGGCCTTTATAGCGCCCCAACGATTGAGGTGGGATTCGCACCCCTATCAGAAAATTTGCAGCTCGCCAGCCTTTCAATGAGCGGTATGAACATATTTCAAGAACAAGATGATTACCTGCGGATTTCCGGCGACATCGATCTGGATGGCACTCTTTACCTGGATACAGCCTACACGCTGAGCCTGCCGGCTGGGACCGGAGACTATCTGGGCGACGGCAGCCACACTATCGAACTGCTAAATCAAAACGAGGAGACCTTATTCACTCGCCAATTCGAGCCCACCCATACCAAATACTACGATGCCTGGCAATTTTACGAAGTAGTCCCCGTGGTTGAGGGTCTTGCCCAAATCATCATATCTCAGGAAGAAACGATTCTCGCGAACATTCCAGTATCGCCCAACCCGCCTCAGGTTACCTTGCTCAGCCCAACTGCCGGGGAAAGCTGGGGGGCAGATGGTCAAGTTACCGTTTCATGGCAAGGAAGCGACCCCGATGGCGACAATTTGCTATACCGGGTGCAGGCTAGCCCGGATGGCATCACCTGGTCCAACCTTTACGGCAGCACTCCTGATACTGAGGCTCTAATCAATTTAGCCTACATTCCTGGTTCGGGGGAGGGCTGGCGGGTGCGCGTGCAGATCAGCGATGGGATAAACGTTGCCTCAGATGAAGTCGAGGATATCAGCATTGCCCCCAAACCCCCCATCCCTACAATACTCAACCCTCTGGATGGCACATTTGTTAGCCTCGGCGATTCCCTCCAGGTTTTCGGCACAGGTTACGATTATGACGAGGGTAACCTAACAGAGGCCGCCCTTGAATGGCTGCTTGATGATGAAACGGTTGCCTCTGGTGCAGAAGCAACTCTCACTAACCTTTCCGAAGGCCAACACACCCTCACACTACAAGCTACCAACAGCCAAGATATCAGCGGCCAAGTAAGTATTACGATCTTTGTCGGTCAAGATACAGATGATGATGGCTTACCAGATACTTGGGAATTGGCTTTCGGTCTTGATCCAAGCAATCCTGGTGATGCAGCCTTAGATATTGACTCCGACAATTTGTTAGCCTGGCAGGAGTTCGATTACGGTACCGACCCCAGCCTGGCAGACACTGATGGAGATAGTATTTTCGACGGTGCTGAAATCAATATGGAAAGTGATCCAAATGACCCCGATTCCACCCCAGAGAGTTATCCGGGTGCTGAGGGCGTCGATTTTACAGGCATCGCGCCCTCGCGAGGTATGCAAATGTCGCAGGATACAACGACTGGCGTTGAGGCACAGCCACCAGAGAGTGGGGAGGTAACTGGCGAAGAAGAAGCCGCTCCTGCTAAAATAAACCCGATGCTGCTCGCCGTAATAACAGTAGTGTTACTTCTTATAGTGATTTTCGGGGCAAGGTATATCCTCGCCACCTTGCGGCGCAGCTAACCAACAATCATTGTAGGGGCGAAGCGCTGCTTCGCCCCTTTATCAAATCAGAGATTTATCAACCAACAAAACAAGCCGCTGAATCAGTCGCCGTATAACCATTCTTTATATTGGCGCTCGTCTTTATCGATTAATTCTTGCTTTTTGGGGCTGTTTGGCTTGGGCCAATTTTTACTCTGATTGGGGTATTCCGCCCAGCAAAGCACATCCCTGTAATCCTGCTTAGCATAGCGTGTGTTCTTCCGAAGAGATTCAATGTTGTTTTTCGAGATTTTCAATATTCCTAATCTTACTCTCGGCTCGCCGCGTTCATGCTCCTCTACTCCATACTCCTCAAGGATTTTAAAGGCCAATTTTCTATCCCCTTCATCTGGGAACATCTTCTTGAGCTTGCGCAATATTATTTTCTCTTAACTCTGATTTTTCCCAATCATTTATTTTATAAAAATCTCTCTTGGTTATTAGACAATAAACCGCACAGATCTAAGTGTGCGGTCCATTGTAATCAAGTTGATACTTCTTGGAACTTATTGTTTTTTTTCCTTTTTCAGTCTCCGTTTTTCTTTCAAAGTGAGCTTGGCTTTTTTCTTGTTTTCTCGTTTACCTTTATCTTTCTTTCCTTTTTCGCCCATGTTTAAGCCTCCTGTCACGCAAGTGATCTGATTCGAAATTTCATGTAAATAACCATTGTCCTTCTAATATCTGTGGTTAAAGTATACCTTAAACTGAAAAGTTTATTAATAAAACTTTTTGAATTTATGTGAATTCTGAATGTAAAAGGTTATGTTCTTTACCATGATGTAAGGTTTGTATCCACTTCGCCAAATAATCCCATTTCTACAATTTGCACAATAGCACCTAATGAACCAGGTTTTACATGTGGGATATCCTCTCGTAGGGACGCAGCATGCTGCGTCTCTACCGTATCATTTATTACAATAATCCCATGAATATGATTCGGCATAACTAAAAAGACATCTAAATCCGCACGCGCAAAACATTCAAGAATTTTTCCCCAAGCTTCGACGCATTGCCTCTACCCACTAACATTGTAACCCGGATTTTCCTCATCCTGATCCCACAAAATCGGATTGCTTTCAACATAATGTCGAATGCGATTCAATTCCTGCTCATTGCGAATAACCCGGTCGTAATAATTCCGCTGCCAAACAGGCTGACTTACAGAATTTCGTATCTGGTTTATGCGCCTCGTTGCTGCTGATTTGAATGAACATACAATAGCACCTAATGAACCAGGTTTTACATGTGGGATATCCTCTCGTAGGGACGCAGCATGCTGCGTCTCTACCGTATCATTTAT
>VRUJ01000004.1:53627-54241 GCA_019456165.1 Chloroflexota bacterium
GCTGCGTCTCTACCGTATCATTTATTACAATAATCCCATGAATATGATTCGGCATAACTAAAAAGACATCTAAATCCACATACGGAAAATGTGCGGGGATTTTTTCCCAGGTCTGGGTCATTATTTCCCCAAAATCATTCAAGCGCATCTCGCCAGCCACAACCTTGCCAAACAACAACAAACGCTTCCAGGTACAAATGGTTACAAAATATGCTCCCGCCAGAGTGTAATCGTATCCTTGTAGGCGGATTGAACGGCGGTTTCGGTGTTGGTTATCACTCGGGCACATTTAAACAAAACCCCTTTTGTTGGGGCGCGGCATGCTGCGGAAGGATCAAAGCGTCACATATCGTTTGCATTTGAATTATTGATCTAAACTCTCAAGATTACCCTTAATTGTCTGTATAGTAGGATGGTCTGGAGGTAATGCCTTCTCAAATATCGCCAGGGCGCGCTCATACATCTGCTGCGCTCCGGCATAGTCCCCCATAGCCTTCAGCACACTCCCCTGGTTGTTGACTAATGTGCCAACATTTGGGTGTTCCTCTCCCAGGTGTTGCTCAAATATCGCCAGGGCACGCTCATACATCTGCTGCGCTCCGGCATAGTCCCCC
>VRUJ01000004.1:54341-63901 GCA_019456165.1 Chloroflexota bacterium
ATAGCCTGCAGCACACTCCCCAGGTTGTTGACCCGATTACCCACCTTGGGATGCTCGCGGCCAAAGGCGGCCTCATCGATCGCCAGGGCGCGCTCATACATCTGCTGCGCTCCGGCATAGTCCCCCATAGCCTGCAGCACACTCCCCAGGTTGTTGACCCGATTACCCACCTTGGGATGCTCGCGGCCAAAGGCGGCCTCATCAATAGCCAGGGCGCGCTCATACATCTGCTGCGCTCCGGTATAGTCCCCCATAGCATTCAGCACACTCCCCAGGTTGTTGACATCTACAGCTACATCAGGATGCTCGCGGCCAAAGGCGGCCTCATCGATAGCCAGGGCGCGCTCATACATCTGCTGCGCTCCGGTATAGTCCCCCATAGCCTGCAGCACCATACCCAGGTTGTTGACATCTCTACCCACATTGGGATGCTCGCGGCCAAAGGCGGCCTCATCGATCGCCAGGGCACGCTCATACATCTGCTGCGCTCCGGCATAGTCCCCCATAGCATTCAGCACACCCCCCAGGTTATTGACTAATGTGCCAACATTTGGGTGTTCCTCTCCCAGGTGTTGCTCAAATATAGCCAGGGCGCGCTCATACATCTGCTGCGCTCCGGCATAGTCCCCCATAGCCATCAGCACACTCCCCAGGTTGTTGACATTTACAGCTACTTCAGGATGCTCGCGGCCAAAGGCGGCCTCATCGATCGCCAGGGCTCGCTCGAATATCTGCTGCGCTCCGGCATAATTAGCGATCATTTGCAGGTGATACCCCAGACTATTCCACAACCCACCTGCATTTTCAAGTTCGGCCACCTCTGCATGTCCAGCAAGGATTTCTACATGCCGTCTATATTGCACAAACTGACGCGGATACCCACTCTGATTGGCAGCAGAACTTAATACCGACAATGTTTTTGCGATACTCTTAAGGTCTCCTTCTTCATGTGTGGCTATGCTCTCCGCCTGTCCAAACTCTCCAACCAAAGGATGCATCACCGGCTCAATTGCTTCCTCCGGATAGCTCACCAACCCCACATCCTCTAACTCGATCAACCCCTCTCTAACCTCTGCCTCTTCCAGGTTGGCGGCTTCTCCCAGCAAGGTCAGGGGGATTGGTTCATTGGGTGCACACCAGGCCAGCAGGGTGAACAGCTTGCATGCCTGCTCGTCTGTAACTCCCTCCCAACTCACCAGAAATGTGCCCCGCAGGCTGAGGTCGTGCTCGGTAGGACTGCCGTACTCCGGTTTCCAATTCGACATCGAGGGGTGCTCCATGACGGCATCCAGCTTCTGCATGTATCCCGATACCCCTATTTTCATCCGTCTGAGATAGCGTCCGGCCATTTCCAGGGCCAGTGGCAAATGCCCCAATCTTTCTGCCAATGCCTCCAACTCTTCCTGGGGATGCAACTTTTCATCTTTTAAAGTTTTGCGCAGGAACACCAGGCTCTCCTCCTCACTGAACACATCCAATTTGTGGGTCACTCTTGCCAGGTCTCCAGGCCATTCCTGCCGCCGGGCAGTGATCAAGATGCGCAAATCACCCCCATCACCCAGCACCTTCAGCACCTCTCTTGCACCTTTTACATCTTCCAGGTTGTCCAGGATCACCAACCGCGGGCCATCTTTTGCCCAGGCTGCCAATGTGCGCCTTATCTGTTCTGGTTGTTCTTCAGGCCACTCACTCAGCAGCATGTTTGCGCCACAGGATGCCAACTCCCCTTCCACACGGCTGCGTAAGGGCAATCCTGGTTTACCTTCCTCCACACTCACTGGGGCTGCATCGATCCAATGCACGCCGTGGAAGTAACGTCCATAGCGGAAGCAGAATTCCACCGCCAGTTGGGTCTTGCCAATCCCACCAATCCCGACAATCGATTGGGTCACCAGGGTGGGTCCACCTTGCTCAAAGATCCCCTTGGCGAGGGCGAGCAGGTCTTGCTCTCGTCCGGTGAAGACCTGGTTTCGGGAGAATGTCATTCGCGAGCCAGGAGGCAATCCGGCAGCTTGTTGAATCGCAGTTATATCTTCCAACACCTCAGGCTGGTAGGGAGTCTGCATAACCACTTCCAATGCTTCTGCTGTCAGCTCAATTTTGATATCTCCAGACTGTATATAAGCCCCAGGTGCGTTCCCGCCTATCGCTACACTGCGCGTTCCAGCCGCCAGAGTCAGGTTACCCTTAGCAATCGCTGTTTTAATTTCAGCGATTTCAGGTTCGCTGGCATTCCCTGCAAGCAGTTTTTGGATGAAATCGTTCAGTTTATTTTGACTCACTCTTTGTTTTTCTCCGCAACCTCATTGTTATCTCCGGTAACTATCACCGCGTTTTTTGCACTTCCACCTATCGCTACAGAGCGTTCACCCTTCGCCTCTACTTTCTTGATGCTGGCAGCTCTGCTGGATGGTTGTTTTTTTTTGAGTGCCTCCTTTTCCTGCATCTCTTTTACATCCTTGGCAATCGCTACCAGGTCTTTGGTAATGGATACCACCCCAACGGCCACAATTCCTAGTAGCTGCCAGACACCGCCTTCCTGATCCTTCCAGGACGGAAAAGCAAACCAACTGATGATAGCCACAATGACAATTACTAATCCAAGGATACCCCACAAGGATAAATTTTTGTTTTTCATAGAAACCTCCTACTCAAGTTCTAAATTGGCTTTCAAAACCTGGATCTTAGGATGATCTGGATGGAATGGCAGTTGCGCGGTTGGTTGTCATTCGAGTACATTAAAACAAAACCCTTTTTTTGTTGGGGCGCAGCATGCTGCGCCCTTAGCGTATAATTTTCGATCTCAATCATCCACCGGTGGGCCAGCCGGGCCGTAATCCAAGATTTCGCGGGCTTGAGCGCCCTTTTTAGCCGGGCCAATGATGCCTTTCTCCTCCAATACGTCAATCAGGCGAGCAGAACGTGTGTAGCCAATGCGCATGCGCCTCTGCAGCATTGAGATCGAAGCGCGTCCCTGGCGGCGTACCAGATCTACCGCCTCATCGTATAACTTGTCCTTTTCTTCCTCTTCCTCCATCTCCTCCCAGATAGGCATCTGCTTAAACGGTACATCCGTGGGGATTGCACCCCGAGGACGCGTGCTGATGGCTATAGGCGCGGTTGAGGTTGTGCCCGCAAACTTGCGCCAATATTGCACAATACGCAAGATCTCGTTATCCGAGACGAAGACACCCTGCAAGCGCACTGGCGCGGGGGCATCTGGCGCTTGAAATAGCATGTCACCGCGGCCCAGCAGCCGCTCCGCGCCGGGCTGGTCCAGGATCACGCGGCTGTCCGTTCCAGAAGCTACTGCGAAAGCGATGCGCGCTGGAATGTTGGCCTTGATCAGCCCAGTGACAACGTCCACTGAGGGCCGTTGGGTGGAAATCACCAGGTGTATGCCGGTAGCGCGCGCCAGCTGGGCCATGCGTGTGATCAGGCGTTCGGTCTGGTCTGGGGCTACCATCATTAGGTCAGCCAACTCGTCGATAACGACAACCAAGAACGGCATGTGTTGCTGGCCGTTCTCGGATACCCGCAGGTTGTAATCCGCGATATTACGCGCCCCGATCTTGGCAAATTTATGATAGCGGTTGTCCATCTCTCTCGTCATCCACTGCAAGACCCCCACCACACGGTCCAACTCAACCACCACAGGAGCCATCAAGTGGGGGATGCCGTTGTAACCGGTCAGTTCGACGCGTTTGGGGTCCATCATGATGAAGCGCAGCGTCTCAGGTGTGTTGTGCAAGATCAACCCACTTATCACAGAGTTGACCGCTACTGATTTCCCCGACCCAGTCGCTCCAGCGATCAGCAAGTGGGGCATACCCGCCAAATCAGCGGCGACTGCGTTACCTGCCACGTCCTGCCCCAAGGCGAAGCGCAGCGGGGATTGCATGCGCGTAAAGGCTGGGCTTTCAATTACATCTCGCAGCGCCACCACCGCGATCTTTTCGTTAGGCACTTCGATACCCACATACCCCTTTCCAGGTACCGGAGCCTCGATTCGGATTCGTGATGCCGCCAGCGCCAGCGAAAGGTCATCCGCCAGGGCCGCAATCTTGCTGACGCGCACACGTGTGCGCCCGCTGCGGCTCTCTATATAGTCTGGCTCCACGCCAAACTGGGTGATCGTGGGGCCGCGGTTGATCTCTACCACGCGCACCGGTGCGCCAAAAGAAGCCAACGTTTCCTCAATAACGCGTCCGCGTTGGCGGTCGTGGTCTTCACTATAAGATACCCGAGCGCCCTCATCCAGCATTTCTTCAACTTTTGGCAGTTCCCAATCCTGCTCTGGGGTTTCAAAGTTCGCTGGCGGCTCTGGGAGCTTATCAGTAACAGGTCGTTGGGAATAGCTTGATTTAGGCTCTGTGCTAACGACAGCGGGTTGATTCGCAGGCACAATATTTGTTTGCATGGGAGTAGGTGGAGGCTGAGCTTTGCGTTCTCGCCAGGCAGCCCTGCGCTCATCCCACACGTCCTGAAAACGCAAGACAACAGGCCGCACCCAGCGGAATAAGTCAAGTACCGAAACATCGAAAGCCAAGGCTAGGGCGATCACCAGCCAACCGGACAACGCAATACTCATGCCCCAGAATCCCAGACCATTCTCCAGAAAGACCATCAACCCAGCGCCTATTCTCCCCCCGCCCTTTCCCTCAGCAGCTAAGTTATATGCAATCTCGCGGTCCACAGGGGATATCATCAGGTGCAGCAGCACCAGTAGGTTCAGGAGAAGTAATCCCAACCCTATAAGACGCTCAATGGATAACTTTGGAATGCGTTCGAAATCACGCAATATCAGCCATAAACCCAAAGCTAATAATGTCAGAGCAAAAATGTTCACGCCCCAACCAAACCAGGAGGACAACATACCCACCCAATAGCCTATTAGGAAGCCGCGGCTGCCAGAGAGCAAAGCGAACAAAGTCAGCAGCCCTGTCAGACCCAGCACGACGCCAACAATATCCAGCTTGCGGTCCAGGGAAATACCGCTCTGGGTTGGGGCTTTCTTCTTGCGCGGCGAAGCCTTCTTCGTTGAAGATTTCGTTTTGCGGGTAGTTTTTTTCTTGCTGATTTTACCCTTTGCCATAAATTTACTCTGTTTGTTCCTCACAGTTACAAAGTGCGCGTTTAAAGCTCTACGAATCGATTATAGCATATCTGTTCTGCTTGCACCTTTCTGAGAGCAGAGGCTTTATTAGTGTTTGGAAAAGTGTAGTCTGTCCCAAATTAATAATTCGCCCAATCCCTTCAACCACAGGAACCCCATATTTTGTAGGCTGTTGTTTCAAGTAATTATGTGTATTCACTTAAGGTACAATTACAATTCAAAAATCGCACTCAAGGATTATCATTGTTCGAAATTGTATTTCTAGGCACCTCCGCTTCGGCCCCTTCGGTTTGGCGCGGGCTTTCTGCCCAAGTGGTGAAGCATAATGAACACCGCTTTCTGATCGACTGCGGTGAGGGCACCCAACGGCAGATATTACAATCCGGCCTGGGTTTCAAGCGCCTAAATCGGGTGCTAATCACGCACGGTCATTTAGACCACATCCTGGGGCTGGCTGGATTATTCTCGACCTTAACTCGTTGGGAAACCCTGGAAGATGTAGAGATCATTGGCGGCAAGTGGGCGCTTGAGCGCATCCATAACCTATTATTTGGGGTGAAAGTGATCCCTCAAGGCAAGCAAAGCAAGGTTAAAGTCACCTTGCGGGAGATCGAGCAGGGTGTGATCCTAGAGGAAGATGATTTCACCGTGACCGCCGTGCCGGTCTCACACCGCGGCCCGGATTGTTTTGGATACATCTTTACGGAGAAATCCCGCCGCCCCTTCCTGCCCCAAAAAGCAGACGCCCTAGGTGTGCCTTCCGGGCCTCTGCGCCGCGACCTGGTCAATGGGCAAGCAGTTACTCTACCAAACGGGAAAAAAGTCGAGCCTAAACAGGTGCTTGGTAAAGAAAAACCCGGCACCCGCCTGGTGCACATTGGCGACACAGGGCGCACCGATAACCTGTTAGAAGTCTGCAAAGGCGCGGATGCTTTGGTTATAGAAGCCACATATATGCAGGAAGAGGCCGATATGGCACAAGACTTCGCCCACCTGACTGCATCCCAAGCCGCCCAGCTAGCCAAAGATGCTGGCGTTCACCAGCTCATCCTCACACACCTCTCGCGGCGTTATCGCGAACGGGATATTTTAAGTGAGGCTCGCCAGGTCTTTCCTAATACGGCAGTGGCCCGCGATTTTGATACTTACCAAATCAGACGAGGGAAGTGTGTGAAGGTGGAAAATTAGACGGATGAATTTCCGGCAAAGCCGCACAATATCATCTTTCAAGCCAATAATCTCTTTCGTTTTCTGGTCGCTGATATTTGCCATCATCTACTCGCAGTCCCCTATATACACCTCCAACCAAAACCAATACTTTTTGCAAGGTTTAGCGAATGCTGGCTACGGATTTCTAGACGCAGACTGGCTGGCAAACACGCGTGACCCTACTCCAGTTTTTAGCCTGCTCGTGGAGATTTCATACCGCATCTTCAACACTTCATATATTTTCTATTTCTACTACGCTCTCCTGATGGGGATCTACCTCTTCAGCCTGTCAGGAATTATCTCCATCATCTTCGGTATGGCTGACTCGAAAACTAAACAATATATCTTCATCGGATTACTTTTTGTGATCCATTCAGCAGCATTACGCCAGGGATTCGTCATAACCTTGGGTGAGGATTGGAGATACGTGCTGGAAGGTGGAGTCGCAGGCCAACGCATATTGGGTTTTGTATTTCAACCAAGCGCCTTTGGAGTTTTGCTGATCGTCTCTATTTACCAATTCTTGCGCGGTAGAGTCTATATTTCAGCCGCGCTCGTTGCTCTCGCGGCAACTCTCCACCCCACATATTTACTAGCCGCTGCTGTGCTCACTCTTGCGTTCATGTTGATCACTTTCTTAGAGACACGCAACTTTAGTCGTACATTCCTAATCGGATTCACATCCCTTATTCTTGTCTCCCCAATCTTGATATATTCTCTCACCATCTTCACCCCCAGCTCGCCAGAAACGTATGCCAGAGCTCAGGATGCCTTGGTTAACTTCCGCATACCTCACCATGCCATCCCGGCTGAGTGGTTCAACAGCAGTGTGGTTGTTCAGCTATCTATCATACTGCTCGCCATATTTGTTTTGCGCAAATCCAGGTTATTCTGGATGCTGGTTCTACCTACAGTGGCTGCTGTCTCACTGACCATCCTCCAGTTTATGCTCAATAACCACTCCCTTGCGCTGCTCTTCCCCTGGCGGCTTTCGGTAATCCTGGTTCCGCTTTCAACAAGCGTCCTGGTGGTATACGGTCTCACAAAACTATGGCCGCGCATCTCTGAACTAATAGAGCACCGCCAAAAGTTAGCCAAAGGGGTTGGAACCGCCGCTATCCTGGTATTGATGGTGGCGGGAATCCTGCGCTTCAAGATCCAAATTGATCGAAAACGCGACGCGCCCGAAGTTGCTGTGCTGAGCTTTATCTCCGATAACCTAGAAGAGGGGCAATTCTTTATGATTCCGATCGGCATGCAGAGTTTCCGTCTGGAAACTGGCGCGCCCGTGACCGTGGACTTTCTGGCTATCCCTTACAAAGACGGTGAAGTCACCCAATGGCTCACACGCGTGCATAACATCAACCGATTCTACCGGGACAACAACAAGCCTGGGAACTGCGATTTCCTCCGCATTCTTGCAAATGAATTTACAGCCACTCACGTCGTACTGCCTGAAGAAAACTTTGATTTGAATTGTGATTTTTTGGGTGAGATTTATCGGGACAATTCTTATTCTGTGCGACTGATAAAATTGCTAGAGGGCTAGTGATGTCAGGTGTGGTTATCAAGGGATTGTAATAATTGATAATCCCATAATTAGAACAATTCAATTAAAAGAATAATCAGTTTCCAAATTCGTAACCAAAATAATCAATGTCGATATTAAATCTTTCAGCAACTATCTGCCTTGTTTGATCGGTGTAATACTCTGTATAAGGTTTTCGGTTTGGCCGTTTTTTGTGGTGCGGTAGTGGTGAATATATTCCTAACTTTTTGGAAATGATTTCCCAATCTTCATTAAGATTTTCAAATTTGCCAATAAAATCAATAATAAGATCTCCGTGGGGGTTTAAAAACCAATCGAGTTGGATTCCATGTTACGTTTAATTTGCCAAATATTGAGATGGTATTTGGGAGCAACCCCTATAATTGCCCGAATACTTGTGCTACCGGTTTTTGGAACTGCCACAAAAATACATTTATGCTTGTGTGAGATCATTTTATTATTTAGCATTTATCAATTAAAATTATAACATAGGCCTCTTATAATAAAGATTTCCATAAAAGAGAAGGCGTCAAACATAAAAGAGTTGAACAAAATAAAAATGAGTTATAGGAGAGGTTTCAAAGTCTCCTGAATAAGTCTCTTCAATTTCTGACTCTCTCTAATTTCGCTTAATTTGACAGGTCTTGTCCAATATGGTAGACTTGCCCGATATATTTGAACAGCGATAAGCACAATTATCGCCCTCATCCAGAGAGGTGGAGGGACCGGCCCGTTGAAACCTCGGCAACCCCTACGTAGAGCGTAGATGGTGCCAATTCCGGCAGATAGATCTGGCAGATGAGACATGCACACAAAAATGCTGCCTCTCGCCAGAGAGGCATTTTTCTTATAAAATTATGCTGAAACCTATCTGCGGAAAACTCCTTGGAGCTAGTATGATGAGCACAAATGAAGAAATGCACACAAAACTACGAACTACAATCTACGGCCACTTCGTGGCTGCAGGGAATGCACCCACTAAAGCTGAACTAGTCAAGATTATAGGTATTCCCCGGCGAGATATTGAAATTGCATTGCATGAGATGGCGCAGAAACACATCCTTGTGCAGCGAGAGGGTGAGGATGAAATCTTGATGGCGATACCCTTTTCTGCAGTGCCAACAAGCTTTAAGGTGGAATCAGAGGGAGTCACTTATTGGGCAAACTGTATGTGGGATGCAGTAGGGATCCCTGCCGCTCTGAACCAAGATTCCAGTATTAAAACCACATGCCCAGATTGTGGGGATTCAATCGAGCTAAATATCGAGGCTGGCAAACTCCAGGGCGACCAAGGGGTGGTCCATTTTCTGCTACCACCTAAACAATGGTGGGACGATATCGTCTTCACCTGAAGTACAATTCTTTTCTTTCGGTCGAAAGAACACACGATACGATGGTGTAACTCAAGAAATCATCAACCTGGCGAGATTATTTCTTTGGAGAAAGCGTGGGAGCTTGCGAAAGCGTGGTTCGGTGAAATTTTAGACCCTGATTACCAACGAAAGACATTGACGGAAACCAGAGAAGTATTTAACACTCTTGGCTTAACATCCTCTTTTTGGGCATTGGAGGATTTTCATTGAGCAATGCTACCATGAACAGGTACAAACGCCGCTCCCCCCGCCTAAAGGGTTACGATTATTCTCTTCCCGGCGCGTATTTTATTACCATTTGTGTGAAAGACCG
>VRUJ01000004.1:64001-168223 GCA_019456165.1 Chloroflexota bacterium
GCCTCGCCCCTACCCCGAAGCGGTCCAAAACCGGGTTCATTAGGGACAATAATTGGTTCCTTCAAATCCGCGGCAACCAAACAAATCAACCAATTCCGCAACACTCCCGGCTCCCCTTTTTGGCAACGCAATTATTACGAACACATCCTCCGAGCCGACGAAGATTTGCACCAACACCGCAAATACATCCAAGATAACCCCATCAAATGGGCTTTGGATGAATACCACCAGGACCAACAATGAACAAATACAAACGCGCCAACCTCAACCTGTGGAAACGGCGATGAAAAGCCCCACTCACAACCGCCGCTCCCCCCGCCTAAAGGGTTACGATTATTCTCTTCCCGGCGCGTATTTTATTACCATTTGTGTGAAAGACCGAAATTGCAGGTTATCCACGTTGGTTGGTGAAGAAGTACAATTGACGAAAGAAGGCACGATAGTAAAAAAAGTATGGGAAGATTTACCAGAACATTTCGAAAACATCAAATTGGATAGATTTGTTGTAATGCCCAATCATGTGCATGGAATTGTTTGGATTCTCGAAGATAATGAGCCTCACGTAGGGGCGAGGCATGCCTCGCCCCTACCCCGAAGCGGTCCAAAACCGGGTTCATTAGGGACAATAATTGGTTCCTTCAAATCCGCGGCAACTAAACAAATCAACCAATTCCGCAACACTACCGGCTCCCCTTTTTGGCAACGCAATTATTACGAACACATCCTCCGTGACGACCGAGATTTATTCAAACACCGCAAATACATCCAAGAAAATCCTATCAAATGGGCTTTGGATGAATACCACCAGGACCAACCATGAACAAATACAAACGCGCCAACCTCAACCTGTGGAATGAATTTACCGAAATCCACGCCAAATCGGCAGAATACGACCTGGAAGGATTCAAAGCCGGAAAAACAACCTTGCACTCAATTGAGCTTGAAGAACTTGGCAATGTCTCAGGCAAGACCATGCTGCACTTGCAATGCCACTTCGGGCGTGACAGCATGATGTGGGCGCGCCTCGGCGCAAAAGTCACCGGTGTGGATTTCTCCGACAAAGCCATCGACCTGGCATGCTCCCTGAACGACGAATTGGAACTAGACGCTCAATTTGTGCTTTCCGACGTACTCGATTTGCAGGCCAATCTCTCCGGTGAATTTGACATCGTCTTCACCTCTTACGGAGTGCTGGCCTGGCTGCCGGATTTAAAGAAGTGGGGACAGGTTATCGCACATTTCCTCAAGCCTGGCGGCACCTTTTACATCGTCGAGCTGCACCCCTTTTCCATGCCTCTGGACGATGAAGTTGAAAAACCCAAACTACGCCTTACATATAACTATTTCCACGAAGCAGAACCCATGGAATTTCCAACCCAAGGCTCTTACGCCGACCCTCACGCCCACGTCAACCAGCCGGTAGAATACGAATGGTTCCACAGCATGAGCGATATTATTAACGCTTTGATCAATGCTGGCTTGCACATACAATACATGCGTGAGTTCGATTATTGTGTTTATCAAATGCTGCCCTTCATGGAACAGCATGAGGATGGCTGGTGGCGCCTTCCCAAAGGTATGCCGAGGCTGCCATTTATGTTCTCTATAAAGGCCACAAAATGATTCCTGAAAATTTTTCCGAGGTTCTAAAGAAGGTCGTCCGGCAGCTGGAAGGGCAGGGCATAAGTTGGGCTGTAACTGGCAGTGTGGGCTTTGCCCTACAAGGCCTTCCCGTTACTCCAAACGATATTGATTTGCAATCCGACTGGCAGGGTGCATATGAAATGGAACAAATCTTCTGTGACCATGTAACTCGCTCTGTATCCCCAAAAACCAGCGAGCGAATGCGTTTAGTTACCGGGGTTTTTGAGCTTGACGGCGTCCAGGTTGAGATCATTGGGGCGATCCAAAAGCGCCTGCCAGATGGGGGTTGGGAAGAGCCAGTCAATGTTGATGACTACAAACATTTCATTTCAATCGACAGCCTACAGGTCCCAGTCCTGGATTTGCAGTACGAACAAGAAGCTTATCTCAAGCTGGGCAGAATGGAAACAGCCGCCCTATTAGCTGACTGGCTAAAAAACCATAAAGATAACTGAGAAACTGCTATGGCAAAATCGAAATTCCTGTCCTTGGTCGATAATTCAGATTCGCCTTTACTCGGTGATGGCGCTATGGGTACTGTGCTGCACAACCGGGGTATTGAAATCGATCAATGCTTCGACGCTCTTAACCTGACAAACCCAGCTTTAGTGGCCGAAATCCACCGTATGTACATTGAAGCTGGCGCGCAAGTCATCCAAACGAACACCTTCGGCGCCAACCGCTTCAAACTAGCAGAGCATGGTCTGGATGATAAAGTTACTGAGATAAACATTGCTGGCGTTGAACTGGCTCGCAGAGTGGTCTCCGCTGCTTTCAAAGAGGTGTGTATCGCGGGAGACGTCGGCCCGCTAGGAGTACGTCTGGCTCCTTTTGGGCGTGTTCAGCTTACACAAGCTCGCAAGGCGTTTAGCGAACAAATATCCGCGCTGATTGACGGAGGGGTAGATTTATTCATCCTCGAAACCATGACAGACCTTTTTGAGGTCCGCGAAGCTATTCTAGCAGCCCGGGAGCTTAGCGATCTTCCCATTCTGGCTTCCATGACATTCACACGCGATGACCGCACTCTGCTGGGTGACAACCCAGAAAAAGTGGCTCAAACTATTTTCGAAGCTGGCGCAGACTTGATCGGCATTAACTGTTCCAGCGGCCCAGCCCAGTTGCTGCGTATACTCAAACTAATGCGCCAGGCGATTCCTGATGGCCGTTTCTCGGTGATGCCCAATGCTGGCTGGCCGGAGCAGATAGCTGGGCGGATCATGTACCCGGCTGGCCCAGATTATTTCGGCGAGTACGCTTTGGCTTTTCGGAACGCCGGGGCTTCCCTGATTGGGGGCTGCTGCGGAACCACTCCACAACATATTCACACCATGCGCCAGGCATTAGATAACACTTCTGCAAAGGATTACTCGAATGGCTCCAGCATCCGAGAAGTGCATGCGCCTGAACCGATTGCCTCTCCCGAACGCAGATCCCAATTGGCTGACAAACTTGAGGTTGGGGAGTTCGCCGTAGCTGTTGAAATGGGACCCCCACGAGGCCTGGCTACCCAAAAACTGATCGCTGGCGCCAGCCTTTTAGCCGAAGTTGGTGCAGATGTGATCAATGTGGCCGACAGCCCCATGGCGCGTATGCGCATGAGCCCCTGGGCGGTGTGTGAGCTTATCGAAAAAGAACTTCCCGTCGAAACCACACTGCATTTCGCCACCCGTGGGCGCAACCTACTGCGTTTACAGGGTGACTTACTGGCCGCACACGCTATCGGCGTGCGTAATGTCTTTGTCGTCATGGGCGACCCCACTGCCATAGGTGATTACCCTGAAGCGATGGATGATTACGACCTGGCTCCAACCGGCCTGGTGAAACTCATCAAACAAGGATTTAACGCGGGTCTGGATCACTCTGGTTCCCAGATCGGGCAGCCAACTTCCTTCTTTGTTGGAGCCGCGCTCAATCTTTTGCCGCCCGACCCAGCCCGCGAGTCCAAACTCTTGAATCGCAAGTTGGTTAATGGCGCTGATTTCTTCCTGACCCAACCGGTTTATGAACCCCAAAAGGCTAAAGCATTTCTCCAAGAATACACCAATGCTTACGATAGTATGCAAAAGCCGATTTTGGTAGGTGTCTTGCCGCTTTTTGGAGTGCGGCACGCGGATTTCCTGCACAACGAAGTCCCCGGAATTGTAATTCCCGACAAACTCCGCAATAGATTGGAAAAAGCCGGAGATGCTGCCCCCAGTGAGGGAGTGCGCATTGCTATTGAACTAATAGAACAGATCAGACCCTGGGCAGCAGGGGTATACCTTATGCCTGCCTTCAGCCGTTATGACTTGGCAGCAGAGATCATCGAGGCGGTCAAATCGGTAAATAGTTGAATAGGTAATTAGTGGATTAGGGAACCAGGAATCGACATAAAAATGCATGAGATTCTTCGCTCCCTATGGTCGTTCAAATAGACAAGTAAATGAGGATAATTTGGTAGACCACAACCATCCTTCAAATTACTAAACATAATTACCTATTTTCCTTATTGACTAATCTACTAATTCCTAATTACTATTAACTAATCTCGCATAAGGTTTTTTGGAGGTCACACCGCTGCATTACCGTCGTTTAGGGCGTTCTGGGATAAAAGTAAGTGAAATCTCACTGGGGTCTTGGGTTACATTCGGCTCGCAGATCGATGATAAAACCGCAATCGACCTGATGCACGCCGCGGTCGATAATGGCATCAATTTCATTTTCGTTATGCTGAGGATAATTATTAGGTGGCATGGGGCTGATTATCTTCTAAAATTTGATGTTGGTTGATATATATTTGTTTTAATCAAGATATTGCTCCATTTAGAGGACTAAACAACCTCGTGGATTTATTCAGCTATACTTTTTATTTTCAACTTCAACAATATTCCACCTGAGTGAAAAAGACCAAATCTCTCAACTATACGCCTCGAAATCATCGTCAGTTTTTGCAACATTACGCCAAGTAGAATCAAAAATAACGGGTCTGTTTCGAGTCGAAATCGATTATTTTCCCCTTGTTCAAACAATGTTCCTACAAAGGAAGTATAAACAATTGTTAGAATCAGAAAAAAGACCACCTTGCGCTCCCAATTTTCGAAAATCTGGTTTACATTTAATAAAACCAGGACAGAAACTACTAAAATTGTGGATATATAAATAAACCTTAAGCGCGTGCATTTATTTGCATAGTATCTATCAGTTAATTTTTCACAAAGGACATTATCGGTAAAATCTGCCCAAGCTTTAATACCTGCAAATGTGGCTTCATTAACACCAACTGTTCTGTGGGCAGGTGAGAAATAAATATTCCAAGAGTGTTTCCAGCTATTCAAAAATTGGAGAGGATAATATCGTATGGTATATAGACTCGCCCGTAAGAAAGCATTCGATACAGGTATGTAACCAATGAAATTAAAGTTTGGTTCCCCATTTGTTTTATATGATTCACAGAAAGAGGCAGGGCCCGTACAATCGCGTGCTGCTTCTTCCCAAGATTCTTCAGGGTATTCATCAATTTCTTGAAAACTAGATGTTAATATCACCGGGGAGACACTTCCGTTATCTACGATAATTTGGCGTTGTTCATTTGTAAGCGCTCGGACCGCCACTTTGGAAAAATTCATTCCCCACCAGCTACTAGTCGATAATTGTCCGAAAAGAAACAAGTTTTTTAGAACAAAAACAACAATTAGGCAAAGGAAGGGAATGGATACTCTTATTATCTCTTTCCTTTTATCAAATCCAGCAATTATGAAAAAGACTAAAGCAAGCATTGCAAAGGCTATATTGTATGTGGCTCGGAGAGTAAACAATAAAAATATTACAAAAAAGACCCATTTGAAATTAGATATAGAAACTGTGTACGCTCGAATTAAGAAAAAAACCGTTAACAGCAATAAAAAAATGGTCGGGACCGGGTAAAACAAATAATTTTGGAAATATAAAAATGCTGGATAAGTGATCAAGGTCAGGGATATTGTAAAAGCTAGCCACTTATGAACTGGTGGATTCAAGTAGTAAATGCGACAGTATCGTGTCCAAAGAATACCTCATAAGGGGTCTTGAAATCAAGGCATTTCCTTGGGCGTAAATTCAAACGATCCATAATCATAAATTCTTCTTGAGCAGTCACCGTTGTCAAATTACACGACTTCGGCAAATACTGCCTGATAAGTCCATTCGTGTTTTCATTGGTTCCTCTTTCCCATGATGCGTATGGGTGGGCAAAAAAGATATCAACACCTAAATGGAAACTAATCTGTAGGTGGTTGGTAAATTCTTTTCCATTATCAGCGGTGATTGTCCAAAGATGCTCAACCCAATTGAGCAATTCAATCATCGCCTGGGTAACCAATTCGGCCTGTTTTGAGATCACCTTCCGCAACAAGGTAAAGCGAGATTTCCTCTCTGTCAGGGTCAAGACTACACCTTGATGTCCTTTGCCAACGATCAAATCCACTTCCCAATCTCCTAAGCGCCTACGTTGCTCTACAATCTCTGGCCGCTCTTCAATACTGGTTGCCTGGGGGATTTTCCCCCTACGATCATTGCTGCCTGTTCGTTTGCGGTATGGTTTTTGACAGCGTAGATGTTCATGCAGATTACCGTCAGCTCGTTTGCCGGCATACACATACTGATAGATCCATTCGTGGCTGATTGTTTCATATCCATGTTTCTTAAGCCAGCTAGCAATCTGTTCCGGGCTCCAATCCAAGCGCAACTTTTCTTCTACCAACACCCATGTTTCCGTAGTGATCCGCTGTTTACTCTTTCCTTGTCTACGCGCCAGGGCTTTCTCATGGGCTTGCTTCGGGCGATAACCACGCTGGCCCGTGTTGCGTTTTAGTTCTCGATAGATCGTGCTCCGGTCTACTCCCACAATCTTGGCAATAGTAGTTGCTGGTTGATTTGTTTGCATTAGTGCCCTAATCTGGTATCTTTGTTCTGAGGTAAGTTGCGTGTGTGCCATAATTGCTCCTTTGACTTGCTAGGTCTTGGAGGTTATGCTACACCAACTTACCTCATCTGACCTTCAAAGTGTCGCAATTACGACTTGAATCTAAGACTCGTAAATTCCTTAAGTTAATGAATAACAGTAAAATTGATGATATGGCCAATATCTGATAGAGAATCATCAGACCAATTTTCACATTATCACCATTTAAATTTATTGCTAATCCAAGCACTAGATTAAAAAGTGGGGGCTGGGAATGTAGAAACACAAGACTTGTGAATAAGTTTTCTTTTAACCAATCCGTATCCAATATTTGAATATAATTTTCGAGAGGTCTAATGTTAAAGAACATACCATGTTGGTAAAGATAAACAATTACCATAGTGTGAAAAAAGATTAAGGAAAGAATAAGGCGTATATCACTATTTTTGTTTTTCAATTTCTACTCCCTAATTACGTTCTGATAACTACAGTCTCATCGAAATCATAGAAAATTGGAAGATTGAATAAACTCAAATCCACTTGAATATCTTAATTAGCATTCACTTTTCTGGTTCCTATTGAAATACTTTGCTAACTTGGCCGATCCACAATAAGAACATCCCTGGGATTATATAACGATTATATCCTGTCGCCAACCAGCAGCTGAGATCACATGCGCTGCCCGTATTATATGAGGCAAGGAACATCACTCCCATTCCCAGGAAGATGCAAATGAGGCCTGAAAACACAACTATTAAGGATGGCTTATATTCCATTTTTTGAACAAAAGCCATTAGACTTATCAATAATACACCTAATCCAATAACACCCCAAACCTCAAAGTTAAACAAGGAGAGCAATGCGTATTCCAAGATAAAACCGATCTCAGGAAAGTGAAAATTCCCTTGTGAGATCTGCGCGAACACCTCTGCTGCAAGTTCCGATGTGCCCGTTGTTCGCGTGTATGCCAAATTCATCGTAGAAAACCAAATACCAGAATAAACCACAAAGGGAACAGAGACCAATAGAGCTAATCTAGGCCACCTTTTCCCCCACTTGAAGCGGCCATTCGCAAGAATGAAGATGATCAAAATTGCACAAATTTCTAATGCCTCCGGGCGGGTCCAAGCACAAAGTGAGAAGAAAATCCCGCTTAAAAGCATTTTTCGCTCCTTTTTTAGAACATTATCAGCGGTATTGAAGATTTCTGCAGTTATTAAAACTGCGATTACTAAATAAAATGCCATTGCTTGGTTTGCATAACCAATTGTCGCGTGCCTAAAGATCAAAGGGGTTGTCCCCAATGTTAAAGTTGTTAATCCTGCAATGGTCCGGGGTACATGCCTGCGTAAGAAATCATATGTAACCAACATTAACCCCAAGTAAAATACAGGGAATATGAATTTTGAAGCTGGGAGCATATTGCCAAACATGGTTTTAAAACTTGCAATCAGAATTGGAATATGCAAGGGGTATTTCGTCGCCATATTTCCCCAATTGGAAGCCCCATTCGGCAGTCCTTCAGCCGCGAGGCCGTATCCTCTATCTGCCCACAATGCTAGGGCATCCACGGTATGATAGCTTTTGCCAACCGCAATGACGGCGGCCAACAATCCCAATATTAACAAACCAACATGCCAAATATCAAAATGCCCCAATTCCTTTTGGATACCAAAACCATCAATTTTGAGATGGGCATCCCCATTTGAATACCAATAAATCCCTGCTCCAAGGAGAAGCCAAAAGACCGTTATCCCGATAATGAGCTTCTGGCTTGGTAACATGCCAAACAGCATTAATATGTACAAGCTTAAAGAATGAAACCCAAATGCTAGACCCAGGCCAATCGACAACTTAGCGAGCAGCCCCCAACCAGGTAGCATGCGCAGTGTAACCAATAAGCCCCCACCAATAAGCAAAAGAATCCAAAGCCCAATCCAAATCACTTGCCCAAGAATATTTTCAAAACTTTCGAACAGATTCAATGGGGTTATGGAACCATCCGTTTCCTCCTCTGGTAGTAATACCCCCCATTCATCATCAAACATCCTGATTTTATCCGTATCCCCATCGAATTCTATGCCGGGGAAAATCTCACTGGAAGTGATAAGCACATAACCACCAGCTTCGGAGAGGTCGGACATGCAAGTTGACTGAACTTTTGTGCAATTGACCACATCGCCTAAATCCAGAAAATATTGCATATAATTCGGCCGCGCAAGGACTGTTGGGGAAATTTCCAGAGGAGGTAGCACCACACGCGCATCTTCTGGGATGATGTCATTAAGAAAAGTTACGTAATCCGCCAATCGCTGGCTGTGGAAATAATTCGCGCTGCGCCATGTTCCCGACTGGCCAATGTTCTTGCGGATGGATACTAAATCTTGCCTGGCATCTGTAAGAATATTCAAGGATTGATAAATTAAACTGATGGAGAGCAATATTAATAAAAGTTTATTAGATTGTTTTTTAGAACCCATCGTTTATCTAAATCTTGTCTTTCAAAGATTGGGATATTGATTTAAGATGATTAGGAATCTCATAAAGCCGGTGGGATAGGCCCTTCAAAATTCTCGATTTTGGCTTTGCGCTGCGGCCAAAAAGTAAAAATGCCTATCGCCAAAGGAATTACAGCCATTACCAACCCCACTCCCAAAAATATTATCCCCATTGTGAACAGATCTCCTTCAGCGGTGGTGATGCCATAAGCCGAGGGATCTTCAACGCTTCCGGTAAAGGTAAAAAGACCGCCAAAGAGAAAAAAGCACACTCCAGGGCAGCCGCATAAAAGGGCGCTAGCGATAGTCGCAATAATACCTATGTTCCTTTTCTCCATTGAAGCCTCCAACTTTTTGTGTAATTATAAACCAGACCGGTGTTATTTCTGGCATATCAGAGCCAATTTCAGGATTTCTCTACCTTGGTCGATATGCTTGGGAAAACCTTGAGCAATCATTTGAACCCATTATAATATTCCTGTATTACCCAGAAGTAAGCATATCAATATAATAATCCCCAATTTAGGAGATTGATGATCATGAAACGACCTGTACATTTTGAAATTCTGGCTGACTCTCCAGAGAAAGTTGCTGAATTCTATAAAGAAGTTCTCGATTGGGATGTCGCCACCTGGGGTGAGGGCGAACAGACTTACTGGTTATTGACCACAGGCCCAGATGAAACGCCAGGGATCAATGGGGCCATTATGGCGCGCAGTTTTGAACAAGCAGTTATTAACACAGTTGAAGTTGAGTCTCTCGATGAAATGCTCAAGAAAGTGTCTGTCGCTGGAGGTAAAACAGTTCAGGGCCCCAACGAAGTCCCCGGAGTTGGATTTCACGCTTATTGCGCTGACCCTGAAGGGAATCTATTCGGGTTGATGGAGCCATTGCCAGAAATGGATAACCAGATAGAAGACTCAGGATAATAGATTCTCAATCTTTACCGGCTCAACGGGCTCAGCCAGCTCAAAGCCAAACACGCGGCTGTAAAAATAATATTCTGCATCCAGGGCACGCGCGATGTTTTCAGCCTTGCGAAAACTGTGCCCTTCATCCTCAAACGGAATATATGCCACTGGCAGCCCCTTTTCCCTTAGTTTCTCAACCATCATCTCAGATTGTTCTGCCGGAACTACGTTGTCTTCCAATCCCTGGAAAAAAATCACCGGGCAGGATATCTGGTCTGCAAAGTGGATCGGCGAGCGCTGCTCATACAAGCTTTTACTCTCAGGATAAGGTCCCACCAGGTTATCCATATACCGCGATTCGAACTTATGCGAATGCGCAGTTAAGGGTTCCAGATCGCTGATCCCGTAATGGCTTGAACCCGCATTGAAAGTATCCCGGAAGGTCAAGGCGCATAGGGTTGTGTAACCTCCCGCGCTGCCTCCAGTGATAGCCAGCTTATCCCCATCTACGTCACCCCTCTCAACCAGGTAACGCGCGCCATTAACGCAATCATCTACATCCACCACCCCCCACAGCCCGTAAAGACGCTGGCGGTAGGGACGCCCGTAGCCAGTACTGCCTCCATAATTTACGTCCAACACAGCAATCCCCCGGCTGGTCCAAAATTGTATCTTCATCCTAAGATCAGTCTTCGCTGCCCAGGTTGGCCCGCTATGGCTCATAACCAGCAGAGGTGGGCGTTCTCCCTCAGGGCCTGAAAAATCCGGATTGCGCGGTTGGTAGTATAAACCGTAAGCTGCGCGGCCAGTTTCTGTTGGAAATTCAACCGCCTCAGGATTAGATAGGAATGGCGAGTCAATCTCAGACTCACCTAAAGTGCAAATCTCGTCTATCGCTCCCGTCTCCAAGTCCAGCAAAGCCAGCGCGCTCATCTTGGTTGGTGAGCCGCCCAAGAAGACGACTTTACCGGGAAGTGCATGCAGGTGTAGTATATATGTATAAGGTGTCTCAATTCGTTCCAATTGGCCGGTAAGCGTATTGATGCTGCCTAGATACCAAAACCCATTCTTAGTGTAAGCACAGATAATCTTATTTGGGGATACGAAGCCGTATGTGGAGCGGCCCAAGCGCCACATGGGTTGACCGATTTCTGCATCGATTGGGGCCAATGATTCACTTATCCCCTGCTCCCAGCGATACAAATTCCACCAACCTGTCCGGTCAGAGATGAAATGCAGCACGCCCTGCGCTGACCATTCGGGCTGTAAAATCGATTCTTCAGAACCGCCAGCCGCCAACTCTGCGTTCTTGATTGACCCATCCGCGCTGAGATCTGCAACCCACAGTTCCGTGCCGTCCCAGGGCATGTTTGGATGATTCCAGGTGAGCCAGGCTATGCGCTTGCCATCTGCGCTGATGCGTGGGGAGGCGTAAAAATCATTGCCTGAAGCCATCACCTCGATCACTTTTCCCGTTTCCAAGTCCAGACTAACCAAGGAATTGACCGCTTCCTTTTCCTTAATGGTGTGATCTTCAAGGATACAAATCATGCGCTTGTGCTGGCGGTCTATTATGCCATCCGCATAGTAAAGATCGCCTGGTGGGGAAAGCGCCTCAGGTTGGCCGCCCGGTTCTTGACGATATAAGCGCTGGTCTGCGAAATTGGAATAATAGACTGTTCCATTTGATACCGCGCACGAACCGCCGCCGTATTCGTGGATGCGTGTGCGAGCGCTATACGGTTCAGGATTTATATCAGTAAGTTCGCCATCCGGAGTTCGCCGCACGATCACATATCGTCCCCCCTCGCTCGGACGTATTTCTGTCCAGTAGATATCATCGCCATCCACGACCACCTGTTTGACTTCAATGCTGGCTGAGGCAACCAGCTCTGATGTGATCGGCGACTTCCAGGATCCGTAGGGGGCGGTTTCGCGATTTGTCAAAATATCACTTGTCGGGCGGAGATGGTATTACTCATGCCGACCGCGACCTTCGTTTATCATGCTTGATTAGATATTAATTAAATGTCATTCCGAGCAGAGCGAGGAATCCCGGAACTCATATTATTACTCCCAGGTTGGCTTTGCGTCCGAATCTGATAACCTGAAACAAAAGGTCATTCCCGCAGCTTAGCGCCCAACTCTTTCTCTAGACGTTTGACGATCTTGTTGCGCACTTTGGCGACCTCCTCATCCGTCAGCGTGCGGTCAGCGGCTTGATATGTCAGGCTGTAGGCCAAGGACTTTTTATCTTTCCCAATCTGGTCCCCGCGATAAATATCGAATAAACTCAAGGAAGTAACCAGCTTGCCTCCCGTCTGGGAAATCATGGCTGCAACATTCGCCGCGGGTAGATTTTCATCAACCACCAAAGCCAAGTCTTCTAATATCGGAGGGTAAGCGGATACAGGTTGGGCTTCGTGACGCTGGGGGATTGTTTCCAACAACGCTTGTATGTCGAAAGTGGCTGCCAACACAGGCGCATCTGCAAAGTCGTATTGTATTTTTACCTGGGGATGTAATTCTCCCAAGACCCCCACTTGGCGATCTCCTATAAGAATTCGCGCAGATTTTCCTGGGTGAAAGACTGGATGTTGAACCGTATCATATCTCACTCCATCCAGCTTCATTCCTTCCAGTAAAGCGCCTACAATGCCCTTCAAATCGTAGAAATCCATCCAACCGGTGTCAGATTCCTGCCAGGATGGCAAATTGCGCTGGCCGCTGAGTGCAATCACCAAACGCTGCTTTTCATCTGGCAGGGGACCTTCCTCCGCCTCTAAAAAGATGGGGGCGATTTCGAAGAGTGCGATATGTCCTCTCATCTGCGCGTTTCCCTCAACAACATCCAAGACGCTGGCCAATAAGCTTTTACGCATTACTGCTCTTTCAGGGGAAATTGGGTTTGCCAACTCGATATGCGGTTTGTCATCAGGTTCTGTACCTGGCGGTAAACGGCGCGCCTCGTTTTGCATGGAAGTGAGGCGGTAAGTGATAACTTCATGCAACCCAAGAGTAACCAGAATATCCCGTATCCTCTCCTCAAGTTCTAGGTTTGGGTTGCCGCGCTGCGGCGGCAGCAAGTCGGACATGCGAGTTTCGGGTATGTTCTCGTATCCATGAATGCGGGCGACTTCCTCCATCAAGTCTGCTTTCCCGATTACGGCATCAGAGCTGATATCCAGGCGGTGGTCGGGCGCAGTCACACGCAGAGTATCAACATCTACTTCGACATCGAACTCCAAACTGCGCAAGATAGAGGCAATCTTATCCGCGCTTAGTTCAATCCCCAACAAACGTTTTGCATCCTGCGGGATGATTTCGATAACCGCTTGTTCAGCAGGCAAGGGATATTCGTCCACCAAATCTTTTGAAACCACGCCACCAGACCACTGGCGCATCAACTCCAGTCCGCGGCCGACTCCGCGGGCTGCCATCGCGGGGTGCACGCCGCGCGAGAAGCGGTAAGCCGCTTCCGATTCCACCTTCAATAAACTCAAGCTCTTACGGATATTGATCATATTCCAATTAGCCCCCTCTAAGGCCACACTAACCGTGCTGTCCGAGACTTCAGTCTCAGAGCCTCCCATAATGCCGGCAATCGAGTGAGACCCAGCCGTATCGCAAACCAAAACTGTATAATCTTCCAGCTCGTGCTCGATCCCATCCAGGGTTACCAACTTCTCACCCGCCTCGGCAGTGCGCGTGATTATCATGGGGGTTTTACCACCCGCACGTTCGACGAGTTTATCGAAGTCAAAGGCATGCAGCGGTTGGCCAATATCCAGCATTACATAGTTGGTGGCATCCACAATATTGTTGATCGGCCGTGTTCCAGCCAGTCTCAATCGGCGCTGCACCCACTCTGGGCTTGGTTTAATTTCTACTTCTTTAATCAATCCAAGGACAAAGCGCGCATTCAACTCCGGCTCCTCGATTTGAATGCTTATCTGTCCTTGTACCGAGTCGCCCTCGGCAACGAATTCGAAATCTGGTTGGCGCAGCTGCTTGCCGGTAAGAGCGGCCACCTCGCGTGCTACCCCCAGGATGTTGGCGTTGCGGGCAATATTTGGGGTGATAGCAATGTCCAAGACGGCATCGCCCATATATTCGGCCAGCGGCATGCCTGTGGGAGCATCCTCTTCCAGGATGATCACCCCTTCATGTTCCTCCGATATTCCCAGTTCTTTTTCCGAACACACCATTGAGTAAGATTCAACCCCGCGGATTTTGGTTCTTTTGAGTTTGGTCAACACGAAACCAGGCTTGTGTCCGTCATAGATTTGAGCGCCTTCCATAGCATATGCCATTTTGAGGGGATTCTGCAACTGCCCTTGCCCCTTATACTCAAAAACATTAGGCGCTCCGGTTAGCACG
Source organism: Chloroflexota bacterium (assembly GCA_019456165.1). Lineage (GTDB taxonomy): Bacteria > Chloroflexota > Anaerolineae > Anaerolineales > UBA11579 > VRUJ01. The sequence goes on from VRUJ01000004.1 coordinate 78,356, forward strand.
GTTTGCTCTTGTTTGCCGTCGTTGAGCCGCAAAAGTACCAGGCGGTCTGCATCGGGGTGAGGCATGACTTCCAACACTTCCCCAACTACGATTTTCTCAGTATCCCACTCCAATCCAGATACCTTGTAATCGTGCTTTTCGCCAGGAGGCAGAGGCAACCCCACAAATTGGATGCCTTCAACCTCCAAGCCCGCGAAGGTTAGCTTGTGGGCAAGTTCTTCAAGCGGAATATCTTCAATATCTACGTAATCTCTCAACCAAGAAAGAGGGACTTTCATATCATTACTCCAATATTCTTTCTGAAATCTCTGAAACCAATGGTCATTATTTCGTCATAATAAAGTGACAAGTCAATCAGGTAATTGGTCATCGGGGTCTTCTAGTTCAGGCTCAATATCGTATATTTCAGGTTCTTCTCTAAAAGCCTGGCGAGAACCTGGCTCGCCTTCACCGCGTTTGCTTCGTTTCAAAAAGGCGATGTAGCCATTGAGCATACGTTGTAATTCTTGGATATACTCTGATAATTCTTTATTAATTTCATCGGTTATATAACCATATTTGTATGCCAGATGAAGATGACTATAGGACTCCTGTAACGAGCCTCTCGCAATATAGCAAAACCTGATTCCTTCTTGATAATAATAACGGCCATATCCTTCAGCAATATTTGCCGGAATACTTTGGGATGCCCGGCGTAGTTGACTCGTCAAAGCCCATTGTTCCTCAACAGGAAATAGAGGCAAAACTTGCTTGTGTATTTTCACTGCCAAACCCATACTTTTCTGCCAAACCTGCAAACTTTCTAGCCCTTTATCATTTCCCATAATTAAAGTCGCCTGCCTCTACTTGCCAAATCACCTAATTACCTGATTGACTGCTACCAGTTCTTTAGAACTGTTCTAAAAAGCGCAAATCGTTGCGCCAGAAATTTCGAATATCATCTACGCGGTGGCGCAGCATTGTCAGGCGCTCCGGCCCCATTCCAAAAGCAAACCCGGAATAAACCTCTGGGTCGTAGCCGCCATTCCGTAATACCATCGGATGTACCATACCGCTGCCGAGAATTTCTAACCAGCCAGTTTTTTTACAAACCGTACAGCCCCCTCCACCACAAACGAAACACTCTACATCCATCTCAGCACTAGGCTCAGTGAATGGGAAATAAGAAGCGCGGAATCGTGTGCGTACGTTAGGATCGAAATACCGGCGGGCAAAGTCGGTTAACGTGCCCTTCAAATCCCCAAAGGTTATGTTATAGCCCACCGCCAGTCCTTCAACTTGAGTAAACTGCATCTCAGAACGCGCCGTAACCTGTTCGTAGCGGTAACACATACCTGGCAAAATAATCCGCACAGGAGGCGGGTTCTCAGGATTTTCCTCCGAATACTCACGCATCGCGCGGATTTGACCAGGAGAAGTATGTGTCCGCAGGATCACACCAGGGTTAGTGGTGTAAAAAGAATCTTGCATATCACGCGCCGGATGATGGGGCGGGAAGTTTAGCAGCTGGAAATTATGCTCATCGGTTTCCACATCCCTTGATAAGTACACCTGAAAACCCATCTCAGCAAAGATACTGTATATCCTGCGCATGGTTTGTGTGGTGGGGTGTAACCGCCCACGCGTTTGGTCGCGGCCAGGCAAAGTAACATCCAGCAATTCGGACTCCAATGATGTTTTAATCGCCTCCTGCTTAAGCTCGAAGGTTCTTGCCTCCAAAGCGTTTTCCAACGCTTGCTTTACCTCATTTGCTTTTCTGCCAACTTGGGGTCGTTCTTCTTCGCTCAACTTGCCCATACCGATAAAGATTTCCATCAAAGCAGACTTGCGCCCGATATGCAGCGTGCCCCATTGTTGCAGCGCTAGTTCGTCTTGGGCTTTATCCAACGCGGCTAGGGCTTCTTTTTGAACCTTATCAAGTTTTTTTAGCATATATGCCTCCGAAACAAAAATCCCGTCCCAAAATGGGACGGGAGACGGTTCCCGTGGTACCACCCAACTTGCCTGCTACGAGCAGGCTACTCATCACCAACGACCTGAATATTATTTCAAACGGTTGGCTTCCCGCATAACGCTGGGGCTGCGTCTCAGACTACTAAACCGAACTTATTCAGTCATTCCCCTGAGCAGCTCGAGAGGGAACTTCGGCCAGTTTCCACTTGGTTGGGGTTTCAGTCTATGCCCCAGCCTCCCTGTCAGCTTCTACTGGCGTACTTTCCTCTGTCATAACTTTTACAGTTCTTAAATTGTTGTACTTATTATGCGTAAAAACCCCTATCTGTCAAGAGGCCTAGAAAACAGGGAGTGGTGATTTAAGTGGGTTTTTCACACCTGGACAAGGGCCCGACGACTTTCGGTCGTAAGCCCCTTGAAAACCACAAGATTCACCGCTCTTAGAAAATATTAGACTTGGCTGTCCTCAGCCAGGTCAATAGCAATAGCCGCCAAACGCGCCACCAAAAGCATCACGTCCCTATCCGCGGTATTAAATGGCCGGTTGGTAGGAGTATTTATCACCTCAATAGCGCCGATTACGCGTTTCCCATCCAATAATGGTACACATATGAGAGAAGCGGTTTTTAGCCCGGTCAGTTTATCAACCATTGAAGAAAACTGCGGGTCAAGACGCACATCTTCCACCAGTTTGGGCTGCCGGTTTTCCACCACCCATCCGGCTACACCAACCCCGCTTGGCAGGTGGTAATGCATCAGGCTTTCGCGCGCCTCACCAATAACTTCTACAAATACCAATTCACCCGACTCTTCGTCTAGCAGCAGCAAAGAACCATTTTCGGAGTCAACTGCGTCCAAGGCCGCGGCTAAGATTTCGTTGATCAGGCGGTAAACATTAGTTTCAGGACCTATAGAATCAAGCTTTTGCTGAAGTCCGGTTAAAGCCTTAATAGCCCGTTGCAAGCGTCCGATGTAATCTTTCAGTGAGTTATTTTCGGACCGCAGGCGAACGTTTTCTGATTGGAGGTGTCGCAGGGTCTGCGTGTCTTGGCTCATAAGGTACTCCTTATCTGATGCACCATTATACAAGAAATCTCCCTATTTTGCACCTTTCACCAGTAATTCTTTTAAACGAGAATGCTCTGAATAAAACCCGCGATACTTTTCAGGCAGCAACGCTGCAATTCGACACATGATCTCATCTGTTCCTTTCTTCAACGAATCTGCACGTGTAGCGCGCTCCAGAAGAGGCAAGGTGAATGGCTCACCAAAACAAAGGGTTAACTTCGGCCTACGCAGGTGTAATATCTCCTTTTGTGCTAATTCCGTACCGGTGATCGCGGTAGGAACAATCAGTGCGCTCGTCTTGGCTGCAATGTAGGCAACTCCTTGCTTGGCTTCCTGCATTGTTCCTGTATAGCTGCGGGTACCTTCAGGTGAAAACCCTAACATCCAGTTTGCTTTCAAATAATCCTCCGCGTGCCGTATAGCCGTATGATCGCCGCGTTCTCTGTCTATCCAAATTCCATTCACAGCCTTTACCAGGAAGGGAATTAGAGGGATTTTGCGGTATTTCTCAGCCACCCAACCTGTCAGATCATCTCGCTTGACCACAGAGAAAACCAAGAAAACATCCAAGCGTCCCAGGTGGTTGATCGTCAGTATGGACGCACCCGATAAGGGTACATTTTCCAACCCGTCAACTTCAATGCGTGTAAAAACCCGCATGAAAATTTTGACAATAATAAATATGATTTTTCTTGCCATGTGATTTCTCCACAGTTAGATTTTATCCTAAGTGCACGAAAAAACCAGAACCGATTTGTACTAATATGAAATGGTTGTATAATGTTCTGGCTTTTCATCCTGCCAGCCGGATATTACCCAACCCCGCTTCAGGAAAATGATTTCCACACCCGAAGGAAGAATTTGAATGACAATAACATGAAGTACCACCCCACTTCGCTAATCTGGTTATTTGCTGTTGCACTAATTTCTTTAACCGCTTGCAGTTCCGTGATTACTCCCACTCCAGATGCCCCTAACACTCCAAGCGTGCCGCCCAGCAATCCAACCTCATCTCTTATCGCAGCCTCTCCTACCGCCGTTCAAGCTGCAGCCGTGGTAAACGGAGAGATCATCACATTAGCTGCTTTCCAAGCTAGCCTGGCCCGTTTCCTGGATGCCCAAGCACAAGTTGGCACACTTCTAGCAACTGAAGACTCAAACACCCGTGTCCTGGATGAACTAATCGACCGCTTGCTGCTGGCTCAGGTCGCTCGTTCATCGGGATTTACAGCCGAGGATAGCCTAGTGGAGCAACGCGTGGAACAATTAGCTGAAGATGTAGGAGGGCAGGAAACTCTAAACGCCTGGATGGCTGCAAACTATTATTCGCCTGTAAGTTTCAGCGAAGAGCTGCGTCTGGAACTAGAGGCTGCCTGGATGCGGGATCAAATTATTGCAGATGTTCCTGAATTTGCCGAGCAAGTACTTGCCCGGCAGGTATTGCTGAATACTTCCTTTGAGGCAGAACGTCTGTATAGCCAATTGCAAAACGGCGCTTCATTTGATACCATCGTCACCAACAACGACCCGCTTGGGCTTGGTTATTTAGGTTGGTTTCCCCGCGGCTACTTGATCGACCAGGAATTAGAAGATGCAGCATTTGCCTTACAGCCCGGTGAATACAGCCAGGTGATAGAAACGCGTCTCGGCTTCCATATTATTCAAGTGCTGGACTACGACCCAGCCCGAGAACTTTCTGCCGATGCCCGTCTGACTTTCCAAACCAGGCTAATCCAGACATGGCTCATCGAAAAACGCAGCCAAAGTCAAATCGATATTCGCTTACCTTAAACATCATTTCGCTATTAAAATAATGACTATGCAAATAAAAGTAACTTATTTAGAAACAAATAGACGCCAGTTCACACTCTATTGGGAATGTTCATATGGATGCCTTTGATTTTACGGACGATTCACCAGAAAAACCAAAGCGGGAACTCAACCTAAACTTCGCCGGGTTGATTTGGGATTTAGCAACAGTCCTATTCCTGGTAAGTGCCTTATTCGTAGGGGGCTGGTTCGTAGCAGTATTCTTAAACCCTCAAAGCGGTTTAAACCCTTGGTCGCCAGTACCTGTGGTCGAGGTCACCTTGCCTCCTATCGCCACGTTACCCCCAGCTCAACAAAGTGAGGCCACAGCAACACCCGAAACTCCCAGCCCAGTTACAGCAATCCCAACGGATATACCTACTGCCACATCAACCACCCAGCTCTTGCCTACACCTACTGAAACCATTCTCATCACCTCCACTCCTACCGAGCCATCCAACGGTGGTGGGCTGCCATACGAAATGCAGGTCGGCAATCCCATCTATTTAGCCTCCACAATCTACCACCCAGACCTGGGATGCAGTTTCTTGGGCGTCGGTGGGCAAGCATTCGATATGAATGGGTCACCTGTTCAAGGGTTTATCATCCGGTTAACCGGCACCTTGAACGGAGACTTTCTTGAATTCTTGACCCGCACAGGGGCAGCAACACAGTATGGACCTGGCGGTTACGAGATCAAAATAAGCGATCAACCAGCCGAGTCTACAAACGACCTACGGATCGTTTTGCTCGACCAGGAAAGCGTGCCAATTTCCGAACCCGTCTTTTTCGATACTTTTGACGATTGCAATCGCAACGTGGTCTTGATCAATTTCGTCGAATCTCCTTAAATCTCGTATGGTTTAGGTTGAGTTGAACAAATAAATATTTGTTTAAGGGCGAGTTTATTCAGAAATATTCACCAAGCATGTTTTGATTTATCAGTTTGTTTGGTGGAATATCAAACATTTGATGTAGATAAGATTTACGGAATATTAATTGCGGTTTTTAGGGGTCTCAACTTTACCTCAAGCTATACAAAAATCCATCAATTTTTAGATCAAGCAGAATGACCTTCTTTTTATCCGCGTTCATCTGCGGTTAATTTCTTTAGTGCCAGTATCCGAATAATAGGGAAATGAAAAAATCATTTTAACCGCAGATAAATACAGATATTCATGGATATTACGATAAGGCAGAACTTTATAGGTGGAGGATTAGACAGCGGTATCGAAAAATAAATTACCCCCTCACCCTACGAAGACTTCCACTAATACCCGGCAAACCAACTCAACCTGCTCTTCGGTCATCACACTGGAAAAAGGCAATGCTAGACCTCGCCTCCCCAAGTCCTCGGTCACCGGAAAATCACCTTCCTGGTAGCCAAACTTTTCAACCATATATGGTTGAAGATGAATAGGCGCAAAGTACGGGCGCGAAGGGATGCCTTTATCTGCGAGCTTCTGTACTAATGCATCCCTGTCGATTTCAGCGTTTACCCGAATCACGTACACAAACCAGCTCATGCGTGTTGTAGTGGGAGCTACTTGCGGGGTTTCTACTAACGGTAATTCAGCCAGGCGTTCTTCGTACCAACCAGCCACTTTTTCGCGTTTAGCCAGCATTTCCTCCAGCCTGCCTAACTGCACGCGGCCCAGTACAGCGCTCATTTCGTCCATGCGGTAGTTGTAACCCAGGTATGTATGCTGCAGCCATGTATCGCCTGGAGCGCGACCCTGGTTACGCAAAGCGCGCATGAAATCCGCGGCTGCATCATCATCAGTCACGACCACGCCGCCCTCGGCGGTGGTCATCTGCTTGTTGGGGAAAAAAGCGAAAACCGCCGAATCACCCAGTGTACCCGCCTGGCGGTCTTTGTATTTCGCACCCATAGCTTCGCAGGCATCCTCAATCACTGTCAGATTAAACTGGCTGGCAACTTTTAGGATTTCATCCATATCAGCAGGCTGCCCGAAGACATCCACGGGTAGTACGGCTTTTAGTTTCCCCCCAACCACAGCTCCGCGCCGCGGCAGCCATTTACGACCCGCAGGACCGCCTGCATCTAGATCCATTACGGCCTGGCGTAATTGTGTCGTGTCAATATTACCGCTGAACGGGTCAACATCCACAAACACAGGCACCGCATTCTCGAACAATAATACATTACTGGAGGCCACGAAAGAAAAAGGTGTCGTAATCACCAAGTCTCCGCTGGTGATACCTGCGGCGCGCACACACAAATGCAGCCCTGCAGTGCCAGAACTGATTGCAATGGCATGCTTGAGGCCAGTGTATTCGGCCACCCCTGCCTCAAAGTCCTGGTAGTGCGGTCCCATGCTCAAATTAGGGGTTTGTAAAACCGCAGCCACAGCATCTCGTTCAGCATCGGTCAGGTCAGGGGAGGATAGCGGCACAATAAATTCTGGTGAAGAGTTATTATCTGAAGTCAAAAATTAACACCTCTCTCGTAAATTCGTCCATTAGCTGAGTAATAACCAAACGCCTACAACAGCGAGCGCTCCAAATATTGAACTGAAGAAATTGACCAGGTCATTATTGAACCAAGGCCAGCCGCGGTGTAAAACAGTAGGCGTGCCGCAGGTATGCACAGGGTAACTCTCGGTTTCTTTCTGGTCAAGGGGACAATAATACATCGCCTGTATTGTAGCTCCAAATAATGAGTCTAGGGTTGCACCCAGCAGGCCTGCCAGGGTGATGGGAAAAAAACTGTCCAATAAGCCAATTTGCGGATTTAACAACCCAGCAATTAGAGCGATAAATCCCGCGCCACCAAAGGTGGCCAGTGTCCCCAATTTTGTCACACCCCCAGAAGCGCCGCGCTCTACCGCCTTACCACTAGTTATCAGGCGCGGCGGTAAAGTGCTCAAGACACCCAACTCTGTCGCCCAGGTGTCTGCATTGACAGTTGCCATCGCGCCGGCAAATGCTAACCACGGCCACACCTGGGATGGAAACGCCATCTGGATAACTACCAGCAAAGTCCCTAATCCGCCGTTTGCCAGCACCTGGCCCCAATCTCGCTGGGAACCCTTGGCAAACTTCTCTCCCAAACTAGCTTTGCGTTTATTATTTGCCTTAGAAAGCGAGCTTGAAGAAATAAAGAAGGCCAGTAAGAGTACCCCCCAGTTGAAACCTCCTAAAGCAAAGATCAACCCCCCGGTTAGCGCTGCCGCCCAAGCTCCACTGCGGTCCAATGCTTTAACCCGCCAGGACACAGCTGCAAGCAAAACCCCAAAAATAAGTCCTGTCAAAAACTGTAGCGTATTCACCTTGTGGATAACCTGCGGTTTTTAGTGGATAAAGAGTGTGGATAAATCATTGATAACTGTGGATAATTAGGGATAGTGTGTGGATATTTAACCAGCCCTAAGGATGATGTATACGCCTCCCAGAAAAAGTATCGCAGTTAGCACACTGCTGCCCCACAATAAGAAAGGCCATGCAGGATCTTTTTTCTGTCGGTAGAAAAACACCGCAAGCACAAAATTTCCTAGAAAGAAGAAAACGTTAATGGCTGGCAGTAAAAATAACTGTGCAGCAGGCACAGGGGGCAGTAACGATCCATTGGGAGTAAAGCCCAATGCTACGGTTTCCCGTAACGGGACGGTAATAGCAACCCAGGTCAACAAAGCAAGATTTAGCATCAAGCCAACAATTATCAAAACCCTTGCAATAGGGGATTCCCAAACTTCGGCCAATAAAAAGTTTGCATGAATCGATCGCGGAGCTAGAGGTCTCAGACTGCCCAATTCCATTTGCTCTTGGAAAACCTGTAAAAATGAACCGCTGTCTGCCGGCGATATAACGAAAACATTTTCCTGTGTAGCAACTACTACCAAATGCCTCACATCAGAAGCTAAAAATTCAACCGCATCTACATCATCGAAATGCTGCACACCCAAAAGACTACCCGGCCAACGAATTCGAGGTAAAACCAAGGGTTGATCCAGGGTTTCTGCTAGCTGGACCCATTTTACATGAGTGATAGGTATATCCTCTACCCGCAGCCCCCACTGCACTCGAAGCCCCTCACGCCCCAAAACGTAACCTGCCCTATTGAGTGCAAACATCCGGTAAACTAACAGCGGTAATGGCATCGCGAGAAATAAAGCCCCGAGTAATGATATAAGGAAAACAGGGCCAATCTCTGCCTGGGTTGCTTCGTTAAACAACCAAACTATAGATACGCTCAGGGCTAGAATAACCGCGCTGTGAAAGATGTTGCCAGCCAAGCGTGGAGGTTTGAAAAAAATAGGGTCATCCATGTCTTTTTTTGGTGGCTTTTGTTGCCAGTTCAACCTCTATATATTATCCAGTAATTTTCAGGTTGGGAAGGCCTCACATTCATTATTCACATCCTAATCCAACATCCAGATTAGTAGATCCAAAAGGATTAGAGATAAAATTTTTCAGGAGTCCTGGATATAATTCCATCCGTTTCGATTTCTTCAAATTGCAATGCCCAGCATGCCAGTAGAATCCACCTGTCACGCCGTCCAAAGGTAATCAATCATAACCCCAACAAGAATGAAATGCAAATCTACTTGACCAGCTAGAAATGCGGATATACAATTTTAATCGCATCAATAAAAATATCGAACAACACGCCTCTAGGGTAACTCCCAGGGGGTAAGTTGTTCGCGTTATTAGGAGTCAAACAACTTTGCAGCGACACGAGCATATCTGGCAGGATTGGGCCGAGCAGTTGCGACACCGGGGTTTGGGAGAATTCATCGCTACTATTCTCGAGGTTACCACGCCCTTAAATTTGGCGGCCGCGCAACTAGTCTACATCGGCCAACCCGTGTTGTCAGGAATATTGCCAAGAGATAACATCAATGCTCTAGCAATATTGCTGGAAAACCCACACATGACCCAGGCTTTTGTCAGCCAACTGAGAGAGGAAAACTGATGGAAATGGATATCACCGGACTTGGTCTGGTTCTGAGCTTCTTCGGGCTAATCGTGGGATTCTCATTCATCAACCGCAGGCGTTCTGGCGCGAATTTGCGTGAAATCCCGGCTTTTTCCCGGCTTCGTAATGCAATAGAACTGGCCGTTGAAGACGGCACACGTCTGCATATCTCCATAGGCCGCGGTGATATTACAGGCCCGCAAAGCACTGCTGCCTTTGTCGGGTTGAGCATGCTTAAGCGCATTACCACAGTAGCCTCGGACAGCGACAACCCCCCTATCGCCACCGCGGGTGACGGCGCTCTCGCCTTATTAGCCCAAGACACATTGCGCAGCACTTACCAATCACTGGGCGCATTGAACAACTATGATATTACTCAAGGGCGCGCGGCTGGGTTAACCCCTTTTTCGTTTGCTGCGGGAACACTACCCATAATCAGCGATGAGGATGTTTCCGCAAATATTTTGGTTGGTTCTTTTGGCACCGAAATTGGGCTTATCACTACAACCGGAGGGCACAGACAAACACTCAGCCTTGCAGGGACAGACAACATACCAGCCCAAGCCATTTTGTATGCTACTGCTGATGAACAGTTAATTGGAGAGGAACTTTATGCAGGAGGAGCATATGTTGGCGCTGGTCCCATGCATATCGCCAGCCTCCACGCCCAAGACATCATGCGCTGGGCACTCATTGCTATCATCATCATCAGAGCGTTTGGAGAGCTGCTAACAGCTTTGTAATGAACCTGAACTTAAAAGCACCAATCTCTACGATAATAGCCATAGGCGTTGGAGTTTTCATCCTCAGCGGATATTTCATCCCGCTCTTCCCAGAGCTACGCACAAGTTTGTTAACTACTGCGATGCTTTTGGTAGGATTTGCATTATTCATGGGCGTAATCAACCTCTCCCTGGTGCATTTGGACAAAATCAGGCAAGGCAGCAAAACTGCATTGTATAGTTTCCTATTAATAATATCAATGTTTATCACCTTCGTAACAACCATCCTACAGGGTCCAGATGGATTTCTTCCAAACTGGTTATTTTCTAATATTCAAATCCCTGTTGAAACCAGCCTGATGGCTGTCCTGACCGTGAGTCTTGCATTTGCCACGGTTCGCCTGCTGACCAGACGTCTGAACCTTTTTTCCATAATCTTTGTTTTTTCCGCTATGTTGATACTTCTAGGCAGCGGTCCGATTTTTGGTTTCCAAATCCCCTTCATCGGCGATACAATCAGACCTTACCTTTCTCAGATTTTGGCAGGGGCTGGAGCACGCGGGATATTACTGGGCATAGGCTTAGGGACTGTCGCCACCGGCTTAAGGATTCTCATGGGCGCGGACCGTCCTTTCGGGGGATAAGCTATGGCTGATATTAATTGCCCGATGTGTGGGGAAAGCAATCCTCCCGAACTGGAGGTTTGTCAGCACTGCCAGGCACGCTTGAAACCCTTGGTTCCAGAAGATAATGAATTCCCCCTAGATTTACCTGAAGAAGAACTTCCAGACTGGCTGAGCAGTTTGCGCGAAGATGAGCTTCCAGAAATTCAACCCCGGCCTGATGATGAAACACTCGATTGGATGGCAAGTACGGATGCTGCATCAGATCCTACATTAAACCAATCTAGTGAAATACCAGAAGATGATCCTGAATGGCTAAGCAACCTCCGCGCCGCCGAACCAGAAATTCAATTACCCCAGAAAGATTACGACACATCGCCACCAATTTCTAATCAAGACCAAGACGATCCAGACTGGCTGTTGGAACTTCGTCAGAGGCAAGAGCAAGAAGGGGGCAGCAGCGAGACGGGGAAACCAGCGGAAGACACTGGTGATTTTATGGAGCGCATCCAAGACTTGCAAGACAACGAAGTTGAAGCAGCGGGTGAAACTTCGGACCAACCTGAAGAAGCTGTATTAGCCAGCCTCGACGCTGAAGACCAACCAGCAGAACCAAGCGAAGATACTTCTCGAGATTGGTTGGCTGGTTTATCAGATGAAGCCCAAGATCTCTTTCAAGAATCCGCCCAATCTGCGGAAGAATCACCTGACTGGCTTGCAGAATTGGGTGATAGCGCTTCCGAAACAATTCAAGAGCCCGCCCAACCTGCGGAAGAATCACCCGACTGGCTTGGGGACTTAGCAGATAGCGCCTCCGAAACAATTCAAGAACCTGCCCAACCTGCGGAAGAATCACCTGAGTGGCTTGCAGAATTGGGCGATAGTACTCCCGAAACGATTCAAGAGCCTGTCCAACCAGGGTATGAACCCTTTGTAGAAATTCAGCAGCCGGTAGCGGAGGATTCGATTTCAAGTCTCCTAGAAGAAACCCCAGCCGAAACCACAGAAGACACTCCCGATTGGCTACCTCAAGCAGAATCTAGTGCGGAAAAAACAGTGCTTGGCCAGGTTGTTGCACGACAGGAAGAAATTGATGCCCTGCTGGAAGATCAACCCAAAGCATCTCAAGGTGTAGATGCTGAATCCCCAGACCTTCCAAAAAAACCCGGCTTCGTGGATACTGGTTCTCTGCCTTCTTGGCTAGTGGATTTAAAGCGCAGCGAACCATCCATTCCTTCCGTAACACCCCAAACACCCGCTCTAGTAAGCGAAGAAGATAGCAGCAAATTCTCGTTCCAGAGCGATGAAACCGAAATAGGTCTTACTCCTGCTGAATTACCCAGTTGGCTTTCCGAAGAAACACTGATTACCGAAGAAGCCGATGAGTTAATCTACGAGGCTGAAGAATCTGAAGCAAGTCCAGAAATAACTCCAGAAATAGCCCCAGCCGACCTCCCCACCTGGGTAGAGACCATGCGTCCAGACGTGCAGGAAATTTCCGCTACCGACGAAGATGCCCAAACAGGAGCGCAGGAAACCGCGGGACCTTTGTCTGGTTTACGGGGTGTTCTACCTGCCGAACCTGAAATCGTTCGGTTTACAAAGCCACCGCTCTACTCGATAAAGCTTGATGTCACAGAAAATCAAAATGTTAATGCAGCCTTGTTTGAGGAGTTAATTGCCTCAGAAAGCGAAACCCTCACACCGAAACGACAGATCGAAGCCTTATCACAACGAATTCTCCGCTTGGCAATCGCAAGTCTGCTGTTCTTGTCTGTCCTAGTTCCTGTATTAACCGAAAGCACCAGCGTTGCGTCTCCATCAGCCGCAACCATCCCGCCTGAAACTCAACAGTTTTTTAGCCTGGTTAACGAATTCACCTCAGAAATCTCGGTATTGATAGCATTTGATTACCAGCCGGGTTTGTCCGGCGAAATGAACACTGCCGCAGCTGCAGTTATTGACCATTTGCTGCTCAAAGGAGCACAAATCGCCACAATTTCAACTAGCCCAACAGGACCGGCTCTGGCAGCGAACTCCCTCGCCACCACTCAACCTTCCCACGATTACATCACCCAAAAACTGTATCGCAACCTTGGTTTCATTGCTGGAGGTACCAGCGCTCTGCGTAATCTCGCTGACAATCCACGTGAGGCTGTACCAATTAACGTGCTAGAGGGCGAAGAGCTTAGGAGCGTCTGGGACATGCCACCGTTGCAAGAGATTCACACCCTACATGATTTCAGCTTAATCACCGTAATCACCGATGACCCTAATACCGCTAGAGCATGGATAGAACAGGTTCAACCCACTCTGGATGGAACTCCGCTAACGCTGATAATAAGCGCGCAAGCCGAACCGCTCGTAAGGCCGTATTTCGAAACCAGCCCAAAACAAGTTGAAGGGATCGTGACAGGCATTCTAGGCGCGGCAAGTTATGAACTCCTAACCGGTCGTACTAACCTGGCGCGTGCCCAATGGGATGCATTCAGTATGGGTTTAGGTATTACGGTAATCGTTATCCTAGCTGGCGGCTTTGCCAGTTTAGCAACCTCTATACTTTCACAGCGGCAGCCAAAACGCTCGGAGATACAAAAGTGAACCTTCTAGACGCAGACGCTATTGAACTGTTAGGCTCGATAATAGCTTTCGTATTTACCTTAATAGTATTGTTATATGCTTTTGGCGATAATCCCTTGTTCCGGCTGGCTATCCATATCTTCATCGGCGTAGCAGCAGGTTATGCAGGAGGTGTTGCCTGGCATGCCGTCATCCAACCGCATTTGGTTCAACCACTGCTCAATCTTGGGAATTCCCAGACCTCATTCACCGAATTATCTCTCCGGTTATTATTGGTAGCTTTGATGCTCACCAAGATATCGCCACGCATAGCCACCCTGGGTAATCCGGCTACCGCTTATCTGGTAGGCATAGGCGCGGCCACAGCCATCGGGGGAGCTATCCAAGGTACTATTCTCCCCTTTACTTCCGGCTCTGGGGGCATTTTCCAAGTCGAAGCCATTCAGAGCGTGCTCTCTGGCGCTACTCCAGGCGGTATAGTTGCTGTATTTGAGCTAGTACTAGTAGATGGCACAGTTATCTTGATCGGCACGATTGCGACCCTAATTTACTTCAACTTCGGAGCCCGCTCCCTACCCAACCAAACACCTGAACGAAACCGCATAATCGCCTCAATTGCTTGGCTTGGGCAGGTATTTATCGCCATCACGTTTGGCGTTCTCTTCGCGGGAGTGTACATTGCATCTCTCAATGCCATGATAGAGCGGTTGTTTTTCCTTTGGAACTTATTGACTACTTTCTTGTTAGGTTCAGGTTAATTTATGGCCAAATCATCCCTTGTAGATGCCGATTCACTTTTGGCCGTGGAAATAGGCACAGTTAATACTAGGGCATTGCTCTTCGACGCGGTCGAAGGCAATTACCGTTTCCTTGCTTCTGGAACATCCACATCCACAGTTGCGGCGCCTATGTACGATGCTGGTGAAGGCGTGCGCATGGCTCTGGATCAATTGCACAACATATCTGGGCGCTTGCTTGTCGGTATGGACGAACGGTTGATGATGCCCAGCACACCGGACGGCTCTGGAATTGACCGCTTCTCCGCAAGCCTATCAGCCGGGCAACCCCTCAAAGTAGCAGCAGTGGGGTTATTAGACGATGTATCGTTGAAAAGTGTGCGCCGGCTGGTCGGCGCGATCAATTCCCGAATAGTTGAGACTTTAAGCCTAGATGATAGAAGAAAGCCAGAAGCTCAGATCGATAGTATCATCCGCCTGCGCCCTGACATCGTCGTGATTGCAGGTGGAACCAATAACGGCGCTTCTCGTTCAGTTCTGAAATTAATCAACACTCTTGGAATGGCATTGCACTTGCTGCCAGCCAACTTCCGCCCAGAAGTACTTTATGCAGGCAATGAAAACCTAGGTGGAAATGTTACCAGCTTCCTTGAGAACCTCGTCCCTTTTTCAATAGTTCCCAATCTCCGCCCCAATCACGGGACAGAACAGTTAGGACCAGCTGAATTAATGCTGACCGAAATTTTTCGTAAAATTCACGGCCGAAAAACTCAGGGCATACAAGAACTTGATACTTGGGCCAGCGGTATGTTACAACCTACTTCTATTGCTTTTGGACGGGTGATCCGTTTCCTCAGCAGAGTTTACGATCCCACAAAAGGCGTTCTAGGTATTGACGTAGGCGCATCTTCAACCACCGTAGCAAGTTCATTTTCTGGCGACTTGAGGCTCAAAGTATATTCAAGATTAGGTATGGGGGAAAGCCTGGTTGGTCTCGTGAACCGTACCAAACTGGAAGATATCACTCGCTGGATACCCTTAGATGTTCCAGACGATTACGTTGCAAATTACATTTACAACAAAGCAATTTATCCTGCCAGCCTACCAGCAACACGCGCAGATCTCGCCATTGAACAAGCCCTGGCGCGCGAAGTGATTCGCGCGGCGTTAAGTCAAGCCAAAGAAACCTTCCCCAAGGATTTGTCCGGACCAAAGAGGGCTGGTTTATTGCCCTGGTTTGAGCCCATCATCGCAGCGGGAAGCGTTATCGCGCATGCTCCCTCCTTTGCTCAGAGCTTGCTCATGATCCTGGACGGAGTAGAACCCACCGGCATCACAAAAATCATCCTGGATAAGAATAATATTGCGCCAGCCCTGGGAACAGCCGCAGTCTTGAATTCAATTCTTGCAGTCCAAGTCCTGGAATCAAGTTCTTTCATCAACTTGGGCACAGTTATTTCCCCAGTTGGGAAGGCTAGGCAAGGGAGCCCTGTCTTGCGCCTAAAAATTATATACGATTCCGGACAGGAAAACATTGTGGATGTAAAAAACGGGGCTTTGCAAACCATTCCGCTGCCCCCGGGGCGCAGTGCACAACTTCACATTCAGCCACTTCACCGCTTTGACGTAGGTATGGGCGGCCCGGGAAAAAGCGGGCGTTTACGAGTGAGCGGCAGCTATTTTGGTATCGTAATTGATGCTCGCGGCCGGCCAATTCGCCACTCGGCTTCTCCAGATAGACGCAGAGAACTCCTCGTCAAGTGGCATAAGATGCTGGAAACGTGACAATGTTGGCATACCTCTTGCAACCTACTTAGGAAGATATTACCATGATAGCACATGTGACCCACATTCTACCTTTGGCTTCTATCCGCCGAAAACGTATCTTACCTATCAAAGGCACTGTGCTTGTCCGCGCCGGGCAGAAGGTAACTCCTACCGACATTATTGCCCAAGCAGACCTGACACCAGAGCACATTGTATTAGATATCGCGCGCGGATTGGGCGTGTCTCCCAATAAAGCAGCAAGCTACATTACTCGCGAAATTGGTGACGAGATCTCTGAAGGTTCTAAAGTCGCCAGCCGCAGTGGGTTTGCTTCTCGCGTAGTGCGCTCTCCTTTCCCAGGGCGGCTGGTTTCCATCAGCGGTGGTCAGGTGCTGATCGAAATTAAAAACAAACCCTTCCAATTGAAAGCCGGGATACCGGGTTCAATAGCCAGTATTGAGGCCGAGAGGGGTGCAATTATTGAAACAAATGGCGCCTGGATACAAGGAGTTTGGGGCAACGGCAAGGTCGACTATGGTCAACTTACAATATTATCAAAAGATCTGGATCATATAGTCACACCCGATGGTTTTGATGTCAGCCAGAGAGGCACAATGATGTTAGGCGGCTACTGCAATCAAGCAAAAGCTCTCGAAACCGCTGCGGATGTACCTATTAGAGGGTTGATTCTTTCCAGCTTAGCCCCAAAATTAATCTCAACCGCTATAAAGATGCCTTATCCCATCATAGTATTGGAAGGCTTCGATCAGGTGAAAATGAATTCAGCTGCCCACACACTTCTGACTACTAACGAATCGCGCGAGCTCGCGATTAACGCCGAATCCTATAACCGCTTCGAAGGTAAACGCCCGGAGATCGTCATTCCCTTACAAGGCGCGGGTGATTCACCAACCCCATTAAACGTCGAAACCTTCACCCAGGGGCAAAAGGTTCGAATATTGCGTTCCCCGCATGCCAGCACCGTGGCTAAGATCACATTCGTTCAACCCGGATTGACGCGTTTTCCCAGTGGATTGCGTGCTGCAGCTGCAAATGTGGAATTAGAAGACGGCGAAAAAGCCGTCGTTCCACTGGCGAATATCGAGGTTCTAGGGTAAAAATAGATACTTGGTTTGCCTAATTTGCAAATTAACGGGCATCCAAAGGTTTGAGGAGATACTTTATGCTTGACGATTTCGATCTAGACGTTCCGGAAGGACCTCCACCGGAGGAATCTGGCAACCGCACCTTTATGATAGTTGCAGGTGGGCTGGGCGGCTTCATGCTGATCTCGATAATCTGCTTAGCTGTCGTTTTCTTCATGGGCCGGGGTGGCGGAGACGATGGAGAAGGTACAGAATTAACTGCGGAAGCGATCAACGCCAATAATACTGAAGTGGCCGAGTTCGCCAACCAAACCGCAACTGCGGACTCTTATACTCCCACTATTACAGCAACGCTTCCTCCAACTGCAACTCAGGTTCCCCCCACTGCCACAGCGACGGAAGTTGAACTAATAGTTACTACAGAGGTTACTCAACCAGTTGATGGTGGCCCTACAGTTAATCCAAGCACAGCAACAGTGGAAGCATTGCTCACTCAAGCCTCGCTGGCGCAAACCCAGGCTGCCTCAGCGATACTTACCGTAACCCCCACACCTACAGTCGTACTCCCCGATTCTGGCTTTGCAGATAACGTGGGTTTGATGGGCCTATTTACTCTTACCGCAATGCTGGTTTTGGTAATTGTATTCGTCAGGCGCTTACGTTTTGTCAATAGCTGATTAACAATACCAAGTTAAACAATCCCCAACCTCCCGAATATTATTAAGAAGGGGCTGTCCCAAAAGTTCCCCTCGATATCCGCAAACTCCTACATATTGGGGTTGGTTTTTTCCGAAACCTCAACATGTGGTGGTTACAATTACACGAAACCTACTTATGGGACAGCCCCTTCTTATTTTTGTTATCAGTATTTTTTATCCACCCCAAATGGAAATTAGCATCTTACTCATGCGGATCGCCATCAATATTAGTATCTCTGGCTGGGAGGGGATAATCACCGGCAATGCCAAATGCTTCATAGCCTATGCCATACATGTACCACCTGCCGTTGGAGGGTCTGTATATCGTCTCATCCCAATCCCCATCTCCATCATAATCTCCCGGTACGGGTATATCTCCCGATATACCGTAGGCCACATAGCCTTGCCCTAACACATACCACCTGCCATTGCTCGGACGGTAGATGGCTACATCGAAATCTCCATCCCCATCGTAATCACCAGATACGGGTATGTCTCCAGTAATCCCCCAGGCAGAATAGCCCTGATCCTTGACGTACCACCTGCCGTTGCTCGGACGGTAGATGGCGATGTCACAATCTCCATCCCCGTCATAATCACCGGGTACCGGGATGTCGCCTGCAATTCCATAAGCTGTGTAGCCCTGGTCTTTGACATACCACCTGCCGTTGCTCGGCCGGTAGATAGCGATGTCAGCATCCCCATCTCCATCGTAGTCGCAGGGCATGGGGATATCACCGGTATTACCATATCCCACATTGCCGCCCCCGTAGAAATACCATCTGCCATTGGAAGGGCGGTAGACGGCGATATCTGCATCCACCATCCCCATCGTAGTCTTGAGGTACGGGGATATCCCCGGTGATCCCGAAGGCGGCCAGTAATCCTGCGGTTGATGTGTACCAACGTCCATTGGAGGGGCGGAAGATTGAGACATCCGTTGAACCATTGCCATCAAAATCAGCAGGGGGGAACTGCGCAGATAACGTTAGTACCGACTACGCTCGTCACACCGGAAATCCAGGTCTGGAAACTTGCATTAGGCGGTTCACACAGGCTGGTACTATTAAAGATGAATGTGTTCAAACTGGCCAGATTGGTCAGGCTCGCGGGCAGCCATCCGGCCAGGGAAGTGTTGTTTTGAATCCTTAAGTCACTCAGATTAGTCAGGTTGCCCAGTTCAGTTGGAACTATTCCGCTCAAGCTGTTGTTGTTCAAACTGAGACTTGTCAAGTTTGAAAGATTGCCCAACTGTGAGGGAATGTAGCTGGTCAAGCTGTTGCCCCACAAACTGAGACTTGTCAAGTTTGAAAGATTGCCCAACTCAATGGGGATGCTGCCCGTCAAGCCGTTGTTGTACAAAAAGAGGTCTTGCAGGTTTGTAAGATTGCCCAACGCGGTGGGGATGCCCCCCGTCAAGGTGTTGTCTTGCAACCAGAGCACTATCAAGTTTGTGAGGTTGCCTAACTGTGTGGGAATGCTGCCCGTTAAGCCGTTGCTGTACAAATTGAGCCAAGTCAAGTTTGTTAGATCGCCCAACTCCGTGGGAATGCTGCCTGTCAAACCGTTGCTGTACAAATAGAGACCTTGCAGGTTTGTGAGATTGCCCAACTCGATGGGGATGCTGCCCGTCAAGCTATTGTAATGCAAAAAGAGATATTGCAGGTTTGTGAGATTGCCCAACTGTGTAGGGATGCTGCCCGTCAAGCCGATGTCGTTCAGATAGAGCGCTGTTAGGCTCGAGAGATTGCCCAACTGTGTGGGGATGCTGCCCGTCAATGGATTGATATTCAACCAGAGCGATTCCAAATTAGTAAGGTTGCCCAACTCTATGGGGATGCTGCCGCTCAGGTCGTTGGCAGACAAATTGAGCTCTGTCAAGTTTGAAAGAATGCCCAACTGTGTGGGAATGCCCCCCGTCAGGCTGTTCCCGTCCAACGACAGGGCCTCCAAGTTTGAGAGATTTCCCAACTGACCGGGGATGCTTCCTGCAAGATTGTTAGTCCCTAAGTTTAACGTGGTCACATTCCCGATGGTGCAGGTTACGCCATACCACGAGCAGGGCGTGTCGGTAGTTTTCCACCCCGAATTAAACGTCCAGCTTCCTCCGGTCGTCCCATCATACAAAGCCACCAGCGCCTCACATTCAAGTTGGGGCATGTCGGTCTGGTCGCCTGGATTGGTGCAGCCTGTGTAGGCCGCAGCAGCAGGCTCGACTTGTGCATTGCTGACTCCTCCAAGCGCACCAATCAATAAAAACGACATAATTACCAACGCAACTCCACCCCATGAAAGTCTACGATCTTGAGTCATAATCTTCTCCTCTATGTGCAGTTATCCCCTGTCCGTAATGCTTGAACTTTATTTGAAATGCTGAGTTGATTTAAAACTCTCCACCAAATATCCTGCCAATTTCATTATCGGGTGGATGAATAAATTATACAGATTGGTTTGCTGGAAGTCAACCATCGAATGCGAAAGGAAAAGGACGCACAGATATTAGGGCAAAATTATTGCTTCCCGTCTCTATCGGTTACAATTATGCTCATGCTGCGCTTCCGTTACTTCCAGATAGTATTTTTCTTTTTACGCGTGATCCTCAACCTGCTCTTTTGGGATCTCTTTTTGAGCGCCATCGGCTTTCGGAGAATAGCTCGCCGCACGCGCCCCAAACGTTTAAAACGTTTCGCGGTAAAATTCCGCAGCCTGGCGGTGCGCATGGGAGGCGTGCTCATCAAAGTTGGCCAATTTCTCTCTGCCCGCGTTGACGTGCTGCCCATCGAAATTATCCAGGAACTAGCCAGTTTGCAAGATGAAGTGCCCGCCGTAGATTATGAGTCCATCCGTTCCCTGGCTGAAGCCGAATTAGGCGCGCCGCTTTCAGAGTTATTTGCCCATTTTGAGACCACTCCCTTGGCTGCTGCCTCTCTAGGCCAGGTGCACCGCGCCAAATTATTTCCCCAAGACGCGATCCAAATCCCAATGGATGCCGCGGACCCATCTCAACCCGCCAAATCCATCACGGACATAGTGGTCAAGATTCAACGCCCAGATATTGAAGCCGTCGTCGCAATAGACCTGGCAGCCTTGAAAACGGTCGGCAACTTGATCAAACGCTATCGTCCGATCAGCCGGCGGGCAGATATTCCCGCATTAATCGCGGAGTTCAGCCGCACTCTGTACGAAGAGATTGATTACATCGCCGAAGGGAATAACGCCGTCAGGTTTGCGGAGAACTTTAAGGACCGCCCGGATGTACGCGTGCCCTCGGTGGATTGGGTGCATACCACCAAGCGTGTGCTCGCCCTGGAGGATGTTTACGCCATCAAGATCACAGATTACGAGCATATCACCAACGCGGGAATAGACCGCGGCCAGGTAGCCAAGCGCCTGTTCGATACGTATTTGCAGCAAATTTTTGAAGACGGCTTTTTCCACGCAGACCCACATCCCGGCAACCTGTTCGTCTCCCCATTGCTAGAAGCAGCGGAGGGTGAATCTAAATGGCAATTGACTTTCGTAGATTTCGGCATGGCCGGGCATATCCCCGCGAATATGCGCGCAGGGTTAAGAGAACTGGCCATCGCCACAGCCACACAAGACGCTGCCAGGCAAGTTAGATCCTACCAATTGCTGGGAGTCTTGCTGCCTAGCGCAGATCTAAAATTAATTGAGCGCATGGAAGGAATGATTTTCGAACGGATTTGGGGGAAGAGTATGGCTGAGCTGCAAGAGATCAGTTTTGAAGAGATGCACGATATTGCCATTGAATTCAGGGAAATAATTTACAGCATGCCCTTCCAAATTCCCCAAGACATGATCTACCTGGGGCGCACTATCGCCATCCTATCAGGTATGTGCACCGGTCTGCACCCTGAATTCAACTTCTGGGAAAGCATCACGCCCTTTGCCCAGGATTTATTGGCCGAGGAGGCCGGGTCAAACTGGCAGTACTGGCTGAGCGAGGCGGGGTCTATCTTACAGACACTGATCGGGCTGCCCAAACGCTTTGACCGCGTCATGGGCCAGATGGAGCGCGGCGAATTTGCCGTGCGCATCCCGGAGATAAAGCTGCACCTGAGGCGCATTGAAAGATCAGGCCGCCAAATGACCGGCGCAATAATATTCTTCGCTCTCCTGGTTAGCGGCGTGCAGCTACATCTTGCGGATGAGTTTGTGTTTTCCTGGATCTTAATGGGCAGCGCGTTTTTAAACTTACTCTGGGTGATGCTTCCCAGACGTAGAAGACATTAATTCCCCCAACACTTTATATCCATTTCTAATTTTTCTAATCTAGGCGTTCAAGCGCTCCGTCAATCATACTGCGCACAGCCAGCAGCATTTCTTTGCGCGCCTTGCGGCGGCGTTCAACAAACTCTGGCGGCAGCAAAGCAGCCATGCTTTCGCGCATTTCTTTACGTGCTGCGCGCGCATGTTCAAGCGCTTCCTCGGGAATATGCCCTTCGAATAGTCTTTTGCGTTTTTCTTTTTTCTCAGCCATCATTTTGCTCCAGGTGAATTCCTGTAGGTATTATCGCATATGCTTTCAGGAGAGTCAATCTGTGCACCCAGATAACCAACACTTTGGTTAGGTCACAAAACCCTAAAACCTTAGTCTAACAACTTTATCACCCTCTCAAGTACCACTCCCGCTACCTCATCCTTACTCATCAAGGGCAGCTCCTCTTTTTCACCAGAGGCGTGCAGCAAGGTGATGCGGTTGGTATCCACTGCAAACCCGGCATCCGCAGCGCTGATGTCGTTGGCTGCGATTATGTCCAGCTGCTTGGACTTGAGTTTCTTTTCTGCATTCTCTATTAAATTTTGGCTCTCGGCTGCAAAACCGACCACCACGCGGGGATAGCCGTTTTTGGTTTTACGTTTCGAGACTTCGACAAGAATATCGCGGGTTTCTTCAAGTTTCACCTCCAGTATGCCTTGCGCTTTCTTGATCTTGTTCTCGGCTGTTTCTACCGGCTGAAAATCTGCCGCAGCAGCAGCCATCAACAGCACATCTGCCTTTTGGCTGGCGTCCAAAACCGCTGCTAGCATTTCACCAGTAGAGCGCACATCCATGCGTTGCGCGCCAACCGGCGTTTCAAGGTGGGTAGGCGCTGAGATCAGAGTCACATCTGCGCCCAAATCCAGCGCGGTTTGCGCCAAAGCAAAACCTTGCTTGCCAGAGGAACGGTTGGCGATATAACGCACCGGGTCAATAGCCTCTTGCGCGCCTCCCGCGGTGACCACAACTCTGCGTCCCTGAAGCGGCCCACCGCGGCCCAACGCCAGCCGGATGTGGCCCAACAATTCTTGCGGCTCAAGCATGCGTCCAATTGCTTCCATTCCAGAAGCCAGATGCCCGCTTGCCGGGCCCACGATAATGGCGCCGCGTTCTCTCAAGGTTTCCAGGTTTGCCTGGGTGGCCGCATGCTTGAACATGCCCCCATCCATTGCTGGAGCCAGCAGAAGCGGGCACTCTGCCGCTAGAACAGCCAGCGTCAGTAGATTATCCGCTTGCCCATGAGCCAGTTTAGCCATTGTGTTGGCCGTCACCGGCGCGATAACCAGCAAGTCGGCATCTTTACCCAAGCCGATATGCAGTACATGCCCTTCGGCACCCCACAGGTCAGCCTCGGAATAAGCTCGCCGCCCGGTCACAGATTGGAAGGTCAGCGACGTGATGAAATTTGCAGCTGCCCTCGTTAGGATCACATCCACCTGCGCGCCAGCCTGATGCAGTTTGGAAGCCAGATCGGCGGATTTGTAACATGCAATTGAGCCTGTTACGCCGAGGATGATGCGTTTGTTTTTTAGTAGGTTGGTCATCCTATATAATTCCTACATCAGCTTTACGAATTCATCTACACTTAGTTCGGTTTGTCTTATGATAGCCCGAAGCGTCCCACGGTCTAATTCTTATGGTCTGGAACAACAAGTTGAACAAAAGGTTCATCCCGACGGAGAATTATATGGCTTCCGCGCTGGCGTTTAATATAGAATCCAACTTTGGTCAATACCCGAACACATTCCTTCCCAGAAATCCTTGGCAACTTACTCATCTTATTCCTTATCTTGCGGTGTGTCTCAAGAACGTCCTACTTATTCCCTTGCCATTAAAGTTATTAGTTGCATTATTTCTACACGGCAATGAGAAGCGTCTCAAACCGTTCTTCTGGTACAGGTAATTTGTCTTCCTCCAAAGCAACTATATACTCACGTATGGCTAATTTTATATTCGCGATCGCTTCTTCCTTAGTTTTTCCTTGGCTAATACAACCAGGCAAACTTGGACACTCTACAACCCAGTAATCATCTTCCCCAGGATATAAAATGATTTGACGCATTTCGCACCTCTCAATTTCGAATAATCAATTGCAAACTTATATAGCATACCGCATACAATCATCCTGTGCAATATGACCTTACATCATTGCCCTCTTAATTCCCAATCCAATCTGGCGATAGATCCTGTTACACCGAGGATGATGCGTTTATTTTTTAGTATGTTCATATCTATATCATATTCCCTTAATCAATACATTTCAGACGTAGGGGCGAAGCATGCTTCGCCCTAACTATTGATTCAAGCCCCACACAATGCGCAGACCGTCTAACGTCAACCAGGGGGCGATGATCTCCAGGCTATCCGTTTCCCGTGCGATGCTCTCGGACAACCCACCGGTAGCGATCACCTTCATCTCCGGCCCCAGCTCCTCCCGGAAGCGCGCCAGCATACCTTCCACCAGTCCCACATAACCGAACAACAAACCCGACTGTAAAGCATAGGTAGTATTAGTGCCAATCACCGAGGGCGGCCTCTGCAAATCAACGCGTGATAGTTTTGCTGCACGCGAAAATAACGCTTCAGAGGCGATGTCTATGCCTGGCGCAATAGCGCCTCCCAGGTAATCGCCCTCCGCCGAGATAGCATCGAAAGTGGTGCCGGTACCGAAATCCACCACACAAGCCGGGCCGCCGTACAAGCGCTGTACTGCAACCGCGTCCACGATACGGTCTGCTCCCACACCTTTGGGGTCCTCGTAGCGCACCTTTACACCGGTCTTCACACCCGCATCCACCACCAGCGGATCATGCTGCAAATATTCGCGGCAGGCTTCCACTATCTTTCCGGTCAGAGGTGGGACCACTGAGGCCATGCAAATACCAGTCAGGTCTGCGGGATCAAAGCCAGCATGCGCTAACATGCCGTGGAAGTCCAGGCCGTATTCGTCCGGCATGCGTTCGTGGTTGGTCGCCAAGCGCCAACGCGGTCCCAATTTTTCTTTTTCGTACAATCCTAAGGTTATATTTGTGTTGCCAACGTCGATTGTGAGTAACATTTTTCACTTATCCTTTGAAACACGCTCTGCTTAGCAGTTCTCGAAGTCACAACTGCCCACTAACTCATTAGTGCGTGCGATCCTATCTATTTCCTGTTCCAATTCGTGAAACTCGTCCGGACCCCCACCATACACGTACACACTTTTATATCTCTCATCAAATGTTACGCTTATGGTTGTAGAAGGCAAATCGGTTGCACCAACCGTATACTCATCCCGCAGAGAAAAAAAGTCGGTTTCTAAAATCAATTCTACTAACAGGTGAACATCCTCTTCCGGAATAGTATATTCGCGCTCGCCCTCAACCTCGACGAACATTTCTCCAAAATATAAGACCCTTCCATCCCCATAAACCGTAACTGTATAAGCCGGACAGGTTCCATAACATACCGTCCTGACCAAGGTGATCTCCACATATTTGGGATCTTCTAGATCTTCTGGAGTGGGGGTTGGTGAGGTTTCAGGGGTGGGTTCGGTTACAAATAAGGAACATGCCAAAGACACTCCGAATAGCACAACAAATCCGCAAACAATGAACGCTCGTTTCACAACTTACTCCTTGAGTACCAAATTATCAATCAGACGGGTCTTGCCCAGAAACACCGCCATGGAGAGCAGCGCGCCCGTCTCCACTTTCTCCAGTTCTTGCAAAGTTTCGGGATGCGCACAGGAGAGGTACTGCAGCTTGGCCAACGGCTCTGCGTTAATCGTATCTTCCATGATCTGGCGCAGCTTCTCTGCATCCCGCTCACCAGCTAGGTGAGCATCTTTGGCCGCGTTCAATGCGTTGAAAAGTACCGTGGCCGCTATACGCTCTTCGCTATCCAGATACACGTTGCGGCTGGACATAGCCAGGCCATCTGCTTCGCGCGCTGTGGGCACTACCACAACTTCAAGAGGAAAATTTAGATCGCGCCTCATCTGCTGGATAACCACAACTTGTTGGGCATCCTTCTGTCCAAAGTAAGCTTTTTGCGGCTGTACAGCATTGAAAAGTTTGGCAACCACGGTAGCCACGCCTCGGAAATGCCCGGGCCGCATGCCTCCTTCCAAAGGCTGGGTGACTTCTTTAACATCCACCCAAGTTTGGTAACCCGGCGGGTACATTACTGCCGCATCCGGCATCCAGACAAGGTCCACTCCCTCGGCTTCCAATAGGCTCAAATCGCGGGGAGTGTCGCGCGGGTAGGCCTCCAAATCCTCACTTGGGCTAAACTGTGATGGATTTACAAATATGCTGACCACCACACAGGCACATTCGCTGCGCGCCCGGCGCACAAGGGATAGATGTCCCTCATGTAAAAAGCCCATCGTAGGCACCAGACCGACAGTTTCAGGCAATTTGGCTCGCGCGGCACGCAATTCTGCTATGCTGGTTACCGATTTCATCGTCCCAACACTATTCCTGGACTGGCTTGTAGCGGTCCGGCTGGTTGAAAAATGTAACATCTGCGTATCCGGGGAATATCTTTGCAGAGTGCATAACGCCCTCAGGGATATAATAGTGCTCACCTTTTGTATACACACGCTCAACACCGTCAATAGTCAACTCTACCTTTCCTTCGATAACAACTCCCCATTGGCTGGCATGGGAGTGTGCGGGTACTTCCACAGGTTCGCTGAATTCCATAAATATTATCTGATGGCCGTCCGCTTGAGAAAGGTACGCTTTCAGGCCTGCTATAAGAATATCAGCCAAGGGTAAGTTTCTAATGGGTTCAGGGAATAAATGCCCCATAATATTAGCCTCTCATTATTCGGATTGCGCCTCGCGCAGCGCCCGGACCAACTGCCAGACGACCTGGTTGGCAGGGGTGGAGATGCCTATCTTCTCACCGCTTGCCACCACCGCGCCGCAAATAGCGTCTATCTCGGTGGGCGCCCCGCGCTGCACGTCTTGCAGCATGGATGAGTTGTTGCTGGCTGTGCGTTCGGCCACACCTTCAGCCGCGCCCACCGGGTCTGCGAAGGATAATTCGATGTGTTGTGCGGCAGCCAACTCGGCCACCTCAGCCGCCAAGGATGCCGATAGCAAACGCGCTGAGGGACGCTGTAAGATCTCACCATTGGGCATACGCAGCAAAGCGGTCACCGGGTTGATGGCCGCGTTGATCACCAGCTTGCTCCAGATCAGCGTATCCACTCCCGCCAGCACTTCAACGTTGAATCCCGCGCCCTTGAGCAGCTTGACTAGCGGTTCCAAACGAGGATGCTCACCTACAGAAACCACACCCTCCCCCCCGGGGCGCACACGCCCAGAACTCAGCAGCGTTGCGCCGGTGGTAGTCACACCCAGCGCGACCCTATCCACACCGAGGGCTTCAGCTAAAATTTCTTGGTTCCCCAGACCGTTTTGCAGCGTCAGGGCTACCCCATCCACGTCCAGACACTCGGCCAATTGCCCCGCGGCGCGCTCCGTCTGCCAGGATTTAACCAGCACCAAGGAATATCGTGCACCCTCACATGTCTTGGGGTCGTGGGTGGCGCGCACCGGGTATGCCTTCTGGCTGCCGTCCGCTTGCACCAACGTTACCCCATGCTGGCGCAATGCGGCCAGTCCTTCCCTCCATGTTCCCAGCATGGTGACTTCAGCGCCCGCGGCGGCTAAACGCGCCGCAAACAAGCTGCCTAGAGCACCCGTGCCGACGATCAAGATTGAGTCAGACATGCGTCGCTCGGAATTAAGCGCTCTCAGACTCGCCCAGTTCACCTAACAGGACCAGCCACTGCTCGTCTTTCATGTGGTAACTGTGTTCATCCCCCGGGAACTTCTTCTTCTCAACTTCATCTTTGAAAGTCGTGAAAGCAGCCAGCATCTCAGCGTGGATGTTGGCATATTGCTTGACGAACTTGGGGGTAAAGCGGTCGAACTGGCCCACCAGGTCGTGGGTGACTAATACCTGCCCATCACAACCTATCCCCGCGCCGATACCGATGGTAGGCACCTGCAGGCGTTGGGAGATCATTTCGGCAATGCGCACTGGCACGGCCTCCAGCACGATTGAGAATACACCCGCCTCTTCAAGGATGAGGGCGTCCTCCAGCAAGCGCTTGGCCGCCAGAGCAGAACGTCCCTGCGAGCGGAAGCCGCCCAACTGGTTGACGCTCTGGGGTGTCAGGCCCAGGTGGCCCATCACGGGTATGCCCGTCTCGACGATAGCACGCGCTGCCCCGGCGCGCTCGCGGCCGCCCTCCAGCTTGACCGCGTCCATACCAGCTTCCTGCAAGAAGCGGCCGGCATTGCCCACTGCCTGCTCGACGGATACCTGGAAAGACATAAAGGGCATATCGCCAATCAGCAGAGCGTATTTGGCACCCCGGCTGACCGCCCGGCAGTGGTGCAGCATATCTTGCATGGTTACGGGCAGGGTATTCTCATAACCCAGCACCACCATGCCCAGCGAGTCTCCCACCAGGATAGCATCGATACCCGCCTCATCGACGGCCAGCGCGGTGGGATAGTCGTAGGCGGTGAGCATAGTGATGATCTCACCTTTTTCTTTTTTCTGTCTAAAGGTAAGCGTGGTTACTTTTTTTCGCCCCTTGGAATTATTTGAGTCTTTAGAGTCTTTTTTGGACATGGTACCCTCCTTTCAAAGGTAGAGTCCGTCAAATTAAAAGTAAGTCCGCCAAGATGCTGCCAGTGGCGGACGGAAGGGTAATGGCAGGCTTTAACTGCCAGCACACAAATTACTAAATTGTTTCCGCCGTCTCGGTCGCAATATGTTGGATCCAAGCAGCAGACATATTATGCCATATTTTGGGAGAATTGGGGAGATGCTGTACTGCTAAACAATACACATTAATGACAGTGAAGGGATGAAACCCATATACACAGGTCATTATTTACAAAGTTGACCTTTCATAATTAAGATATTATATTCCCCGAAAGCGGTTGGCTTCAATAATCATCTCCACATTAGGCCACTGCTGCCTATCTTGAGGTAAATGTACTCTTCTGCCAAGGAAATTTTTAAAATCATTCACTCCCCCTGATAATCTTTCTTGGGTTAGCTCTTGTTCCTTTTCCCTATTTATTTGCATAATAAAATTATCATCCAGAAAAACCAATCCTCTGTCAAAGGCTCTATGATATGTTGGTGACAAACATATGCCGTTTGAAACATTATCGGTACTACCTTCTACTCCGACGGGTAAAATATGAGCGGCGTCTATCAAACGAAGTTGCAAACCTGTAACCGCACAACGTCTCTCATAAGCTGCAACAACTCTTCTTCGAAATCCCGCATCGCGGGTCAATCTTGAAACTGTTTTTATAACTCTTTGCCTTTCTTCTGGAACTTGACCCAGATCATCTTGTGATAACTCCTCAAGCGCTACTGCTCTGGTTAACAAATCTAAGGCAACAGCATCGGTACCTTGTAGGTGGAGCAATTCTGCATTAAGAGCGTAGGAAATATATTGATCGGGTCGAAAACCAATCGCAATTTCTTCATTTCCCTTTTCAGAAAAAGAGAACCCATCCCTTAGAGCAGAACGTAAAGCTGTTATAGGAATCTGAATAGAAGGTGACCGAGTGGAAAAAGTCTTATGCTTGCTAATGTCGAAGCCAGCAAAACATTGGATATTTGGCTCAAAGCCTATCATTATAGTTGGACCAGATGGATTCAAGTCAATAGGAGGAGTTATCCCGGTAATTTGAATACGATACTCATTAGCAGGTCTTGCCTTTCCTCCCCCATGAGTAAGTGTCCATATGTAAACCCATAGTTCAAACATTTCCTGACCAGACTGGATAATGAATCGCCGAGGATTTCGGCTAGGAGATGAAATTAATACGCCAGAAGCGTTGCTCTCATCGAACGCATGAATATTTGATTGAATTAATTGGGCAGTTGGTAGTCTAGGCATTCCCTTTTTTATTTGGACGTTCTTTTCCCCCATCTTTTGGTAGTGGCTTAAGCTTTTCCACATCTTCATCCCATAAAATGGAGGAGTTATAGATTTTGTAAAAACCAGGAGCATTATTACCATTCGAAGGTGTCACACCATCTATGAAGCGGGATTTCGCACCTTCGATATATTCTTCTACTGTTTCACAACACACCCAATTTCGCTGAAGTGTTTCACAAACTTCGCCTGTAACACAGCTACCAGCAAATGGATCAAACACAACATTTTCCACTTCTGTTAACATTCTAATAAAAAATTCTGGTAATCGTGCTGGAAAACGTGCTGGATGTGGCTTTAGATTATGTTTTTTGCAATATCTCAGATATTGAGAATTGCTTTCTGTATTTGGAATTGCTAGTAAATTGGGAGGTATCGCACCATTATTATCTTTCTGAAATTTATCACTGATATCATGTCCGCTGGGTCTCAACCTAGGTTGGTAACCATTTTTTATTAGATCAAGCATGGAATCACTATAAGGAACTAATACACGGCGATTACTTGCTTGAGGCCAAGGAGTTTTAGAAAGCCAGAAAACTGTGTTTACGGCATCTTTTACACGAATTCTCCTTATATTGACCCACTCAGCCGGTGAGGGAAGCTTTGACGGGTTCCACCAATAAAACTCTTGGGCTAAGTGGAAATTATATTCTTTGCATAGCATTATTAGCAGTTCAAAATGATAAAGACTCCTGACAGGCTTTCCAGCTAACCAAGAACCCCCAATGTCTATCACTAATGAGCCATGGGTTTTTAGGATGCGATGAAATTCTTTTGCAAAATCCTTGAACCAATTAACATAATCATCGGCTTCTACATTGCCATATTCTTTTTTTCTAAGTAATGCAAATGGTGGGCTGGTAAAGATTAAATCTACTGTTCCATCATCAATAGTATCTCTCATATATTGAAGAGAGTCCTTATGAACTATTTTCCCGTATGGAGTAACAAAATCTGGTAACATTTCCAAATTATAATACTTTATCACCAAACCGCATACAAATATACTAATTGTCAAGGATTTGGAGCACCGATAATAATTTTAAATCTACCTCAATCAAACCATATTATCCAATATTAAGCCACAGATTGCAGCTTTTATTTTATTATCCAATTACTCCCATAACCCCCCTCACCTCTCCACCCAAACGGGCGTGATGAAGCGAACGAAGGGGGACATGTTTGCGGCTGCCAGCTGAGGCATAAAATCGGGGGCAAAAGCCAGGTAGACTCCGTCATCATTGAAGAAGAACAGCGTCTGCCCGTCCGGGCTCCAGGTCAGTTCATCCACTTCGTCCTCGTAAATTTGGCGCAATTCCGTGTCGGGTTCGCCAATCCAAACTCCCTCCACGTTAAAAGCCCAGCGCTGGCCGTCCAGAGCAAAGACCGGCAGGTTAGCTTCGTACCGGTCAAAATAAATATATTCAGCGGGCGAGGGCAGCAATCCCAGATTTCCGGAAGTGTCAATTGTCAACACACCCTCTTCCGTGAGCAGCAGAAAAACGCCCAAATCTGGCGACCAGGCCACCTCATTCCAATATTCCGCCTGGAATTCATACACCCGCTCTGCCGGGCCGCCATCCAGCGAAAGCAGATACACCCCGGGCTCTGGGTCTGGGTTACATTCATGCAACTGCTCCTCTGTCACAGCCAACAAAATCATCCCGCTTTGGGGGTCGAAGGCGCGGTTGCTGTAATCTCCGCACCAGTCCAAGGGCTGCACAACTCCAGATGCGATATCCACGAGTTTTAATCCATAGTAGCCTTCCCACGAGACAAATTCGTCTCCCAGGTAAGTGGTGGAAGAAGTCCAGTCAAGCACGTTCTCGAAGCCATACATGTCCGTCTCGAAGATCAAATTAACGCCAGAATCATCCGCTCGCGCTGCCCAAATATTGGCCCAATCGAAGCCGCTTCCCGAAGTATTCACACCCAGGTGGGTAACGCCCCCATTTAGGATATATCTATCATCTGGTGACCAGCCCATTACAACCGCGTGCGTTGGCCCTGAAGTGAGGCGCGTAATTTCATCGTTGCCGATGGAGTAGACGTACAAGTCCGAAGAAGGGCCGTCCATAGCCCCTGCGAAAGCTAATTGGCCCCCATCAGAAGACCAGCTGATCTGGTTGCGCGTCCCAACCGACCCCCACCTTTGCAGCGCGTCCTCAACATCATTACCTGGCACATCGTAATCGTAATTAATTCCTTCTGGCAGCAACATGGCCAGCTGCCGAATTTGTCCATCCGGCAGTGACAACAAGTTCAATAACGGCGGGGACGGGGAATATGAGTAACGTTCTTCGATCTGCACAAATGCGGCCATGCTTCCACGCGGCGCAGCAGTTAAATTATACAAAAAGTCGAGATTGTTTCGCTCACCGGTACTGACCAGTTCAAGCATGCCCGCGCCATCTGCATCAATGGCCCACAATCCGGATTCCAACTGGAACACCAACCAGGGTCCTGTTTCGGATAAAGTTGCATCGGGTTCGCCTTGCAGCGGAGGCAGTGTCGCGGCTGGCTCGGTGGTTAATGTCGCGACTGGTTCTGTGGTTGAGGTTGCTGCTTGAGGGGCAGTTGGACTGGAACTCGGCTCGGGTAAACCGGTAGGCGGATTCTCGGTGGCATGTATTGCGGATTCAACCATGTCCGGTTCGGAGGTTGTAGCTGTCTGCCCACATGCAATGAGCAAGATATAAACAAGTATGGCTTTAATTATCCGAGTCTTCATAATACACATCCCTTCACCTCTCAACCCAAACGGGTGTGCTTCTCGCAACGAAGGGAGCCATGCTTGCGGCAGCTAGCTGCGGCCTAAAATCTGGGGCAAAAGCCAGATAGATGCCGTCGTCATTGAAGAAGAACAGCGTCTGCCCATCCGGGCTCCAAGTAAGCTTATCCACGTCACCCTCATAGATCCGGCGTAGTTCCATGTCCGGCGCGCCAATCCACACTCCTTCCTGGTTGAAAGCCCAGCGCTGGCCGTCAGGCGCGAAGACCGGTAGGTTAGCTTCGTAGCGCTCAAAAGATATGTAATTGGCTGGCGCGGGCAGCATCCACATCACCCCAGAAGGCTCTATTGTTACAATACCATCTTCCGTTAGCAGCAGGAAAACTCCCAATTCCGGCGCCCATTCCACCTCATTCCAATATTGCGGTAGTAGGTCTAAGATGCGCTCAGCCGGACCGCCGTTAATCGAGAGCAGATACAATCCCGGCTCTGGGTCTGGGTTGCACTCCCGGAACTGCTCCTCTGGCACCGCTAGCAAAAGCATGCCGCTTTGGGGGTCGAAATCTCGGCTGCTGTAATTGCCGCACCAGTCCAATGGCTGCACTTCTCCAGCCGCAATATCCACGAGCTTTAACCCATGGTAAGCTTCCCACCAGGTATACTCATCCCCCAGGTAGATGCTGTCGCTGATCCAGTCCATCAAGTACTCGTAGCCGTATAGGTCAGTTTCGTAGACCAGATTTACCCCAGAATCGTCCGCGCTCGCCGCCCACATGTTTACCCAATCGAATCCATCTCCCGAGGTTTCTATGCCCAGATGGGTTACGCCCCCATTTAGGATATATCTATCATCCGGCGACCAGTCAAAGACAACCGCTTGTGTTGGCCCGGTAGTGAGGCGCGTTATATCATCGTTGGCGACGGAGTAGACGTACAAATCCGAAGAAGGCCCATCCATAGCCCCGACGAAAGCCAATGCCCGCCCGTCAGAAGACCAGCTGAGCCGGTTGCGCATGCCAACCGACCCCCAGCGTTGTATTGCGAAGTCGTATTCATCGGAGCTAACCTGGTCATAATCGTAATTTATACCTTCGGGCAGCAGCACGGCCAACTGCTGAATTTGCCCATCCGGCAGTGAGAGCAATTGAAGCCTCGGCGGGGAATACGAGTAATAGTCATCTATTTGCAAAAACGCGGCCAGGCCTCCACGGGGCGCAGCGGATAAGTTGAACATGTATTCAGTCGGTCTGCGCAAATCCAGGTTAAGTATTTCCACAAAACCTGTCCCATCCGCATCAATGGCCCACAAACCGAATTCCAATTGAACCAGCAACCAGGGTCCTGTATCGGATAAAGTTGCATTAGGGTCGCGGGTGAGGGGAGGCAGCGGGGGTAATGTCCCGGCTGGTTCTACGGTTACTACCATTACCGCAGGAGGAGTTGGGCTGGAAACCGGCTCGGCCAAGCTGGTAGGCGGAGCCTCGGTGACAGGTATCGCAGATTCAACAATGGCTGGCTCAGGCATTGTAGCTGTCTGCCCACATGCTATGAGCAGAACATAAATTAGAATGGTATTAATTATTCGCGTTTTCATAAGATGTATCCCATCCTCTCTAAATATGGGCCGAAAGCCTGGTTGCAGGCTTCCAGCTGCTCAGGAGAGAGAGCTGAGCGAAAGCGTTCGGGTTGGCCTTTTTGGAAGTGCAAGCCGCGATCCATTTTATCAACCTGCCCTGGGCGGTACTTCTCTATCACGGCTGCAATGGCCGCTTGCGGGCCAGAGATTGGCAGAAAATCAAGCAAGCGAGAAACCTCAGTATCGTAGCTGGTTAACAAATCCTCGTATCGCATATTAATTGCCTGCTCCACAGCCATCCACTGCTCCCAGATTGCGGTGTACTCAATCATAAAATCGATAGCTAATTCAATGGAAGTAAGCTGCGCAAAAGCTTTGGAGCCTCGCTGTCCATTCTCATATGCGGATAATAACGCTGCGCGTGGGTCGCGGTAAATGTAAGCACTGCGCATGCTTCCCTCGCGAATCAGGAAACGTGCTAATGGGCTGGGAGATGCGTGTGCTTTAATTGTGAAAGTGTTGCCCAACAGAGCAGGCAGCAGCACTGGCAGCAGGCGTTTAGTGGTCAGCGCACCGATATTACAATTAACCTCCGTCAAAATGCGGCCCAGGCGGTAGCGGCGGCGAATCTCACGCGCATCTTTCCCGCCAGAAGCAACAACCAGATCATGAATCAGGTTATAGTGCCATCCAGAACCAGCTCTCGGCATACCCACAGATAAGACGATCATCTATAAACTCCACAATTATACAGTAGCGCAGACACCGCAGAGAATTCAATTGCATTATCGGAGTACCCAGGCAGCAAAATCAATAAGTCGCCATTTAATTGCAATTGCTTTGAAACGAGCATGTTTTGTCCTATAATGAGTACTGAAAAGCAAACGTCATCATATCATATCGTGATTGGACAAGGAGAATAAAATGAAACGAATCTGGAGTTTCTTTTCAGGCGCTGTGATGGGCGCTCTTGTAGGGGCTACTCTTGCAATTCTACTAGCTCCATCCTCTGGTGAAGACATTCGCACTCAGATGCGCCAAAGAGTTGAGCAATTACAAAGTGAACTAAAAGATGCTGCCCAAAGCCGGAGGATCGAGCTAGAAAGACAAATCGCCAGTATGCGCAAGCCCCAAAAACCCAGCACATCTGAAGAGGCGTGAGAGATAATTAAGCTTCGTGAAGAACCCCTCAGCAAGTTGCGGGTATCTTCAAAGGAAAAAACCAAAAGGGGTCTTTTCCCAATAACCCCCTTTTTAATAAACAATCCTTAAGCTAGCACCAGGGGATACTGGCTTTTTCCACATAATCCTCGATTAACACAGCGCCTGTTAGCTGGTATTCAGTGAAGATCACACAATTAAAACAGCAAGCATTTGGATTGTTTTCAATTAAAGTCCCCTGACTATGAAACAGCTCAGGGGACATTGGTTATTTTAGTATTTGCCGCTTACTAGGGCTAGCATCATGGCAAGAAAGAAAACGCATAATCAGCAAGTTGACGAGTAAAACGCGCGGTTCCTAGAACTACGAAGACGTACTCATCCACATCTGAAGTAAAGTCAAGAGGGATGTCAATAACGTTATTGGCTGTCAGATCTAAATATTCGACAGTCACAGTATCCCCGAAGGCAATCAAGGCTAGCCGGAAAGTCTGCGGCAAGATATTTCCGACGCGAACGAACCCTTCTGCATCCCAACCACCCGCGTCATTCTCGAAATCGCTAAAATAACCAGTCTCCGGAATAGAGATATCATCTAATAGCAACCCTTCGCCGTTGACCGCTGCATCAGTGATGTACTCGAAGCGTATCTGGACTTCCTGACCGGCGTATTGAGAAATATCAACACTTTCCATCATCCAAACCGGCCCGTCCCCAGAAAAGCCAGTGTAGCCCCAACCATAAGAATTACCGGAGGGGTTATAGTCCGTGCCAGAAGGTGTATCTAGGAATTCCCAATTCTCGCCATCCACTGAACCAAGCAGATAGACATAATCCCAGTCCAGTTCAATGTCGTACCAGGTCCAATAGTTAAGAGTTAGGGGACCATCGTATGCGGTAAAATCAAAGGTACGCGTAAGCATCATATCTGATTCGTCTCCCCTGTTAGACCAGAAAGCATAATCCCCTGAATAGGCATCTGCTGGTAGCAAGTTGGTCTCAGTCGCTCCTTCAAAATGCAAAGTGGACTGTCCAGAACATTCTATACTGATGTAATCTACACCATATTGGTGCACATCTCGCCCTTGAGTGCTGGAATTGCAATCGCGCAAGGTTTCTGTTTCTCTTGCCTGGGAAGCGCCGGGATAATTTTGGTACGTGTAGCGGCCATCTGACACACTCGCATCTAAAAGGTAATTCGTGAGGACCCAATCCAACACTAAATCATCCGCCGATATAGATCCCCCATTCAACGGATCACGCGCTCCCATTTCATTTAATACAATGTCCAGGCTGGCCAATCCATTGGCCGGATGAGCTGCTAACGCCTGAGTAGCCTCCTCTCCCAAACGGTCCAGGAAATAGGCTAAGAAAAGGAAAGCCGCTCCGTAATGTGGGGTTCTATTATCCTCAGGCCAGTCATTTAGCTGTACGTCCGTATCAATAATATAAGACAGATCGTGCCCGCCCACCGAATAACCATTTAGCAGTGTTGCAAGTTCTGCAAAGCCTTCGTTAATAAAAGAGCTCTCATTTCGGTCGAGGTTAAAATGGATCATATGTTGGAATTCGTGCGCCAACACCCCGTAGGTAAACCCTTCATTCAATCCAATATTGTCAGCGCTCAAGAAAAACATTTCGTGTCCATTGGTATATGGAGCGATCCAAGTTGGGTATGAATCATTCGGGGAAAAATAGCCCGCGACGTTATAACCCATGTCTCGCGCGTAAAGGATATAAATGTGGGCGTCATTATCAACACCAGGCAGCCTCTCGCTGCCGAAGAAAGCCCGGTCTGTAGGATAGATCTGATTCTCAAATGTTTCTGATAAATCGCGTACATCATTTGAATTGAAATTAACCCCCTGCTCAATCCAAAAATAAACATGCTCGGTGACGTATTGGAGAGTGGCGGTAACCTCCCGGTTCTGAACATTGTCAAGGTTCATCACCCAAAAGTTTTCACTATCCCCAACCGTACGAGCAGCGGCTGGCGGGGCTACAGAATTTGAGCTTTCGTCTACACCCCTAAACCGGTAGGCCAACTCAACCGGATCATTAACTGGTACTACAGCGTTGCCCAAAATCTCTAATGTCGATACCAATAAATTTTCTGTCACATTCGGCTCTGGGGAACTAACAACCGGATCTGGTGTAATTATTTCCTCAGGAGTTTGTGACTCCGGAGAACTCACAACCGGTTCTGGAGTAATTATTTCTTCGGGAGTTCTTGAAACTTGAGGTGGGTTGGTTTGAACAAGGGTAGGGGGAACATCAATTAATGTGCGGCAATTTAACACTCCTGCCACAGTAATAATACTCAATAAAGCTATAAGTGGTTGTTTTTTCAAGTTGAACCTCCGATTATCTTTAGGCTTTTTCATTTCCTGGCAAATTCTTACTTTGGTTGAGGAAAGTGTTCACAAACCCCAAGATCATTCCAAAACCGACCCACATAATGGGAAAAGTGAGTGAATCTTGAGTAAAGTTGCGTAATGCAACCGCCAGCCAAATAAACAGACCAGCAATACCAATATAACGATAGTATCCATCTTTTGTGATTAGCAAGTATCGTATGTTTCCTAGAATGGATAAATAGTAGGCTATGAAGAACCAAAAACCAATCAGGCCAGTTTCCGCCAGGAAGCGCACATATAAGTTTTTTATATTTGGAACCGCCAGAGAATCTGGGGTGAATAGGCGGTTTATTTCAATAGTATACGTCATAATCCAATCAGGGATATAGTCATAAAGGTAAAAACTACTACCACCTAGACCCACCCCAGTCCAAGCATGGTGGATGAAAGTTTCAAGCCCTGCAAAGGCATATGCTAGGCGCGGTCCTGCGCTAATTCCAATCACATAATCCAACAAACTTTTGCTTTTATTGAAATTCAAGATATTGCTGAAGTATCGGTTCTCAGAGAAAGTAAAAAGCACTCCAACTAATACAACGACTGCACCTGAGAGCAACACCAAGCGCAGCCCACTCGCCTTGATCTTTTCGCTAAATCCCGGGTTGCGCCGCAATCTTAATGGTAAAACCATCCAGGCCAGGAAACCACGAATTAGATCCCTTCCAGCAAAGAGAACTATCACGGCAACAACAATAACTGCAAACACGATGCCGCCGCGTGAGAATGTAAAAATCAATAAAACGCTAGCAAGCAAAAACATCACGGGCTCAAACCAACGGAAGCGTGTGAGACGATAGCCGGTAAACAAAGCAGCAAATGACCAGGGGAAATATAAAATTTGGATGAGATCAGCCAGCCAAGAAGGTTCATATGCAAATCCGGAGATGCGCTTAGTTTTCAGGCTCCCTAAAGATATACTCTGCTGAATCTTGTTGAGAACTTCATAATCAAGCCAATTTGTATAAATTGCGATAATTTGGGCTAAGCCCCATATAAAAGTAACGATTAAACCCAGGTACAGCCATTTAAGCGAGCGCTTCAGATCAGCCGGAGTCCGATTCATCCAAAAGGCGGTAAATAAAAAGATTAACCCAACTCCCAACGAAAACCATGCACGCAATGCCCTACCCCAATACGTTTGGCCGTGTAAGTCAACTGGAGAAAACAACGCGCCAATAAAAGTCGCAGCTGATATGACCAATAAAAAGCCCAGCAAAATATTACTGCCAGGCGGTTTCTGTAAGTTGTGTGTCCGCCAGGCAATTATCAGTAAGAGAGGAAACAATAGCGCCAGTGGAAACATTGCCAGTGGTCGAATAAATGTTGTTCCATAAAATGATGGGAAATATCGAAATGATGTCACCGGAAGGGCCAATAAAACCAATCCCCAAAGAAGTCTTACCAGTTTGATTAATCGGTCTTCTCGAACCAACTCAGCCAACCGCCTGATCGTTGGGATCATTATTCATAACAAATAAAGCAGCCACGGCTAATGAAAGCGCACCCAAAAGTGACCCAATCAACAGAAAAACACCCTGCTGGGGTATGCGGGTTACAGGTAAATTGGCGCCTTGAGTGAGGGACACCTCCACATATGGAGAAATACCGGATAATTGTTCTCCATGCATAACAATCTGTTCTCTCAACGCTGAAATGGTCTCGGGGTCAGGTTCGTCCTCTTCAAGATAAACTGCGTTCAAGGCTGCTCGAGCAGTTTCCAATTCAGAAGAAACTTCTACAGCCTGTTGAGCGCTTTCAATGAATGCTTGCGCCCAAGCAGATGCCAATGATTCTGCCCTTTGAGGGTCTACATCTTGTGCCCAAAAGTGCCAGCCTCCTTCAGCTGGCTGGCTGAGAATCAACATACCAGATCTCAACTCCGTCACCGACGTCCCATCAACCTCTTCGTCGACTTTTTCTAAAGTTTCATCCGCCCAAGCGATTTCCTCAAGTTTGCGCGTTTCACGAGCAAGAAAACTAAATTGCAGACGGTCTGAAGATTTCTGCCAGGCTTGTTCAAGATTGTTATCCACAAGAACGGTGGCGCGTGCCCGATAATCTGGGGTGGATAAACCGTACGCCAACCCGGCCAGCAAAGCTCCCAAAAGCGCTCCTACAACCCACAAGCGCCAAGCCTGCAAGAGTCGGATAAACACATCCGGAGAACCCGGACCAAGTAGCCAGTTTATGTATCTGCGTAAATTTTTCATGGTCTATTATTTTGGGTCGCGAGTTTTACGCGCCGCCTCCTTCGCCAGGTAACGAGTGGGGCGAAGATTCTGCGTAAATAGTACTTAGCAACAATTATCGACAGCCACCTGCCTCCATCTCGGCGGTGGATTTGGATCATCTCAGGCCAGCATCGGTCGTCGTCGACAATACTCTTCGAGTCCCCGTGCAGGCGGAAATTTGCCCACATTGCAGGTATATAGTGCAGTTCACTGACACCCGCAAGACGCACCCAAAGGTCATAATCCATTGCGAAATAAAAGCTAGGATCAAGCGGGCCTACCCGGCGCCACAAATCTGCACGCCAAAATGCAGCCTGCTGGGGAATATGCACGAAACCTCGCCGCAAGCGTTTGTAGTCTGTTTGTTGCGCAGGGAATCGGCCAATAGAATCGCCGTTTTCATCAATAAAATCAGCATTTCCATATACCAGGCCAACTTCTGGGTGAGTTTGCAAAAATTCAACAGCCTCGGAAACTGCCTGAGGCAAGTATGTGTCATCTGAGTTTAGGTAGGCAATAATTTCCCCATTTGCCTTGGCGAACCCTTTATTTATCGCATCTGTTTGGCCCTGATCTGGCTCTGAAACCCAGTAGGCAATCTGGGAATCATATTTTTTTAATATCTCTACGCTCCCATCTTTAGAAGCGCCATCGATCACAATATATTCAACATTAGGGTAATCTTGTTCCAATACTGAGCGGATGGTATCTTCCAAAAAACGCGCCTGGTTGTAAGAAGGCGTAACTATTGATACCAATGGTTTATCGTTCACCTAGATCCAATCCTTATCTTCATAATACAAGCTAGAAACATCTTCTGTTAAATTTCGAATATTATTGATTTCTTCTGCGGAGAGACGTTCCTGCCACTGCTTGAGATTTGCGCGGCTGTCTAAATTTACGGAATAAATTGATCTTCTTGAAGCCCCTTTCGGGTTTCCTGGCTGTGTAGACCGCAGGACAATATCTTGAGCCAGTTTGGTGAACTGCAAACCCAAGCTTGAATACAAATCCTCAAAACGCTCCAATGGATACAAAGATAAATCTTCATGCCGTACGACTTGAAACTCAGGGTAATTCTGGTGATAATTATCAACGACAGAATAAACTACCCGCCACAGTAAGCTGCCCTGGGTAATTAAATCGTCTGGATTTTGGGTTGCCGCTTCCATCTCGTCGCGGAAGGGTTCTAAACAGTCTCGCATCAATAACGGCTGCTCAAGCAAATCCCTAAAATCAAAAGGCCAATCAAGTCTTTTTAGACTGTTTACAAACGCGGCCGGATGGCGGACAACGATAACTACACGGCAGCCAAGGCGTTCCGCAAACCAGGGAGTTGAAAATACAGCGAAAGGGTCTTTGAGTAAAGCCTTCTGTCCCCCCCGTTTTCCGCGTGTGAATGTAGCCCAATCGCGCCCCATACGTCCAATGTCCTTTGGAGAGCGAAATGACTTAACCTCTTTCCAGGTATGATACTGGAGCTTAAGAGTCTCCTTAAAGGCCTCCAAATACTCGTCTTCATTATCCTCGCATATGTACGTGTACCAGTAATCCACGGGAGCGCGAAAAATCCCGGTGCGATGCAAAATGTTCAGCGGTTCACTAACATAGGCGTAATTAGCGCCGCGCGCAATCATCTTGCCTACCCAGGTGGTTCCGGATCGGTGCGGTCCGGTGACCAAGATGGGTTTCTCCGCGAGAACTTTTTGCTCAACTTCGCCAGTCTCACCAACCGAAGTAATGACGCCAGCCGCAGGTTCAAGATCGCCTAAACGCCTACGCCGGGGAATTATCATTGGGCGCAGCCAATCCAGGCCGGCAACACTTGCCAGGGCAAGTAATATTCGATACCAACGTTTTAATGCGAAGCGGGGTTGGATGAGGAACACTTTACCATAAGCCTTTAACGCCTCCCAGGCCTGGCCGCCATCCAATAAATAACGCGCATCTAAACGATATGCTCCCGCGCGCACGCGCTTCGGATCTCGTTTAATGATTTCAGCCATTTTAGGCTCTGAACTTGCCCAATCAAGAATCCGGAAAGCCTCTCGTCCAAATTCTGCCGCTTGTGCGACATTTTTAGCCATCGGATGGTGGCGTGCAGCCGCCCAAACAACAGGCTCATATTTAATCTCCGCCAGGCGGGCCATGCGCACCCACAGATGATGATCTAGCAGGTAATTGTAGCTTTGATCGATCTTACCTGCTTTTTTCATCACAGAACGGCGCATAAACACCGTAGCCTGACCGATTATGCGAAAAGATAATAAGTCTTCTAAACTATATTGCTCATACGAAATCGTATTAAATACTTTGCCATTTTGGTCGATTGAGTGCAGCTTCGAATAGACCAACCCCACTTCTGGGTTATCTTTTAGGACAGAGGCGGCATGTCGAATCGCACCAGGTAAATAGACGTCATCCGAGTTTAACCAAGCCACGAATTCACCTTGAGCGCGCGACAAACCCTTGTTTATCGCGTCACTCTGGCCATCATCCTTCTCTGATACCCACCACGCGAGTTTATCAGCATATTTCTTGATGATTTCCACGCTTCCATCTGTTGAGCCTCCGTCCACAACCATATACTCAATATTCGGATAATCCTGCGATAATACCGATTTTATCGTCCGTTCAAGGAATTCAGCCTGCTGGAATGAGGGGGTTACAATAGATACCAGAGGGAGGTGGTTTTTTTCAGACATTAAGATTTTTTACTCAACAAATAATTGTTAACATTCCGAAATTTGTGGTTACTCCTAGAACAAAGAATTATAATCCACCTTGGGGAACACAGTCAATTTGCCTCCCAGCGTGGCATCCACTACCTGGCGGCCTGCCTGGGAATAGGCTGACAAAGCACGCTGGTAAGCGTGTTCAGATGTTTCCAAATCAGGTAATTGCCAGCGGAAACCCTTCCCAAAATATGCAGCGTCAAAATGATCGGGGTCGTCGCCCTTTGAAATAACGGTTGTGTTTGGCGCGCCTTTCGATTTAAAATTATGGTCAACGCCAATGAGGATAACTTTCTCAAAGCCCATATGATATGCCAACTGCAATGCAGTATATGTTACGGTCGCTCCTTCCCAGATTCGGCCGCGCACATCGCGGGAAAATTTCGGGCCGGTATAAGTTGTATGCAGGAAAATAGTATTCTCTGTGGGTTCGATAAGGTCACGCGAGCGCCAGGAGAGGAACTTAGGCGCTGTGAGAGCGCGGATATCATCAGCACACTGTTCAATAACCAAGCTATTGACCGCAATAAAATAGGATGTCTGAAAACCCCAATCCGGGAAAGCCAGATAGATCCTATTCATGCCAAATGTATACTCATCCTTCAAACGAGAAACATCCGTTTTTTTAAGACTAGGTCCATTCCCGATAATAAAACAACGTTCGCCGCGATGTACATCTTTCAGCTCCGCGAGTTGGCGCACGCTATCCTGTCGCCAGGGGTGAAATCTGGCTAACGGCCACAATCTGGCGTGCTGCATGGTCTGCGCCCCCCAGCGAGCTGCATTCCAAATTAGTTGAGGGGTATAGCGTTTGATGGTTTGACGCACAGCGCTCATTCCGTGCTCAACCTGGCTGTTGCCCCGCCGTCAATGACCATAGATTGGCCAGTCATAAACGAAGATTGATTATTATCCGCCAGGAAGTAAATAGCCTGCGCGATCTCTTCTGGCTTGCCGATGCGTCC
This sequence comes from Chloroflexota bacterium, assembly GCA_019456165.1. Taxonomy (GTDB): domain Bacteria; phylum Chloroflexota; class Anaerolineae; order Anaerolineales; family UBA11579; genus VRUJ01. Next base: position 122,428 of record VRUJ01000004.1, read on the forward strand.
CAATACTGTTTTCTTGGCTAATTCAGCCATGCGGGCATCTGTTGTCCCTTTCCCCAGGTGACCGCGCTCAAGCCCCTCAAGTAGCATGGGAGTTACTACTGCTCCCGGTAGAATAGCGTTTACACGGATGTTGTCCGGCGCGAATTCGACGGCCAAGGCACGCGTCAGCGCCAATATGCCACCTTTACTGGCAGCATAAGTCGATATCTGCGTTGATGTCGCCACAGCATGCACCGAGGAGACATTGACGATAGCTCCTTCTGCTTGTTTAAGCAAAGCATAGGCCTTCTGGATACCAAAGAAGACAGCCCGCATGTTGACATTCATCAGATCGTCCCAATCGTTCAGGGTCGTCTCGAGGAAAGGTTTAGCTACTTGAACCGCGGCGTTATTTATAAGCGCGTCCAGCCGATTGGTGAACTCCCTGATCTGCTCAAAGATGTTTGCCAGTTCTTCAGGTACTGAAATGTCTCCCTGGATAAACAATCCGTTTTCTGGGAAATCACGTGTATATGTATCCAGATCAACCCCAATTACACGCCAGCCAGCCTCGGCGAATACATCTACCGCAGCGCTGCCTATGCCGCCAGAAGCGCCGGTGATGAGGACTGTGCGGATATCAGGGTTTAAGGATTTCGCCATATTTTGAATCTTTCACGGGTAATCTGCTGGATTGAGATCCTCAGCAGAAATTCCCAGCCCCTCCAACAAGTTCCTAATGCTGTTCCAATGCACATGCTCCCAGGCCGTGGGGCTGGAATTAGCATTATGGGGCGCCAGCATTACATTCTGCATGCTCAAGAGTGGGCTGTCCGCCGGGAGAGGTTCCACTTCAAACACATCCAGAGCCGCGCCGCCAATTTTACCCGCTTTTAAAGCGGATATCAGGGCGGCTTCATCCACTACCGCGCCCCGCGCTGTATTTATCAGAACCGCTTCCGGCTGCATAAGCTCTAGGGTTTGCTGGTTGATCAAGTGGTGGCTGCTGGGGTTTAAGTCGCAGTTGATACTGATGAAATCGGACTGGGAGAGCAGTGCTTCCAGATCAGTCATCTCCACACCCATTTCAGCGATGAAATCAGCTGGAATCTCGACGATATCAGTACCCAGCAATCGCATTCCAAATGCATTGGCCCGCCGCAAAACCGCTCTACCCACATTCCCTACTCCGATAACGCCCAATGTGCATTCGCCAAGCGCGCTGCCAGGAATCTTTTGCCAACGGCCCAATTTCATCTCAGCATCCAGCCAAGGTTGGCGGCGGGAAAAAGCCAGGATATACCCCAAAACCGAATCCGCCACTGGTGTGGTGAAAGCATTAGGCGTGTTGCTCACCTGAATCCCAAGATTAGCTGCTGTATCCTTATCTATAGAATCGATTCCCGTCCCCCACTTGGAGATGATTTTGAGCCGCGGTGCGCAGGCTTCAAGGACACGCGCCGTGAAACGATCATCACCGCAAATCACACCATCGATCTTCCCGGCGTAGGTTAGCAGTTGCTCCTCGGAGAGGCGCTCTTCTACACTGGCGACGATCAATTCCAGGCCATAACGCTCAAAAACTGGTCGAAAGCGTTCGGTCATGGGGAGCATATAAGGGGCCGAAAGCAGCACGGATAGAGTTTTTGCCATTTATTAATCTTCTCCAGATTCCAATCGCCGCTGCATTAGAAAATCCGCTATCTGGAAATCGAGCTCTTCATCAATATCCCAAGCCTCATTAGCATCAATCTCAAACATCTCGGGTTTTTCACCGATGCGGTTGCTGCGCACTTCCAAAGTCTGGCGGCTAAAAATATACAGGCAAGAATTCTCCTCGAAAACGGGCGGCAGATCTTGAGTGCGCAGTAGTTCAGCAGGATCATGATTTATAGCATTACCTTCAGCGTCGTACAGACGGGTTTTTAAACCGGTCACCGAAAAGAGTGAATCAATCTCCGGGTATTTCTCCAGGAAAGTATGTATCGCTGAGGAAATCGTCCCGTGTTGCAATAGTGGGTTGGTGCTGTGAGTTTGCAAGTAGAAGTCGGCTGGGACCTGGGCGGTGTCGTGCAGCAAGATTTCGTTCATGGGTATTTCCCCAGCACGCAGATTCTCGGGGCGCTCAATAATTCTTACGCTGGGGAAATGTTCGCCTAAACCTTCGATAATTGTGGGGCTATCTGTATCCACGACGACCTTAGCAATTTCCGGGCAATTTAATAAAGTCCCCATAATGTGGTGAAATAAGGGTCTACCAGCCAACACCCGGTAGTTCTTGCTAGGGACACGTTCGGATTCGTGCCGCATTGGCACTAAAGCGATTATCCTTGGTGAGGTTGCTGTGCTCATGGTCTTATTTTACCTCCACACAATGCATTACCCCTCGTTTTCCCCTGGATCTCCGTAATCAATTGGTGGTACATCGCGGGCAGGTTTCTTCTTAGAATTTGACGGCGGGTAGTAGAAAACCCATCTGAGCTGTTGAGTGAGCGGACCTGAATGACGGTAACCCAGATAAGTTCCCCAGAATTGCATCCAACGGAACCACAGGATGCTTGTTAAGTTTAAAAATAAAACTCGCTCAGTCAAAGCATACCAAACGTCATTGAATACGTTGGTCAGATAAAGACGCAGTACAGTCCGCAAGCGAAAACTCTCTTGCGGAAAAATACGTTTGAAGGCCATCGCTTCGCGTCGAAAACGGTTGAGCACCTGGCGGGGCTTCTCATCATGCACATGCACAATTTCGGCTTCAGCGACGTATGCAACCACATTCCCTTGTGAAATTGCCCAATGCGCCCAAGCCAAGTCTTCGAGCCCGGTAAGCGATTCATCATAAGCCTGCTTCTCCCACAGTTCGCGGCGGATGGCATCGTTTGCGTTATTACAAAATGGGTGTGTCTGTTTAGCTACCGATACCTCAGGGAACCATTGACGGAATAACTGCTGCTCAGAAAATTTTGAATGCGCGTTGCCGCGCTGCTTACCATAGGTCATGGCGACTTGGGGATCTCCAAAAGGTTTTAGCAGCTTCTCCAACCAATCTGGGTAAAGAGGATAAACATGGGCGCTTACCACCACAATAAACTCGCCGGATGCCGCCTCTACGCCATAATTAAGCGCACGGCCGAAGGTAAAATCCTCTGGAGCGATCTCAACGACCTGCACGGGATACTGGCTGGCAATTGACACAGTTGCATCGCTTGAACCGGAATCTACCAGGATGATCTCCACATCCGCAACCGTTTGCTGCATAATCCCGGTTAACAAGCGCCCGATGTGTTCCTCTTCATTATTTGCCCGGATGATAATCGAACACTTAGGAGACACAAGCCTCACCCTAATCCTGTTGAGAAATGGAGTGAAACATTATGCTGTCTCATCCTTATTTCTTCACCTTGCACACACCTACGGGAATATATTTAGGATCCCATTTGCCCCAAGGCATGCCATTATTCTCAGAAAGAAAATAGAAACTCGCCAGGTTCTCACGCAGCTCGGCGCAATCTTGCAGATCTGTGAACAGTTCATCATATTGCTCATAATTGGATGGAACACCCTCATCCAGCTCAAATATTTCTCTTAAGGAGGCTTCAGAATAATTCCATCCGCCCGACAGTTCATGAAACCAATCCTCGTCACGCCCAGCTCCCAGAGTAGCCAAGAATTTTCCACCTGGTTTTAACACCCGTAACAACTCTGCCACCACCTCACCCAGCTCATCGGGCGCATTGTGCTCCAATGCGGAGACGGATACAACCGCATCCTGCGAGTCATCTTCGATATCATCCAATGTCTTAAGGTTCTGGTTATAAATATAAACCTTCCCACTAATAGGCCGCGGCAGCAAATTGCGTATAAAAGTAACCAGATTCCACAATTGCTGTTTTACTTTAATAAGCGCCGTTGCAGGTTGGCGCAGCTGGGCACGAACTGCGGAAATTTTAGAAGACAAGTCTTGTTTACGCAATCCAATAACCGGGAAACTTAATTGATAGTGTAAATCCAGGTTTTCACGGCCGCGGCGGTCAACAGACAAAACTTCAACTCCTTCCTGAGCCAAAAACCACTGCATAATTCCCGTACCAGCGCCCGCATCCAGTATCCGCTGCCCTGGTTTGGGTTGTAGATGTTTAATTATCCATGTTAAATCAAGTAAATAATGCCAGCCAATATCCGTGTTCAGACTGCGTGCTAACTCCTGTAATTGAAGCACTACGGGGCGCAGTTCATCCAGTAGATCAACAGATAATACTTCTATGCTCTCATTTCGGTCAGTCATTTATTTCATCAAATATAAAAGGTTTGGCATTTAGGATGCCCTCATTTAGAATTTTGATAACGTCCGAACGGTTAGGAGTTAGTTGATCTACATGGAAGTCCTTCAGCTTGACATATCCAGGAGTTGGATGGGGTGCTATGAAGTCGTTTAACGGAAGCAATGCAATATAAAGCATGTAATAAAGGAAACGTCGGGCATTTTTGCCCATCTCCTGGGGTACTTCGAGAGATTCAGCTGTCAAAAATTCTTCGGCTCGCTGGCGGTGATCTTGACTCTTTTGAGGGAAGTACACTGTTGGGTAACTAGTGTAGCGCGCTTTTCCACCACACAAAACAACAGCCCCCATAATCGAAGCTTCTAATCCAATCGAAGAATTGTAAACCATCGCGAACTTAGCTCGTTTAATCAACTCATAGGAACTTACATACTCTTGAGAGTCAAAGAAAACCGCATTAGGCAAATGCTCCACTTTGTTATTCTCCACCCATTGGCGTACACTTTCACGGCTTTCTTTTCCTGGGCGCAGCTCATCAGGATGCGCCCGGATGACAAACAAGGTCTCTGGATGGCTCTTGATAATCTCCAGAACTTGGTCCAACCAGGCAAACATGTGCGGGAAAATAATATTTGCATGCACTTGACTGGTATCAAAAATTACGTTCGTAAATATCGGGACGAGTTGCTCAAACTGCTCAATTTTTGTTAATATTGCATCCTCCAGATTTTGCATCTCGGGCCAAAAGCGAATACCAGCCATGGTGAACTTCCCCTGGGAGCGCTGCATCAGATAGGCATCTAGCCTGGCATTTTGGGCTTCGGACAATTCAAAATCGGGTGGAATCTCAATTGGATACGCGGTTGCCTCCCCAGTAGTAAAAATAGCTGCATAAGGTTGCAGGCTGGCCTCATGCGTGATTACGCGCAGGCCGCGCCCTTTAGCTATCCAACGAGCGGTGGCTTCGGGAAACATGGCGCCATTAAAAACTACAATGGCGACAGGGTCAATTCTATCTAGAAAAGCAGCAAACTCCTGCCCCACCCGGTGAGCTGAAAGGATATACTCACGCATTAAGAAGCGAGTGGCATGATCATCTATTAAATGGTGCATGCGCAGCGCCCAGCGCAGTGAGGGCAGCGCCAACTTTCCCAACGGCTGTCCCTGGTATTCCAATACGCTCAAAGCATCGATGCTGAGGTCGTTGATTTCATTTTCTAAATCGGCGTCAGCTTGATAACTAAACCCATAAGTCTCTGCCTGAGCGAATATACGCTTGGATAGAGCCATACATCTATCACACGGGGGCGCGATGGTGTGATCATAATGCTTCGTCCCCAACACACAACGGCTCATACCTGCCTGACAAACAAAATGCACCACCTGGACTCCTGCCAATCGTAACCCCCAGGATGCCAATAATGAATATGCCGCGTTCAAGCTTAGTTTTCCCATTCGAGTAGAGGCATTAAAAAACACCACTGGCTGTTTAGATTTGGTTTGAGGCGCTTTTTGAGATACCTGCTTAGTCATCTGATCCAAGCGCCAATTATTCCTTAAATCAACAAAGAATAATTTCAGGCGCTGATATGTTCGGGGGAATAGCTTTAGTCCGTCTTTCATGAACAACCCTGAAGCTAGGTTTCTTTTTCTTGTTGTGCCTGGAAGTATGCCTCGGTTAGGCGGTTGAGCGCGATATGGAAGCCTTCACCCCCGCGCTGATGCCCGCGCCAAATTTCAGGAATCATTGTGCCATGATACTCCCCGATGACCTTAAAGAACTCAACCCAGTCAATCGTACCTTCCCCGATCTGCAATCCCTCGCCATCCAGACCCGAGGCGTCAGAAAGGTGCAGGTGGCCGATGTGAGGCAGCAGAACCCTAACTTGCTCGAAAAAATCAGTGTGCTTCCAGTTGCAGTAGAGCTTGGAGTGGGATGTGTCGAAACACATCTTTAGGCCAAGGGGCACAATGAAATCGCGGATCTCGTTTGCGTCCATGAAAGCATTGGTAAGCCATTGCCCCCCAAAATACCAGGGGTGTGGGGGTAAGTTTTCAAGCAGCAATTCAACACCCTCAAAGTCGATAGCCTCGACAGAGGCGCGCAGATTATCATACAGTAAGTCAACTTCTTCGATGGGTTGGTCAATGCTGGCTGCTCCGGGGTGGATCACTACCTTTGGAGTGCCAGTAAAATGAGTAGCTATTTGACGGGTGAGGTTTATAGTTTTTTGCAGCAGATCAATCGAGGCCAACCTGTGTTGCTCGTCAAGAGTACACAAATCTACAAGATGATTCTCCCAAAACTCAGGGGCGTGGACGACCAACCCTATTTTGTTATCGCTTCCTGGGTATTGCTCATCTAGGTCTTTATCGGTGAAATGGAACTCAAGGATGCGCGGGCTATATTGGAGCATAGGTTCATAATCTAAGAACCGAACGGTGAACCCCCATTCCATTGGGAGCAGATGCTCCAGGTCGAGAGTTACATGCTCACCCAGGTCTACATCCAGGAATGGTTCATCCTCTTCGATATCGCGCTGGACAGTCCGGCCAATCAAGTCTGTTAAACGCTGCGGTGATAACCCCTGACCCGGACCTTTAACCACTACCTTTTCTGCGGTGATAGTTTCCCCAGCCTTGATTGAATTAGCGGCAACGAGACTCTTAGCAAGCACCTCACGGTTGAGAATCTCCCCCCGGGACATGAATTTCTCCTCTCCAGTCCCTAAGGCGGTTTCAACTTGGCGTATGTCGCGCGCCATCTTTCCAAAACCCTGCGGCTCCAGGCTGGATGCATGGTCAGGGCCATCCATTGTGCGGTCTAGTGTTATGTGGCGCTCGATGATACTAGCTCCCAGCGCGGCAGCAACAGTTGAAATTGCGATGCCGCGTTCGTGCCCCGAATACCCCACTGGTACATCGAACTCTCGCAGCCTATTCATAAAGCGCAGGTTGATGTCCCCAAAAGCAGCCGGGTATGCGCTGTTGCAGTGCAGCAGAGCAAAATTAGCCTTGAGATCCTTTAGGAAGCTAACTGTGGTTTCAAGCTCTTCAATGCGCGACATACCCGTCGAGATGATCATAGGTTTGCCCTTCTGAACCAAGTGTTCGAGCAGCGGCAAATTGATCATATCTGCCGAGGCGACTTTAAAAGCAAGTATACCAAGCTCAACCAGAAAGTCCGCGCTGTCGGTGTCCCAGGGTGTTGCCAAAAAGGTTATGTTTTTCTTCTGACAATATTCGACTATTCGCCAGTAATCCTCATTGGAAAGTTCCACTTGTTGTAAAATAGGCAGCATATAGCGCAGCGTCTTCTCCCCGGCGTTAATATTTTCCAGGTATTTCTTGGGGTATAACTTCTCAAGGGAGCGTTTCTGGAACTTAACCGCGTCGGCGCTGGCATTCACTGCCGCGTCAATCAATTCGAGTGCCAGCTGTAGAATACCATTATGGTTGACACCGATCTCGGCGATGATGTATGCGGGATAATCCTCGCCAATCAGTCGGTCGCCAATCTTGATCTCTATTGCCATTAAGGACTCCTATATCCTATGCAGTAATCTTTTAAAAAGCGTGCCACAACTCTTAAAATGTGGTCAAGCAATACTGGAATCTGGAAGGTTACGCGGCGTAACAATCTCCAAATCTCCTTGTGAAATCAACCACTCTGCCCGCTGCCAGTCCTGCAGCGTATCAATATCGACACTGAAGCGTTGGTCAATCATAAGCGGCAGAATCACCGACCCGCTCATTGAATGCTTACGCAGAATGGTCTCGGCCCGGATAACATCTATATGCCCAGTTTGCCAGTAAGTAGATGGCAGGAATTGTCTGGGAGTATTATGCGGTTCTGCTATTCCGTCCAAAGATAGCAAAGACTGCATCCGCTCTTTTTCATCCAGGCGCCACATTTTATATGGGTTTTGTTCCGCAGGGACAACACCACGAACGGAATCAGCCTCAGGATGCTCTAACAAAATCCGCACAGCGCGGTCAACAATATCCTTTGGCCGTATTGGTGAAGTGGGACGCAGCTGCACGACGATCTGCGGATTATAGTTCTCATTTTCAGCCAGCCACTCTAGTGCATGCTGGAAGACAGGGAAATCGAGTGTATCGTCTTGGGCAAATTCGGCCGGGCGCACAAAAGGCGCCTCGGCGCCATAGCGGCGTGAAACTTCAGCGATTTCAGCATTATCTGTGCTGACTACCACTCGGTTTACAGAGTCGGCATCCAGCCCGGCCGCGATACTGAAAGCAATAAGTGGGTGTCCAGCAAATAGTAGAACATTCTTGCGCGGGATACTCTTCGAGCCGCCGCGTGCTGGTATCAGAGCGAGAATTTTGGTTTCCATGGGTCTTGTTTTAGTCTACACCCTCGGCCTCAGCAGCCTCCGGCTGCCTCCGGTGAGGGCAAGAAATTCAATTGAACTACCAATCAATCGCCTTCATAGACGGCTGCATTCCATCCGATGTTTTACCACGCCGTCCAACCGCCATCCACAACCAAATTAGCTCCGGTCATATATGTGGATGCATCAGAAGCCAGGAAGAGCAGCGCGCCGTTCATCTCATCTTTCTCAGCCATGCGGCCTAAAACAGTACGCGCCGAATATACCTTAACAAACTCATCTTCATGGTCGTTGAAGACTCCCCCAGGAGTCAGCGCGTTGACGCGAATATTTTTACCAGCGTAGTAAGTGGCCAAATATTTGGTTAACCCAAGCACGCCAGCTTTGGTCACGGAGTAAGCCACTGGCTTATATGCCGGAGACTGCCCTTCGCGTTGGTAGATGCGCTGATCGGGTCCAGCCAAACCATAAGTAGAACAAATATTGATCACCACTCCAGAGCCTTGCTCAAGCATGGGTTTAACAGCGGCCTGGGAGCACAAGAAAACTCCCGTGAGGTTGACCTCCAAGGCTTGATTCCAAATCTCGAGGGGGTAATCCTCAAAAGAATTGGTATGCTGTTTTGCATGTTGGGGGTCAAATTTGGGGTCAAGGGCTGCGCTGTTTACCAGGATATCCAAGCGACTGTATGCATCTTGTGTTGCGAATACCATCTGCGCTACCGATTGCGGGTCGGTGACGTCTGCGCTCACTGCCAGGGCTTCGGCCCCACCTTTCACCAACTGGTCTGCCACTGCCTGTGCAGCCTCAGCGTTTATATCTGCTACTACCACGCGCGCGCCTGCTTCTGCCAGGGTGATACAAAACTGTGTGCCCAACAAGCCCGCGCCGCCGGTGACGATTGCTACACGAGACTTCAGGTCAAAGAGTTCTGGGAGTTTCACCATACCAAATAACCAAAATTGATTAGCTTATTCAAAGGCAGCTCGCCCATCGGATTGAGCGGCCATACGGTCAGAGCGTAAAAAACCAAGTTCTTCAAGATACGTGATTATTTTACGGGCATTCTGCTCTTGTGTGAAATTGACGGTATCCAAGGTGATTTCCGGATTACGGGGAGCTTCGTAAGGGTCATCCACGCCCGTAAAACCTTTAATCTCCCCGCGGCGTGCCCTGGAATATAGTCCCTTTACGTCGCGCTCTTCACACACCTCAATGGGTGTATCTACGAAGACCTCAATGAAGCGTTCTTCGCCTATCATTTTACGGCACTCATTGCGCGCTGCGCGGTATGGGCTGACTGCTGCACAGATTACGCTGCCATTTTGTCGCGCGATTTCACCAGCTACAAAACCAATTCGCATCACATTTGTATTGCGGTCTTCTTTGCTGAAACCTAAGCCCTTAGATAGATGAGTACGCACAACGTCTCCATCCAGAATGGTCAATTGTCGGCCGCGTTCCATCAGCATGGATGTGACCACTTGAGCGGTGGTCGATTTGCCGGAACCACTCAAACCAGTAAACCACAAGGCAAAACCCTGTTTGTGTCGTGGGGGATACATTTCCAAAAGAATGTCTGATGTTTCTTTACGGGTGAACCACTCAGGCAGGTCCTTGCCTTTGGCCAGATACTCATCACGCACCTCAGTGCCGGAAATGGTATTGATGCGCGCCCCCTCAGGTTCCTGCCCCTTTTCAACAAAGCGATCTTCATCAGCTAGATACAACAACTCCTTAAAATACACTGGCTGTACACCTATTTCTTCGGCATGCTCTGCGAGCAGCTCCTGGGCTTCATAAGGTTCATAATAAAGTTTACCAGATGCATCTACCCCTGGGCCTGCATGGTCGCGGCCTATGATAAAATGCGTAGCTCCATAATTTCTACGTAGAATGGCATGCCAGACCGCCTCGCGCGGCCCTGCCATGCGCATTGCCAATGGCAGGAGGCTGAGCAAGGTGTTTTTAGAGTCATAGTAATTTTCTGCTAAGGATCGATATACACGTACGCGCGTGTAATGATCTACATCACCTGGCCTTGTCATGCCTACAACGGGATGGATCAAGAGACTGCCGCCAACCTCTTGAGCTGCCCGTTTGGTCAATTCTTCATGGATGCGGTGCATTGGGTTGCGGGTTTGGAAAGCCACAACTTCCGAATTTCCCATCGCAGTTAGCAGATCACGAACCTGTGCAGGTGTACGGCGCAAGTCAACGAAATCATGATAACTGGGCAGATTGAGTACTTTTAACTCGCCAGAAATGCATAAATCTCCCCAGCGGATCATTTCAGATACCAATGGATGGCGCGGGTCAGTAGTCCCCAGAACCGCCTGGGCTTCCTTTTTGGGGTCCCACTTGAAAGTCTCTTCGATTTTCATGATTGCAAATCGGTTATTGCGCGAATCATGCAGCACAACTTGATCTGCATTCTCAGGAAAAACTTCTTCATCTACTGTCAGGGTAATAGGAATTGGGAATAAGTTACCATCCACCAAGCGCATATCATTCAAGACACTTTCATAATCCGCTTTACCCATGAAACGATCTAAAGGTGAAAACGCACCAATTGCCATTAACTCAAGATCATGAAGCGCGCGCGCTGAAATTTGTATAGAATGAAATTGCGCTGATTCCTCCAATAACCTTTCACGTTCCTCACCACTATTTACCATATCAACTAATTTGCCGCCAAAAGGAGCAATTAATTTTCCTTGTTTTACTGATTTTGTCATGCAATAGCTCCTAGTTCAAAAATAATATTTGCAGTTCATCACTCAAACTTTCGTTGATGAGCTTTCAATTTCAAAAAAACACCTGCCAATCGCAGCAGGCGGGCTGCGCGAGGCAGACCCCCCAGGATACCACGAACACTAACCTCAGAAAAGCCGCACTCTTTTTAGCGCATAAAACTTTGCATAAGCTGCCACTTAGAGCATTGTTGGCACAATTTAGCTGCTCCCAAAAGACTTCATCTGCCCGTTCTCCGCGGATTGTAAGGCTCCAAGGGATAAATCCAGAGCGCGGATGCCATCTTCGAGAGTGCAGATTGGCTCTGCCGTGCCGCGCACAACTTCGCGGAAATGATGCATCTGTGCCAGGAACATATCATTGCGTTTAAAGCCATGCGCTGTGTGAACTTCTTCCCATTCTTTTGATCCTGATCTGTAAATCTTCACAATCTCGTCGGGATTCTCCCAACGGATAGCGCCTTGTGTTCCCACAACCTCTATGTGATGGACGGGTGGGCGTTGGTTGTAATCCAGGTGCAAGCTTCCAATTAATCCGCTGGAAAATTGCAATCCGATTTCGGCTGTATCTTCAACTTCTAGCTCCAGATCGCTCAACTCTCCAGCAAACGCCCATAGTGAATCAACTTCCCCAAACATCCAACGCAAGTAATCCAGCGGGTGGCTCAGGGTGAGAACAACTCCCCCGCCAAGGTCCTTTCGCGCACTATAGCTTTTGCGGTAATCTTCCCAAGGGTGCCAATCAGGCAAATATTCACCCCAATGCGCCCGCACCGAGAGGGGGCGGCCAATATCTTCCTCGGCCAAAAAATCAGCGATCTGGCGTAATGCTGGGTGGTGTCTAAACTGGTACCCGACTAAAACATACCCGCCTCCACGCTCCAGGGCGGACTTTAGCTCATCGATATTCTCCATCGTGTGGGAAATCGGCTTTTCTAAAAACAGGCTGCAACCCGCTTCGGCTGCCGGTATGGCAACTTGCAAGTGTAAAGCAGTGGGGTTAGACACGATCACTGCATCCGGTTTTTTAGCTAAAGCAGTTTCCAAATCGGTCTCAACAGGATATCCAACAAGTTCATCTTCGGGCAAGGTGGAACGCTGTGTGCGAAAAAGTGTGATGTCTTTTTCACCTAATGCTGCCAAATTACGCAGATGGCGGCGTCCAATCGAACCCAATCCAGCTATTAAGAATTTCATCGTATCAGACTAAATCCTTCTCGTAATCCAAAACAACCGTGAACAACTATTAAATTCATTTCCGTTTGTCTACCTCACGATACTCTTTATGGCGCACTTGGGCGTTAATCTCAGCCCATTCGGGATTGTTTTCATACAAATCCAATACTTCTTGCCAGGAGAAATCATCGCGTCCCTCGAAAAACGAAACTAGTTTGCGCAAGAGCATCAGGTCCTCAGGTGTATCTACAGTCCAACGCAAATGTCCATAGTCAGGATCGTTTTTGATGTGCAATATATTAAACCTTTCAGCATGCTCGTAAAAATATGGCATGACGTGCTCGCGCTGGTGGGGTTGGTCTGCCTGCTGCCAGGCAGTTTCCAGGGCGGAAAAGGTGCAAACTTCGATATCTAAACCCACCGGTACTGTACGTTCCATCGGCAGGCGGTTGGCCGCAAAATCGAGGGGGGGATGAGTTGATAAGAATGTCTCGACTGTATGGTCAATCATAGCCGAGTCAATTAATGGGCAATCCGCAGTAAGCCGCACTATGACATCTGCATTAAACTCTTTAGCAGCTTGATAGTAACGCTCCAATACATCGTTCATACTACCGCGATAATATTGATATCCATTCGTTTTACAAAATTCAACCACAGGATCGTCGCTTGGGTCAGAGGTTGTGGCCACCACGACCTCATCAATCCTTTGAGCGCGCCGGGCGCGCTCTACCACCCAACCTAAAACAGGTCGCCCGCCAAGGTCTTCAAGTATCTTGCCTGGCAAACGGCTGGAGGCCATTCGACCTTGGATAATAGTTACAATTTTCGGTTCAGTCATTTGATCTCAAAAAAAACTCGTTTACTGTTAATATTCACGCCATTGCCAATTCATACGCGTGCAGCAACTGTTTGAAATTCTTGCTCCAATCAGCGCGATATTCTGCCTGTTTACGCGCGGCACGTCCCATCTCCGCTAATTTTTCACGCTGCTCAAAGGCTTGCAATATGGAATGCTCCAGCGCATTTGCGTCCCCATCTGGGAACAACCAGCCATTCTGGTCTGGCGTAACCCATTCGCGATTGCCGGGGATGTCGGAGACAAGCGCTGGCACACCGCTAGCCATGGCTTCCATCAGCGATACAGAGGATCCATCGCTGTGCGAGGCGCTAACGTAAAGATCGGCAGTGCGGAAATAACGCGATAATTCTTTCCGTCCAACCTGGCCCGCGAAACGCACACGGCCCTGCACCATATCCAACTCAAGGATGCGCCATATTTTCTGAGACAGCGAACCGTTGCCCAGCAGGAACAAGCGCAGCTCAGGGATCTGGCGCGCCGCCCGGGTAAAAGCCTGAGCGACCACGTCCACCCCGTATACCGGTTCCCAAGACCGTGTGTGCAGCAGCACGAAGGCGCCCTCCCAACCAGCACGTTCGCGTAAGCCGTCCTCCCGGCCAGGCGAAAAATGTTTCAGGTCCACTCCCCAGGGGAAGGTAACGATGCGTTCATCTCGGAAGCCAAAGCTGACGGCTTTGTGGCGCACTGTATCGCAATCGCTGATTAATACTGCGCTGCGTTTGAATACATAACGCGTGAGCCACATGTTTAATTTATTTCTATCTGCATCCAAAAGCAAGTCTGAACCCCAAGACATGCTCACTAAGGGTTGAAGACCGCTCAAGGCAGCCAGAAAGCTGACCGTTTGAATTGGCCCAGCGTGCAGAATATCCGGCTTTACTCGCTTCAAAACGCGACGCAAGCTGGCAAGCAAGCGAGGGTAATCTATCAGCCTGGCTCTCGAGTGCCCTCCTGCCCACCTGACGATGTGGATTCCTGGAGGCAAGGCACGGTCTTCTTGCTGGTGTCCCCGGCGTTCAAGCCGCAAATAATAGACCTCGTGCTCAGTTTGCGCCAGGGAAGACAGAAAACGGTAATCATGGGGCGTATAGTCTCTGGTAAAGTACAAAATTCTCAAGATAATCTCGCATTAGGGGCATATACAACGCCCAATGATCATGCCTCTAAATCATTCCAACGCAATTCTTTGCCAAAAGGAATGTCTGTTCGTGCTTTAGCGCCAATAACCATTTCATCTTCATGGGGCATGATCGCACCAGGTGTTGCTGGGCGCAGCGCTTCGATCATTTCACGGCTCATTACCTCTCCGGCTGAAATGTCTCGTGCTGCCCGGAGGCATCGACGCTGGACAATAAGGGTGTCCTGTTCATTCCCGGCTACAAATTTTTCGGTTGATCCCAGCGCACGTTCCAATATGCGAGTTTCGGCAACCATTTCAGCCCAAGCCTCAGGATTCATGGCAAATTTATGATCTGGACCTTCGCGGTCGTTATCATCTGTGAAATGGCGTTCAATCACCCGTGCTCCCAAAGCAACCGCACCCAGCACAGGAGCAACACTGTGGGTGTGATCTGAAAGGCCGATTATCACATCGGGATACATCACCGCAAAGGTCTTGAGGACGTTTAGGTGTAAGTGATCGTAATTATCTGCACTGGCTGTGTAGTTAGTATTGCACTGCATTAGTACGATTTGGTCATTTACCACGCGCACCATACTCATAGCGCGCGCCACCTCACTGATATCTGCCGCTCCAGTGGCTATTATTACCGGTTTGCCCTTTTCGGCCATGCTGACAATGGCTTGCGGCCAAGACATTAACCCCGAACCAGCTTTGTAAGCCGGCACGTATGGATCGAGCATATCTATGGCTTCGTAATCGTAAGGGGAAGAGAAATAATGGATTTCAAATTCGTCACAAGCATCCTTGAGGGTTGGTGTCCATTCGAAAGGTATCGAAGCGCCTGAAAATACCTCGAAGACGCTTTCTTTCCACTCAGCCTGGTGAGAGACTTGTTCACCCATATTCTTGAATCCGTAATCAGAGACGATATTGGGAGCGCGGAAATTCTGGAACTTGGCCGCGTCCGCACCGGCTTTTTTAGCCAGGTGAATAAGTTCTACGGCGCGATCCAAATCTCCATCGTGATTGGCCGCGATATCAGCGATGAAGTAAGTGGGGTGCTGCTCACCAATGAGTTTGTCTTGGATTTTAATTTCCATAGTTTTCTCCGTTCCAGAAATTAATGCACTACCGCTAGCATTTCATGCAATTTCTGCGGGTATTTCTGCTGGTACAGGCGGTGAAAACCATCCAACCCAGAAGCCACGTCGGGCAGCGGTTTACCTAAGGCCTGTGCCAGCTTTGCGTTACTCAAAGTGAGATTTGGTGAACGGGCAGCTTTCAAACCGCCATCTTCCACACTTATCGGAGTAATCAAGCTATCGTCAAATCCAAATTTGCGTGCCAGGGCAACCCCGAATTCATACTTGCTGCTTGAATCTGAGCTAACCACGTGATAGATCCCGTTCAAGTCAGCCTCAAGCATATCCAGCAGGATAGCTGCCAGGTCATTTACCAGTAATGGGCAAAAGAATACATCCTTGAAGCCCTTCACTGGTGTTTGTGCTTGCAAGTTATTAAAGAAAAACTCCGCCAAGCTGCGTTTGCCAGAAAGACTCCAACCAATCACGTTGGTACGCGCAATGATCGCCAATGGATTAGTTTCCACGACCGCCTGCTCTCCTGCTAGTTTAGTTTTTGCATACATACTGAGAGGGTGTGGAGAGTCGCCTTCCGCATAATCGCCTCTCTGGCCGTCAAACACTGCATCGGTGGAAATATGCACAAAACGGATATCGCGTTGGGCAGCCTCACCAGCCAGCCTACCTGGTAACTCAGAGTTCAATTGTTTCGCCAGGGCTGGATCTGCTTCGCAGGTATCCAAATCTGCCAGAGCAGCGCAATGGATGATCCAATCCGGCTGTACCTGATCCATGATCTTGGCGCCAGCGTCATGCTTAAGCAGGTCGGCTGAGATGACCTCAAATTCGCCCGAACTTACCGAGTGATTGTGTGCGATTCCAAACACCTCAAAACTCCCTACAGCTTCTAAAGCCAAGTTTAGGCCCATCAAACCACTCGCGCCGGTTACAAGCAAACGCCTCATCCTAATGCCTTCATTCCTTCACAGAAGCAGATAAATACGCATCTTCGAGAGGGGCAATAATTTCCTGAAGCTGCTGAATGTTAAACCAATCACTGTTGGTATCGCTAGCATAACGAAAACCATCGCTTAATGATTTGCCCTTCTCCGCCCAGGCAAGGCCAAACCAGGGTGTCTCGGCTGGCTGCACAACATACATATCTTCCATTTCTACAGTTGTGCGCGCTTCATCCTCAGAGACCAAAACCTCATGCAATTTCTCGCCAGCTCGAATGCCAACCATTTCCAGCTCCGCTTCCGGAGCGATCGTTTTAGCTAGGTCAACAATCTTCATGCTGGGAATCTTAGGCACAAAAACCTCGCCGCCTTGCATTTGCTCAATGCGGCGAATTACAAAACGTACTCCTTGCTCCAATGAGATCCAGAAGCGGGTCATGCGTTCATCGGTGATAGTGAGTTTTCCGGTTTCACGCTGCTGAATAAAGATGGGGATCACGCTGCCGCGGCTGCCAACCACATTGCCATAGCGCACACAGCTGTAGCGCGTCGAGCGCCCTCCAGCATAAGCGTTACTCTGAACGATCAATTTCTCTGCTGCCAACTTTGTCGCCCCATATAGGTTGATTGGGTTCACAGCCTTATCTGTGCTTAATGCCATCACCTTATTCACACCGGCATCCAGCGCGGCTTCGACGACGTTGCTGCTGCCCAGGATATTGGTTTTGATAGCTTCAATGGGATTGTATTCACAGGCAGGCACTTGCTTGAGGGCTGCCGCATGCACAACTACGTCAACCCCATGCATGGCGCGAAACAGGCGGCGTTCATCGCGCACATCCCCGATAAAGTAGCGCAGGTTTGTTTGGTCAAAGCCAGCGATGCGCATCTCGTGTTGTTTCAGCTCATCCCGGCTGAAAATGATCACCTTTACTGGGTTATGTTCCTCAACCAAAACCTGAATGAATTTCTTGCCAAATGAACCGGTGCCCCCGGTTACCAATACCGTTTTATCATTCCACTTCATGATCGGCTCCAATAAACATATTTTCGTCTGCGGCTAAATCGCCGAATTCTACTTGCTCACCGGCAAAATATCTAAAAGTCCTACCAAAAGCACGTTCGCCTTCCGAGCTGAATACCCTGCGAAGAGGCCAGGTTTTCACGGCATCCCAATCACCGCGCAAGCCCCGTATATGCCAGGGAAAAGGGAAAGGATACTCAAAGAAAAAATGGTATCCATAATGCCAGGCAGCGCGCACTTGATCTTCGGTTAGAGCGTGTTTCTCTGGATTATCAAGTATCGAATCTAGCGATTCGAAATACTCTTCCCAGGAGTTAAGATCCAGCGTAAAACCTTTTCCACGATAATGTGTATTGCCTACTGGGATCACAATCACGCCGCTCATGGCCATTTCCAAACCTACCGTGGTTGTATATGTAAGTCCCAGGCTGGCAATCGAGACAAGGTCATATGTATTCACAGGATCTTCTGCCTCGATAATGTGAACGTTGCTAGGTAAGTGCGGAAAACTCTCGCGCACAATTTCTCCTACTGAAGGACCATCCGTGATCGCTTCTCCTGGGTGCACGCGCAGCACAAATTGAACCTGGGTGTTATCGGAAAAATATTGGACTGTGCGCAAAACCCATTCTGTCATACTGCTGGTGAACACCTGTCGTCCTAGAGTAAGGCTGTCTCCAACAACATTTGCAGCCAAAAGAACCACGGGGCGGTTATCCAAACCCAACCTTTTACGCACCTTTTCATCCCCTTCAGATGGTTGGCCTTGCCAACGACGTTTAAAATTCTTCCATAAATCTGCTTGTTTCCGAGAAGTAAACAACTGCTTGAGCATGTTTAATTGAGATTCTGCGAGGGGTAGATCCTTTACCGCCTCCCATATCTCTGAAGTGTCCTGATGGATTACCTCCCGGTTGCGCGAGATCCACGTCCGCTCGCGTTGCTCCCCAAATTCATAGCTCATAACCGGTATTCCCAGGTATTTGGCTGCTTGAAAAACCGCTCCAAATTCGATGATCAATCCATTGGGTACAATCACGACATCCGGATTATTTTCCTGCATCCATGCAAGGGCTGCCCCGGCTGCTAAACTGTTTCGCTGCATGCGTAATGTGTATAATTCGTCTGTTAGATCAATTTCTTCTTTTTGCTGGATATATTGAAGATCGTATTCTGATAAGCTTTTGATTGCCTTATCCAATTCTTTTGGCAGAATACCCACAGGGTCAATATCCAATAAAGAAATAGTCTGAATAACCGGTTCTGCCCGTTTAAGTACACCATGGGAGTAGAGATTGTAACGGCGCAGATCATATTTTGAGTAAGGCACGCTATAATGCGCGTAAGGGAGATAACCGAGAGTGAGATCGTGGCCAAATCCTGCTAAACCCATGCCCAGTAAGGATGTATGCCGTATCCAGGGGCGCAAGGTGCCGAACAGGAATATCTTTTTCCCGACGCGATCCCTAAAAGGAGAAGCCATAACTTCTTCACGCCAAATAGGAAGGGCGGTTTTTAACTTTTCCAATTTAAACTTGCCTGTTGGTTTGCCACTTTGGCGGATAAACCAATCCAATTCAGCAGTAAGCGGAAAACTACCCAGCGCCTTCTTTAATTGTTGCTTAGGTGACGAGGCCATCACTATGCAATCTCCTCAATCTGCCAATCCATCTTAGGGCGGATCAGGCCCAAGCGCGCCTCACCCCATTGCTTTCCTGGTGCGCCCATCGCATCTACTGAAAAGGTTAAAGCGTGCTCATCCTGAAAATGCCGTTTAACCCGGTTGACACTAGCATTAACCCCCAGCACATACTGGCCTTCATTAAGGATATCTGCTGGAATCTGGCAGCGGCTCACATAATGGCCTTGAGGGCGGGTGGCAAACTTATTGTACATTTCAGGCAGATCAACATCAAATGATGTAAAAACAAACTCGCCGCGATTGGTGAGCAAATATATTCCCACGCGTAACCCCTGAATGGGCTTTTCAAGTTTATATTCCATCTCAATAGTGAGCGGTTCAATTGAGCGCGCACGATCGACAACTTTGCCTCGCGGATCGCGGACACGCAGCGCAATAGGTATAAATGGCAGCGAGCTTTCTGGAATATCCTGATCCTGCCATATCCGCTGGCCTTCTTGGGAAAAACCAGATGACATGTAGAAATCCACAGCTTCAGCTGTGGGGGAGCGATGCACGAGGCTCCCTTTATCCAAGACAATAGCTTCGTCAGTCAATCGTAATATCGCAGACATATTGTGGCTTACAAATAAGACCGTACGACCCTCTTGAGCCACAGAACTCATCTTCCCCAGACATTTTCGTTGAAATTCCGCATCCCCTACTGCCAGCACTTCATCTACAACCAGTATCTCTGGCTCCATATGGGCCGCCACAGAAAACGCCAGCCTAAGATACATTCCGCTAGAATAACGCTTCACCGGGGTATCAATAAACTTACTCACACCCGAAAACTCGACGATCGCGTCAAATTTTTTATTGATGTCTTTTTGCTTCATCCCTAGAATAGCCCCGTTTAGGTAGATATTTTCTCGCCCAGTTAATTCGGGATGGAAACCAGTTCCGACCTCTAATAGAGAACCTACTCGCCCATTGATGGCTGCGTAACCCTCGCTGGGTTCGGTTACACGAGCCAGGATTTTTAGCAGAGTGCTCTTGCCAGCCCCGTTGAGGCCGATGACACCCAATACCTGCCCTTTGCGCACATTAAAGGAAACTTCTCGTAAAGCCCAGATAGTTTCAGTCGAGGGAGTAAGCTGCCGGCGCAGCAGTCGCACCGGCCAGGTCAGCGCACCGCTGATACTTTCCCGCATTGTACGGTAACGGTTGATCTCAGCGCCAATCTTATACCGTTTGCCCAGATTTTCAACCAGGATTGCATTCTCACTCATTTTCAGCCACTCAACCTAAACCGTATCCGCGAATGTGCGTTCCATGCTGCGGAAGTAATAAACACCGCTAACCAAGAGCAGAACGGCAAATCCAATGGATATCCATAACTCGATTCCCATGCCATTATCTGTTCCCAATAAAGCCCAACGGAATCCTTCTACAACGCCAACCATTGGATTGAGCGAATACAGCAGGCGCCACTTTTCCGGAATCTCACTGAGCGGATAAGCCAGGGGTGAAGCCAGCATCCAAAACTGAGTAAGAAAAGGGATAATGTAGTTGATATCTCGGTAATGTACATTCCAAGCTGAAAACCACAAACCAACCCCAAGGGCTGTCATTAATGCCAATAACAAAAGTAATGGTAAAACCCAGATAGAAGATGTGGGCGTAACATCGTAGTAGAACATCATGCCAAGTAAAACTACAAAAGCGATCGCGAAATCAACCAAGCCGCTTAATATGGTTGAGAGGGGAATTATCAAACGTGGAAAATACACCTTGGTAATCATATTACGGCTCGAGACCAATGAACGCCCGGCATCACCCAGAGCTTTAGAGAACAAGTTCCATGGCAGCAATGCTGTGTAAGTAAATATGGGGCGCGGAATGCCATCCGTTGGAATATTTGCCATATTGCCAAACAGGAGGTTGAATATCACCATTTGCGACAGCGGTTGAATAATCGCCCAGGCTGCCCCCAGGATAGTCTGTTTATAACGCACCTTGATATCCCGCCAGGTCAGAAAATAAATCAACTCACGGTAGCGCCAAAGGTCCCGCAGGTTAAGCGCGGCCAAACCTCGGCTAGGTTTAATAATCAACGTCTCAGGTTTTACTTTTGCCTGATTATTTCTTGGTTTAGAAGCAGATGCCATATTTCAAACGATCCTAATCCCGGTTTTCCCGGAACCATGCAATAGTGCGCTGCAAACCTTCTTCAAAAGGTATTTGAGCACTAAAATCAAATTCTTTCTTGGCGCGGCTAACGTCCAGCGCCCGACGCGGCTGGCCGTTTGGTTTGCTGGTATCCCAAACAAGTTTGCCCTCAAACCCCGTCAGTCCTCCAATAAGTTCTGCCAAATTAGTAATACTAATTTCCATTCCAGAACCAAGGTTTACCGGTTCTGGTCCATCAAACTTTTCGGCTGCTAACAATATACCTTCGGCTGCATCCTCGACATACAAGAATTCCCTCGTCGGCGAGCCATCGCCCCAAAGTTCCACCTCTTTAGCGTTCTGTTCTTCCGCCTCAATGAATTTACGGATTAAAGCAGGGATGACGTGAGATGTCTCTAGATTGAAATTATCTCTCGGACCATATAGGTTGACCGGCAAGAGGTAAATAGCATTGTAGTCAGGATATTGCTGGCGGTAAGCTTGAGACATGACAAGCAGCATTTTCTTGGCCAGCCCATAAGGTGCATTGGTTTCCTCCGGGTATCCCTCCCATAGCTCATCCTCTTTGAAAGGCACCTGGGCGTCATTCGGATACGCACAAACAGTACCGATTGCAACAAATTTCTCAACCTGGCGTTCCCAGGCAGCATGCATCAATGGCACTCCCATCATCAAATTGTTATAGAAAAATTCCGCTGGGCGGGTGCGGTTGGCTCCAATTCCACCTGCTAAGGCAGCCAAATGTATTATTATTGTCGGTTTGGCATCCTCCAGCAAACGCAGGCTGGTAGTTGGGTCAATCAGATCATATTCACTTTTGCGAGGCACAAAAATATCTTTCGCGCCGCGCGCTTGCAGCTTTTCAACGACAAAGGAGCCTAAAAACCCTCCCCCGCCAGTTACGCAAACACGCTGGTTCTCCCAGAAATTATTGTTTTCCATATCCTTTGAAACCTGATAACCTTTTTGCCTGCTCAATATCTTTCTTTTGACAATTCTATTGAATTTTTACCCTTGCGAAGGTTGGTTTACAAGAGTAAAAGGTTATTGCACAATAAACTGCGCATTCCGATACCTTTCATTCTTAGGATTACGTATTAAACCAGTTCGCAGAGCATAAAGAACTTCGCGGACCCCATCATCTACAGTCAATTTAGGATCAAAACCCAACTCGCGTTTAATCTTTTCGAATGATACGATAATATCACGCATATCACCGCCGAAGCTCATATCCTTATAACGCACATTGGTTTCAGGCAGTCGCTTTAAGATCAATGTTACGACTTCGTCCTTAGTGTAATTACCCGCATCCGAGCCTAGATTGTAAACTTGTCCGCGAATTTTCTCTTCGGGAGCTTCCAATCCCAGAATGATGCCCGCCACCACTTCCCTGACATGTACAAACGAGCGCGAATATCCTCGCTGGTAGATCAACAACTCTCTTTTTGTATATGCTTCCAACACAAACTGGTTGACTATCAGGTCAAAGCGCGTTCGCGGAGAAATTCCAAACAAGGTTGCGAAGCGGTAGATCAACGGAGCACATTCTGCTTCGCTCTGCCCCAGGAGATACTTTTCAGATGCTATTTTGGTTTCAGCATATAAAGATTGCGGGTTCAAGGGTGATGACTCGTCAACCTTGTTGCCATCAGTAGATAGCCCGTAATTACTGTACGAAGAGGCAAATACAAATCGTTCCACACTAAGATCAACGGCCTGTTCAAACACCCGCTGAGTAGCCTCGACGTTGTAACGCCAAGCAACTTGGCGGCCAACCGCCTGGCAAGCTGGAAAGCCTACAATTCCGGCAAGATGGACTATTGCCTGCGGTTTTTCCCAATCCCCTTTTACTGTATTACGGATCGCCCTGGCATCATGAACATTGGATTTGATGAATCGGAAATCTGGGTTTGCAAAATACGCGACGAGCGAATCGCCTCCAAACAAGAGATCATCGACAACAGTCACTTTGAAGCCGCGGCGCAGCAGCTCACCTGTCAGGAGTGATCCAATATATCCCGCGCCTCCGGTTACTAAAACATGCTGTTGAGTGCTCATACGGTCCCATCCATATTTAATGATACCTTCACTCCCTCAACTCTCAATGTAGGCACGCCCTCATCTTCAACTACCTGAATGCCTTGCTCTAATGAAGTAAGACGGCAGATATCGGCAATGTCTTCCTGGCCGTTCAGCTGTCCTTCAATACTTACACGGCTGAATCCCGCTGCCCGAACTTCTGATAACAGACCCTGAACCCGTTGTCTCGTTTTCCGGTAGAGCAAGAAAGAACGCTCAACATATTCCACGGTCAAGTGAGCACGCAATGCAATGCCCTTGGGTGTGATTATGTAGCGCAGTTTACGCCGCTGGGCGCGTTTAACTTTCACATACCCTTTTGAAACTAAGCGTTTAAGGTGCCAGTTCACCGTGCCGACTGCCACCCCTAAATGTGCCGCCAGCGAAGCTTGGGTAATATCAGGATCGTCTTCGATTTGATCCAGCAGGGCCAAATCTCGTGTTGGGTTGGGAGTTTGTTCCATATTAAATTCTAAAATTCAGAAGTTGAATTATAACAGTGGTTGGAGAATGGTCAAGGGGCAAATATTTACCAGGAATGTATGTGGGTTCAGTAGGTGGGTGTTGGACAATGGGCTTAAGCCCATTGTTTCCCTTTAAGAAATTAGCCATACAATTAAAACCTAATAGTCTTCTCCCCCATTTAATAAACCCGTCACCTAAAACATCAATCCACGATCTTATAATCCGCCACTCTGCGCTCAAGTTTGTCCCAAATAACATTGGGCTGCTCCCCAGCAGCCAAGTGTTCGGCAATGAAACGGCCCATATCCGTGCAGTGATCGGAGTTGTTATAGTTATACATACCAATGCGGCCGGTGGTCAACAGGTTGGTCACCTGCTGCAGCTTTTGACTGACGGTTTTAATCTTTTCAACATACTCCTGATCGTAGCGCGGGTAAAAATTTTGCTGCTTGTAAACATAATGCCCGTCCACATCTGCCTCATCTACCAAACCTGTTTTTATTAAACCTTCAATCACTTTCTGGGCAAGTTCTTCGTCACTGGCTTGCCACAGCTCGCTGCCTTCTGTGGTTGTGAAATCCGCGCTGAGCACCGTCCGGTCACTAGGGCCCATTTCTGGGTTCATCTGCTTTTGCTCAAACAAGCGGCTGAAGACAATATCCTTTTCCGGGAAAAAGATCCACTGGTCTTCCAGGACCAAACTGCGCTTAAGAAAAATGTATACCAGAATCAAGTGCCGGAATTGCAAACCCTGAACGGCGCGGTTAAATTGCACATCCCGCTCCCCAAAAATCAACTTGCCAACCAACGGCAGGGGAATTGAAGAAATCACGTAGTCGCTGGGAAATGTGGTTTTTTCGCCCTCCACCAAGGCCTCAACAGCCACAATTTTATCGGCTGATTGCTTCAAGCCGGTAACTTGAGTGTTGCAATGAATTTTCCCTCCGTCCTGCTGGGTTCTTTCGGCCATAGCGTTAGGAAAATCGCCGAAGCCCTTACGCGGGTAATAGAAAAGTTCAGCATTTGTTTCCGCGGTCTCCTTTTTTAACCCCAATAATTTGAGTATCACTTCGAATCCTCCCGAAGCAGGCACACGGGTGCGCGCCATCTCCGCATGTAGGCTGGCGGGATCGCCCCAAACTTTTTCAGCAAGCGGTTGAAAGATAAGATCGTAGGTTGGTCGGCCAAAGCGTTGGATTATATACTCCTCGTAAGAAGCCGGAGGCTTGCGATTAAATAACCCTTTCAGTATTTCAATTCCAAAACCAAGCCCAATTCGCAAAAACATCAGCGGGCCTAGCGCACCAGCCAGGTTTCCCAGACGCAGGGGGTAGTCGACCAACTGGCCGCGTAGAAATAGGCGGTTCTTTTTGGGCAATTCCAGTAAACGGTCCCCCATCAATGCCTGGATTTCTTCCATTATCCCGGGAATAACGGAATACAACTTGTGCGCGCCGTAATCGAGCATAAACCCATTTTTCTCAAACGTACCACAAAGCCCGCCGATCACTGGGGCTTTCTCTAAAACTGTTACCTGATATTTCCCCGTGCGCGCCAAGAAGTATCCGGCCGCAAGACCGCTAACACCCGCTCCTAAAACCACAATCTTTTGCTTATCAGTCAATTTAATATCTCCACTGCCAGTTTATTCCAATATATTGTAAAATATCACCCTTTTTGTTTCAGCATACGGACTCCCCATCCTGAAATCATTATTTAGGTTTCCATTGTTTATGCCGCAAAGGATTATTTTTCTTTCTCGGCTAAAACCAAAACCTGTCCCATCCAATAGGGTATCTGAAGGTTTTGCAAACGCAGCATATTCACGACCTTACTTGGTATCTTTGTCAGGCCTGCAGCGTAGGACTGCATACGAAAAAGGATATAGCCCAACTCTAGGGTTTGCCAATGCCGCTGGTTATCGATGACTTTGAATCCATTGGTTTCCAGCATTTTTCCAACTGTCTCTTTCGTAAAATAATATAGATGAACCGAAAGTAAAAAAACCCAGCGGTGTCCCATTAATCGTGAGACAAGGGAACTAATATCCGGATAGTTAATCACCAATAGGCCTCCCGGTTTAAGTACTCGGCGGCATTCCAGTAATACTGCTTTTGGGTCGAGGGTGTGTTCTAGCACGTCCCATAGGGTAACCACGTCAAACGAAGCATCTTCCAATTTCATGTCGAATAGCGTGCCTGCTTGGATTTCAATACCATAATGTTCTTTCCCCCAGCCAGCCAGCCAGCGGTTAGGCTCACACCCGGCCACCTCCCAACCGCGCTGCTTGGCAACCGCAAGGAAAGAGCCACCTGCAGTTCCTACATCCAGTAAATAGCCGCGTTGTTGTGTGTTTTTTTCAATCATCTTGAGAGACTTAGCAAAAGTGCGTTCACGCACTAATGCCTGAGAAACGAACATTTCGTCGCTGCCTTCGCTATATCCCTCGACCACAACGGTCTCTCCCAGCCGGGGATTCAAATATTCCAAACCACAATTCTTGCAGCGGACTAATTGGTCAAGTAATATCTCGTCCCCAGAAGAACGAAAAGTGTGCAAGATATCTTCCGGCTTGGCGGATTCATAGTCCGGGGGATAAACGATCTCAAAGTCATCCTCCCCACACAGGTTGCACGGGACAGTCTCCAACAAATGTTTGTATTTTTCTGCGGTATCAGACATCAAACTTCTTATTCCTATGAATGATCTGCTTGAGCTCACGGATACGTGTATTGATGGCATTAAGCGTGAGGCCGAGGCCGAAAAACATCACCGCTACCGGCGCAAATAACAGCATCAATCCTGTCAATAGCGCTTCTGGTAGAGTAGTCCAACTCAGATAATTTGCTATTCGTAACACACCGGCAACTGCAACGATCGACCCACATGCCAGGCTTACCCAACCAAACAAACGCATAGGGTGATGATCAAGCAAGAGCAGCCCAGCAGTCGTTAAAATCCTAAAGCCATCCTGGAAAGTGTTCAATTTTGAAACACTCCCTTGAGGTCTGCTGCGGTATGAGACCGGAAGCTCAATAATCAGAAGTTCCTCTTCTAGGGCTTGTAGGGACATTTCTGTTTCGATTTCAAAGCCAGTGGTCAACACCGGTACAGTTTCGATGAACTTGCGACTGAAAACACGATAGCCGGAAAGAACATCCTGGAAACTCGTGCCGAATATACGGTTAATTGACCACACGATCAACCAATTGCCAATCCGATGCAGCGTTACCATAGAGCCTTTCGCTGCACGTTCAAGACGGTTGCCAACTACCATATCGGCTTCACCTCGCAAAACAGGTTCCAGCAAGGTTGAGACCTCATCGGCGTAATATGTATCATCCGCATCGGCAACAACTATAGCGTCTGCATCTATAATTTCGAACGCCGCGCGCATCACGTGTCCTTTTCCATGCCTGCGCACATTATATACCTCAGCGCCAGCCTGGCGCGCCAAATCCGCACTATCATCGGTAGATAAATTATCAAAAACACAGATGCGTGCTTCGGGCAATGCTTTCTGAAAATCGGCTATTACTTTGGCGATGGTGGCTGCTTCATTATAACAAGGCAAAACAACTGCGACCGAAACATTAGATGTCTTCTCTTTATCCACCAGCTAACTCCTTTTACACATGAACTTCAATACCAAGGCGCGATAGGGCACCATCTCCATCTTGGTTTCAAAGCGCCGCATCAGAAAATTGAATGGTTGGCGTAACAACTTAAGTGGGTGGTAACGCAGCTTCCATAATAAAAAGCGAATGTACAAACGCAACCGGAAACGACTCAAGTACGCAAAATCCTCTCGCCAAATTGGAGAAAAATTAAGTTCCGATAAATTTTCAAAGCCTTCAAACTCGCGACTAATCGCGGACCCAGGTACCGGCGTAATAATAAACAAAGCCACCTCATCGACACCCTGGCGGGTGAGATCATGCACTAAATTCCACGTCATTTTCAAATCTTGCTCAGTTTCCCCAGGATACCCGAGTACAAAGCAGGCTTGCGAGCGGATGCCCGTTTGATGCATACGCCGTACGATCCGCAGGGCATGCCCTAAATCGAATGGCTTTCGCATCTGTTTCAATAAGCGCGGAGAACCCGTTTCAGGAGATATCGAAATATAGGTACAGCCAGCCTTGGCCATCAAATCAATGGTTTGCTCATCACGGATAGTTTCTACCTTTGTGCCTGCTGCGATCTTCCAAGTAACCGGCAACTCTCGGCTGATAATCTCATTACAAATATCGCGCACACGTTGGTCAGAAATTGTTGGGTCGAGGTCTTCAATATGGAACTCGAAAACCTGAAAGCGTTCCACATAGTATTCTATCTCATCTACAACGTTTTTCGCAGAACGCGGCCGCCACCTTTGGTTGTTGGTAGCCGGGACAACACAAAATTTACACGGGTATGGGCAGCCGCGGGAAGTCAGCAGAGGCAGGTAACGCTTGGAAGATTGCGGGCCGTGAGCGAAACGTAGTTTCCAGTAATTTTCAAGCGGAAACAAGTCCCATGCGGGGAAGGGAAGGTCATTCAATTGCTCTTCAGTTAATTCCTCCTGCGGTGGATTGAAAAATGTTGGTCCAAGAAGCCCATCTATTTGACGCAAGTTTTCTTCTTGGATATTTTTTTGCAGCGCCTCTACTAGGCGCACCACACGGAGGTCCCCTTCTCCGGTTAACAAGTAATCTGCCCCCGCGTCAAAAAATTCGCCGGGTATTTGCGCCAATGCATAGGCTGTTACTGCCTGTGTGTTCTCCAAAACTATCACCGGCAGCTCGGGGCGAGTTTTTTTCACCTTGCGAACAATACTAAGCGTGGCTATATGGCTAGTGAGGTTGATTGCATAAACAATGACTGCAATCGCACTTGTGGGAATATTTGCGACCACTTCAGTGTCTTTCAATCCCAGGCGGTTAAACTTGCCATCCGCGATTAGTTGGTAGGGGCGGGCAGCAAAAGCATCTATCACCCTGACCTCAAAACCAGCCCCGCGTAAGGTTGCCGCTGTGTATGCCAAACTAACGGGCATATAAACCACCCCGGTGGTGAAGGGGTCATTGGCTTGAAAAACCAAATTAGGATTGATTAGAACGACATTCATCAGGTAATAGCAAATACATTTTGCAGCAAAATAAGAATTCAAGGCGATTATAACGCGAACAATGGCTTGCCTCTATCTGAATGGCGACTAATATCAAGAAATGTGATTTTTCGCGAACGAACCGTTCGTTTTATTAGCAGATGCCCGGCAAGTAAATTTTTTCTTTACATAACCTATATTAATAATAAAACAAGTTGCACTTTTGAAAAGTCTGGGCTTTGAATCCATGATAAAATCGATTCACTATGTCAGGCCAGCGCATTTTCATCGTGGATGACCAACGCGAGGTTTCGCGCGTCCTGTCTGAAGGTTTGAGAACTCTGGAACAAGATTTTGAAATTGTTGAAATGCTATCGGGAGAAGAAGCCGTCTTAGAGCTCAGCAAAGGACAGGTTGACTTGTTGGTCTCCGATATAAAGCTGCCTGGCATGGATGGTTTCGAGTTGATGAACAAATTAAAAAAGCATCACTCGGATATGAAAGTGATCCTGATCAGCGGAGTTACCGAAACAAAGATAAGAAAGCAGGTCGCCCAGGCGGGCGCGGACGCATTTTTCTTCAAACCCATCGAACTGGCAGATTTCTTAGATGGCGTGGAACGCACTCTGGGGATCGTCGATACCATGCTGCCAAGCGAGCTCTCCGTCGAAAAAGAAGAGTTTAACGAACCGGAAGAAAGAGCCGGAGGTCTTTCCGAGCGTATCGCCGGATTACGCAAGAATTTGGACGCTTCTTCTGTGTTCTTGGTCAGTGAACTTGGAAAGGTTATGGTGCGCGCTGGCGAACTGCCAGATCAGGATATTGAATCAACCTTGCTTGAAGATATGCTGGCCACTTTTAGCGCTACCCTGCGCGTTTCTCGGCTGTTAAATGTTGAACCGCCTCAAAGCATCACCCATATTACAGGGAACGATTATGGCCTGTTCTTCTCTCCGGTTGGACAACATTATGCATTACTAATCACTACTAGCAAAAAAACCACAGATGTAACTAGTGCACAACTAAAGTTGATTCAAAACACCGCTCAAGATATTTTTAACTCGCTCACCAGCTTAGGACTGTCAGATACGGCCGCTGAAAAAGCGGGTGATGCGTCAGAGGAACCAGAAGAAGAATCTTTTGCTGAAGATCTAGTTGATCCCGATCTGGAAACCCTTGTTAAACAAGCCAAAGGCAAAAAGATCAAAAAAGAGGAAGTTGAAGCATTTTGGGAAACCATGGCCGAAGGAGATTTTCCCAAAACCGCTGCCAGCGGAGATGCTCTCACCTACGAAGAAGCTCTCAAATTGGGGCTTACTCCAGACGAGGACGGTAAATAGCTATTGTCAGGGGTTCGGAGCCTGTGATACAATTTATCCCGCTCGACTTAATCGAGCTACCGCTTTGGGGCGTGGTGCAATGGTAGCACACCGGACTTTGAATCCGTTGATCCTGGTTCGAGTCCAGGCGCCCCGGCTACAATACTTATAACCCAACCAACGTGTTAGACGAAGACCCTGCTCTAAGTTCCACAAAATCACTCCGAATAAACAATGTGTGCTCATTACACTCTTTGATGGTGCGACGCGCGTTGTTTTTAATTTTTAAGTGCAAGGGAATCCCCACATGTCTACAACTAGCGTAATTCTAGCTGCCGGATTTGGCACCCGTATGCGGTCCAAACTGCCTAAAGTATTACACCCCATCGGAGGACACCCAATGATATGGCACGCCCTTCAGGCCGTTAAAACCGCCACTGGCAAACCGCCGGTGGTCGTTATCGGCCACGGGGCAGAAGATGTGCGTGAGGCTGTTGGAGAAAACGCAACCTTCACTATCCAGGAAGAACAACTTGGAACCGGCCATGCCTTACAGCAGGCAGAATCATTATTACGAAATAAAACCAAATATGTTCTTGTAACCAGCGCTGATTTGCCTCTGCTCACAAGCCAAACTTTCCTCAACTTGATCGATGAGCACAAGAAACAGCCAGGACCGATCACGCTGTTAACTGCTATCCTCGAGGATGCGCGCGGTTTTGGCCAAGTTGTGCGCGGTTCGGACGGGCAGGTACAGGCCATCGTTGAGCAAGCCCAGGCAACACCAGATCAGCTCAACATACGCGAACTAAATGTCGGCGCATATTGTTTCGATGCGAAATGGTTGTGGGATGCCCTGAAACGCATACCCATCTCATCTAAAGGAGAATACTACCTCACAGATTTGGTCGGCATTGCAGTTGAGCATGGTTTAGCGGTGAAAGCGCAAACGCTCAGCGATGTCTCTGAGTCTATCGGTATTAACACTCGCGTTCACCTGGCAGAAGCAGAAGAGGCTTTACGCCAACGCATCAACCGCGATTTTATGCTTTCTGGAGTTACTATCGTCGATCCAAAAACGACATACATCGACGCGGGTGTCAGCATCGGCCAGGATACTACCATTTGGCCCAACACCCTCCTTCAGGGAGAGACTTTCATCGGAAAGGAATGCACCTTGGGGCCAAATACCGTTGTGCGTCATTCAAAGATGGGTGCCGGCTGTCGTGTATTAGCGTCCGTGATCGAGCACGCAGTGATTGAAAACAACGTCAACATTGGACCTTTCGGGCACCTGCGCAAAGGCTCTCACCTAGCCGATGGAGTCCACATGGGGAATTTTGGCGAAGTGAAGAATTCTCATCTTGGTCCGGGAGTGAAAATGGGGCACTTCTCATACATTGGTGACGCTACTATCGGCCAAGACGTCAACATAGGTGCTGGAACCATTACCTGCAATTACGACGGCAAAGATAAACATCACACGCATATCGAAGCTGGAGCTTTCATCGGCAGCGACACCATGCTTGTAGCTCCAATTAAGGTTGGAAAGGCAGCCCGTACCGGCGCAGGTTCTGTTGTCACCAAAGATGTACCAGATAAAACCGTCGTAGCAGGCATCCCAGCACGCGCCATAAGGAAACTAGACAATAGTGACTGATATACAAGTACTCCTGATCGCTGCACTCCTCATAATTAATCTGGTTGTAACTGCAATGAGGGCTGGCTTGTTGAACCTCCGTTACGCAAGGCTGCTTTCTCTTGATTCCAAGCAAAAAACTAAGGTTAATAACACTATTGAACTTGTAAAACAACGTTCAAGATTGAGGATTAGCATAAAACTCGCCCAGAGTATGCTGCGCTTCTTAATCGCTGCACAATTCCTAACCGAATTCCCGCAATTAGAAACCTCCGAATTGAATGCCGCCCAAATAATAACTACCCTCGTAATACTGGCCTTTCTGATCTGGTTCAGCGAACTTATTATTGAACGCTGGGTGCTGCAAAACCCAGAAAGTTGGGCTATCCGCATGACTCCTTTAGCAAGTCTGTTGATATTAGTTCTCTCCCCTGTATTGGCCCTACCTATCCGGCTCATAAACCTGGCTAAAGCTGAAGCCGATACTTTGGTGACCCTAACTGAAACCGAACTCAAAGCGCTGGTCGACACCAGCCAGCTTGCTGGTGTGTTGGAACTTGACGAGCGTCAGATGCTCCACTCGGTATTTAAATTTGGAGACACTCTAGCGCGCGAGATCATGATCCCCCGCATTGACATGCTCAGCATCGACGTGAACACCCCACTTGCTGAAGCCGCGGATGTGCTATTAAAATCTGGTTATTCACGTGTCCCAGTTTATGAAGGACGTATAGACAACGTCTTGGGTTTGCTTTACACCAAGGACATGCTCAAAGTCTGGAGAGGCGGCAACCAGAATGACTCACTGCGCTCATTGCTGCGTCCCGCGATTTTCATTCCTGAAGCCAAAAAAGTGGATGATTTACTTACCGAGATGCAAGCCCAACGTACTCACATCGCTATCGTAGTGGACGAGTACGGAGGAGTAGCTGGTCTGGTAACCTTGGAGGACATTGTCGAAGAAATCTTCGGTGAGATCCAAGATGAATACGATGAAGGGGAAGAACTACTTTATCAAAAAACCGCTGGTGGTGAGTATATATTTCTTGGACGCATCGACCTGGGAGATTTCGATGACATCATGAACAGTCAATTAAAAAGTGACGAAGTCGATACTTTGAGTGGTTTGATTTACAGCCGCCTGGGCCGCGTCCCAAAATCTGGAGAAACCATTATGGAAGGAGATATACTCCTTACTGTAGAGCAGGTTAGCAATCGCCGCATCCGTAAAGTGCGTGCGTCACGCAGCGTAAATGAAATAGAAAAGAAATCAAAAAGCCAAGAGGAACACACCAATGTTGACGGATGAACAACGCAAGGACCTAGTACAAACCGCGATCGAAGCCCGCAAATGGGTTTATGCCCCTTATTCGAAATATCCTGTTGGCGCCGCCTTACTAACCACTTCTGGCCTCATATACGACGGCGTAAACATCGAAAACGCCTCTTACCCAGCTAGTATGTGTGCGGAACGAGTGGCGATATTTAAAGCTGTCTCACAAGGTGAAAGGGAATTTATGGCCATGGCTTTGGTAACAGCAAATGGAGGCTCACCTTGTGGAATCTGCCGTCAGGTACTTTCTGAGTTCGGTCTAAAAACAATCTTTATTATCGCCAATGAAGAAGGTCAAAAGCTACAGGAAACCACAGTTGAAGATTTACTGCCTGGCGCTTTCGGGCCTGATGATTTAATCCCTTAGTCTTATAAATAAGATGAATGCAGGTCTTTATCAACCCTAGAAATCCATTTTCCATTTCGCTCAACAATACCCCCTAACCAAATAAACGCCACAAGCAAATTGGCTACACGTTCAGCCTCTTCCTGAGTTTCCTTTAAATTAAAAATATTAACTATTGGATCGCTGGAGTCAATATGAAAAACTCCAATGACATTTTCAGTGTCTTTTGGATGAAATATCGGTATACCTAGGATAGTTTTAACATGTTTGGTCTTTGCAATTTGTCCTGGATCTAATTTATAAATTGAATCAAGCTTTTCTTCCGGCGAATGACTAAGATCTGCTACAATTGGTTTTTTCTTGTTCCGAGAATAAATATCCCCTGCGACTCCCTCTAGATGCCCAAAACGGATATCAAAGTCGGGAGCATTATCCATTCCAAAGTGAAATGCAATGAAAAGATCAACCCCCTGGTTCTTAGCTTGAGCATTCAAAAAAACATTTGCTCGAACTTTGATAGTCGGACCAACGAGAGTTTTTGTTGCACGTTCCAAGATGTGTTGAATGTTATTCTCACAATAATCACGGTTTGTATTTAGTTTCACCTGTACTTGTTTTTTAACTCTTTGCTCAACTGAAACTGCCGAAAATGTAGTAGCAATTACTCCAACGAGGC
Source organism: Chloroflexota bacterium (assembly GCA_019456165.1). Taxonomy (GTDB): domain Bacteria; phylum Chloroflexota; class Anaerolineae; order Anaerolineales; family UBA11579; genus VRUJ01. The sequence continues at coordinate 156,781 of VRUJ01000004.1, forward strand.
CTAGAATATAAATGTATGTCATTGGCCATTGCCAACTCTGAATAGCAAGTGACAATGAGATAGCCACTCCATAGCTAATGATACTTGCTAAAGTAGGAACGATATATGGTCGTTTATTTTTCATCTGGTTTTCTTCCTTTAAATATCCTGTCCAAAAAGGTATTTAATAATAAAACCACTCTATATTATTATACTCTCATTTTTGACTCCTGATGCACGGAAAAAGTTAACCAAACAGAATTCAAATTATTATATTATGCATTGTAAGTCATCTCTATAAGCTAACCTGAATGTAAGCCCATAGCCTCCTGCTTTTTCATATTCTATGCTAACATTACCTACATGCGCATTCTAGTCATCTCTGATGTCCACGCAAACTTTGTCGCTCTTGAAACTGTATTGGATCACGCTGGTAAGGTAGATGCCGTCTGGTGTTTGGGTGACGTTGTCGGATACGGTCCTAGCCCCAACGAATGTATTGCCCTCCTAAAAGAACTGCCCGACTTAGTATGCTTGATTGGCAACCATGATGCCGCGGCTATCAATATACTTGATAGCAAATCCTTCAACCCCGAAGCGCGCATTTCCATCGAATGGTTGAAAAAACAATTGACAAAGGAAAGCATTTCTTTTCTAAAAGAACGCCCCCATACTGAATCCATCGAACAAGTTACCCTGGCGCATGGCAGCCCCCGTCAACCTGTACTTGAATACCTTTTAGATACACGCAGCGCCACAGAAAATTTTGAATATTTTGACACAGATTTTTGCTTTGTAGGTCACACCCATCTGCCAGTAATTTTTTACATTTCAGATGATGACTATTTAGCTCGCCTCACAATTCCACAAGCAAATCAGGTTGTTGAGTTTAAACCACGCGCCATCATCAACCCAGGCTCAGTCGGCCAACCGCGTGATAGAGACCCACGCTGCGCTTACGCAATTTTCGATTCTCAAAAAAACGCCTGGGAGTACAGACGCATCGATTATGACATCCCCAAGGTGCAGCAGCGCATGAAGACTGCTGGTTTACCAGAACGGCACATCCTCAGACTAGAAGAAGGCTGGTAAAGCCTCCCTCTCTGGGAACTTTTTTGCCCTAAGGAGCGTTCAATGAGGGAAACTTACTAAAGGAGATTTAATCATGTCAAAAAGTAAATTATCCCGCGCCATCCTAAGTGGAGCTGTCGCTGCTCTAGTGCTGGTCGCCTGTGGGGGTGGTGACGAATCACAAGAGACTATGGTTGAGTACATAGCAGTTGAAGGAGAATCCGATATTGCCATGGCCGCCCCCATGGCCGCGCCTGCCGAAAGCTTAGTTGCCGGCCGCGCCTTTGACGACACTGACGGAGGCGGTTTTAACGAAGAGCTAAATGCTCAAAGCGTCGACCGCATAGTCATCAAGAATGCTGATCTATCCGTGGTTGTTGAAGACCCGGCTGCCAGCATGGATGCAATCAGTGTTTTAGCTGAAGAAATGGACGGCTATGTAGTCTCTTCCAATTTATACCAGACCTATCTAGACAGCGGAGTTGAAGTCCCCGAAGCGAATATCACCTTTAGGATTCCCGCCGAGATGCTGCTGGAGGCTCTTGAACAGATCGAGAGTGACGCCAATGAGGTGCTGTCTAAGAACATTTCCGGCCAGGATGTGACCCGCGAATATACCGATTTGCAATCTCGCCTGCGTAACTTAAATAACGCCGAAGAACAGTTACGTGAAATTATGGCTTCAGCTTTCAAAACTGAAGATGTTTTAGCCGTTTACCACCAGCTGTCACAGATCACCCAAGAAATCGAGATGATCAATGGGCAGATCCAATATTTCGATCAGGCTTCAGCTCTCTCCGCCATCTCCGTCACGTTGATTGCAGTAGAGACCGTCGAGCCGCTCACCATCGGGGGGTGGGAGCCAGTTGGTATTGCCAAAGATGCTGTCCAGGCCTTGATCACTACTCTCCAGGGGTTAGTCAATGCGGTTATTTGGCTGGCGCTATATTTGTTGCCCACTCTTGTTGTCATCTTGATCCCCTTCTGGCTGTTATGGCGTGTTATTAAAGCTTTCCTCGGTCGGCGTAGAAAGAAAGTCGTTGAGGCTGAATCGAAAAGCTGATAAAAGCTTAATAAAAAAATAAAATAAGAGCCAGGAAGATCAAGTTCCTGGCTCATTCTTTTTCCAACTCCAGTTTAGCATCAACCCCCATCAAGCCGTAATTCCCTGACCCTGTAACCCACCAGACCGGGAAATCCTACCATAAATGCCGAAGCGCCGATCACCAACGGCATCCCCACTACCGGCAGCTGAGGAAAGTTGGGTTATTTCTCTCATAACTTGGCCGAATAGATTACCAAGCGTCAAGACCAAGATGTCCTCACCTATTGGTTGCCATAGCGTTCTATTACATTCACAAACAAACTTAGAAATTCAACCAATTCACTCACAAATATTTCACCTTGAGATTCACTAGCGGTTATATCATTGTCAATAACCGCCTGAAGAGTCAATGCAAATTGGCTATATACATTTTGTAGGCTCTCTTGCGCCAAGGCTGCACATTCGGGATAATTTACAGTTAAGAGCGTGCTTTCTTGAGCCAAAACCCTAGCCTGAATATCAATAAGTTCGTCTGCCGTAAAATCATTGGATTTTAGAACCTCTATCTCGGCTTCTATTATCGCAATATCTGCTGTGGTTATTTCTATCCAAGCAGACAACTCCTCGGCTGGACAATCTAGCAGTTCAGGTGTCCATGCAGGTTCGCTTGGGCTTATAGTTATTGCAGCTGTCGGAAGCACAATAACTTCTGCATCTTGGGTTAACTTTATGGCGGCAAGCACATATGCTGTCGAGCGTATCTCCTCTCTGGTGAATGAACTGCCAATAAGGGTTGAGAATCCCACTAACAAAATAATCACTACCAACACCCCAATTAACCAATATTGGCTGACCTTTCGTTTCTTTTCTGAATTATTATTTTCTTGAGCCATTAAAAACTTGTCCAAATCTTTTATTATTAATCTAGGATCAAGCCAGATAACCAACTCTAACTTAAGGCTTGTTTGCTTTTACCGTTATCTATATCAGAGCAAAAACAATTTTACATACCATTAACCAAGCAACTTATTTTACCACCTTCGACTTAGGTGTTTGTCCTACTAATAGGAGGCTAGACTCCATATCATTTGCTAGCGCATTTGGAATCCAGAAATTACTGGGACAAGGCTTTTCCAAAACCAGTTTTGCGGCTAAATCTCACTTTTTTGGGGGGTCACTAAATACGGTAATAGCATAAATAAAATACGGTATTACCACGGTTGTAAACCAAATTACAAAAACATATACTATCTGTACATAATCAAAACCTAATGAGCAAGAAAAGGAGCAAGACATGTTAGCAAAAATGATAACTACAAGAACAATACAAAATAAACTTGGAAGCATCTCCCGCCAAAATAGCGTTTCGAAGGCAGTATTAAACAGCTATAAAACATTCGCCAAACAGAATCCCCAATGGGAAGCCTCCCTCTTCGATGAATACTTCATCAATACCAAGGTAGTCCCGATGGTGGAAGCAGCCATAAACAATGGTGAGTTCGTAAGGGCAAAAGATATCGCCAACCAATGGGCTAACCAGTTCTTTCTACGATCAAGCTCCCGCCGAGAAGCTGTCATCGAGCTGCAGCCTGTGGTGAACACATTCTTACAGGAAATCAACCAAGAGCTGATGAACTAAACATGCTCCCAATGCCCAAACAAATAAGCCGCTTGCCCATAAACTCTAGAAAATTTCCATCCTGCAATCAAGGTTGGAGATTTTCGTATGTGAAGCATAATATTAGGATACAATCTTTTTTAATCCATATTGATTAAATAAATATGGCAGAGATAGATGATATGCTTATTGGAAGAAAAGCAGAACAAGCCAAGATAAATGAAGCAATAAGTGCTGCCGCGGAAAGACGTGGAAGCATCCTGTTATTATCCGGGGAAGCCGGAATGGGAAAGACCCATTTGGCACACCACACATTAGAGGCTTGTGATCTTCAAACTATCCGCGTAACAACTGATGAGACTTCGACGCCTCCCTACGGCCCGATCATTTCCGTGCTGCGAAGTTTCATGCGTGATTCATCCACCAATTTCGAAGATTGTGGTTCGCTAAAGAAGTACCTAGCCCAACTTCTCCCTGAACTAGGTAAACCCGCAGAGGCCAGTGACCAAGCCACGCTTATCGAAGCCCTTCGTTGTGGTTTAGATGCTATTGCCAAGCACGGTCCAACTGTGCTCTTTCTGGATGACCTCCACTGGGCAGACAACGCCACGCTTGACTTGCTGCCAAAACTTGTCGATTGGATTCAAGAACGCCCAATCCTGCTTCTCGGCGCTTACCGCAGCGATGAAATCCCGCGCGGCCATGCAATTCGTCGCTTGAGGAATGACCTGAGGCGCGCCAAACATTTACAAGAGATCGCCATTGAACCTCTGAATCGCGAAGAAACTGAAGAATTAACTCACAAGATTTTAGGGCATCCCCCTGACAATTCATTACTGAGTACGATTTTCGATAAAACCCAAGGTGTTCCCTTTTTCCTCGAAGAACTGCTCAAATCCCTTGAGGCCAGCGGTCACTTGCAAAAACTTAATAATACATTTTCCCTCACCCCCGGAAAAGAAATCCCTTTCCCTGAAACTGTGCGGGATGCGATACTGATCCGAATGGAAGCCCTTTCGCCAGCCGCCAAACTCTGCCTTGAGCTTGCTTCTGTAGCGGGGCAGCGCTTCAGTTTTGAATTGGTCTCCGAATTAGCTGGTGAAGAAACCTTTGATGAAGCCATAAACAACGGTTTCATAATCGAGCTTGGCCAGGAAGAAGGGCAGTTCCGCCATGCCCTAACCTCGGAAGCTATTTACAAAGAAATTAGTTGGACAAAAGTACGCAAACTCCACCGCCAGGTTGCTGAAAAACTAGAGGCAGCCGGTGCCTCTCCAGGCGTGGTTGCCGAACACTGGCTTGCTGGGAAAAGCCCAGAACAAGCGCGCAAAGCATTCGTCTTATCCATGCAGGATTCCTGCGATATCCACGCTTATGCAGACGCTGTGAATTTCGCTAATAGCGCACTCGATTTATGGCCGGAGAGTGAAGAGGAAAGTGAACGGCTGCAACTCCTAGATAGACTTGGGCATTGTGCTGAAATCAGCGGGTCCTTAACTGAGGCAACTCGAGCATGGCGTGAAGTCGCAGAAAGCTACCAACAGATGGAACAGCATTACGAATTCGCCCTCGTGCAGCGCAAATTAGCCACCGTCTACGAACTTCAATCCGCGTGGAACCGCGCTCTCTCCGCGCGTCAGCAAGCCGCAAATGCTTTTTATAAAGCCAAGCACGATTTAGAAGCCATCAGTGAACAGATTGCCATCGCCTCCCACCTACAAACGGATGGAAAATACAATAATGCAATGCAGGTCATATCCAAGGCTGTGGAAGAGGCTGAAAAAGCAGATGATCCTCTACTGAAAGCTCGTGCCTGGGGTCTGTTAGGTTCATTAGAAGCAAGAGTGGGCAATTTAGACCAAGGGCTGAAAACAACCCAAGCAGGGCTATCTTTAGCTCTAGATGGAAATTTTATCGGTGCCGCATCAGAGATCTATCAAAGGTTAGCCAGCGTCTTTGAGCATTTTGGTGATTTTAAAGGCGCCAAGGAAGCATATAATTTCGCGTATACTTTTTGCGAATCAAATGGCGCTGAACCCATGGGACACGTTTGCATGGCGTGTTTGACCGTCGTTCTGATTCAAACTGGTGAATGGAATGAGGCCATCGAGATATGTGAAGACGTAATTCAAGCCAATAATTCACCTACTGGCGCTAAGTTGATCGCAGAATCTCTCCTCGGATTGATCTTCGCCCTGCGAGGGGAGGCAAAACGAGGCCGCAAACTTTTAGTTAGAACTATAGTGGCTGCTAAAGATTTAGAGATCGCAGCGCTCGAGATATTCTGTGCATATGGACTGGCAGTCGCAGACTGGCATGATAACAAACATGAATCTGCTCGTGAACACTGTCAGGCTATCCTTGATCGGTGGTCGCGATCTGAAGACCGGCATTACGCCATACCCGCGCTTAGATTTTCAGCTTCTTTCTACGCCATTCAAGGCGATGACGAAGGCACTCGCGCTTGCGCTGATGCCCTTGCAAAAATTGCCGCCAGCCACAGTAATTCCGAGTCTTTAGCAGCGCTTTCACACGCTCTTGGAGAAGCCGCATTAGTAACTGGGGATATTGAACAAGCCAATGAACATTTCCAAAACACTTTAGAGATATTAGAAAAAGAGAATCTGCCTCTTGAAGAGACAGAAAGCGCATACCGCTACGGGATTTCTCTCCTCCAAGCACAAAAACGCGAGAAGGGTATTGAGCTGCTCACGCGTGCCTATCATCTAGCACGCGGCCTGAATGCCCGTCCCTACACCAGCCGCATCATCCAGGAATTGCAGGCTGTCGGAAAACCTATCGAGGGTTTGATCGGCAAACGCGAAGCTGAGAAGTCCAAGCGAGGCGGGTTGACCCGCCGCCAATTTGAAGTCGTAAATCTGGTAGCTTTGGGGATGACCAACCAGCAAATCGCCGAGGAATTGGTGCTCAGCGCCCGCACAGTGGATATGCACGTGAGCAATATCCTCAACCAGTTAAACTCTCGCTCGCGTGCTGAGGCGGTAAGGCAAGCCGCAGAACTGGGGTTACTGAATTAGCCTTCTTTCCCATATAAGTCCACCAAAGACAATAAATATCAGAGAAACCATCCTTTCTGGGTTAAGTTTTTTGTGAGCTATAATTAGGCTCATGTTACAAAAACTCGGCAATTTCTCCCAGCCTCGCAAAATCCTAATCGCCATCCTCATGATTGCATTTGGCTTGCGAATTGTCGGGATATTTTGGGGGCTCCCCATTTTCGACACATATGCTCACGCGTATCACCCTGACGAATCCAAGATAATTAACGGCGCTGTCGCTTTTCCCGAAGACATCTTTGAGCGGGAAGATCTCCGATATCCAACCGGATTACATTACTTTGTAGGGCTACTTGTCATTCCTCTGGGTACGTTAGCCACTTTCGAAGTAATCACAAAAGCTCAACTTTCCATCTATACTTTTATCATCTCTCGCATAGTGTCCGTTGTATTCGGTGTTGGCGCTGTCGCCTTAACCTACAGGCTCGGCAAACTGATTTCCAATACTACAACAGGGCTGTTAGCCTCTTCTCTGCTTTCCGTTTCCCTTTACCACGCCCGCCACTCCGCAATCGCCACCACAGATGTAGCCACTTCTTTCTGGATAATGGCTGTTCTTATCAGCCTATACCGACTTTCACTAGATTCCAAAACCAGAGATTACCTGGTTCTCGGTATCTTTAGCGGGCTTTTGATTGGCACAAAGTACAGCGGCGTTGTCGTTATCGCCTCCGCAGCGGTCATTTTTATAAAACTACTAAGAACTTCAAGAGACAGCCAACAACGGTGGCGGTTGCTAAAAGGTGGAGGAATCAGTACGCTCTCAGCCATTACTACTTTCCTGATGACCACACCATCCATCTTAGTTCATCCCCAAAGCCTACTTACTTCCCTTCAATATGAAACTAGCCGGGTGGGCTATTCGCGCGCACCCCTTTGGAACATTAACATTTTGGTCGGGGACTATAAGCTGTTAGTTATGACAGCTGGCCTGCCAATTGCCATTCTGGTTATTTTCGGTTTAATAAATGGCCTTTCCCGGTCTGAAATCAAAACTAATTTACCCCTGTTGGCTTCGATTATTGCTTACCTGCTCTTCTTTTGGGGCTCATTAATCGCAAGGTACTATATCTTACTTTTGCCCATTTTATGCTTACTGGCTGCTAAAGCTCTTGACTCTCTGTTGCAGCGTAATATCCAACCTATAAAGTTAGCTGTCGTCTTAGTTTTCTCGTCAACTCTCCTTTACAGTCTCGTATATTCCATTAATGGAATAGCTCTCTTTTTGAACGACAGCCGCTCTGGAGCAGCGGCCTATATTGATGCCAATTTACCTGCCGGTGCTAGCATCGGTTATGCAAAAACAGGTAATCTTCAAAGATGGGGCTGGAGGCTTCCATTCATCGATCCTGAGAAGTATACTCTCGTCGACAATTTGACGAACCCGGACTACTTGGTGTTGAGTGGTTTTACAATCTCTGAGTTTGAATCCGCATTTGCCTCCGGGAGATTATCCGAGGATTATGTTTGGGATGTGAACTTCCCTAACGATTGGTGGAGTGGTGAGATACCAGATCCACAGGTCTTTGAATTCTTCGATTACTTCTTGAATGGCGTAGGGGATAAATATTCTTATGAACTGCTTGCTGTTTTCAAAAGAGAAATCACTGTGCCTGTGGAAATGCCTCCTCCAGAAATCCGCATCTACCAGAGAATCGATTAGGTAGAAATATCCATCATGTCGACTGTTCCAAACATATCCATTTTGAGAAATTTGCAACGCTTGCTCTGGAGTGCTTTTCTGGTAAGTACGGCCACAATGGGATATTACATTCTAACCCAGGCCCCCGCAGGCGATATCTGGGCGCTTACATATTCAATCATACGCATTGGTATACTGGTTATTCTCCTTAGTGTTTTTCTGGTTTTGATCTGGCTGAGGCGGAGACTCAGTCAATATCAGAACTGGTTTGCTCAGATCCAACATGGAAAGCAGTTTCTCGCGCTAACGTCTATCGTGGGCTTGATTTTTTTCGCAGGAAGCATTTACTTCATCCTGCCTGCCTTTAAAGCCTTCAGCACTTTGAAATATTTTGCTCCCACCTATTTCTGGATAGCCCCATTTACCAGTTGGGGAATATTAATGACAATATTGACATTGCTTGGCCTATTCAACCTGCGAGCCAGTATGCATCCAGATCGAGCTACCCGCCAAAGAAACTTTATAAAGTTAATCACTATTTCGCTAAGTGCTTACTTCGCCCTGCTTTATCTTACCAGCCTCGCTGCTGGTTGGCTAAACTGGAAAGATATTATCTTCTTTCGAAGGGTCATCCCTTGACAGTTAATTGGAAATTTTCTAGGTTTCCGAACTAGGTCTGGAATCAGAAGCATCTATTCCTGCCCATAACACTTCAATAACTCGCCATTCAGCTAAGCATCAATTTCCCCGGGGTGTAGTTCTTTTGCGTACTCCAAGCCTGGGTTGAGCACCAGATACGCACCTCTGGTAACTCGAAATTTGTGCTCGCTAATTTAACCGGCTCTTGAAGGTTTAGTATCATATTCAATCTATATTAACTCTACCAGCATATTACATATGCAATTTATGACCCTGGTATAATGCAACCGCCAAAGCTATATAATCCCATTCGTACTAAAGGAGTTACATTATATGAGACCAGTTTACGCAATATCGGGTGGTGTTTCAAAATTTGCAAAATCCCGTCCCGATAAAACCTTTCAAGCCATAATCAAGGAAGCCTACGACTACGCCATAGCCGATATCGGCCTGGATTTCCCCGCCTTCACCAGCGCTGTGGACGGCTCAGTCGCTTCGTACTTCTCCGATCATTTTTCACGCCAGTTGATGGCCGGCATCATGGCGCAGGATTATCTCGGCCTGTGCCCCAAGCCCAGCCATCGCGTTGAGGGCGGCGGGGCCACCGGGGGCCTGTGTTTCCAGGAAGCCTGGAAGTCTGTTGCCAGCGGACATATGGATGTGTGCGTGGCCTACGGCTTCGAAACCATGAGCCACGTAGAAACCTGGAAGGGCAATGAGTTCATCGCCCTGGCCTCCGATATTTCCTTTGACTATCCTGTGGGTGGTTTTTACTCCGGCTACTACGCCATGATGGTCACCCGCCACATGAAGGAATACGGCACTACAGTCGAGCAGATGGCGCACGTCAGTGTGAAGAACCACATCAACGCCTACCACAACCCTTACTCCCAGAAACGCAACCGCTACACGGTAGATGATATTCGCAGCTCGCCTATGGTTGCCTGGCCGCTCACCCGCCTGGATATCTGTGTGATGTCTGACGGGGCTGCCGCCACAATACTAGTCTCCGAAGAGGGGTTGAAAAGGCTGGAAGATGCTGGAGCGAAGATTCCACGCCCGTTGGTCAAGATCGCGGGCATCGGCCGCGGCACAGACGCCATGCGCATGGCCGACCGTCCCCACGTGGACTACGACTTCTTTGTTGACAACTACGCTACCGAACAAGAAAAAGCCTCGGATGACACCCTAAAATACTACAAGAAATTATGGGACCACGGCACACGCTACCCCGGGGTGCACTCTTTCCGGGCTGGCCGCACAGCGGGTAACATGGCCTACAAACACGCGAGTATATCCAACCCGCTAGAAGAACTTGATTTCGTAGAACTGCATGATGCTTACACCTCTAGCGAGATCCAGACCTATGAAGACCTGGGTCTGTGCCGCTATGGGGAGGGCGGCCCATTCGCCGAATCCGGTAAGGCATTCATGCCCAGCGTGGAATACGACCTGAAGCTGTCGGATAAACCTGTCTGCCCAGTTAATCCCTCCGGTGGGCTGATCGCCTGCGGGCATCCCGTCGGCGCTACTGGTCTGATGCAGGCTGTTTTCGCTATCTGGCAGCTGCAAAGCAATATTAAGAAACACTTTGACGACGCTACATTACAAGTTCAAGACGCCAAGCGCGGCGCGATCCACAGCCACGCGGGCACTGGCACGTATGTAACCGTCAGCATCCTGGAACGTGAGGAGTAAATCATGGCTAAAATCCCCCCAAAACGTGAAGAGACCCTGGGCGGTTTCATCGTCCACAATATCCCCTTCCCCAAAGAGACCGACCCAGATGCGTTGGCCTTCCTCAAAAAGATGGCTCCCATCCAGATAGAGCAGCCCTACCAGATCACCTACTTGCATTCCTACGCCCAGGACAGCCCCTGGTTTGCCGGGCTGACCAATAAGCGCCTGCTGGCCAACCAGGACCCGGTGGACGGCTACACCTACGCCAACCCGCGCGGCCACGATATGTACTCCGGCGAGGAGACCAACTGGATCGACATCAGCGACCGTCAGGCCAATATCCACGCTTTTACTGTCTGCCACTTCGGTTCGGAGGAATTCCTCCCCGAAACGCCTTACGTGCTGGCCTTGATCGAGTTCGAGGGTGTAGACACGCTGCTGCTCACCCGTCTGGTGGGCGTAGACCCTGACGAGGCCTCCCTGGATTGGATCGGTATGCAAGTCGTCCCCAAATTCCTGCGCAACAGCAAACTCAAACCCACAGACGTATATTTCACCCCAGCGGAGTAACGCAAACATAATATTATGGTTTTCAACCAGACCCTAAAGGTTTCCATGGATTGACCCCCAAAAACAAGACATATAAATAAGCACCCCTATGAGATAATAAAACAAAGGAGGTGCTCTTTATG
>VRUJ01000047.1 GCA_019456165.1 Chloroflexota bacterium
CCGCCTTATCAATATGCTGCGGCCAAACCCTAAATGTGTCCACTTTCACTTGGTACTAAAAATGGGAGCTTGACACGTCGTCTGTCTATTGATTCAAACTCAGAAGCATATTTTTGGATTTCTTGAGAAATAAATTTTTCAACTGCTCTTGTTAAAGGCCCCCTCGCAAGATGAGCTCTATCATTTTGCTTGAATGATTCTAATGCGTTTAGTTTACAATCACCATAGATACGATCGCGATAAGAAGATTGAATATCAAATTCCAACACAGATTTGAACCCTATAAACCCCGAATTTGTTCGATAGATAATGGTGTGTCGACCCTTTCGACTGTATCGCATGCTTTTATCAGATGTATATAGAATTAATTTACCATCATCTTTATCTTCATTTATTTCAATTATTATTTTTTCTCCAGTATCTGGGTCTTTTAAAGTGGGAGGTATTTGAATAACTCTAGGTTCTTTTGCAATTTTCATTGGAGGAATATCAGGAAGAGATAAAGGTAAACCATAATTTTGGATCTTTCCATTTGCAAAAACGTATACTTTGCAATATTCGAGATTAGATATCATTTGAGGATGTTCTTGAAGGTTCCGAATTAAATGTGTAGAATTAATTTTATTTTTATAACCTTTTGGGTGGATACCAGTAATGAATGAAAAACCATCAGCAAGATCAAGTGCTTCAAGAATCGGGGCAGGTAAAGAATTCCAAGTAATTCGAAGAGGTTTTAATACATTTTCTAATTCCTTTTCAATATTATTCACAATAAAATCACGTCCGAGATTTCGATTGGGAATATAGCCAAATTTTATTGAGTCACTACCAACTCCATACTTGTTACCCCGGCCATTTAATACTGTTAAAATGTAACTATGATCCAAAAACATTTGCGTCATATAACATTTGCCCCCATTACCATGACCACCTTGTACAAAATCAGATTGTGTACCTCTTGATGCAGCATCAGGATCAGCCCACTGTCTAAAATGATTTTCAATATTCTGACTTGTCATTCCAACAAAATCAATACAAGAAATTGATGGTTTAGTTTTAGAATGTGAGTTGTCAAATACAACCAAAATAATCCGGTTTTTGCTTAGAGCATCCTCTCTTGCATATGCATCAGCAGAGTTTTTTATCCATTCTGGTAGACCACTTTCATGCGATTGAAATGGTTTACATATCAGACGAATTGCTCCCTCTTCATGAACTTTTACATCATCATCTGGTGTATAAAAAAAATCCTTCACCAATTGCCTCCTTTTAACTTTCTAAAGAGTCTAAGAGCCTGGGTAGTTGGTTAGTTTGTAGTGCTAATCGATACCATCATCGACAGTTACACTCTGCATGGTAATGCCGTAACAACGCGTGATCATTTCACTTACTCCGGGGTTCTCTACTTCGAAAGTGCCTCCTGTCAGGTATAGGGTGATGGTATCGTCATATTCCTGTTATATTCTAACCCCTTTTCCAACAAGATGGTAACAGTCAAGGAATTTCCCCAATAACAAACTCAATATAAATGGCGAATGTGGCGGCATCTTAAGAGGGAACCGCCACTGTTAGGTGTCCCAAACAAAAATCCACCCACAACCTCCCACCTACAATTCTTTACCATCTTTCTTCTTGCCCCTTTTCCACAAGCGCGAGTAGGGGATCATCATCAGGAACCCAATTGCGATCACGATCTCACCTAGCAATACACCGCGGGCCTGCCAGTATCCGAAGAAGGGAACTCCCGGCAGCGGGCGCGTACCCAGCCCGAACACGTCTGCCATACCAGAAACCAGCGAGAGCACGTATCCGGTGGCTACAAAGCGCAGGCCAATATCCGCGGAAATCGTTTTCCGGCGGCCTATCCAAACCGAATCCAACCCGACATAACCTCCCAGACACATTACTGCTAACCCAAAAAGGAAAACCGCAATCTGTATGTATCCGACGACCACGCTGCGATCCAGGCCAAAGAAACTAGGTTCTGCTCCCAGCAAGAAGATGAACAACCCCAACATGGTGAGTATCACACCTGCTTTTTCACGCAAGTTTCCATTCTTATTATTAGTTTTCTTGGGTTCTTTCATCAGGATTCCGGCAAGTTATCTGATAATAAGTTTAACCAGTTCATTCCCATAATGGCAGCGATATTCTCATCTTGATAACCGCTGGCTCCCAGGAGAACGCTAAGTTTTTGTAAATCGGCGAGGGTATCTATCTCGTGAGGTACAGATTGTAACCCAAATCCACCGTCAAAATCACTGCCAATGCCCACGTGCCGGGCATCGCCCGCAATTTGGCACATATAATCAATCTGGTCGGCAACGCGCTGCAAAGAAACCATAGCTTGGTCGCCGCCTTTAGTCCAATCAGGGTGCAGGAAGAGATTGAAGGGCACAACCCCGATGACCCCATCCCGCTCAAAGATGCCTTCGATTATGCGGTCGCTGAGATGGCGGTTGCTATCCGCGCCTTTTAGCAAGGCTTTAGCGTTGGCGTGGCTGGCGATGATGCGCCCAGGATAATGATCTAAGGCTTGCAGCGCGGCTTCTTCGTCCATGTGGCTGAGATCAAGGATGAAGCCCAGGTCTGCCATTACGTCCAACAAGGCATAGCCTTTTTTGGTTAGTGGGCCGGGCTCCTTGGTACCCCCGCAGAAGCGCGTGCCTGCCCAGGCGGGGCTTATGGCGCGTACTCCCAACTGCCACCATTCCTCCAGCTCAGCTAGTTCCCGCACGGCTTCGGCACCCTCCATAAGAATCAATAAGCCGACTGGGTAACCAGAAGAGCTTTTGGCCGTGGGTTGCTGCCACTCTTCTAAATGCGCGCGTAGTTCTCCACGCGTCTGGATCAGGCGGAATTTATCCCCTTCTTCCTGGACAAGCCGGTGGTAAACATCTATTTGAGAGCGATAAAGCTCGTAAGCTTCATGCATGTCTGCATAGCACAATTTGTCCCAATCGCCCTCTTTATAACGTACTGGGCAGGCGAATAATGTTGCAAAAACCAATGCTACACGTCCATCCTGGTAAGCGTCCCAGCCTAATAAGGTATCCCCATTATGCAGCGGGGCATCTGTGCCGCGCTCCAAACGCCGCGTGCCCTCAACAGAACGCGTATAATCTCTTCCAAAAACCTGCATATTCCAGGCAATATCCTGGTGCGAATCAGCGATGATAAACCGGGCAGGCATCAGGCTAGGGGGAATCCTTTGCGCACGTGCTTCCAAAAATCATCACGTTCCCCAGGGACGAAAGGCACGCAGATGGTCACCCGGTCGGCGATATCCCGGTAGCGCTCTTGTAAAACGTCTGGCAGGTCGGCGGCATCGCAAACTGCAGCAAATTCGGCCAGCATTTCGTCGCTGATCAGATCCGGCATCTCCCCCCATTTTTTCTTGGCCGCCAGCATAGAAAGCTTCTCGGCAGTCTCTTCCCAACCGTAGAGTTCAAACACCCTGCGGTAAGAGGGCGTAGAGGCGTAAAATGCCACCTGCTGGCGGGTGAAAGCGCGCTCTTCCGTGTTCGTGACAGCAAAAGCGTTTACCGCGATCTTTACATCCCTAGCTGCCCGGCCTGTTTTGGCTGCACCCTCCTGGATGGCTGGCAAGATCACCTCCCGTAGGTATCGAGGGGAATTAAGCGGGTGCACGTGGAAGCCATCCGCGGCTTCGCCTGCCAGGCGCGCCAATCCGAGGTTTACCCCGGCTATGTAAACTGGGATGTCTGGGTTGTCGATAGGACCCGGTGTGAAGAATGGGGAAGCCAAGGTGAGCTTATAGTATTCGCCGCGTATATTTAAACGCTCGCCTATCTGCCAGTTCTGCCAAAAAGCCTGCAAAGCCGCAAGCTGCTCGCGCTGTTTGCCCACCGGGGAAGCAGGCCAGGGCATCCCAAAGCGGCGTTCAATGTGTGCCTTCACCTGTGTGCCAAGACCGAGCATGAACCTGCCTCCGGACATTTGCGCCAGGTCCCAAGAGACGTTAGCCATCACCGCCGGGCTGCGCGCAAAACTGACCGCGATAGCAGTGCCGAAGCCTACTCGTTGAGTATGCTCAGCTATCAGCACGCACGGCAAAAAGGGATTGTGCTGCGTTTCAGCCACCCAAATAGCATCAAAGCCTAATTCTTCTGCAGCGCGCGCCATCTCAGGGATTTCGTTCAGGGGGGTGGATGGGGGGAAGTACGTGTCGAGGAGCATGTTTTTTTATGAAAGCAAATATGCCATGATCCACTGCGTGGTGGCAACCAGCGCGTCTGTGTGCGTGCGTTCGTAATTATGCGAAGCGTCTATCCCAGGGCCGATCAATGCCACCGCCACATCTCCCCCAGCCCGCCAGAAAGTTTGTCCGTCGGAATCATAGTAGGGGTAAATATCGGTTTTATAGGCGATTTGGTGCTTCTCTGCCAACTGGCGCAGTTTCTGGCTCAAACCCTGGTGATACGGCCCTCTAGAATCTTTCACACACAGAGTAGCATGGAATTCATCAGAAGTCTGGCCCTCACCCACCGCAGCCATATCCAGGACAACCAGCTCGGTTATATCTTGCGGAAAACCTGAAGCAGCGCCGTGACCAACTTCTTCATAGTTGCTAAAATGCAGAGTTGTCGTCTGTGCAGGTTTCTCCCCAGCAGCGTGCAGCGCTTTGACAGCGGCCAGCAAGGCGGCCACACAAGCCTTGTCGTCCAGGTGGCGGGAACGAACAAAACCGTGATTTAATTCCACGCGTGGGTCAAAAGCCACCAAATCTCCCACACGCACTCCTAAAGCGGCTGTTTCAGTTTTAGAAGAAGAGCGTGCGTCCAGGCGCAGCTCCATATTTGCGTCTTCGCGTTTGGTTTCCCGGACCTTGCGGCCATAAACATGCCCAGAAGCCTGAATCAGCAATACCGAACCGCGCAACGTATCGCCCTCGCTTGAGAAGACAGTACAGCCCTCCCCTTCTACCGTGTTCCAGGCAAAACCACCAATTGGGCTAAGTTTAAGCCTTCCGTTGGTTTTGATCTCTTTAACCAAAGCCCCCAAAGTGTCTACGTGGGCGGTGAGAGCACGGGGTGCATCATCGCGCTCTCCAGGCCAAGTGGCAACAAGCGCACCTTTCCGGTTGCGTTTAAGTTGAAGATCAGGAAATTCACCTAAACTTTGCTCAACCACGGCAATCGCATTATCTGTAAAGCCCGTCGGGCTTGGGGTGTTGAGTAGACTTATGAGGAATTCTACTAAAAATTGCTCGTCTAATTGGGGAAGCTTTTTCATGGAAGAATAAAAATAATTATAGAGAAGATTAGCATCAATGTCTGATCAAATTATACCGCGTTGATTTGTTTCCGCTTGATTATTTCCTCCGCCTTGTTCAACCAAACACTAGTCGTCGTCTTTGGTCT
The DNA here is from genome assembly GCA_019456165.1 of Chloroflexota bacterium. Taxonomy (GTDB): domain Bacteria; phylum Chloroflexota; class Anaerolineae; order Anaerolineales; family UBA11579; genus VRUJ01. The sequence continues at coordinate 5,385 of VRUJ01000047.1, forward strand.
TATACAAGTCTTTGTCTGCCACTGAGATGAGATCCTCTAAATTAGTCGCATCCATAGGAAAGCTTGCCGCCCCGACCGATAGTGTAATTGGCTTTTCATTTTCCCCCATCCACTCGTAGGGACACTCGATCACGGATTGTGTCAACTTATTTGCAAATACCTTTGAATCCTCAATGCCTGTTTCTGGCAGAATCACCGCGAATTCATCTCCTCCGATGCGCGCCAAGAAATCTGTATCGCGGATAGACTTACGCATGTATATGCTGACCAGATGCAGCGTCTTATCACCCACTGGATGTCCGTAAGTATCATTGATACGTTTGAAATCATCAAAATCGATCAGTAAGAGCGTGAATCTATGTTGGTAGCGGATTGAACGGCGCACTTCGTCTTCCAATCGTTGGTCAAACGCACGTCGGTTTGGCAATTCGGTAAGCACGTCGGTTACGGCCTGCTGGCTGACTAAATCGTGCAAACGGGCATTCTCAATGGCTAAGGCAGCCTGGTCTGCCAACAAGTTGATAACCCGTAACTCGTCTTGGGGGAATTGGCGCGGGTTTGAATAAGCAATGTTCATTACACCCACCACGCGGTCCCCAATCCTGAGAGGGATTCCGATGATAGAACCTTTCCATTCAGACGGGGTATCCGTGAAAAGCGGGTGATCTGAAATGTCTGGGACAACTATGGCCTTGCCCTCCCTGGCAATCAAATCGGTCAAGCCTCCTGGACGCGGTTCTGCAAAGATCTCCCCTTTACTTCCATCAGACCACAAGGCAGCACCAAAAATCAACTGCTCGTCTTCAAATAGAAAAATATGCGCATCCAGCGCATCCGCCAATAATCCTAAGGTGCTTTCAAGGATAGCGTCTAGCACTGCCTCCAGATCCAGGCTGGCGGTCACGTTCAGACTGGCTTGCCGCAGAGCTTCCAATTCGGCGGCGCGCCTTTCAGTATCCTTCATCAAAAGCGTGCGCTCTATAGCGATCCCAGCGTGTTTGGCAAATAAATTAGCCGACGAAATTTCATTTGGGGTAAATGTCCGCAAATTTTGGCTATCGTAAATCTCGATCAAGCCAATTGTACGTTCTTGAGCGATCAAGGAGACCATCAACAAGCTTTTGACCCCATCTTCAGCCATTAATTCTCGTTCCGCTTGGTCAGCATTCTCATCATCAATTCTTACTTGGACAGCTCGTCCAGTTGTCAGAACTCCAAGACTTAGTGGAAAATCAGCTAATTCGAATGGTTTGTATCCCCTGGTCATGTATTCAACCCACCAGAGTGTTGCATTGGCTGCGTGGTCCCACTTCGACAATACACAAGTCTCAACGTTCAGCAACTCGACTATTTGTTTGGCGACTTTTTTGCCTGCTTCCCTCTTATTCGTACGCATTGCCTGCATGGCTTCACTGGCGAGTGATCCCAGTAAGATAATCTCTTTATCCCTGAAGATGCGTTCCTTTTGGCTGTCATAAATTTCGATCAGACCAACAGATTTTCCATCGGAAACAAGTGGAACCAACAACATTGAGTTAGCGAGCAAACCCACCATATTTTTGCGTTCGGCCTTATTTTCAGTCAGCTTGTCAATCCAAACCTGAACCGGTTTTCCGGTTAACAAAGCTTTCTTTGAAGAGGGGTATTCATCCAGATCGTATGGCCCAAAACCCTCCCGACTGTAATCCACCCAAATTGTCAAGGTGTTGGTATCTTGATCCCATTTAGAAATAGCACATGCATCCGCTTTAATAAATTCTACAATTTGCTTAGCGGCTTCTTCTGCCACAGACTCAAGATCGTTCTTACTGGAGATTGCCGCGACTGCATCTAATAAAACCAACGCATCTTGCAAGCTGAGTGGAACTTCCCTCGATCCTGGCTCTGGAACGGGATCGGAAACAATGGAATTTAGCTTTTCTTTTTCCCCAATCGGTTTATTACCTTTTTTTTTGTGCCCGACTTTCACAATAAACTCTCTCTAGTGGGTTTGCGTTTTTGGGCCGAGAGTACGTTATCTATCTAGTACGTCTCGCTGCACAACCCTACCAAAAATGTTGCTGGGCGTCAATAGCAGAGTGAACATAATAAAAATATCCTTGCAGCATAAACTTATTATTCTCTTGCTCTTTCATAGGAATTAGGGCAAAATAGATTGTGGTATAAACACTTCAATATTAAGAGGACTTATTATCACCCCACACTCTTCCGGAAATTCAGAATCCTGAAATATTTCGGAACTTGCCCCAAGTGGGTGGCAATACCTGTCTATTGCAAGCACAAGAAATCCAGAAAATAAAGTGAACGATACGGAGTGTCCTATGAATGACGACCCGCAAGGTGAAAGCAATCTAAAAGAAGAATTCCGCAACTTGGGAAATCACTTGAAGCAAGCCATGAACGCTGCTTGGGAAAGCGATGAGCGAAAAGATCTGCAGCATGAGGTCAAAGCAAGTTTAACCGAGTTGGGCAGCATTCTCAACCAACTTGCAGATGATTTTAATACCAGTGAAACCGGACAAAAGATACACAGCGATGTTGAAGACCTTGGTGAACGCATCCGCAGCGGTGAGGTGGAGGAGAATATCCGCGCGGGGATACTTTCAGCCCTTCAGCAGGCAAATACTGAGTTGAAGAAAGCTGTAGATAAATTTGGGTTCAAGGGTGGCAGCATGGATGACGAGAAAACAAGCCATCTCTAGCTGACAACCTGAGAGCGCCTCTCTTGCAAGCAAATCAATTCTTAAACCTGCCTCATGGCCGTATAAAACTCCCGGCGTTCCTTCCCGACGGTACACTGGGAGTAGTACGCGCCGTGGATTCAACCGATCTGGCCGTCGCACAGATCCAGGCTTTAGTTATGAACATATTCCATTTGATGCAACGCCCCGGTTCTTCAACTATTCAGGCATTGGGCGGGCTGCACAATATGAGTGCCTGGGACAAACCCATCATCACTGATTCTGGCGGTTTCCAGGCCTACTCTCTTATTCGCGAAAACCCAAAATCAGGTACGCTTAGCGATAGAGGTATTGTCTACCGCCGGGAGGTAGATGGCCGCAAATTCCAACTTACTCCCGAAAAGAGCGTGCAATTGCAGGTAAGCTATGGCAGCGACGTGGTCATCTGCTTGGACGAACCCACTCACATTGACGAAGATCACGAAGCTCAACGAATGGCCGTTGAGCGCACAGTACGATGGGCACAGCGTTGCAAAGACGAGTTTGAGCGCCTCTTGGATGAGAAAGCCATTGAGACAAGCGCACGTCCATTGCTTTTTGGCGTTATCCAAGGAGGCGGTTCGCAAGAACTAAGGAAGCAATGCGCTGATCAATTGCTCGAAATCGGTTTTGACGGCTATGGTTACGGCGGTTGGCCGTTAGACAGCGATGGCCGCCTGCTTACAGATGTACTAGCATATACCCACGAGCTAGTGCCAACCGAACTCCCCTTCCACGCTCTGGGAGTCGGGCATCCTGAGAACGTGGCAGCTTGCGTCGCTCTAGGTTATATGCTATTCGACAGTGCTTTGCCCACACGAGACGCCCGCCGTGGACGCTTATTTACCTTTACAGCCTCGCAAGGCTTAGGAGGGAAATGGTTCAAATACCTGTATATTAATGACGAGGAGCACATTAAGCATACAAGGCCGATTTCCGAGCACTGCGACTGCCCCACCTGCTCCAAGTATTCGCGTGGTTATTTACACCATCTCTTCAAGATAAACGATCACTTATATCATCGTCTGGCAACCTTGCATAATCTGCGTTTCATGACCCTCCTCGAAGACCGTCTGCGGCAAAAGTATGCCTGAAAGGAACCAGGCCCAACTCTCTCAGCTTGTCGAAATCATTCTAGCCAGCCAGAAATACCGCCACATAAGCGCGGATTTGGTCAAACGCATTGGGGCAGCTGAGTTGGAAAAGGGCCGCAAGCCCAAAGAAGCTGTTAAAGCCGCCAAGAAAAAACTGCACCAGATCGCGGGAGCCTACCTGGCAGAAAAGCCTGTTTATCCAGCCTGGTTGCAAACTTTAAAGGCATCCATTCAATCGGAGAATCCCCAGGATTTAAAAAACGCTTGCCGTGAGATATTGCAGCAGCACGCCTCCACACGCGAGCGCCTGCCCATCCTGCATGATTTTTATACCAATATCCTGGATGAGGTGGGGCCAATCCACTCAGTCCTTGACATCGCTTGCGGCTTTAACCCCCTAACCATCCCCTGGATGCCTCTCCAGAACGAGTTCACATATTATGCCTGCGACATTTATGATGATCTGGCTGGCTTTTTAAATAGCTTTATTAAGCTCTATCAGGCCAAAGGAGAAGCCTGGGTTTGTGATGTAATTTACCAGGCTCCCAAACAAGAGGTGGACCTGGCTTTGCTGCTAAAGGCCATCCCTTGTTTAGAACAAATTGATAAATCAGTCGGCGAACGCCTTTTGGACTCTGTTAATGCCCGGCGCTTGATAGTCTCCTTCCCAATCCACAGCTTGGGAGGCAAGCAAAAAGGGATGCCTAAAAATTATGAGGCCAGGTTCTATTCGCTGGTGGAGGGGAAAAGTTGGCAGATTAAACGTTTCGAGTTTGACACCGAGCTAGCTTTTCTAATCACCAAGTAGCTGATGGTTTTATATGCAAAGTAAGGAGAATAATATTTATTATTGGCAAAATGATCTTGAAACTTAGTGTATACTTTAGCAATTCACATTTCAGAATGGAGCAGCAGCATGACTACCCAGATACAACATCGCAATAAAGCAAAAGCGTGGCAGGAAAAATTCAATGCCACCGCTCCTAAGGTTGGGGAGTTAGCCCCTGATTTCGAGCTTAAAGATGTAGACGGCCAGAATCCAATACGCCTATCCAGCTTCCAAAACACAAAGCCGGTGGCGCTTATCTTCGGCAGCTACACCTGACCGCCTTTCGTCAGTGGGACCGTGAGTCTCCGCGAGATATACGCACAATATCACGAGCAAGTTCAGTTCCTCGTAATCTACATCCGTGAAGCCCACCCCGTGGATGGTTGGTGGTTCGGAAAAGGTCTTCCGAAGGTCATGCTGAAAGCATCCAGATCAAAAGTAGCTTTTGATGTTTATGACCCCAAAACCATTGAAGAGCGCCGCTCAGTGGCTGCACGCTGTGAAGATGCACTTGAATACAGAATCAATACTTACATTGATGAAATAGATGATGCTGTCAACAATGCTTATGCAGCTCACCCAACACGTTTGTATCTGGTTGGTATGGATGGGCGGGTGGCATATGCGGGTGGATTGGGACCATTTGGCTTCAAACCCGCCGAATTTAAATCAGCAATCGAAGAATACTTGAGGGTCTTAGAGGGCAAAGCAGCCTAAAGTATATTTTCCTTGACACTATAGCCGTAGGGGCAGGTCAAAGCCTTGCCCTTTCCTGTTTTTGTTTTCCAAAGGGACTACCCTCACTAAGCAATGTACGCAATTACTTTAAAGACCCCTATCACGGAGTATAATATGCCTTGGAATTAAATATCATCCCAGCAATATTTTCGTGGAGGCAAGCCCATGTCTGCAACTCCCTCAGTTCCTGTGGATACTCCCCTGTTAACCCGGCCGCGCGCTGTCATCGTCGGCGCTTCATCCGGTATTGGCGCTGCGCTGGCCCACAAACTTGCCCAAGAAGGGTACCTGGTTGCATTGTTGGCCCGCAATCAGGATAACTTGGAGAGCATAGCCCAGCAGATCAACCATACAGCCGGAGAGACGCAGGCTTTTGTTTATCCCCACGACGTAACCGATTACGACCTAATTCCATCGTTATTTCAAACCATCTTAAGGGATCTAAAAAAGATTGACGCTTTAGTTTATGTTTCCGGCGCGCAATTCCCTGTTGGCATCTCTGAATTTGAATTCGAAAAGGACCGCAATATGTTGGAAGTCAACCTGCTGGGAGCAGTTGCCTGGTTGGGGCAAGCTGCAGTATTGTTTGAGCGTATGGGCGTGGGGCAAATTGTCGGCATCTCCTCGGTTGCAGCCGACCGCGGTCGTGTGGGCAACCCAGCCTATAACTCCTCCAAAGCGGGACTCAGCACCTATTTAGAAGCTCTACGCAACCGCCTGACGCGCCACGGGGTCAATGTATTAACCGTCAAACCGGGCTTTGTGGATACAAAATTATTCCGGGAAAACGCCAAGGCCAGCTTTGGGGTCATCTCACCCGAGAAAGCGGCCAATGCCATCTGGCGGGCGATGCGCAAACGCAAACAGCAAATCTACACCCCCGGATGGTGGCGCTGGATGATGTTAGTCATCAGGCACGTTCCATCCATAATCTTCCGGAGACTTTCATTTTGACTTTAAACGGAGATGCCGTCATTCCCCTACCTACAGACCGCCTAGCGCGTCTGGAGAATTTCGGTCACTCATTATCCGGCCCGGCCTATCTATACCGCCCCACGGAAATTGAGCAGATCGAAGAGCTATTTGAGATCGCCCGCCGGCACGGATTTAGCATCGGACTAAGAGGTGCAGGGCGCAGCTACGGCGACGCGGCGTTGAATAATGGAGGTGTGGTGCTAGATCTTCAGCGCATGCACCGCATTTTAGATTGGAATCCCCAGACAGGTATAATAAAGGTTGATCCCGGAGTCACCATCGAACAGCTCTGGATGCATACCTTGGAAGACGGCTGGTGGTCTCCGGTTATGCCCGGAACGATGGCCCCCACATTGGGGGGCTGCCTGGCGAGCAACGTGCACGGCAAGAATAATTGGAAAGCGGGGCCGTTTGGTGAGTACGTGCTTGAGTTCAGCGCCTTGTTGCCAAACGGGGAGCATGTGGTCTGCTCCCCCACCAAGAACACCGAGCTGTTCTTTGGCCTCATCGGCTGCATGGGAATTCTGGGGGTTTTCACTTCGATCACTCTTCAGATGAAACGCATTTACTCCGGGAATCTGGACGTGTTCGCCTGGGCTGAGCCAAACCTTAAACATATTTTGGATGCTGTCGACTCTGGCAAAGAAGATAACGATTACATCGTAGGCTGGGTGGATTGCACACCCAGGGGCAGCCGAATAGGAAGAGGCCAACTGCACACCGCCAACTATTTAGCTCCCGGGGATGACCCTTCTCCATTACAAAGTTTGCGCAGCGAAAGTCAAATCCTGCCCGACACCATTTTGGGGTTGGTTCCCAAGGCTATAGTTTGGCGCTTCATGCGTCCAGCCATGAATAACATGGGAGTTTGGGCGGGAAACACTGCCAAGTATCTTGCCAACCGAACCATCGGCCACAAAAAACGTTATCTCCAATCTCTGGTGGCCTTTAATTTCTTATTAGACTATGTGCCAAATTGGGAGCGAGCTTACGGCTCCGGTGGTTTGATCCAATACCAAAGCTTTCTGCCTATAGCAACAGCTTACGATGCCTATAACGAAATGTTAAAGCTCAGCAAGCGTCGTGGTTTGCCGTCCTACCTGGGCGTGGTCAAACGCCACCGGCCCGATAAATTCTTGCTTTCCCATGCAGTAGATGGCTTCTCCCTTGCCTTGGATATTAAAGTCAGCAAACGGAAGCGGCCAGGTTTGCGTAAACTAATCCGCGAGCTTAATAAAATCGTGCTTCAGGCTGGAGGCAGATTCTATTTCGCAAAAGACAGCACATTGACTGCGCAAGAAGTCTCAGAATATCTTGGCGAAGAGACAGTTAATAATTTCAAAGCACTGAAAGCTCGCTGTGATCCACATAACCTGCTGCAAACAGATTTGTTTCGCCGCTGTTTTACCTCCAGCAATTCTGAGCAATAACCCATATGTTTGATAAAAAATACGAAAGGGTTTGGTGAACAGTAATATGTTTTTCCACATTCTACGCCACAATTTCGGCATCGATGTGCTAATTTCGAGCAAATGCTAGCTCTCTAATTCACCAATATCGTAAATATCTTAATTATAAGGGTTCCTACTCATGCGGATCGCCGTCAATATTTGTATCTCTGGCTGGGAGGGGATAATCCCCGGCAATACCATATGCCGTATAACCTACTCCACTTGTATACCACCTGCCATTGGAGGGCCGGTATATCGTCTCATCCCAGTCTCCATCCCCATCATAATCTCCAGGTACGGGGATATCTCCAGGGATGCCGTAAGCAACATAGCCTTGCCCTAAGACATACCACCTGCCGTTACTCGGGCGATAGATGGCCACGTCAAATGTTCCATCTCCATCGTAATCTCCGGGTACGGGTATATCTCCAGCGATCCCCCAGGCAGAATAGCCCTGATCCTTAACGTACCACCTACCGTTGCTGGGTCGGTAAATGGCTACATCACAATCACCATCCCCATCATAATCCCCGGGGACCGGGATGTCACCTGCAATACCATAGGCCCAATAGCCCTGGTCTTTGACATACCACCTGCCGCTGCTGGGCCGGTAAATAGCTATGTCAGCATCCCCGTCTCCATCATAGTCGCAGGGCATGGGGATATCACCAGTAATACCATAGCCAACGCTGCTGCTGCCGTAAAAGTACCACCTGCCGTTGGAGGGGCGGTAGACGGCGATATCTGTACTCCCATCTCCATCGTAATCTTGAGGTACGAGGATATCACCTGCGGACCCATAGGCGGCCATTAACCCTGCGATGGATGTGTACCAGCGCCCATTGGATGGACGGTAGACCGATACATCAGTTGAATTGTTGCCGTCAAAATCAGCGGGGGGAACTGCGCAGAGAACGTTAGTGCTGTTTAAACTCGTCAAACCGAGCAGCCAGGCTTGGAAACTTGCATTAGGCGGTTCACACAGACTGGTAACATTAAAACTGAAATTGGTTAAACTAGTGAGGTTGACCAAATTGAGTGGCAGAGGTCCGCTCAAGGTGTTATTGTCTAAATGGAGATATAGCAAGTTTGTGAGATTGCCCAACTGTGGAGGGATGCCCGTCAAGCTGTTGTTGTTCAAGAGGAGATATTGCAGGTTTGTGAGATTGCCCAACTCCGTTGGAATGCCCCCTGTCAGACTGTTACTCCATAAATGGAGCTGTGTCAAGTTTGAAAGATTGCCCAACTCTATGGGAATGATGCCCGTCAAGCCATTGCTACCCAAATTTAGCACTGTCAAGTTTGAAAGATTGCCCAACTCTATGGGAATGCCCCCTGTCAGGCTGTTGCCGCTCAACGTCAAAGACATCAAGTTTGAGAGATCGCCTAACTGTGTGGGGATGCCCCCCGTCAAGCCGTTGTCCCCCAAATTAAGCTGTGTCAAGTTTGAAAGATTGCCCAATTCTGTGGGGATGCCCCCCGTCAGGCTGTTGCTGCTCAAAAGGAGATTTGTCAAGTTTGAAAGATTGCCCAACTGTGTGGGGATGCTGCCCGATAGATTATTAGCCGCTAAGACTATAGTAGTCACATTCCCGGTGCTGCAGCCTACGCCATACCACGAGCAGGGCGTGGAACTGGATCCCCAGCCTGTAGATGTTGTCCAACTGTTGCCATTTGTGCTGCTGTGCAGCGCCATCAATGCTTCGCACTGAGCCGTGGGTATCTCGCTTTGATCTATGGAGCAATCATATGCAACTAGCATAGCCGGAGCTGATTCTATCCCCGGGGCAATGAGCAATAATGAGCTAAATAACACCAGCGCGATTCCACCCCATGATAGCCTACTTTTTTGTATCATCATCTTCTCCTCTATGTGCAGTTATCCCCTATCCGAAATGCAATAAATTTTATTTGTGCTGCAAAATTGTCCTAAATATCTTCACCGAAAATCCAGCCAATTGTTTCCTTATCGGGTGGATGTTTAGATTATACAGACTTGCCCGTTGGAAGTCAATCATCAGACGCGAAAATAAAAAGGACGCTCACAAGGGGCGTCCATACTAGATATTTTTCGCGATTTCCTAGCTTTTTCCATAAATAATGTTTGCTCCGTCATCTTTATGGTAGGATAGTCTTTAAATATGTTATGTGTCGTTCACCGTCTGGGGCTTGTAGCATACCAGGAAGCTTGGGACCTGCAAAACCGTTTAGCGCAAGAAGTCGCTGAAGGCAAACGTCCAGCCACGCTTTTACTGCTAGAGCACTCCCATACATACACTTTTGGGCGCCGCGGCCTGGAAGAGAATCTGTTGTGGGATCAACCTGAGCTTGAGCGGCGAGGTGTTGATGTACACTGGGTGGACCGGGGGGGTGACGTCACTTATCACGGCCCTGGCCAATTGGTGGGGTATCCACTGCTTCCTTTAGCTCCCGAACGCTTGCCGAATAATACTAAAGACACCAACCACCCACTGCCAACCAGCGATTACATCGCATATTTGAGGAAATTAGAGCAGGTGTTGATCAAGACACTCGCTCAGTTTGGTCTGGTAGCTGGACAAATCAATAATCTGACGGGAGTGTGGATTCAGGCGGAGGTACTCTCGCGCTGTAAAAATTGTCCGCCTGATTTATACAAATCCCCAGCAAAAATAGCTTCAATTGGCATAAAGGTTGACGCCAGAGGTATATCTCGGCACGGTTTCGCCCTCAACGTAAATCCAGACATGGATTACTGGGAGGGCATCAACGCCTGTGGGTTGGAGAACCAAAATAAGGTTAGCATGGAAAATCTCATGGATCTCGCCCCATCTTTTGACGAAGTATCTGATATTGTTGTTGAGAATTTCGCGAAGATATTCGCTTACAAAATGCAAACAGTATCGAGCATGGAGTTAACCTAGTATCATAGAATTTCGTTTGACAGCCAGGCCAAAAGTCTGTAAACTAAAGACAAATATTCAACAAATTCGAGGAGTACTTTATGACATCTCAATCTTACCAATTGATGCTGCGAGTTGGCCCTGAACCCGGAAAGGTTTTTGAACTTTCAAAGGCCGAGCTTCATGTAGGCCGGGACGTTAATAATGAAATCATGATCAATGATGCCGAATTGTCTCGACGACACGCCCGCCTCGTTTCGCAAGGCGGAGGATATGTTCTCGAAGACTTGGGATCGACCAACGGGACGTTTGTGAACGGAAAGCGCTTGTCAGGTCCGCATGCCCTACAGCCTGGTGAGACGATCAGATTTGGTGACACCGTCACTTTATCTTACGAAATTGCCGGTTTCGATCCCAACGCCACCGTTGCTTCTGGACAAGCCGCAGCGCCAGCCCCCGCGCCAGTAGCTGCTCCCCCAGCACAACCCGCCTCTGGTTATGCCGGGCAGGTTCCAGCAGGCCCAGATTCGTCTTCATCGAGTGGCCCCCTAGCCAACCTTTTAGGCAATCGTTCTTTGATGATCGGTTGTGCAGCTTTGTTAGTTGTAGGAGCTTGTGTGGGTATTGCCGGTTTATGGTATATAGATTCAAACGAACTCTGGTGCGATTATTTTAGTTTTCTCTTTTCCGCTTGCCCTTAAATCCGGGAGTTTGCTGCTCACTCCAGAGACCAAATCTCATCTTCTAAGATCAATTCCAACTCGAATAAACCCGGCCCGTTGTTGGAAAACAGAAATGTTGCCAGTACACGGGCCGATTTTTCATCTAGCTCTATTGCCTGTGGCTGGTAGCCTAATCCTAAGAGAGTGTTTACAATCATAAAAAAATCCGCGGCCATAGGATGGGCATTGAACGCATCCACCTCTCCTGCTTCAATTTGATCGAGCACCGCATTTACAGCGTTGACTGCCCTCTCAGTTTCGGGGAATTCGCCATTTAGTAAATGCAAGCTCGCAGATATCAGTAAAGTTTCCAAAGTCAGATTCACCGCTGAACTTGGGTGACGCAAGTAATCTGCCACTACTCCAGATGCCAGCATATCATCAATGTTTAACAGCCAGGCATTCATGAAATATGCGGAGGTATCCAGCATTTCCTGATAGCGTCTCACGCTGTCGAAAAAGGTTACAGTGTAATGGACGTCATCACGAAGCTGGGAGCTAGGGGTCTGATTTTGTAACGTGGCATAGAACAGTTCTTCCAATTCGATAAAATTAAGATCGAAATGAGCGATTAGTGCTGCATCAATGGCTTCAGCATGGCTGCTTTCAGGCTCATGTTGAATGCTGCGGTAATATACTTCGAAAGCTTCCCAACCCCATTCTAGCACCATGAACTCAACCAACGCGCCGGCTTCCAGGTAGCCAATTTCATGCTGTTGACTGTAAAAATCGTCGGCCAATGTGACTATTGGTATGTACCAACCTAATTCTCGGAGAGCTGCGGCGCGCTCAATTAGAGGTTCTGGCTTGAAGTGCCCACCTGATAGATATACAGCTACCCCTTCCACAAACAGAGTAGGGCGAAAACCTCCCCCTAATTGATTATCTAGAATGTGGATCAACTCGTGATGAAGCACTTGTGTCAGGTTATTCCCGGCGTAGTTGCGGTCAAGATAAGAAATGTAAATACTTTCGTTGGCAAAACCCCCGTGCCCTAGAACGCGCGGCATGATCACAATGTTTGTGCGTTCATCAAACTCAGCATCCAGCATTTGGGCTGCATGGGCGGCTTGAGAATCGACTTCCTCCAAAATGGCTGTCAGATCTCGCTGCGCTGCGGTTTCGGAAATATAATAAACGGTACAACATTCGCTAGAGACATTTTCCCAGACAGCGCTCAGGGCACTCGGTGGAAGAGTGTCTTCCGGGAAAAGAACAACTGTGTCGGTCCAATTGGGGCCATCCGGCAAGACGCGAAAGTCGATAACATAATCACCAGCTTCAAGGTCGCTGGTATCCCAAACCCATCGAAAAGTTACCTGCGAAAGGTCGCCTATGCCAAAGGATGCAAATTTTTGGGGACCAAAGATGGGGCCATCCGGCGGGTTTATCTGAACCTCTAGCTGAAAATCATCAATGTCCGCTTCTGCTGGGGCGATCACCTCAAAGCTCACCAGGTCGCCGATATATAGACCATCTTCAGGATGCAGCCTCAACTCATACTGGGAAGATGTCTCGGGAACAGCCTCAGTCTGTAAATCTGGTATTGCGGTTGGTATCGCTGTTGGGGTGGATGTGGCTGTAGTGAAAGTTGAAATGGGAGATGTGGGAGTAGAAATTTGAGCTCCCCAAAGGGGTTCACAAGCCGACAATACAAAGGCAGTGATTAAAATGGTCCTACGCATGAGAAGATTATAAAACAAGCTTCCCTACATATAAACTAATCCAAATTAAGAAATAGTTAGAAATCCAAGCCCACTGGCTAAAATAATCGTGAACACATAAACAATTTATTTCAAATCCACATGCTGTTATTAATCTGTAGTTAATAATAATTCCCTATACCTACCCTTTGCGATCCAGACTTAATCCTGGTAGAATCTAGTTTTAATAAATTCGACTTAGGAGATATTTATGGTGCATTTATTCGTGCCTGGCCCTGTAAACGTCCACCCTGATGTCTTGGCAGCCATGACCCAACCAATGCTGCCTCACCGCAGCACGGAATTCGAAACCATTTTTCACCGCGCTGAAAATAAAACCCGCAAGGTGTTTTATTCGCAACATCGAGTATTTCTAACCGCTTCCACGGGAACCGGCCTGCAGGAAGCAGCAGTGCGTAATTTTGTAGACGGAAGCATGCTTGCCTGCGTAAATGGCGCGTTCGGAAAACGCTGGTATACAGTTGCCAGCGCCAATGGGAAACAAGTAGACAAATTAGAAACCGACCCTCACCAACCTATCACTAGCGAGCTTGTGACCGATGCACTCGAAGGAAAAGATTATGACATCGTCACGGTTGTTCATAACGAGACTTCCACCGGGCTGATGAATCCCATTCAGGAAATTGCGGCTGCAGTCCACTCGATCAGCCCGAAGACCCTGGTGTGTGTGGACGCTGTCTCCTCATTGGCTGGGGCAAAGCTGGAAATGGATACCTGGGGATTAGATATGGTTCTGGCCTCCTCACAAAAATGTCTGGCTTTGCCGCCAGGATTAGGGCTTGCAGCCGTTAACGACCGCGCTCTGGCACGCGCTGAGCATGTCCCCAACCGTGGATGGTATTTCGATTTCTTGCGCTTGGAAAAACACCGATTAAAAGACTCCACCCCGGCAACACCTGCAATTCCCCTGATCTACGCATTAGATGCACAGCTAGATCGCATCCAAGAAGAAGGTTTGGAAAACCGTTTCGCCCGTCACAGCGCCATGGCTGCACGGACGCGCGCCTGGGCAGTTGAGCGCGGCTTTACACTCTGCGTGGCGGATAGCTGCTGCTCACAGACAGTTACTTCAATTGATCACGGAAGCAAAGTCAATTTTAAAGCTCTAAATTCGTTTTTGATCGAGCGCGGCATGCGCATCGCTAACGGGTATGGAGAAACGAAGGATATAGTCTTCCGAATTGGGCACATGGGAGAGACTCAATTATCCCAACTCGAAGAACTGCTTGCTGCCATGGACGATTATTTTGATCAGGTGGGATTAACACTTGGATAACAAAGGATTGCTGGCATATCCATAAGGTATATCAATTACGAGACATTTTCTTGGCAAAATCAAACATAATAACATTAGATAAATTGGCATACGGTGGAGAGGCTATCGGCCGGCTGCCGGATGGGCGTGCAGTCTTCGTGCCGTACTCCCTGCCAGGCGAGACAGTGCGTGTAGAGCTTGTCGAAGATAAGCGCGGTTTTGCGCGTGCCCAACTGCTCGAAGTTAAAATTCCAGACGCTGAACGCACCGCGCCGCGCTGCCCACATTTCATGATTTGTGGGGGCTGCCATTACCAGCATATGTCCTACGCGGCGCAATTAAAAGCTAAAGCCGAGATACTGCGCGACCAGCTTGAACGCATCGGCAAACTAGAATCACCTCCCGTGAAAGAGACTGTGGCCTCCCCCCAGCAGTGGAACTATCGTAATCACGTGCAATTCCACCTAGACCCACATGGGCAGCCGGGCTTCCACGCGCCGCGTTCTGAAGAGATAGTAACTATAAAAGAATGTCATTTGCCTGTTGATGCTCTCAATTCGATTTGGCCGCAGTTTGATATTGCGCCGCAATCCGGGATAGAGCGCATTGGTTTGCGCCAGGGAGCAGGCGAGGTCCCTTTATTGATCCTGGAAAGCTCCAAGTCCAAAGCGGTTGAGTTCGAGATAGATTTTCCAGTTGCGGCGGTACATTTGGGACCAGAAGGGCTGCAAGTTTTAGCGGACACTTACTACATGGATATTGATGTGTTAGAGCGCCAATTCAGAGTTTCAGCGGGTTCCTTTTTCCAGGTCAACACTCCTGTCGCTGAGAAGATGGTGAAGCACTTGTTGGAGCACTTGCCATTAAGTGAAGATACAACCCTTTTAGAAATTTACTCCGGCGTCGGCCTTTTCAGCGCTTTCTTAGCGCCGCAGGTAAAACGCCTTATCGCTGTTGAGCTTGATGCCCGCGCTTGCGATGATTTCATTGTGAATCTGGCTGAGTTTGAAAACGTAGAACTCTACCAGGATAGCGCCGAAAACGTTCTGCCTGATATGAAGGTTAATCCTCAGATAGTGCTTGTGGACCCACCCCGGGCGGGTTTGGCTCGTCCGGTCTTAGATGCTATCCTGAGGCTTGCGGCTCCAACACTGGCGTATGTTTCTTGCGATCCAGCTACTCTGGCACGGGATGCCAAACGCCTCACAGCCGGAGGTTATCAATTAAGGCAGGTCACTCCCTTTGATATGTTTCCCCAAACCTATCACATCGAGAGTATCAGTTTTTGGGATCGCAAATGATCATTGTTCTCCGTGATTTCCCATAAAAAAAGGCTTTGCGCTGGTGTTGAACAATCGCAAAGCCTTATTAATTAAATACTATTTTGTTTTTGGTTAATGAGCGTGACCGGGAGAATGGACGTGCCCGTGGGCTAGTTCTTCTTGGGTAGCGTCTCGCAGCTCAATCAACTTGACACTGAATTGCAGCGTTTTGCCCGCCAGAGGGTGATTGAAGTCCATTTCGACCGTCTCTTCGCCAACTGAAACTATCTTGCCGTACATTTCAACCCCTTCATCGTCCTTCACTTTTAGTTCGATGCCATCTTTAAGTGGAATCTCCTCAGGAAATTCGCTGAGGGGGATATCTTTAATTTCCTCAGAGTCTTGCTCTCCATATCCATCCTTAGGTGTAACGGTGACTTCTTTGTTCTCGCCTACCGCCAATCCCACAAGTTCCTTTTCCAGACCTGGAATGATATTGCCGTGCCCCTGCAAGAACACGATTGGGCCTTCATCTTCAGACGAATCCAGCACCTCACCATCCACGCTCAAAGTGTAATCTAAACTGATTACCATATCGTCAGCCACTACTTTGGTTTTATTATCAGCACTCATATTTACTCCATCACTATCAGGCTATTCCATGCCTACAGGCAGCCTGTTAGTCTATTTTAATGTCGGGCGATTATATCATATGGGCAAGATGCGCTTATGGCTGCTCAGACGGGGAGTGCCGCGATGTTGATCATAACCTAACCGCGTTTTCCACAGGAGGTTATCCCTGGCTTCCTGGAGGGATGTTTTGAGGTCGCGAAAAACGCTTCGAGGAGAGGGGTTAATTATTGCACTTTGAAATCAGTGTCGCTAAATGGTTGTTAGTACGACTTATCCAAACAAAATCCTGCTTAATTTTGTGTTGGGAAGAAGGACACTTCAGGGATGGAATTTTCCAAATCTCCATATAAATTCAGTAGTTTTATCTTGTAATCGCTGATACTTTCAATATGGTCGATAAAAAGGATCTCATGGCTAACCGGAAAGGATTCATAGCTCAAAACTAAGTCCTCGATACAATAATGCTCGCTTTTCCTGATTGGTTTCCAATTTTTCAAAACTTTATCAATTACACTAATCCTTACTTTTCTCAGAGAAGACACTACAGTAACATACCTAATAGCATTGATTTTTCTCTTAATAAATTTTTTAATATGTGGAGCTAATTTGTGCCATGGCATATCGCTTTTTACCCTCAATCCCTCCGTTATCCTCCCCAAGGTGTCAAGTGTGCAAGATGGCATTGGGTAAAGCGCGCGTGGAAGTATAAGTTTTTTGTTTGAAATTTTATATAAGAATTTTCTTCCTCTCCTAGCAATTCTTGACGGTGACTTCTTTTCGGGTTTCTTGCTATACTCTTCCATAAAATTAAGTGGGCCGAGTAGAGTCTTATATTTCTCTCTCTCGAGATTTTCTAATCTCTTGTTTATGGACATTTTACTAAAGATATCCGATTCCTTTTTGGATTGTATCTTGGAAGAAATATCAGCTCTCTTTTCCCGAGTTACAAAATTTAAACGTTTCCTTAAATCGTTCTGGAATCTTTGGCTACCTTTTCTATTCCACGGGATTATTGGGGCATTTTGTAACTCGAAATGCACTTTGAAATTGCCATATAAATCTTCTTCTTTATCCTTGAAATGGTCTCCACGCACAGTAAAAATTACCGGGATTCCTTTTCCTTCAGCGAATCCTGCTTCCCAGTAAACAGAAGGTCGTGAATAGGTAAGGTCAGCAATTAGAACGTCACACTTACTAATTTCAGCAATTATCTTTTGATCAATGCGGGAATTATGCAAAAGGTGCTGCATGTGCCTCGGGGACATGTTAAGCCCTTCAATAACTGGAGCAATGTGAAATTCGTAAATATGATCAGTATCAGGAAAGTTAAATGCCATAGCAACAAAACATTTCATTTTAATTGCCATTTGCCGATCTCTTTTTCACTACTCCAATATTAATTTTCTATTCATTGATTTTCATTTTATTCAATTAATACATTTACGTTGGTGTTGCTCGTGGGCAACATAAAAACACACAAATATTACTTCATAGTTGTTATGTTTTTATTGGAGAAACTTTCTGAATAACTTGAATATTTAATGCATTTTTGATTTTATTCAATTTTAAAGGTAAATGGTCTTCTAAAACTAAAATAGTATGAATTTTGACATCCTTCTTATTTACTATTCTTTCCGCTTCAAGAACAGATAAATATTTTACACATTGATATATCCCTCTTTCAAGATCATCCGTACCAGATCTTTTGGATTTTATTTCAACAGCAATAATTTCGTCCTCTAGATCGAAAACAACATCTACAGTATCACCCGATTTCAAAGGATATTCGGTTATCCCTAAGATATCTTTTTGAATTCCAATAATTGTTGGGTTTTCTGCAATATAATCTCTAAGAGCTCGATGTTCAGGAGATCCTTCACTACCATAAGGATTATACCTCCCAGTTTTTTGTCATTATCTTCAAGATTCACTCCCTCATTGTTTTCTATTCCGAGTATTTTTAATAGTTTCTCCCAACGGCTTCCAAATTGGAAAATTCTTTCATATTCAATTTGTGCTAAATCCCTTTTCTTTTTTGTTGAAAGATTTGGATAATCTGGATAAAATTCTTTAAATCCATTGCTTGGTATTTTATAGCTCTGGTTTACAATCAATGCTTGAAGAAATGGAACTTCCTTCCCTTCAATAACTACTTCATCAAACATGTGCCCCATGAGACCTAAAGTTTCACCTATATTTGCACTAAACAAATTTCCCCGATGGGGTTCAGGGTAACCTAATGATTTTGCTAACTCCCCATATGTAATAAATTTATCTCCTCCACTAAAATTCTTAATGTGGTTTATGAGATATACTAATATCTTTTGAGCCCAAACTTGATGTTCTTTATCCTGCATTTATATCATCTCCTTTTACCAATGTAATTATACTTGGACTATTAGAAGGAGAATAATTAATCGGGTCATCTATTAGAAGGTGCGAATATTTAATAAAATTGAACCCTGGTAGACAATTATTTAGAGATATCGAAATATCCTTATAGGCAAAAGAAGGATATTGATGAATATTGCATAGCCCCTACCCTCCCAAATAATTCAGCGCTTTAGCTAAAGTCTCGTTAAAATCTTCGGGGAACGCGTGCGCAAGTTTGGCGGCGCTAAGAAGACCCCAAAAACTGATTCTATCCATCTCATTTCATCGAATAATTTATCTAAGTAGAGATTTTGCATAAGATGTTTGGTTATCATCCACTCGGCAGCAGCCATTGGAGGTGACCAGCCATCGGCAAAGTTCTTCTCTGCGCTTACACCCGTAGTAACGTCTACGAACGGTACCTCGGATGATCCCGGTTCCCCATGCTCTATGATATCCACCAATTCTTGCCGCGCCATTTCCCACAAGTTTGGATCCGTTGGCCAGCTGATGTCGGTGAGTACATAGGAGGGGTCTTCCGGCTCGGTTACACCAATCTCCCATACGACGCTCGGAATGATTGCCTGTACGATTTGGGCTGTCCGCTCAGGATCAATCGCTGCTGCCAAAGTGAGATAGTCCACGTCCTGAACTCCGCGACGCCAGAACTTCAGGCGGAGGGAGGCGAACGGTGCCATCACGCCGTAACTGTCCGCTGGAAAGCGCTTGTCGGTGCCGGGGTAGAATAGCACGCCATCGCCATTGACGTAGTTCCAGCCTGTCTCTCCAAACACATCATCGATTTCATCCAAACTTCCATAAGTATGTGCTAGCTGGAAGGCATTGGTCTGGCCCATATCCCCTTGGAAGTTATTGTAGTAGGTTGACTCCCAATAGAACCAACGGTCAATTCCCAACTTGTATTGCCCCCAGGCTAGCTCACGGAGGGCCACGCCCTCGTCTTCGATGCCGAATGAGCCCGAGGCTGGTCGGTTGCCATTGTACATATAGAACCTTTTATTGGGATTAGCAGCATAATTTGCAGCAGCGTCCTGCCAGGCTTCGGGGAGGGCAAACTGAACCCAGGAAGCGGGAATGTCAAGGGATGGAGTATTGCTCGCAGCTATCGGCAAATCAATTGTCGCAAAAGACATCAGGCGCTGCCCGGGACCTGGATTGTCGTTGATCCACCCCGCCCATCGCTCGATCTGTTCGTAGTCGTCGGACTCGTCTATCAGGTACAGAAAATACTCGGTGGGCGCGATAAACGCCTGCTCCTCGAACCACGTAACCCAAGCATCGCTGTTGGCCCACATCTCCGCCCGTCCTCCCTCCTGCCAGGGCCAGCTCCCATATTCTGCGATGGCGTAAACGTTGTTGCCCACGCCGACGCCGACACCTTCGTAGCCCCTCTCAGGGGTGAAAAGCTCCCCGGTTAGGCGAGGCAGCCAGGCTTGATCCATCTCCTCGATGGGAGTGTAGCCTTCGGGGTTCCCGATGAGGGAAATCTTGTGACGATGGGCAAGTTGGAAGTGCCGGTCGGTGATTTGCTGCGCTTGGGCATAAACAGGACTTCCAGGCTCCGGCTCCACCTCACCAAGGTAGCGGTCATTGATGTTCTCCTGGCTGAAATACAACATTGTCCTGGCGCTGGGTAAATCGGGAAGCGTAAAATTTCGCACTTGCAGGCTAATAGGCACTTCCCAGGTGACAATACCATCTTCCATAATCGAAATCGTGCCATTGTAGTGGCCCGCGGGTACTGACTTGGGAATGTATATATCGCCCCATATGGATTGATTTGTGCCTGCTGAAATTGTAAAGGGCGAATTGAGTTCAAGGGGAACAGCGATTTCAGGGTAGAGCTTGTTGTGGCAAGGTCGGTCCGTCCACCCACCGCGGCCCTCACCATCGGTGTCATGAGGTCGCCGGCAGCGCTCCGGGATGTGGCGTTCATCGTAATCATAACCGGCGTAGAATAGGTCAGTACTCACCCCTTTGATTTCTAAGTAGCGCACGTAGAATAACTCGATGTTGCGACCGATGTAGTTGAACAAGTCATCGTCGGTGGCTTCTCTAGTGGTGATGCTGGCGCCTTCCAGTCCGCTCAAGGAGGTTAGTGCCACGTCCACTGCGGTCGCCTCAGCGTTGGGTGTCTCGAGTACCAAGTTGAAAGCCACTATTTCGTTGCGGGCGCCAAACAAGGAGATGCCAGTGCCATCCCAAACCGAGTTCAACACCGCATTCGGGTTGCTCGTGGCGCGCAATTCGTCCTGAGTAACCTTGTCTTCCCCAGTGTTAGCCCATATGCGGGCGATATTGCTGGTAGCAATTGGCGCCAAATGACCAGTGACAGGCGCGATAGGAGAGGCGACATAGATTGGGGTGACAACTGCCTCTCGATCACTTACTGGCTCGGTTTGGGCAGGAACTCCACACGCCGACAGCGCAACCAATATGATCATAGATGTAAAGATGTATTGTATACTCACCTTTTTCTCCTTTCCTGAATTAGGGAAAGCCTGCAGTCTCAGAAAATCATCAGCATTTCAGCGAAAATCAACGCTGGATGAAACCCTCTAAACGATTTCGCCCTCCTCCTCATCCACAATCTCATCCATCAAGCTAGTCTCTATGTCCAGCTCAGTGAAATGAGGGGGTAGCCAGTTTATCCTGCCAAATATTGTAATGCCTGAGCCAAAGTATGGTTAAAATCCTCGGGGAACGCATGCGCAATTGCGGGCGCGATGACCAGTTCACAAGCCATGCCCTTGGAAACCAGCAATTCACGCAAGGTTTTTATGTTTTCAACATTGGGATCGTTCTCACCTGCCACAAAATACCCGCGCATTTCTGTCAGCGTCTTACAGTTTTCAATAAGCGGCAGCCATTAGTCTAATTCATTAAGCAAGGGTCCGCCGGGGTTCACGGATATAAAACCTGCAACCGGAATGATCTCCTTAAGCGCAAACCAGACAGCCATTTCGCCGCCTTTTGAGAATCCGCCAATTGCCAATTTCTCAGAATCGATTTTATGTTACTCCACCAGCTCAGCATAATGCTCTTTGATTTCCTTGGCCCCCAAATCCAGGTCATCCCAAACATAAGCGTCTGTAAAAAACACCTGGGAGGACTGCGGCAACACCGTCAACCAACCTTGTTCCACCGCGCTCTCCCAAAAGGTGGCGGAGTTTGGGGAATTTTGGGTATTACCATGCAAAGCCATCAGCAGCGGGAGGGGTGCATCCGCTTGGGCGGGCAATGGCAAAGCCAATAAATCGGGTTTTGCCCCAGATACGGCGGCCTGGTGCTTTTGGTCGCATTCTTCCACCAATTGATTGAATGCAGGCAAATCTTGTAAACTTTTCAAATCCTCGTCTGCTCTCAGATATTCTTCACTCATCCAATAACCCGCCTCCAGAGATTCCTGCATTATCTCTAGCGCCAGATCTGGTTTGTTTAGCAAAGCAGCGGCACAATAGCGCCAATTATCACTACGCAATCTTTCCTCGGGGAAGCGCGGCGCCTCTTCGGTAATTAGATCATAAGCAGCTTGCTGCGTCTTTTCGGTTCCGTGAATTTCAAAAAACTTAAGTGTGATCTCATCGAAAGATAGCTGTTCGGACATTTTGGTAACTCCTTGGTGTTTATACAGGCCAGATTGTTATAATAAGTTTCACTATACTATACCGCTTGGGGACAAAACATGTTCATTTCTAACTCAAAAACCCACAAACCCAAGCAGAAAGTTGCTCCCTGGCAGCCTGAAAGCCTATTTTAAGGTTGAGCGCGATTATAGCATATAGGTGGGATAGTCTAGGTGAGCGGAAAAAACTACCAAAATCCTCTAAACTCCTATCCCCGCTGCAAGCAACGGGGTATTACGGAGTTTAGCCCCCACGGGTACGGATTTTGGAAAAACATGGAACCCTCGTAGCAAGCTACGGGGTATTCAGCAAGAATAAAATCATTACAATGTGGTTTATGGCTGCGTTGACTACAGTATTGGTTGGTGCAATCAGCAGTGTGAGGGAAATCGTAAAGGAAAATGATATTTATAAACGTGAAAGAGCGGTGAATCTAAATATTGCCCCCTATGTTTATTCCAAAATATGGATCGGGTTCGTTTTGGCGCTTTACCAAGCGGGTATGCTGCTGATAATGAAGATATTGTTTGTTAGGCCTGAGATGTCGTCAATAATGGGTTATCCTGCCCTATACCTGACATTATTCCTGGGTACATTGTGTGGCTACTTCATCGGCTTGGCGATTTCAGCTATCGCACCGAATCAAAATGCCGCATTGCTCCTCATTATCGCGGCGCTAGTACCACAATTCTTGTTTGCTGGTGCATTGCTTCCTTTGGATTTGATTCCCAGTGGTGAGACGATAAGTATATTTATGCCAACCAGATGGACATTTGAGTCTTTTATCAAGATTAGCGGCTTGGGGGATCAATTAGCAGAAGATTCTTATTGGGCGATGTAAATAAATCAGAGGAACAACCTAACAACTGAACAAATTCAAGATTCTCCATGTATGGGAGAAAGTATATTTACCGCATGCGCAAATTTCCCGGGCATCCTTTCACCAGATTTTTTTGATGATGCTGCTGCTTTTGCCCTGGCTGCGCCCAAACCGGAGGAACCACCGATGCCAACCCCTTTTCCTTATCTAACACCACTTCCAACTCCCACCCAACTCCCTTCCCCAACACCAAATCCAACACCTGAAAACCCACTCGATATGGCCGATTATATGGATATCCAACAAGAACAAGGTGCAGAGTATCAGGATCAGATCATGGCTCAAATGGAAACTTACCGCAAAGATCGCGAAGCCCAGGGGTAAGCATCCCCTAAAATAATACCAAACGGAAGTGGGATTTTCTGGCAAAATATAGCAAGGAGAATTCCGAATGAAAAGAAAAAAATATAGTGAGCGACAAATAGTCAAAATCC
>VRUJ01000048.1 GCA_019456165.1 Chloroflexota bacterium
TCCTCGTATGTGGTTTTCGGTAAACCATACTTTACTCGAAAACCATGCCGTTTTATTCAAACTGTCTGGTAGCTAAATTGTGTTATACAAAATTGGAGCGGACTCTGAATAATATCAAGCCGCGCGAGGAAAAGTTACTAAGTGAAATAGAGAGTAGTAAGAAAACTATAAGTCAAATAGAGAGTTTGCATTCAGATAGCCCTAGTGGTTATTCAAGTACAGAGAAAAAAAAACCTGATTCTCGTGAGTATACATCTAAACCATTGATGGCAGCTCTGATGTCAATCATTGCTGGGGGAGTAGAGTTGGTTGTAGCGGATTTTCAGATTAACACCCCAGATGATTTGACAGTGGTGGCCGGGGTAATAAATGCATTTGTTTCTTTGGCTTATTTCTGGCTCGCTGTTCAACTTATTCAGCGACGTGAGCAAGCATATAAGAGAGGATTGCAACTTGCCATAGGAAATTTCTTTTTTGTTTCGTCTCAGGGGATGTTTTGGAATTTTATTGCTGAAGGTAATGGAACAGATGTCCCTGTTGAATTTCTCGCAATATTATTTTCCTTCCTTGGTACCGATTTTCTATTAGCAGTTTCCATTGCGTGGAGCTACCGAGACTTTGTATATCCTTTGGAAAGTCAAAGGATTCCAGAATTTAGATATTTGATAAACAAATTAGCAATAAATAACGATATTACAGAGGAGGAGAGAGAGTTTATACGCAAAGCTCGACGTGGGTTTATTGCTTATATGTCGGCTACACATAGAGGAGGGATAGAGATTAATAGTATCCTCAAAGAAATGCCTGTCGATCTAGTTGCCAAACCTCTAATAAGTTTTATGGGGGGAGATGCCGGCAAAGGAGATACCAGATATTACTTATTTAGAACAAATATCTCTGTCGAATTGGTAAAGAAAGCAAGAGGGACAAGGAGTTATGTTTTTATCATTGGTATATCAACATCGGATGATATTAAATTGGAGTCCAAAAGGGGGTTATTGAAAAGGCTTTCTCTATACACTTTTCGTGATGGTGTAAGGACAGGAAGACGTTCCAAAGAATTCGAAAAATTCGCTGAGAGTAATTTTGGTAAAAGATTTAGACAATATCGAAAAATGCGATCATAACCCCACATACATTTAAATAGCAATTGATATGTAAAAAAATTGTTAGAGAAATGAAAAAATCCCTGGGTTCAAGGTGTTAGCCAGTAACCTGATACGCACAACTACTGCAGAAGTTCAGGAGGACCTCATCGCATTCCAAAAACCATTGGCCAAGTAACAAACCTCTCCCCTAATTTCAGATCTCCAGGTCGCAGGGGTGAGGGGAAGAAACATCTGATAGGTTTTTGTGAACCTGTCAGGTCTGGTATTCTCTCAATATTTAAATCAAGGAGGGTGTAAAAGAATTAACCGCGGATGAACGCGGATGAATGCAGATAAAAACATTTAGAGTGGTGATTTACGTGGATTTTTAATACTTGGACAACGGGCTTTAGCCCATTGAAAACCACAGGATTCAGCACTCCCAAAACATTCAAGGGGTTTACACAAGCAAAAACCCACTTGCCAAAAACGCCATCCCCATGTAAAATAGCACAAATGTTCTAAAGGCATGATCGGATTATTCCTCTGACCAGGCAACATGTAATGATAAAAACCACACTACCCGCCAAGCGGGCTATATCAGAAATCGTAAGGGCATACCGCCAGCTGCAAAGCCAGGGCGAGCGGCTGATCTCGCTGCGCGCTTTCGCGGCTGCGTTGAGTGAGGTTTTAAAGCCACACGGGGGCAGCATTTCGCACCAGAGCGTGAAGAACTGGGAAGACCGCACGCATCTGCCGCACACTTTCTATATGATACAGATCACCGTGCAAGCTCCTAACGATTGGCGGCGTGATTTTGCTCAGGATATTTTAGGCGCGCTGCACCCAGATATCTACCAGACGGCAACCCAGATTGGAGCGCGGGCGATCAAGAACGCCAAGCGGGATACTTCTTTCTACAACAATTTAGGAGGACGCGTGCAGGCGTAATAGGTTGGCCTCTACCCAACGGGCATAAACTTGAGTTGTGCCCGTTAGGCGGAGGCCAAATACGGGTTTGGTGGCCCTGAGGGGGAAGCGGTCACCGCAAGGGTAAAGCTGGCCCCTGGAGTGCCCTCCTCGCTCCGGGGGTCAGGCGCGTTCCAGGGGAGTATGCACACAGATGTGCTGGATTGACAATAAAGTTCGCAAATAATATAATTTTCCTAAAGTAGGAAAGTAGGAATTTCTAACAAATAAAAGGTTGTTACTTATGGAAAAGGAAAGCTATTACAAAACTCGTTTACGCTCAAAAGGGCAGATCACGATCCCAAGGATGCTCCGAGAGAAGTTAGGTATTGGAGAGGGCGACGATGTGGTCTTCTATGAAAACGAGCAGGGGCAGTTTGTTGTCGAGGCGGGACGGATCATTCCTCCAGACCAAGCCTGGTTTTGGACTGAACGCTGGCAGAAAATGGAACGCGAGGTGCAAGTGGAGCTTGAAGCCGGACGAGTCAATCAATTTGAGGATGTGGAGACCGCAATCTCAGCGCTGAACGCAGCAGCAGATGCCGAAGATTAGGTATCAAAAGCGATTCGAAAAGTCATATGTTAAGCTGCCAACCTCAACACGTAAAAAAGTAGATAAGGCTCTTCGTCTGCTGGCTAAAAATCCTCGTCATCCATCCTTACATACCAAGCCGATCAAAGGTGCAGCTGGAATTTACGAAGCGCGCGTAGACAGTAGTTACCGCATGACATACGAACGTCTGCCGGGGGATATTTTATTATTGCGCGTGGTGGGAAAACATGCTGATACTTTGAAAAATCCGTAAAATGTAATCTCAAAAATATCCTGCATAATATAAAGTGAATGCCCAAATGTTTTTAGAAATGCATTTCATGCTTGTGGGCATTCACCAAGGGAAATAACCATAAAAATTCTGAACTTTAATTCTAAAAACAAACAGTTAGTTATATAATTGTTTGAAAAACGACTCTGAGGGAACTGCAGGCCCTGATCGTAGGCTCATTTAGCGGTTAAAAGTAGCAACCCGCCGGGAGGAGGTCCGACGGGCTGCAAGGCACAAGGAGGAGATGTGCACTACGGAGTTGATAATTAGACGTATTACGGTCTAATATCTTACATATTATATCAAAGATTATTCAAGGAATATATTAACGTCATGTTAATTCCAATGGGAAGTCAGATGATGGTTTATTACTCTTCAAACAGGTTCCCCCGGTAAAATCAGTATGCTGGTTTACGATCATGCATGTGAATCCCAGAGAGGTTGCTCAACACCGCGCTGTTTGTTCTCATATCGCGCCATTACAAACAATGCATCCGACAAGCGATTGAGGTAAGCCATTGTGTGCTGGTTTATATTTTCTTGCTGGGAAAGCGAGACCAAATCGCGTTCGGCGCGGCGGCAGACTGTGCGGGCAAGCTGCAGGGCAGCCGCACCCTTAGAACCACCCGGTAAAATAAAATTCTCTAAGGGGCCGACTAGCTCGTTGAGTTCGTCGATAACAGCTTCAAGAGCCTGTATGTGCCGTGGTTCTATCAAAGGAATTTCGAGGTCGCCACGCTCATCCTCAGGGAAAGCGAGATCAGATCCTAGATTAAACAGCTCGTTTTGAATATTGGGGAGCGCTTCTGCTAGACGAGGAGAAAGGCCAAGGGCTAGTGCCATGCCGATAAGTGAGTTGAGTTCATCAACCGCGCCGTAGGCTTGAATGCGGAGTGTATTTTTTGGAACGCGCTGACGGCTGCCTAATGCGGTAGTGCCATCATCACCTTTGCGAGTATATATTTTTGTTATTCTAGGCATTGATTCTCCAATCTGTTATGCTGATTATAACGAGCGTATGTGAGGGCGTCAACAAAGGAGTGGGTGTCTTGGTGATTAAAGAGAAGGGTTAGTTAATATCCTATTTACATTCGCCTTACGACATTATTAGCATATTCCCTTATCAATGCTTATTTTTTGCGTTATGATACGATAATGCGTGTAGCTGAATCGCAATTGTTAGCAGACCGCATCGCGGTTGCACTTCGCTGGGGAATAATATTCACATTTTCACTATACTCTGTAGATTCAAGTGCTGCCTCCAATAACCCCACAGCCTTATTGTTAATAATTGGGCTTTGGAACTTAGTTCTTACTGCTTTCACTATGCTCAAGCTGCGTATGCCTTATCATCCACAGGTAAGCGTTGCAATCGATTTTGGTTTTGCGATCTTGTTATTCTTCCTGAGCGGAACAGCATCGGGCATGTTTAAATGGATCGGGTTTTTACCGCTGGTACTAGCCTGCCTCTATTTTGGCCTGAGCGGAGGTATTTTTCTCGCAATTATCAATACGCTCAGCCAAGGTTTAGCTAGCATGGCAGATGTTTCGGCTGGGGATGCTTTCGGTCTCATGGTTGAAATTTCAATTGGCTATCTGGCGGTAGGGGTAGTTTTAGGTTTTATTAGTCAACAACTTGGCTACCAGCTGCGCCACCGCCAAACTATGGAACTCAGACAACAGCAGGAGGTAGAGCGGAGAGAGAGAAGACGTTTGAACGCCCTCTCCAACATTACCTCAACTCTTACCTCAACTTTGAATTACCAGCGTGTTTTGGACCTGGCATTGGATTTAAGCGTCGACGCACTAGCAGAGCCGAGTGAAACAGCCGCCCACTTAGTGAGTGCATTTCTTCTATTTGAAACCGATCAACTGTTAGTTGGATCTGCTCGCCGGTTTACTCCCGCCGATTGGCGAGCGGCACTGCCTGGGGTAGATGGATTGATTGGTAAGGCAATTAATTCCGGCAGATCAATGTTCGCCCAAGATCCAAGTAAGGATCCTGAATTATCTCGCATCATTGCTTTTCGTTCTTGCCAATCAGCATATTGTTATCCATTACGCAGCGGCCTTGATGTTTATGGTGTCATGATCTACGGACACCCGCAATCCAATTTTTTCGATGATTCCCGCCGCGATATTCTGGAGATCATATGCCAGCAGGCTCAAGTAGCTCTGGAAAATGCGCGTCTGTATAGGGATTTGGAGGAAGAAAAAGAACGCATGATGTCGATTCAGGAGGAGGCCCGCAAAAAATTGGCGCGTAACCTGCACGACGGCCCCACCCAATCTGTGGCAGCAATTGCAATGCGTGTAAATTTCGCCCGACGCTTGATGGAGAAAGATACTAAAAGTGCAGGAGATGAATTATTTAAAATCGAAGACCTGGCTCGCAGAACGACAAAAGAGATACGGCACATGCTTTTCACGCTGCGTCCTCTAGTTCTGGAATCTTCTGGTCTGAAGGCTGCACTTCAGGCCATGGCTGAAAAGATGGCGGAGACATTCGATGAAAATGTGATCATTGAGGTAGAGGAGGAGATAGTTGAGAAGATCGAAATGGGAAAACAAGGGGTGATATTCTACATTGCAGAAGAAGCGGTCAATAATGCGCGTAAACACGCAGAAGCTACATCTATTTGGGTTCGTTTGAAGAGCGGTCAGCAAGACTTGGTTTTACTGGAAATAGAAGATAATGGTGTTGGTTTCAATATCGGAGCGGTTGATTCTGGCTATGAACATCGCGGCAGTCTAGGTATGGTGAATATGCGCGAGCGTACTGAATTGATCAATGGTGTGCTTCAGCTCGCCTCTAAAGAGGGCCGCGGGACGCGTGTACGAGTCTGGATCCCGCTAACTGAAGAAGCTGCCGATAAAATCCGGCGCGGTGGCTGAGGGTAAATCAAGGTCTCCTAGTTGGTTAAAGGGTCTGGGATTCATGTGGGGGTTGTTATTTTTGATCTGGCTTCCCATTGAAGATGTAGATACCAGGTATGTCGTACCCTTGGCAGCAGGGCTGTGCGTTTGGTTTGCGATAAGGCTGTTGGCTGGATCTGAGCGTAAACTGGGGTTGGCCCGTTTCCTGTTCATAGGGACTCTCTCCGGGTTGCTTATCTCTCCATTTGCAGTCCTTTTGATCGTGTTTAAGAGTGGTTTGCATGCACATGGTTTTCCAGAATTCACCCTTGAGCAAATTGTAGATATTCTTCGCAGTACGCCTTTATGGGTGTTGGTTGGCGGGGCAGGCGGTTTGATCGCCGCTTACTTCAACTCCAAATTGGGGAATCCAGCAGATGATTCTTAAGATAGTTAATTCAAGGAGACACCTTTTTTTCGCCACCCATTAGGTCTCTCAGGGAAGCAATAAGGTAAATTTATCTTTAGGCTAGATGTAAAATAGATCTTAATAATAATTTAGTAACTTTTGAAAGTATCAATGCCAACATTGTGTTTGATATCTCAATTTTTGAGGATTTATAGGTAATACCAGGCAAAAAATCAGTCTTATTTACATCAACCGTGTCATAATAAATCCTCAATATCATGGTAAAAAAGAATTTCACCACATATAATAAGGGAAATACCAGTTACGAAAAACATCGAGGAGACGATTATGCCCACCCAAGGCGAGATCTACTATTTCGCATCCAAAGGGGGGACTACCACCAGACCGCCGATAGTACTTATCCACGAGGCTGGCGGCACACTTTCACACTGGCCACACAACATCCGCAGAATTCCAGATTACCGCATCTTTGCACCTGACCTGCCCGGCCACGGCAAATCTGGGGGAATTGGGCAGCAGGTTGTCAGCGCTTATGCAAGAATCGTAATCGATTGGCTGCAAGATATCGGTATTTACAGGGCTGTGTTCGTGGGCCATTCGATGGGAGGGGCGATTGCTCTGACGCTGGCTCTCGAATACACTGAGCACGTTTTGGGCTTAGGGTTAATTTCTACAGGGGCGCGATTGCGGGTTGGTCCGGAGTTATTGGAAAAGCTTTCATTGGAAGGCACTTACCCTGCTGCTGTAGAGTTGATCACTTCATGGTCGTTAGGAGATGGCGCGCCGACTGAACTGAAAAAGCTGATGCTCAAACAAATGAGTGCTACCCGCCCCAGCGTGGTGCTGGGTGATTACGTGGCTTGTAACGCTTTTAATCTTATGGAACGTATTCAGGAAATCGAGGTGCCCACCTGGGTAGCCTGCGGTACGCAAGACCGCATGACGCCCGTGAAGTTCTCAGAGTATTTAGCGGAGAAGATTCCAAATGCAAGCCTCACTCTTGTGCCGGAGGCAGGACACATGCTGATGCTGGAGCAGCCGGAGGTTGTGGCAGCCGGGTTGGAGGATTTCTTAGGGAAGGTGGAGTATTAGGAGGGATTTTCTCGTGGGATATTGTGAGATAGTAGGGGCGAAGCACGCCTCGCCCCTACATTTGAATTAATTTTTATTTCTTGACATCTACTCACTCACCAAGAAAAGAGTATCCCGTCGGTTTAACATTCTAAGCCACGAAATTACGTAAGTATTAACCATGGGTTCATCATCAGGCGTGGGCGGTGGATCATCAGCTCGCATTACAACCACGGCGACTGGCAGCCCTGCAGCTTGAACACCTTCGAATAACTCTAGATCCCAAAATTCAGAAAAATCTCTTCCAGTAAAAATACTGACGTAATTCTCCATCCGATTTGCAAGGATCTCTGCTGCAGATTCGGGGTCTTCATCCTCTGGAAACACAACAGCAAGGATGAGATATGTTTCACCATTTGTGTGTCGGGTTGCGAATGCAGCCAAAGAAAATGTAGGCAGTTCTGGATCTGAATAATCTTCTAGATCTGCTTGTACTGTGTCGCGTACCTCTTGTGAAGCCTGGGATCCAACAATAGCGGTGATATATATATCCATACCTGAGAGCTGATCCCCATCCATAAACATCATCCCCACAAGCTCACTCGTCTCGGATACTTCAAGATCTTCGATTGCGCTTACCGCAGCGATGTAGTCCGGGTTTTCTGCTAATGAATCCTGCTCGCCGGTGTAAGCTTCCACTGAGACATCAATGACTTCGGTCGCCTTGGCGAGAATAAGTTGGGAGTCAAGCAATAGGATGCGATTCAAATTCCCTAACGCTCCGCTGCGGGTGGGAAAATCCATGACAATTTCATAATCTTCATTTATGCTGTAAAGTTCACCTTCTGGATCAAGAGATTCGGAATCGTATCCAGAATCATCTAAAGCCTCTGCGATCTGATCTTGGTCGATATTGTGTTCAATCACGGTAATGGTTTCAGGTGGACTCCCTGCCTCTAAATAGCGGTCAACAACGAAAATATCGAAGCCATAATAACCGCGTTGGTCGTCAACCCTTAAATACTGGGTCCCTAAGCTTTGGGGAGGTGTAGTTTGTTCAGGTAATAAGCGCATCCAAAATGCAAGTGATTCACGATCCAAACCTTCCAATTCTTCATAATCATCGATGCGCGGGATATCCCAACTGGTATGCCAGGCATCCGCATCCCCATAGTAGACATATCTCCTATAATCACTTGTGTCGGGTATGAAACGTAAAAGATCTAATACCGGGCTATCCACACCGCCAAATAGATTTTGGATGTAATTGCAGGATAAGAGAGCCAAAGCGAAGAAGCTAATTATTACTATTAAGAAGAATAAACGCTTTTTTGGATGGGTTGAAGAATTTATCGAAGGTTTGATCGTGGGTGAACCGAAAGACTTGTGCATTAGTTTTTCTCCTTGCCCAATATAATTTGTTGTAAATATAAGCTACGCGCTATCAACCAAAGTAATTATAAGAAGTTGTGACCTAAAGTGCAATCAAATTTGGGGGTTTTTTCTTTGCGAATCAACAAGATGATTGCAAATATGATATTATATTATACAACGCAAAATTTATCTCAGAGAAATAAAGCGTTTTGTTGCCACAGAGGTGTGCAGTTTAGGGGAACTCCCACGCTGGTACATTGAAATCGTGCTGTATAATATTGCATATTGAGATTTTAAGTTGAGATATTTGGTCAAATTGATCACTGTCCATAAAACCCAATCAAACCCACCTTTTCAGCGGGAGCGAGGGGGTGCGTCTCACACCAACCTTTGAGCAGTTGGTAAGTCCATGTCGGTTGTTTATTGGGCTGAAAGGAGTGAAGGATGAAGAAAGGATCACAACCCCTTGTAGTTGGAATGATACCATTGGAAACACGACGGGACATAATCGTGCATCTTGCCACACGTGCGGACCAACTTGGATACGACGCTGTGTCGCTCCCGGAGACGTGGGCGCATGATGCAACAGTACTCCTTGGCGAGATAGCTCTCAAGACGGAACAGATCCGGATTGGGACCGGAATTCTTGGGATATGGGGACGAAGTGCTGCCCAGATCGCGATGGCTTCGACGACATTAAATGTAATGTCAAATGGACGCTTCATGCTTGGGCTTGGCTCTAGTACCAAACAGTTGACTGAAGGGCTCCATGATGTTCACTATAAAGCACCTTACAAGAAATTGCGACAAACGCTCATCCAGATCAGGGCACTCCTTCGAGGAGAAAGAATACCTCTTACCGCTGATTCTGAAGCACGACCACTCCAGTTAAATCTCCCGCCGCAGCCGGAAATACCGATTTTGCTTGCAGCATCCTCGCCTAAATCAATTCGCCTCGCCGGTGAACTATGTGACGGTTGGCTTCCTTTTCTCTTTCCTAGAGACACCCTGGCAGGTGGCATTGCTCATTTTCACGAAGGAGCAGCTCAATCAGATGATTCACCAAGAACACAACAGATAATTCCAATCATACCAACTGTGGTTAGTGAAGATTTGGAAACCGCGCGGGAAAAGGCGGCTTGGATTGTAGCTTTCTACTTGATAATGATGGGGCCGGTATACCGCAACGCTCTGGTCCGTCTGGGATTCAAACAGGAGGTAGAAGCTGTTTTGGCAGCCAACGTTGGTAAAAAACCTGCGATTGTGCCGGATGAAGCAGAAGCCTTATTGGAGCAGGTAACTATTTATGGCACGCCAGATCAGGTTCAGAAGCAGCTGCATGCCTGGTATCGAGCCGGTGCTGATATGCCAGGATTGATGTTAGGTCCTAACTTAACTAAGGATGAGGTTGATTTTACCCTGAAAGCATTTCGAGGATAGTGAAATGAAGGAAATTTAGGTTAGGGGCAAGCCAGCGCGGAATGGTGGGCACGCTTCACAACAACTTGTAGACCTCAATTCAGGAAGAAATTCTAATCAACTTTTTGAACTTTTCATAGTTTGCCTCGTAACTATATTAGGCCACCTGAAGTTTTGTTTAGACCTATGGGTCCTTACATTGAAATTCTCTATATAGTTAATGATGGCCGAGTAGAAGGAGAAAAGATGGCAGCGAACAAAGAAGATGCATGCGTTGTGCTAGAGAATGGGAACTGGGAACTGGTGGGAGATCTGCTGTTGCCAGATTCCGAGAAACTCGTGCCAGCTGTTCTGTTACTAAATCAGGCTGCAGGAGACCGTAAACCCTACAAATATATGGCAGAAAAGTTGGTGGAAAGACAAATCGCCTCGCTGCGGCTTGATCTGCGCGGGCATGGGGAAAGCACTAACTACGGTGAGTTCGTCCCCGGGGAAGGTGCGGATTTAAGCTTGATTATTGAGGCTTATGAAGACATCATATTTGCCCATGAGTATCTCATGTCTAATGAGGCAATCGCTGGAAACAAAATCGGCTTTGTTGGAGCCAGTTATAGCGGTGAAGCAATGGCAGAGGCAGGCCGTGTTGGGAAGCCTGGGCAGGCATATGTCGCCCTGAGCCCAGGTTCTTTTAGTGAGCAATCAATTAATGGAATAGACTCAAGCGGTATCCCCTGGTTATACGTTACCTCAAAAAACGACCAATTTTTGCTGGAAGTCAACACCGCGGTTGAAGAGATTAGCCAGCAGGTTGAGATGGTTATCCTGCCTGGGGAAAAACACGGCACGGATATTCTTGAGGCGCGGCCGGGTTTGGCAGGATACATCGCGGTTTGGCTTGAGAGGGCGTTTGGGTAGGTAGGTAAATACTAAAAAAGGCGATGCACGCATCGCCCCAACGGAATTGATGGTTGGATCATGCGGCGGGAAATGCATAAACTAATATTTTTTCCTGTATAATATTTAACACTAATGATAATCTTGGATTTCTAACACTTAGCATCTTAACCGCGGTCACCGCTCCCTTCCTCGCTTATTGAGCAGCCTAAGAGACTGATGACGCCAGAGGAACGCCTTGAAAGACGAACGAAAAACCAAGGCCCAACTTATCGCTGAATTGGAGGAAATGCGGAGGCACGTTTCTAAAGTGGAGCAGATTAAACATGAGGGTAAGGAACAATTAATTTCTGATGGACTCTACAAAAATATATTCGAATTAGCTCCTGAGGGAATAATCGCATTCGATTTAAATGGAATAATTACTTCGTGTAACTCTGTTTTTTATCGTCAAACTGGATCAACCCCCGAAGAGATTATTGGAAAACATTTCACAAAAGTTTCAGTTCTACAACCAAAAGATACACCAAGATTCAAAAAGATATTTGCTTCAATAATCAAAGGGAAACTCAGGGAACCGTTTGAGATAGAATGGAAAACTGAAGATGGTACCATAGGTATCGCCGAGGTTCGCGCGAGTTTGATGAAATCTGGAGGTAAAGTAAATGGGGTATTAATCATCGCTCATAACATTACCCAACGAAAACAGGTGGAAGAGGCGCTCCGCCTGAGTGAACTCAGGTATCGCACTATCTTTGAAAGCCAGAATGTTCTCATTAGCGGCAGCCTGCCTGATACAACCATCACCTTTGCTAACGAAAGTACCTCTCGGTATTTTGGCGTCCCGCATGCAGAAGCGATTGGTAGATCCTTTAAAGAATTCATTCACCCTGATGTTCTAGAATTTGTTATGCAGCAGTTTAACTCATTGAGTCTTGAGAATCCGTCCACGACCTATGAGCATCGCGCCTTCGGTAAGGACGGTGAAATCCGCTGGCGGGAGTGGACTGACAACGCACTCTTTGATGAACAGGGCCAGATTGTCGAGGTTTTATCAATCGGTCGTGATATCACCGAACGCAAACGGATTGAGGAAGAACTGAAGCTTCACCGTAATAACCTGGAGAGGATGGTCGAGGAGCGAACCCGAGCATTACAAGATGCCCAAGAACAATTGATTCGCCAGGAGAAGCTGGCTTTCATGGGTGAGTTAGCCGGGGGCGTCGGTCATGAATTACGAAATCCTATGACAGGGATCTCCAACGCCGTGTATTACCTGCAAATCATTTTGCCAGATGCAGATGAGACCGTAAAGGAGTATCTGGATCTCATTTCACAAGAGGTGAAAAATGCTTCCACAATAGTAACAAATTTGCTTGACCTTGGACGCATGCAGCCATCTCCAAAGATAAAAACTGCTCCACTACAGATAATTGCCAGTATTTTGGAGAAAAACCTGATTCAGGAAAATGTAAATGTGGAAATCCAAATAGAATCCGAGCTGCCAGAAGTTTATATAGCTCCTTCGCAGATCAGCCAAGTACTAGATAACCTGCTCACTAATGCTTCCCAGGCAATGCCCGAAGGTGGAGAAATCAAGATTAATGCGGAGGTGAAGCAAGGACGGGTGTACGTGTCCATTACTGATAAAGGTGTAGGAATCTCAGAAGAAAACCTGGATAAGATTTTTGAACCTTTATTCACTACTAAAGCCCGTGGTATCGGCCTCGGGTTGGCGCTTTCGAAGCGGTTGGTTGAAGCCAATGATGGTGAGATTGAAGTGGAAAGCGAGCAGGGTGAAGGTAGTACATTTACAATAATACTTCCAATCGAAGGAAAATAATTTGAAGTAAGGGATGGTCTCAGACAGTCCCAAGGTGGAAATCTATGGGTCAATCAGGTTAGAGGATGACCATGCGGTCAGGATTATTGCAGGAGGCGTTCTTCGTATATCCTGCGGATGGTGGCTTCTATTAGGGGTTCACGAACTTCAAGATCTCGGATTCGAAAAAGATCTGAGACACGCCCGATTAGAACCGCAGCCCGTAATAGCCCGAAAAAGAAATTGGTTGCAAGGCCTGCGATAGCAGCCGCGCGGTAAGATAGTTGGCGTTGGAAAGACCGTTTGGTGAGTTCTAGAAATAGGCGCATTAACTAATTAAGATTTATTAGTTGTTTTTTATACCTGTCTGTAAAACCAGCAAGCTATCATTATATAAGTTTTTTCCTGAAAAAGGCTAGAAAACCCTTCTGCTTGCTGCGGGGTCGAAATGTAAATGGATTGAGCACTAACCAGCCCGAAGATAACCACCTGGGGACGCCCCTCGTGGGCGTCCTTTTTCCAATCAGAAGATTGACTTAATAAGAGAATGTCTTATGATAGCGCCAATTGGTCAGAAATATATTTGAGATAGTAAGATCACATCTGCAAAACAATTAAATATATACTAATTAGGGGGGATCTATTTATAAGAGGAGAAAATCATGAAAACAAAAATCACGCTCTATATTTTAGCAGCATGCATATATGGTGTTATGCTTGGCGGAGTCAGTGATGCCCAGGCCAAACCTGCTGCTGCGGCCTACACAGGCTGCACCAATCCAGGCGACCAGACAGACATGCCAGAGGCAGAATGCAATGCCCTCGTGGCTTTATATGATGGGACGACCGGGGCAAGCTGGGCGACCAATACGGGGTGGAAAACTACCAACACGCCCTGCTCGTGGTATGGCGTAACCTGCACCACCGGGGTTGTGACCACGTTAAACCTATTTGCCAACAATCTTTCGGGAAGCATACCCACACAGTTGGACAATCTTACGAACTTAACACAGCTCTGGCTGTTCGACAACAGCCTGACGGGCAGCATCCCCACGCAGTTAGGCAATCTCACAAACCTGCGATATCTCTGGTTGGACTGGAACAGCCTGACGGGGGGTATTCCCATACAGTTGGGCAATCTCTCAAATTTGACACGGCTCTGGTTGTATAACAACAGCCTGACGGGCGCCATCCCCATTGAGTTGGGAAACCTCACAAACTTGACGTACCTCTCGTTGAGCGGCAACAGCCTTAGCAGCAGCATCCCCACACAGTTAGGCAATCTCTCAAACTTGACGTCCCTGTCGTTGAATAACAACAGCTTGACTGGGGGAATTCCCACGGAGTTGGGAAATCTCACAAACTTGACACAGCTCAATTTGTGGGGCAACGGCCTGACGGGCAGCATCCCCACACAGTTAGGCAGTCTCTCAAACTTGACGTACCTGGGGTTGGACAGCAACAGTCTGACAGGCAGCATCCCCACAGAGTTAGGCAATCTTTCAAACTTGACAGGGCTCAATTTGTGGGGCAACGGCCTGACGGGCAGCATCCCCACACAGTTAGGCAATCTCTCAAACTTGACGTCCTTGGGGTTGAGCAGCAACAGCCTGACGGGCAGCATCCCCACACAGTTGGGCAACCTTTCAAACTTGACACAGCTCAATTTGCAGCGCAACGGCTTGACGGGCATTATTCCCACACAGTTAGGAAATCTTTCAAATTTGACACAGCTCAGTTTAGACGTCAATAGCCTGACGGGGGCCATCCCGGTTGAGTTGGGCAACCTCACAAACTTGACACAGCTCTGGCTGCAATTCAACAGCCTTACGGGGGGAATTCCCACACAGTTGGGCAACCTCTCAAACTTGACGTCCTTGAGGTTGGACTGGAACGGTTTGACGGGCAGCATCCCCACAGAGTTGGGCAATCTCTCAAACTTGACGTCCCTGGCGTTGAGCAGCAACAGCCTGACGGGGGCCATTCCCACAGAGTTGGGCACTCTTTCAAGCTTGATAGAGCTCAGTTTATACGACAATGGCTTGATAGGCAATATCCCCACACAGTTAGGCAATCTCTCAAACTTGACAAACCTGGCGTTGAGCAGCAACAGCCTGACGGGGGGCATCCCCATTGAGTTGGCCAATCTTTCAAACTTGACAGAGCTCAGTTTAGACCATAATGGCTTGACGGGCAGTATCCCCACACAGTTAGGCAATCTCTCAAACTTGACGTACCTGTCGTTGGGCAACAACAGCCTGACGGGGGCCATTCCCACAGAGTTGGGCAATCTTTCAAACTTGACACAGCTCAATTTGTGGATGAATGGCTTGACGGGCAGCATCCCCACACAGTTAGGCAATCTTTCAAACTTGACGCAGCTCAATTTGTTCAGCAACGGCTTGACGGGCAGTATCCCCACACAGTTGGGCAACCTTTCAAACTTGACACAGCTCAATTTGTGGGGCAACGGCCTGACGGGCAGCATCCCCACAGAGTTGGGTAGCCTAACAACCTTGCAAACGCTCTATTTGAACAACAACAGCTTGTCGGGCAGCATACCTACACAATTGGGCAGCCTTACTAACTTGGAATCGCTCTATTTATGGGACAACGGCTTGACGGGCAGCATCCCCACACAGTTGGACAATCTTACGAACTTAACACAGCTCTGGCTGTTCGACAACAGCCTGACGGGGGGCATCCCCACACAGTTGGGCAATCTCACAAACCTGCAAGATCTCTATTTGAACAATAACAGCTTGACGGGCAGCATTCCCACGGAGTTGGGCAGCCTCACAAACTTGACACAGCTCTGGTTGTATAACAACAGCCTGACGGGCGCCATCCCCATTGAGTTGGGCAATCTTTCAAACTTGACAGATCTCTGGTTGAATGGCAACAGCTTGACGGGGGGCATCCCCACACAGTTGGGTAATCTCACAAACTTGCAAATGCTCTATTTAGACAACAACAACTTGAGCGGAAGCGTTCCAACTGAGCTGGGCAGCTTGACTAATCTAGTTTACTTTATGATTCATAATAACACTTCCCTGGCCGGATGGCTGCCCGCGAGCCTGACCAATCTGGCCAGTTTGGATTCTTTTTCGTTTAATAGTACCAGCCTGTGTGAACCGCCTAATGCAAGTTTCCAGGCATGGCTGTCCGGTGTGACGACTGTAAACAGCACTAACGTTATCTGCTCTGCAGTTCCCCCCGCAGATTTTGATGGCGATGGCGACACGGACGTCTCGGTCTTCCGCTCATCCAATGGGCGTTGGTACACCTCAACTGCAGGATTACTTACCGCTTACGGAATCGCAGGTGATATCCCTGTGCCTCAAGATTATGATGGGGATGGGGATAGCGATATCGCCGTCTACCGCCCATCCAACGGCAGATGGTACTTTTACGGGGGAGGCAATGTGGGATATGGTAATACTGGTGATATCCCCATGCCCTGTGACTATGATGGAGATGGGGACGCAGACGTCGCCATTTACCGGCCCAGCAATGGCAGGTGGTATGTCAAAGATCAGGGCTACACTGCCTATGGCATTGCTGGCGACATCCCGGTTCCCGGAGATTATGACGGGGATGGTGATTGTGACATTGCCATCTACCGTCCGAGTAACGGCAGGTGGTACGTCAAGGATCAGGGTTATGCTGCCTGGGGGATCTCTGGAGACATACCCGTACCTGGAGATTACGATGGGGATGGAGATTTCGATTTTGCCATCTACCGCCCGAGCAATGGCAGATGGTATGTGCTAGGACAAGGCTATGTGGCATATGGAATTCCCGGAGACATACCCGTACCTGGAGATTATGATGGGGACGGAAGCTGGGAT
Organism: Chloroflexota bacterium; assembly: GCA_019456165.1. GTDB lineage: Bacteria > Chloroflexota > Anaerolineae > Anaerolineales > UBA11579 > VRUJ01. Next base: position 16,599 of record VRUJ01000048.1, read on the forward strand.
CAGACGATATACAGGCCTTCCAATGGCAGGTGGTACAAATATGGCATAGGCTATGAAGCATACGGCATTGCTGGGGATTATCCCCTTCCAGCTAGAGATACTAATATTGACGGCGATCCGCATGAGTAAGCGGTTTATGTAACATTGGAAAGCTTTCAAGTAGAAGTATCCAAGAAGCACGATCGCAGTTTTTTGGGTTGTTTACGTAACCATGATCTCCCGAAACCAGATTGTGCTGCACTTAAAAAAATCCCGTATGGACGCCCCTTGTGGGCGTCCATTTTTTATATGATGGTTGACTTTATGGATGCGAATTTGTATAACCTCTACGTCCACACGATATTGAAATAATTGGCCGGATTTTCGGTGGGGATTCTGAGAATAATTTTGCAATCCAATTATATGTATCACGATTGAAGAAGGCAGAACTACAAAAAGAGGAGAAAATCATGAAAACAAAAATCACGCTCTATATTTTAGCAGCATGCATATATGGTGTTATGCTTGCCGATGTCAGCAATGCTCAGGCCAAGCCTGCTACCGCAGCCTACTCAGGCTGCACAAATCCAGGCGACCAGACGGACATGCCCCAAGTTGAATGTGAGGCGTTGGTGGCTTTGTATGATGGGACGACTGGGGCAAGCTGGACGACTAAGACGGGGTGGAAAACTACCGATTCCCCTTGCTCATGGTATGGCGTAACCTGCACCACAGGGAATGTGACCACTATAAATTTAGCGAATAACAATCTTGCGGGCAGCATTCCCACAGAGTTGGGTGATCTCACAAATCTGCAATATCTCTGGTTGTATAGCAACAGCTTGACGGGGGGCATTCCCACAGAGCTTGGCGGCTTGACCAATCTAATTAACTTATCGGTTCATGACAACAATTCCCTGTCCGGAAGGCTACCCGCGAGCCTGACCAATCTGGCCAGTTTGGATACATTTTCGTTTAGCTTCACCAGCCTATGCGAACCCTCCTACACCGCTTTCCAAACCTGGCTTGCTGGAGTGACGACCGTCACCAGTACCAACGTTCTCTGCGCACCCCCCGCTGATTTTGATGCTAATGGCACAACGGATGTCTCCGTCTTCCGACCATCCAATGGCCGTTGGTACACATCCACTGCAGGATTACTGGCTGCTTATGGGATCTCCGGGGATATCCCTGTACCTCAAGATTATGATGGAGATGGGGACAGTGATATCGCCGTCTACCGCCCATCCAACGGCAGATGGTACTTCTACTTGGTTAGAGCTATTACCTATGGTATTGCTGGTGATATCCCCATGCCCTGCGACTATGATGGAGATGGGGATGCAGACGTAGCCATTTACCGGCCCAGCAACGGAAGGTGGTATGTCAAAGACCAAGGTTACACAGCTTACGGGATCGCTGGCGACATCCCAGTGCCCGGGGATTATGATGGGGATGGGGATGCAGACATCGCCGTCTACCGCCCCTCAAACGGCAGATGGTATTTTTATGGAGGCGGCAATGTGGGTTTTGGCGTTGCTGGTGATATCCCCATGCCGTGCGACTATGATGGAGACGGGGTCGCTGACGTCGCCATTTACCGGCCCAGCAACGGTAGGTGGTATGTTAAAGACCAGGGCTACACAGCCTATGGGATCGCAGGCGACATACCAGTACCAGGAGATTATGATGGGGATGGGGATTGTGACGTTGCCATCTACCGGCCTAGCAACGGCAGGTGGTATGTCTTAGGGCAAGGCTATGTGGCCTACGGCATCCCTGGAGATATACCTGTACCGGGAGATTATGACGGCGATGGGGATTGGGATGAAACGATATACAGGCCCTCCAATGGCAGGTGGTACGCATATGGATTAGGCTATCGACCATATGGTATTGCAGGGGATTATCCCCTCCCAGCCAGAGATACTAACATTGATGGCGATCCGCATGAGTAAGATATCTTGATTAGAACGGAAAACTATCAGCTTGTGTTTCCTTGATTAAACCCAGGCAAAAGTTTTAGGGAAACTATTCTTACTCATTTTTAGCAACAGAGCACATAGAGAAGCCCCTCTCTATGTGTTTTGTTTTTATAATATTGGGAGGGGATGAAATCATTACTAATCACTGAAAGGTTTGAAGAACTCCGCGGTATGCTCCGAGGCCCTTAAAAGAAAAAAACCAAAAGGGGGTTTTGCCCTCAAACCCACATTTGCCCTTCATCTAAATTATTGGGATTTTACTAATATTTTCCTCCGCAAACCTAATTAATTAAGCCTATTTCATGTGTATACTACTTACAAATAATCTCTCCTCTTTTGCACACATAGCCCGCCCTCCTCCGGGCTATGTGTGCAATACTCCTCAAATCGCCCCAATTTAGAAGACTTGGGGTGTTTTTTTTTGCCAGGTCGAGAGTAGTTGTATAATAGTCTTATATATGATTTAGATCTGATGATTAAACTATCTTTATTGCTTAATCGAATTAGTACCCCAAGAAACTTGTGGATTTCATTCTTGATCTTCGCATTATTTCCCATTTTATTATTACCAGCTATGCAGGCAAGACTGAATAATTATTCTTGAGGAGTAGGTCCGATCGATTTGTTGTTCACCTATTCCCCAGATGATGTTTATGCTATGGTTGAGGCTTACGGGGAAAAAGGGAGGCAAGCTTATGCGCTCGGTGCAGCCATTGTGGATGGAGCTTTTCCACTGGCCTATGCTTTTTTCCAGGCAATACTGCTCACTTTCACCTTTCGGAGGGTCTTTGCAAAAGATAGCTTGATGCAGCGACTGCATTTATTTCCGTTTGGGGTCATGATAAATGATTATTTGGAGAATAGCGGAATTATTTTCATGCTGCTGCGCTTTCCGGATGAGATGCGTGGAGTGGCCCGTTTGACATCTGTATTTACAACTACCAAATGGATAATGGTTGGAATCTCAGGCGCACTGGTGCTGATTGGTTTGTTGGGAGTGAGCTATAAAAAGCTTGCGAAGGGTAGTTCGTGAATGAGGAAAGTTGTTCTTCATTCCATTCAACTCTGGATATTATTAATTTAAGTTGATAATTTAATCGAAATGTTGTATATTAGAAGGGAAAGTCACACTAACTTTACCTATCACCCTATACTAAGGGGGAGAATTTAAAAAAAACATCCAACCAGCTAACCCAGCACCCTCAAACTTTCCCGTAGGAGGATGTCTAGCTATTACATCCCGAAGAAGTTGACAGAATTTGGCAGTAAATGCTCTTGATTTGGTAGTTTGATATTTGTAGACTGGAACTAAGGTAAAGGCTTTTTCAATTCTATTAAGGAGGATTATTCATGTTTGAAATAAAGAAACTAAGAAGGATTAATTTAGTATTATTCACTCTCGTTCTATTGGGGCTGCCGGCTTGTGGAGGCGAAGAAACCGAAGAGGCAGCTTCACCGACTTCAGCGCCAGCAACAGCGACCTCAACCTCCACTCCAAATATGGAGGCCACCGCGCTATACCTGGCACCAACCGAAACTCATGCAGCCCAATTAACGGAAGATTCAGCTACGAGGACTGCGGTATACCAAAATAAAATAGAAACTACGCAGACAGCCCGCGCAGAGCGAACTGCCACAGCTCAGGCTGCAACTGAAGCGGCTCGTGCGACTGCAACCGCGCAGGTACAGGAAATGCAAGACATAGTTCAAGGACTATACGATGATAATATGCTAAGTTCGCTTGAAGGTAGCTATTATCAACTCGATGATTACACCAACACATGGGCACAATTAGACTGGTATTGGAGAACCCCACTGGTTATTCCCCCGATAATTTCATTCTACGCGCAGATGCTGCCTGGGAATCTGCAAGTGCTACGCCTAATGGCTCGGGTTGTGCGATCGTATTTCGACAAAGCGGGACTTTTAACGATCATTACGCGGCGCTCTTGGATATGAATGGGTGGGTCACCTTTTGGCGTGTGGTGAATGACAACTTCTCCTTTATTTCCACGGATCCGGTCGATTTGGATCCCAGCCAGGAAGCAAGTATTATGTTAGTAGTTGATGGGATTAACTTCTCATATTTTGTAGATGGTGAATTAGTGAGAACTCGAAGGGATGTATTCTTAGATTCTGGTTACTTAGCTTTTGCAATCAGCTCTGGAACCAACGCTGGATTTGGTACCAGTTGTGAATTAACCAATGTGGAGTTGTGGGAGATAGAATAGATTAGATGATATGAAGAAAATTCGGAAATTAGATTTATAAATCTTTTGACTCACGGGTAGGAGGATAGGTTTAGCGAGAAAATCAAATATCGGCTTTGGAGTCGCATTTTCCAACAACAGAATAGCTCAGAAAATTATTAGGTAATTTGGCTAAATAAAATCCTTAATTGGAATATACTGAAACCCTCTTGTATTTATGTGCATAGTCATGAATAAATACAACAACGCTTTCGGAGGATTATGAACTAATTTAAATTTCAATCAGGATAATAAATTATTCTTCCTATAAAATCATAAAAGATGATATATTAACTAAGGAGAGTAATAACGGAGAGATTGGCAGTGCATAAATTGCTCAAGAAACAGATAGAACGATTCCTGGGGTCTTTGGAAGACGTTCCCCAAAAATACCGCGATTTTATTGAAGTAATTGATCAGAGCTATGCACAGACTGATTTGGAGTGTAAACAATTAGAGCTCTCAATGGAACTGGCTGCAAAAGAATTAATGGAGCGTAATGAACAGCTTCAGAAAGATTTTGAAGATCGTAAACAGGCCGAGGAAGCACTAAGAAGCTATGCGAAAAGATTAGAAACTTTGCATCAAATCGATCGTGCTTTGCTAAAAGCCGATTCTCCCAGCGATATTGCTTGCGAAGCGATAGAACGTCTGCGTGATTTATTGAATTGCAAACGAGCAAGTGTAACCCAATTGGATTTTGAAACCGGAGAAGTGGTTACGCTGTGTGTCAGTTTTAATTACGGACAAGATGAACAAAAGGGTAACCGGTATCCAATGAGTAAAGAATTTATGGAGGGAAAGCTCCGAGAGGGCAAAGTGCTGGTTTCGGATGATCTCCAAAAAGTTAAAAAACCCACTCCAATCGAAAGTTTACTGATTGATGCTGGTATTAGATCAAATATGATTGTGCCTATGGTTGCCCGGGACCATCTAATCGGTACATTAAATCTGGGATCAGAAACCCCTAGCGTATTTAAGGAAGAAGAAATACAGATCGCGAAAGAGGTGGCCGACCAGTTGGCAGTAGCAGTCCAGCAGGCCGCACTATTAGAAGAGGTCCAGCATTTAAACGAAACTCTTGAGCAGCGAATCAGTCAACGGACAAGGCAATTTGAACTCCGGACAAAGGAAATTACTCTTTTGAATCAAATGGGAGAATTAATGCAATCTTGCGTTGACAGCAATGAAGCATACACGGTTATTTCCCAGCACATTCCACGCATATTCCCTAATATGGATGGGGCTTTAGGCATTCTGGATGAGGATGAAAATAGGGTCGAATTCTCCGCTGCATGGGGTTTGGATTCCCAAGAGAGAAAGCTCTATACTTTAGACGACTGTTGGGCTTTAAGGCGCCGATACCCTCACCTCGTCGAACAGATTAGACCCGGCTTATTGTGCAACCACGTTGGCTTGGTAGAAAAAAGTCAACCATTCTTTACATACTGTGTACCCTTGATTTCTCATAGCAGAATGATCGGTGTACTTCACTTACGGAGTAAGCTTGACGAACAACAAGACTCAGGAGTAAGTGAAAAAGAAAGTTATGCAGGTAGGAATGGCTTTTCGAAAGAACAACAGAATCTGGTTCTAACAGTGGCTGAACAAATTGCGCTTGCTTTAGCTAACCTGTATCTTCAGGAATCGCTTCGAATCATGGCGATCCGAGACCCGCTCACAGATTTATACAACCGGCGCTATATGGAAGAATCAATGTCGCGAGAATTACAACGCAGCGCTCGAAATGGAAAATCATTAGGGGTGATAATGTTGGATATTGATAAGTTCAAGGATTTCAATGATAAATATGGACACGCAGTTGGAGATGCTCTATTGAGGGATTTAGGAATCCTGCTTAAAGATAAGGTTCGTCAGGAAGATATTGCATGCAGGTATGGGGGAGAGGAATTTGTATTGATTCTACCTAATTCCAGTTTAGATATTACTCAGGAACGCGCAGAACAAATTCGCAAAGATGCGCATGCGATGAATACTGAAGTTGAAGGGCAGTTGTTCGAGAATATCACGATTTCTTTGGGGGTCTCAGTTTTTCCAACTCATGGTTCAAGTTGGGAAGAAGTGGTACGGTCAGCGGATTTGGCTTTACTGCAAGCGAAATCAGAAGGACGCGACCAGGTTGTGGTAGGGGAAAAATATAAGGCGCCAAAAAGAAACAAGAAATAGGTGGAAATTGATAGTTAATTTGGGGTTAGATGAAGCAAATATTTTTGATCTCTTCAACATATCATTATATATTTGAATTTGTTATAGTTGAGAGAGTATCTAGCAAATTAGCAAGGATTAATTTTATCATTGGGGTATACTAAATGAAAAAATTTTGGTATACTTAAATTTGGAATTAAGAATACCTTATTAATTGAGGAGCGTATGGAATCATCATCTTTTGAATCCTTCTTCATATCGATAGCTGGAAATACTCCTGCGATCCAGGGGTTGGTTGGGGGTATTGTCATCGCATTGTTCAATATGCTTGGAGCACTAACTGTGATTGTTTGGCGAAAACCTGGAGAAAAGTTCTTAAATGCGAGCTTAGGTTTTGCTGCAGGAATCATGTTGGCGGCGAGTTTTACCAGTCTGATCCTGCCGGGTATCGCCATTGGGGGTGTTTTACCGGTATTGGCAGGCATGGTGTTAGGGGCACTCGCCCTCGACCTGGCAGACCGCTTGGTGCCGCACACCCACATTGAGAGCGGTCCAGAAGGTCCCCGCTCAACACGCCTTGGTGCGGTTTGGTTGTTCATCATTGCTATTACTTTACATAATATGCCCGAAGGCTTGGCTGTTGGTGTGGCTTTTGGTTCTAGCGATCTGAGTAATGCACTGAAGATTATGTTAGCGATTGGCATCCAAAATATTCCCGAAGGATTGGCCGTCTCGGTTGCAGCCCTAAATGCTGGTATGGGGACATATTTTTATGCCAGTCTTGCTGGTATCCGTGCTGGGTTAGTGGAAATCCCACTGGCGATATTAGGGGCAATAGCAGTACAATTTTTTGAACCAATACTGCCGTATGCGATGGGTTTTGCCGCAGGCGCGATGCTCTTCGTGATCAGCGACGAGATCATTCCGGAGACGCACCGGCAAAGTAAACAACGTTTGGCAACTTTTGGGTTGATGTTCGGAGCGATAGTAATGCTCTATCTGGACGTTAGTTTGAGTTAGGGGATATAGATTTCAATCTAATCAACCAGTACGTTATAATTTTAAGGATGAATCTGCCAAAATTAGATTTTTGCTTTCTAGAGATGGGCTGGTGTTGCGTATTTGGTTGATTTCTTGTATATTAGGTGTGAGTATTTTTTGATACAAAATAAATTTTATGATGATGAAGTTAAGCTGGTTAGGTGTTTTCGTTATTCTCACTGCGATAATAATCACAGCAGGTTGTGGCGGTGATGAATCTACCCAACAAGTTGCATCGCCTGGCACTGGAGGCGTGGGCACAGGTCAGGTTGGCGGTCTAGATCTTGCGATTCAAGGGACGCTCACGGCTATGCCTAGCCAAACAGCGTTTGTTATCACCCGGGAAGTTACTGTTGAGCAGACGCCGGGGGGAGCAGAACCGTTAGCATCTACCGCTACTCTTCCTTCCCCGGGAGATCAATTGACCAGCGTGGCAGGAACTCTCACAGCAGTTGCCGATTCTACTGATACCAATCTGAGCCAAACTGACTTGGAAGCGACTCAAACGCAAAATGCAGAAGAAGGTAATATTGACACCCCTGAACCTGCAGCGTGCAATTCTTTACGCTTCGTGGAAGATGTGACCGTAGCTGATGGAACGGAGTTTTCCCCTGGAGAGGTTTTCCTTAAGACCTGGCTTATACAAAATGTGGGCAGCTGCCCTTGGGTGGAGGGATATGCGTTAGTCTTCAGCAGTGGATATCAAATGGAAGGATCTTCACCGATATTATTATTGATAACCATCGAGCCCGAAGGGTTCGCTAATTTATCAGTCACCATGCGAGCGCCAATCGAACCCGGAGTTTATCGTGGAAACTGGATGATGCAAAACGCTGAAGGAGAACCATTTGGGTGGGGGCCAAACCTCGATCTGCCGTTTTGGGTAGAAATAGTCGTCGTCGGGGATGAGGAAAACCTTCCGGTTGAAGCAACTTTCACTCCAACCGTGGCACCTTAGGTAAAATAAATTAAGTACTCTATAGCTAGGAATAGTACCTTTTCGCTAGCACTTGGTAAGGTTCGTTGCGATAATATTGTCCTATAATAAGATGCAATCATGGATACGAATCCCCCAGGAGGTAGTCAAACAATGAAAGGTGCAAGAAACTTACTCTCCGGAGTGTTATTACTGATCGGGGTTGTATGGTTTTTACAAGGAGTGGGTGTCTTACCGGGCAGCTTTATGACGGGTGATATCCGCTGGGCTGTAGCTGGGATAGTTTCAGCGGCCGTAGGGATTGGGTTATGGCGTTATAACCGAGATAGAGAAAATTAATTTTCAAGTATTTTTTTATGATCCAGGTGAAAGTCTTTCAATTTGATTTGGGGTGTAATTAGATAAGCAGCATTTCTTAATATTCCACCACCACTTGTTAGGTTGGATTACGGTTTCTTGGCATAGTTTCTGCATCTTTACTCTTAGTTAGCTTGCCGTAAGATTTTACGAATGCTATACTGAGATACGGATGTTAAGAAATTCTTCAGCAGGTAGTCTACGCAATGCTTTGCTTATACTCGGAGGGATTACATTGGTTGTTGGTTTGTTGGGATTAGCAGCTTTAGCTGGAGAATCAGCAACGCAAATCGAAATGCTAGATTCGCTGTTCTTGCCCGCAGAGGGGACGCCAGAAAGTGGATTGCAGGAAAGCGAACAGCTTTTCAACTCAACCAGTGAAGCTCCAGTTGTGCAGTCCAATAATGTCTCTCCAGCGCCCGAAGAACTCAATCCCCAAACTGCAACCCCATACCCTTTGATATATAGTCCTTCAGGGGAAACGATGCCGGTTACCTGGGGAGAGTACCCTGGTCCGGAAGTCTGGCCGAGTACACCCGTGCCGCCGCCGATTGGTATATTGCCCAAACCCGATGACCAAATCAACGTCCTATTGTTAGGTAATGACAATAGACCTGGGATGGGAACGCGTACCGATTCTATTATGCTGCTGACGCTGAACCCAAGCAGCGGAACCGCGAGCGTCACCTCGTTCCCACGGGCGATATATGTTTTCGCTCCTGGCCGGACAATGTATATGTTGAACACGGTGCAGCCGCGCGGTGGTTTTGATCTCATGGCATTGACCTTTGAATACAATTTTGGCGTACGGCCCGATTTTTTTGTGAATATCACAATGAGTAATTTTATTAATATTGTTGATGTCATAGGTGGGATTGACGTAATGGTGCACGCTCCACTTTATGATGAAACATATGCAAGTGGAAAATATTCCGTCGAACCGGGTATCGTTCACATGGACGGGAGGATGGCGCGCTGGTACGCACGCTCACGTTACACTACTAGTGATTTCGACAGGGTTAAACGACAGCAGGAGGTAATAAAAGCAATATTTTTGCAATTGATGAACACAGATGTGATCTCACGTATGCCGGAGTTGTATGATTTTTTCGCCGGAAGTGTGTCTACTAACTTTACTGTGGTCGATCTTTTAGAGTTAATTCCTATGGCAATTCAACTAGTGGATACCGACCGGATTTCGCGGCATGGCATAACGCAGGATCAGTTGATAGCTTGGACCACACCGCGCGATGGAGCGCAAGTTTTCTTACCCGTGCGCGAGTTGGTCATTCAGGTGATGGTTGCAGCTTTAGCGCCTTAGGCATCAAACTATAGATTAAGCCATTTTGTAACTAACCAATATTATAGAATTATAGCTCAGGATTTTTTACGGGTTGTTCCATTGGTGAATGCCCAAAAGCATGAAACGCTTGATGTGAAATAGATTTACATAGATAAAAATTTAACCTAAGTTGCCACCTAAGTAATTTTCAGAAAAGAGGCACTACAAATGAACATGTTAGGGATTCTTCGCTGCGCCAATCAAACTGGCTCGATCCATTAGACTATGGTAAGTCGAACAAGAGTTGAATAAGTCTATGGCTCGCTAAAAGGATCATACCTTAGATTCTGA
>VRUJ01000049.1 GCA_019456165.1 Chloroflexota bacterium
GGTAATGTACAATCTTGTTGATAGGTCATGTGTAACTCCTTTTTTATTTTTGCAACTAAAAGGATACCTGACCTATCTTTTTTTGGAAATTACAGAAACAATGTTACACTAACGAAAAAAGCCTGCGAGATAGCCTCCCCTGTGGTTACTTCAATCCCCTCAGATTCTAGGGCAGCCAACAAACTTTCGACATACATTACACCGGCTGCTTCCGGGGTTGGTTCAACGACTTCAGTCTCTAAAGCCTCCAACCGATCTCCATCTTCCACAACCACTACAACACCTTCCTCTTGAGCATCGGCATCCTCGGCTGGATCCGCGGAGTTGCAAGCCGCTGCCAATCCTGTTATCAGCACAAATAAAATCAGGGTAAATAGTCTCATCACGTTCTCCTTCTATAATGTTAAATACTAATATACACTCATAGAAGACGTTTCATTCCCCTTAAAAGTTCCCAACTCCGACCGGCCTGCCCCCTCATAATCCCCAATCATAAATCCACAATCTGCATGCCTCACCCCCTGCCCAGCGCGCCAAAGGGATTCTCCTGCCTTGCCTTCCCCCTGCCTCCAGCGCCCTCAAGGTGGTTGCGGGCTGCATACAACATCCAATAGACCGCGTCCAGTGTATCGTCGTGCTCAGCATACGGCCAGCTCACCCACTCATCGCGGAAGGCGCGTAAGAAAGGCGTCTCTATATCGGCAACCCAGGCGCGCGAGAATTCAAACAACGGACCCATGCCTTTTTGGAAACGCTCCCCCTTGCTTCTGCGGCCTGTGTGCAGGCTCACTATCGGCAGCCGTGATGTGCGCAGCAGCAGGTGGTAGAACTCCTCCCCCTTACCCACCGCTTCAACACCGATGATTTGGGTAGTCGGGTAGATCTCAGCCAAGGTCTTCAAACGCTGCTCAGCTTCCCCTTGTGAGACTTTACCGCGGTAGCCATCCACCAACACCACTCCTGCCCCGCCCGGCAAGGCGCGGCCGATTGCGACTGCGAAATAATCCCGTTTCCCAGCCTGCATCTGGTCGGCCGTGGAGGCATAATCCACCCCCATCACCACCGGCCATCCAGGATCGATCTTATCAAACGGGTAAGCGTGCAGCCATTCACGTTTCAAATGAATGCCTTCTATGCCTTTTAGGTCCAGCATAAACATCCTGGCAAATTCTAGCTCCCCAGCCAACTGGCGTTGTTTTTTGATCTCCGCTTGGTTAAAAACTTGCCGCCAGGTAAGTTCCATCTTTTCTCCCTTCAGCCTCATCACCGGGGTCTTCACACTGCGGAATCTCCCTGTGCTCTTAACATACGCCAAAACGTCATTCTCCGTCCATGGGGTGCCGATGAAAATTGAGCGTGTTTCGGGTGTCAACGTGGGGGATATAGTACCGCGCAGGATTTTCTTCACCTTGGCTAACTCAACTGCTGAACGCGTGTTGTTCTCATCGTGGATATCGTCCACTACCAATATGCCAGTGGGATGCTTGCCGATGATTGCCCAGGACTTATAGCCCACTCCCACCAGTGTAGGGTCTTTGCTTTTCTCGCGCACGCATATTTTCCGCCAAACAGCATAATCCATGTCTAAACGTTTAACCTGAAAATCATGGTATCTCCAACCCGCCTTTTTATCCGGCACCACATTCGGGAAAACCATCTGCCACCCCTGGTTATGAGCGATCAGGTCTGCGATCTGCTGAGTAGTATCCTTGGCGCTTGCATTACTTACCTGAATTAGGATATTGCTTTTATGCGGCGCGTGCCCAATACGAAAAGCGACTAACCCAATCGTCACCGTCGTAGTCTTCGTTGAACCACGAAAAGCCTCGATCACCATGCCCTTACCTTTCGCCCAAGCCGCGTAAATCGGCTTCACCCACTCCTCCAGCGCGTGGGGCGGCATTGGCCTCTCAAAGATCACTCGGTAGAAGTTCTCATAACCCAAGGGAGTATTCTGTCCGCGGGCAATCAAAGCCCTTAGCCTCAGCTCTAGGTGGTGTAGATCATAATCTTCGACAACCTCTAATTGGGCCTTAGCTTCTATTAAATCATTTTTCATTCAATCCACCATAGAATTAAATGCAAAAAACCCCCTCTCTGGAAGAAAAAATCTACATTCTAAACTCTAGAATCAAAAATGAATAACCCGCCGCCCACCCTAACACCACCTACCCCATCCAGTTAGGAGAGAAAGCCAAGTCAACACCCCGCACTTCCCACAAAATCTTGGGTTCTCGTATCCTATGTTCCAGATAATAGCACACATGTTCTATCTTTCAATTCAATTTTCCCAACTATCAAGTACTTGACAGTGTTCTAAATTTAGCTGAAATTACACGTCAAATTCACCCCACACTTCGCAGAATCTACCACTATGTAAATTAGCTATTTCTACTTATACACCCTTCAACAGTACAATGCCTATCACCAGAGTGAGCATATAAAAGAATCCTGGATAAACATCCTTTGCGATTAGGAACCACACCATGAAGACCGCATCTACACCCACAAGCCCATATCCTAACCAGCTGGGATAACCTGTTTTCAGAAATGCCAGGCCATAAAACGTCAACGCGACGATCATCAAAACCATCGATGCGGGCATTTGCCATATATTTGTCGAGCTTTCTAGATAAGGTTCTGGATTGCCAAAACGCAGCGCTACCGCCCAAATCCACGCTACCTCAGCCAGGATGAGAAAAAGTAAGCCAACGTATCCCAATGTTCTTCCAGGTGTGTCGCCCAGTAATTGGCTGGTCATCATCATACCGACGGCAGTCAGGATGCCAGCCAGTATGTAAATCACTGAAGCGGTACTCCAACCTCTAGGATGTTGCTTTATGAATCCCAGTTTCTCTTCCACAGTCTTTAGCATGTAAATTCTATTGATTGGCAAGAAAGTCGCGCCAATCAGTAAAACCGCTCCTATTATCAGAGTGTATCCTGCGTTCGTTTCCATTATTTGTCTCCTCATATAATAATAGGTATTATCGTAACTTTATTCTACTCCAAATTATCATAATTGCTGGCTAAATTGTCTTAGATTGCATGGACAGACGAATTATTATATATCGGGGAAACTCTGCATACGACTATCATCCAACGGCTTCGTTACCAAAAGTTAAAAATTATCGATTCCCTTGCTGCTCTTCTCTGCACTCCCATTTGCGCTTTGCATCACGATTCTTGTATTGTAATCATATGAATAATTTTCCCCACTCTCATTGTCACCCTGAGGCGTATTGTGCCGAAGAGTCTTGGTGGAATTTTCAATCGGGGAGAGACTCTTCGCTACGCTCAGTCCTGTCCTGAGCGAAGTCGAAGGAGTGACAAGTATGAGTTTGGATTATGGGGTCTTAGAAGAGAAAATTCTTAAAAAAAAGAGGTTAGAAGAATCACGAGAAGGCGGGTTATTAGGTGGGGCGCACCATTTCAATGCGGCGAAAGACCTCGAAGTACCCCATTGCTTCGAAGGCAGGAAAGTGGGGGTCTTCCACAGGGATGTTCTCGGTGTAAGAGTCCAGGTTGGGGAATTTCGTGTGCAAATGCGCAAGCATTTCTAACATCAACTCGATAGGATCGCTGTTTTCTGTATGGAACATCAACCGGGAGAGGTTAAACTCTGTGCGTTGAAAAACCAGCCAGCCGCGTCCCCCATCTTTGGTTTCCACCTTTAGCCCATAAATGTTTTCTGCATTGGCCAGAGATTTAGTCTGGTTGGTCCAGGCTTGAGCCGGGATGCGCTGGAGTAATAACTCAAGTGCTTCTTGTTTTCCGACCCATTGAGCCTCTAATACTGGGATCGTGACCGAAGGCAAGGGCGGCCTGCGGAGGATAAGTAATTCCCGGAATTCTTCAAAGTTCAATTTGAGAAATAAACTGTGAGCAGGGACGTTGCCTTTTATGACCTCAAGAAAGGTTTGTTTAACGTCTATTTCTTCAGAAACTTCCAACAAGCGGCGCATGAGAGCTTCCCCGGAGCCCATGCGGCGGCGTATAGGTAGAATCCCCAGGCGTGTGATCCAGGATATTCCGGGGCGTAACCCCAGCATACACAATCCTAGGGTTTGTTCGCTATTTATCGCGACGTAAGATTTCTCAAGGTCGACATCGTATACGTGCACGTATTCCGCTAGACGCTCGGCGTTCATGGGCATGGGCACCATGTAATCGACGCGTGTTTGGTTATACGCATCAGCCAATTCTTCGAAGGTAAATTCGCTGGTAGGAACTAGCTTGAGTTTAGTTTTGGTCATGAATATTGTCAGGTTGCTCGCCAAGGTGACTATCGACAACAGTTATGAATTTGACGACTTTATAGGGTTTACTGATGTAGCCATCGAAACCGTATGCATGGGCCATTTTACGGGCAGCTTCCTCCGGCCAGGCCGAACAAAGTATGATGGGAGTATTCCCCAATTCAGCTTCGGTACGCAGCCTGCCGAGCAAGGTTTGCCCGTCAATATCGGGCAATCCAAGATCAAGCAGCACCAGATCTGGGCGCTCATCGATGGCGAGTTTCAAGCCCCCTGAGCCTGTCATTGCCACCAGAACTTCGTGGTCGTAATTTGTGAGGATCTTGCGAGCTAAATTGGCGCTGTCGGCAACGTCTTCGATTACGAGTACTTTAGCCATAATTTTTCCTTGAAATTGTTATAAAAGCGACTAATCTTATCATGCTAATAATTAGCTCAATTGTACAGTTTTGTTGGGATTTCGTACGACAATAATGATGGGGGAAAACTATCTATTCTTCCTCCGCCAATATCCCCTTCACGATATCATCCAGGTTCATGTTTTTACCGCGCTCCCAGGCAGCGGTGAATTCCTCCGCAGATAGTTCTGCTTCCAACTCAGGACGGAGACGTTGATACCAGGGATACCCTTCTACGCTTTTTTTGGGGAAGGAAGATTTATAATTATCAATGAATGCAATGATCTCTACCGCCTCTTCTTTTCTGCCTTGCTCCCCTAAAATAAATAACCATAGTTGCAAAGAGATAGCTTTATCAATCGCAGAAGGAACGTTTCTTAGATTTTCATTCAAATATACTTTGCCGGTCTGAATATCTCCGCGCGCAATGGCCAGATTCCCCAGTCCAAGAGTAGATAAAAATCTAGCCATATAAGGAGGCAGCCTGTTGAAAAAGGGTTAAAAAAATGAAGCGATTTCTGAGGAAGAGTGTGACTAGAAACGGGTATTTTGGGGTGGATGGTTCATTTTTATTTAATTAATTCAAGTATCGCGATATTTTATGGGATATAATACTGTCAGTTATATTATATGTTTGGGGTTGATAATATCCTTTTATGGGCTTTATCTAAATAAAGCCCGAAAATTCTTTTGGGTGGTGGCTGTTGCAGGAAAAGGTCAACTGAGGTGAAGATGGATTTTTCACGTCGTGATTTTCTCAAGATGGCGCTGTTTAGCCTTGGAGCGGCGTTTCTTTCCGCCTGTGAGCGGCTCGTCAAGCCTACGCCCACTGGCTGGCCAACCAGTACCGTAACGAACATCCCAAGGGCGGCTACCCCAACAGCTACCGTCCCAACGGCGACGATCAACCCATCCCTCGTGCACACAACACCACTTCCCAAGGGATACTACTTAGTGCAAGGAGTACAAACATTTTCCACTTCAGAGTATGGGGCAATATCAACCGCTTCGGAAGCTAATCAGATTAGTGATATCCTCGTGTCGCATCCAGTGTCCGGTATTGAGTATGGTCCAATCTACTTCCATCCCCAGGATATCTCCGCTTGCATTTCCATTGCGGAGGTTTTTAAGGAGCGTGGCATCGACTTATGGCTAACCAGTGCTGATCTGGCAAACGATATACACGCATTCAACAACGACACTTTTCCCACACGGTATCGAGCCTACTCAATGACTCCAGAGGGATCGATCATCCCGGGAACAGTCTGGTCTCTCAATTCTACCGTAAAAGTACCGGCCTTTGATTCCATGAATCCAGAAGCCATGAGATGGTTCATCAGCAGATATAAGCAAGTATATCTCGAGCCTTTGGAGCCATACACTTCCGGTTACTTCTTCAATGAAGATTGTCTCTATTATTCAAAGGATCCTGGCCACCCGAATAACAGCAGAATCGATTATTGGGAGCTTGCAGCATATAGTGATGCTGTTCTCGAATTGTGGCAGCAATACTGTGCAGAGCATTCTGTAACCTTCAATGGTAATGTTGTTTCCAAGTTTCCCGTTCACACTGAGGCTATGGTGTTAAATGGAGGAGGCAAGACCGAATATTATCCTGGATACAATGTTCCCTCCAATGTGAGTAGCGGCACTCCCATAGTTTCGCTCCCAAGGAATACCGGTGTTTGGGAAGCATGGGACGATTTCGTCACTTCTCAGTATGTGAACTCGTGGATTGGGGAAATTTCAAAAGCGGTTTACGAGGTAAATAGCCGGAATCGATATTTCAAGGGAGTAATCTACTTCGGGCTGCATAACTGGAGCCTAGGATATGAAGAGGTTACCGATCCGACCTTCACCGTTGATTCGATGCATCAATGGGTTCCATGGGGCACTCAAAGAGGGGTACGGCTTTCTAAAATCTGTGCTCTACCTTTTGTTGACTATATCATTTGTGAGACCTATCCACCTATACAGGCGAATCTTTACCATTTCGCGTCATCCTATAAACAGATCGTAGAAGACAGTAACAAGACATTCGGCCTGATGCTTCATCGTGATGATGATTGGGGTTTGGACGGGAAGGACATGGAGGGCGATCGTTGGGAAATGATCCAATCGTTACAGCCGACTATAATCGCTCGCTATCCAATCCTACGGCTTTTTCCGAATGACCCGTTCTACAATGACCAGAATGAAACGCTTTTCGACACAAGAGTATTAGCTTATAGGCAATAATACAGTTCCTTAAGCCATATTAAGCTCATTTTTATTACATAGGATTTGTTACAGAGGAGGGGTGGGGTTTGAAGAATATCAGAGCTTGCCAGCTCCGCCCGACGGCTGAGCTATTTCGTTAGAATGCAATTGAGAGACAACTAAATAAACATAATAAGCATTGTGTTTGATGGGATGTAAAAAAGGCCGATTTGGTGGGCCTTGTGCTAATCAACCAAAAATGCTAATCTGTTTTTAGTGAACATATCTCCATCTAGGAGAGATTGAGTTCACCAAATTTTAGGGGGTTATGAATTACGTGGAACCCATCCGTGATCGAAAGAAAATCGCACAAATCACCTCCCTCGACATATTCCATCACTAGATAATGAATGCCATCATATTCTACTGAATCCAACAATTTAACGATGTTGGGATGATTGAGCTGGCGCAGGAGTTCCCCTTCGCGCTGGAAACGTTCTAAGATTTCGGGTTTGTCTGTGAATTTGTCGGAATGCAGCGTTTTGATCGCGACTTGCTCATTGGTCTCATTGTCCTTCCCTAAGTACACTTTCCCCACCCCCCCTTCACCTATCAAATCATCCTCCAGATTATCAACGGTATATCTCCCGCCGATAGTGATCGATTCGCCCATATTTTATTATACTCTTAGATTCTGGTATTAAAGATGAAATACCTGTAGGTAAAGAAAAGAAGTCATCAAGGTTATCTTGTTCGAATACAAGATATCCACTATGCTCTCCTTCTATGATCTTAAAAATGCCTTAATCTAAGTTGGCTTTCTAAACTCCAGCGCGTAGAATTCTCCGGAGGGGAGTATTTCAGCCTTAATATCCCGCATACCGTGAGGCACGAGGCGCGGCAGGGCTTCAAGAGCGCTGGCTTTATCCCTGGCAAATTGGGCATGAGCCGGCAAGCGCTTAAAAGTACGCTGAGCGGCGGAAACTTCATCTATCACGATAACAGCAGCGCCTGGTTTGGTAGTTCGCGCCATTTCACGGATACCTATGAAAGGATCTGCGTAATGCTGCAGGACTGCCATCTGGAAGACGAGGTCGAAGGTATTATCATGGAAGGGGATGTATTGCCCGTCGGCGTGGAAAAGCTGTGCGCTGCGGCCCCAAGTGGTGAGGTTGCGTTGGGCTCGCAGGAGCATGTTCCAAGAAATATCCAGTCCGTAGCAATCGCAGTTAACAGGCAGGAATTGGAAGTTATCGGCGGAACCAACCCCGACCTCAAGAATTTTCGCGCCAGATTCTATTTCCAGATTAGCAATGTACTCCTGGCGGACTTTCTGTTCGGTACCGTAATTGATCCTGGGACCAACTTTGAGCACGAAGTCGTAGGCAAAAGCCACCCGATCATACAGCCACTGCCAAAAACGATTGCGGCGCGGGGTGTGTTTGACTGAAACGAACGAAGGTATCCCTTTGCGAATCGGGAACCGCTGGCCGGAAGAAACACCAACTAACGTTTTATCTTCGAGCATTAGCGGTTCGCCATTGTACGGGTTACAAAGTATAGAAAGGGTGTCGGGGTGCATACGAAAACTACGGCCACCAATCAGCGTAACCGTTACCACCGCCTTCAATTAGCAACCGGGTTTCGCTTCCATCAAGCGCGGTGAGATATAAATTTATTGTGCCCAGATGTGTATTGGTGAACAAAAGGTATTCGGAATTAGGTGACCAAGCGATGCTGCCTTCCTCGCCGGGAAGGTCACTTACGTTGACTGCCTGCCCTCCCTGCGCAGGAACTACCCAAACGTCGGTTTCATCCAAGCGGCCAGAATTGAATGCGATCCAATTCCCATCTGGAGACCAGGCAGGAGGTTCACTAAAGTTGATCTCTTCAGTTTCGTAAATCAAGCGCTCTGAAGAACCATCTGCTGCCACGACCCATATGCCTGGCCTACCGCCTGAATAACCAGCCTCGATACCCAATGATCCAGTGCGCATGAAGGCGATCTCGCGGCTGTCTGGTGACCAGGCAGGATGGCTGTCTTCCCATAAGAATTCGTGGTTATTGATCAGATCAACAGGATTGGAGCCATCAGGTGAGATAACCCAGATATCGTCGGTTAGAATGCCATCTTGATAGCGGTTCGAGGTAAAAGCAATCAAGCTGCCGTCCGGGGACCAGGCTGGAAAGGAATTCCAAGATTGGGATTCTCCAGTGAGGTTGAGGATTTCACCGGTAACTATATTTAGGCGGTTAATATGCTGCCCAACACCTTCTAAACTGGGTTTCTCGTACAATAAGAAATAGCTGTCTGCAGACCAGGACATGGTGGAGAATGCCCCGATACCTTCCAAAGTGGCTGGCCGGGGTGGGTAACCAAAGATAGTATCCACCAGCCAAATATTTACACTATCGTTGCTGGAGTCAAAGTACAAATATGCCACGAATTGGCCATTCGATGACCAGAGTGGCTGGATGGATACCCCTTCTGAATCCGTCAAGCGGACCTCTTGCTGGGTTTGGGGATCATAAGTGTAAATATCAACTGACCCAGACGAGAACCGGGTGAAAACAATCTTTGACGGTGGCACATGTTCATCAATTGGTGGAGGCGAGTCAGGTGTTGAATTAACTACCTCAGGATATATTGATTGGGGGAATAAAGTTGGAGTTGTGGGTGGATTTGTGGGCGGGGTCGTGGGGGCAGATGTAGTCCCAGTACAAGCGGTGGATAATAATATGGCCGTGCAAATGAAAATAAACCATCTAGTTATCAAAATTGAAAACCTCCATCACTTTTCCCTGTTGAACCAAATCATTATACTTTAGTTATAACTTGGGGAAATTATTATAATACCCTCAATATAGAGTAAAATTGATAAATCCTGAAATAAATTGGTTTAAGGAGTAATATGGAGCAAGAAAAATTAGGCCCGCCACAATGTGCAAAAATATTTACCTGGATTTCAAATATTTGGCTGCGCTTGATGGGCTGGAAAGTAGAAGGGAATGTCCCGCACATACCCAAAATGGTCTTGATATTCGCACATCACACCTCAACCTGGGATTTTTTCATAATACTTCCATCAGCATTCTCAATAGGTTTAAAACCAAATTATCTTGGTAAGAAGCAATTGTTTTCAGGACTCCTGGGCTGGTACTTCAGCGCTATGGGCGGGATCCCTGTAGATAGGCAATCTAAAACCAATACTGTTGACCAGATCGTAACCGAGATAAAGAAACGCGATCAAGTACTCATAGGCATCGCACCTGAAGGAACTCGCAAACATATAAATCATTGGAAGACTGGTTTTTATCACATTGCATATCAGGCAGGCGTACCCATAACTTTTGGATACCTGGATTATGCGCGTAAATATGCGGGTTTCTATCAGGGCTTTATACCCAGCGGAGATATGGAGGCTGATTTCCAATTAATCCAAAACTTTTTCGGCAAAGTTACGGCAAAGTTTCCTGAAAGGATGGGTGAGATTGCAATCAAACCAGGGGCGGATGTTATCGAAAAAAGTTAGGACCTGTCCTGTTTAATTGTAATAATAAGAGTAATTCGCGAGCTAATAGATTTACTAAAATGGTTTTATTAATCCAAAAAAAGCGTTGAGAACAAGTTGAAAGGAAAAATCGTGCGCAGCAAATTATATTGGAGTTTAATTCCCTCCCTCAAGTAAGTGAGCCCACGGCCCTTGGGCGGCTACGGGTACATCTACTCCTGTATGGTTGGTGGTCTCCCTCCGGACATAAAACCTCCCCAAACGAAAATCGGTTGGGGAGGTTGTTCAGCCAAACCTAATAGGCAGCGTTCAAATCACGGAAGCAACCAATATTTTAGGTCATCGAAAATAACCGTGAAAGGTTCGGTATCTGAATTGCCCACCACTAAACCAAATTTATATTCTCCTATGTAGGTATTGTCCGTCAGAGTTGTCAATTCCACTCCATTTGCATACAATTTGATCGTATTCCCATCCACCATCACACCCACCCGGTTAATCTGGCCTGGTCCAGCGTTGATGGCTGCATGACTCGTCCAATCCACCAGGAAGGTTGTTTCCGAGCCGTCCCAGATCCAGAGGCGGTATTGGCCGCTGCAAGAAAGCACGAACACATAGCCCTCATTGGCGCTTGGAGCACGGAAGATGATCCCATAACGATCTCTTCCCGAGCAGGTTGCAGGAGTCTCAGCGGTCACCTCAATATAATAATCCTCTATTGTCGGCCACGAGATCGTCCAGCGGCTGCCAAATTCAAGTGTCTTTTTGGTATAGTAGAACTTCCCGTTATTGATCTCCGCCTTCGATGACGCGGCATCATACGGCGACCAGTTGGTTTCGTTATTGAATTCATCCCTAAAGTCAGGATCACCTAGAGCTAAACCCGGATCTCCGGGGACAAAAGTCGGAGAAGGGACAGAAGTATTGGTTGGAGTAACTGTCGGTACGAGAGTTTCGGTTGGTGTAGGAGGCGGAGTCTGAGTCGGGGGCTGGGTTGGCGGCACCTGTGTATCTACTGGCGCGGGCTGGCCGCCTGCCGCCGAAGTCAGAGTTAGCGCGGCAGCCACAGTCTGCGCCGCGGCGCTTGAATTTATCTCGCCTTCAGCTTCCAAAGTCAAGACTCCCTCTGCTACCTGGGTTTCAAATGCCCCTGGGACATCATCCGTCGGGGGTGGGGGCGGCGGTTGGGTTGCAGGCGCAGCAGAAGAAATGCAAGCCATTCCTACCATTCCAAGGACGAATACTATCAAAATAAATGTGAAAACATTCTTACCGCTCATGTTATCTTCTCCTCAACAGTCGGGTAACCGGTTTCAACCTACACTCCCATTATAGCAGACCTCTGAAAATTACAGACACTCCAACCCTAATTAACCTCAGCTTCAAATGATCCAATTTCTCGTTATAGGAGGGTAGATCGTTCAAACTTCTCTAAAAATTAAGTTCTACATTAGATTCCCTAGCCTTTTTTTAAAGATTCGGGAAGACATTCACCTTGTCTAAGTTGTGGATTTAATGTAAAATCCTACTTGTAGTTGGCAGTCCGTTTTTCCTAATGCTGCACCTCTTTATGGTCTGTATGGGAACGCTCTGTACCAACCCAAACGATTTCTTAATAAGGAGATGAAGCATCATGGAAGAGTTTGAAGCAAACGCGGATGAAGAAATGGAAGAGTCCGAAGACAGTATGGAAGAGTCTGAAGTAAGTGCGGATGAAGAAATGGAAGAATCCGAAGACAGCGCGGAAGAGTCTGAAGATTCTGCTGAAGAAACCTCATCCGCTGGAGATGGTTTTGAACAAGGTGTTGTCAAATGGTTCAATGCCTCAAAAGGTTATGGATTCTTGGAGCGCGATTCTGGTGGCGACGTTTTCGTTCACTATTCAGCCATCAAATCCGATGGTTTCCGCACCCTTGATGAAGGTCAACGTGTTCAATTCCAGGTAGTGCAGGGCGAAAAAGGTCCTCAAGCCCAGGACGTTACCATTGCCTAGACCAGACTAATTTCAACAAGAAAAATACGCGCCGCTAATAATGGCGCGTATTTTTTATTTAAGTCCACAACTACAGAACAATACCTAATTTAGATAGAAATACCTACCTATTATAAAACACATTAAATTCCAAACCAGCCCATCAAGGTCCTATCTGGGATCAAACACCTCAAAATCATCAAACTGGATGCGTGTGCCTGGATCACCATACGACCCAGCCATCAAACCCACATCCCCAGATTGAAGATCGCCGTCGTACACATCTTGCAGAAGCCATCCGTTGATGAATAAGCTTAAGCGGTTGCCCACACACTCAACCGTCAGGTGGTTGCGTTCATTACCCTGGTTGATGACTTCTGAAAATTGCATGAACTCCGCGAAGATCAACTCAATAGGTCCTCCGTTTATGCGTTTGAAGATACCAAAATAACCGTCGCTGCTGATCTTGAAAGCATAGAAATTATCTACATCCTGATAACGGCAAATCACTCCAAAGTCATTATCATCATCCCCTCCAATCTTTTCCACCTCGACCTCTATGCGCACGTCAAAAAAGTGTTGGCCAGGGTTTGCCCAATAATCCGTGTATTCATCGTCAACAACAATAAGATATCCCCCGTTAGCATAATCCGTCGAGCCTTTATCTTCGGTTATCCGGTCCCAGCCGCTGTCGGGATTTGAAAAATAATCCGCGAAGAGCAGCCCTGGTCTGCTGTCTGGTGTGGGGCTGGGTAGAGGTGTGAGAGTTGGTATAGGTGTATTGGTAGGTGTATGCGTAGGTTGCAGCGTTGCTGTTTGGGATTCAATCATCAAACTTTCAGTTGTGCAGCTTAATATCACCCCCAAGCTCAATATTCCCAGAAGGCTTATCCTTTTATATCGCAAATCCATCTTTTAGAATGATTTTTTCATAATTGTAAGATTGCCAAAACTTAATCGTATCAATATAATTTCCTCAATCATAATCCAGGTATCCACTATTTACAATTACTAGATATCAATTCATCTAACCAATAACTAACCGCGGATGAACACAAATACATGCGGAGATTTTTCGGGAGCAGTGAATCTTATGGTCATCTATGGGCTAAAGCCCGTTATCCAAGTGCGAAAAACCCACTTGAATCACCAATCTATATTTAGAATCTAAATGTGATTTAACGATATTCAACCCCAAAATTCCGGGGTTATAATTTTCCTACCCCATTACCCCGTTGCCCTATATACCAAGATGCTTTATACTCTTTGCAAGCCCATCTAACCAAGCGAGGTAAACCATCGAGATCGAATTATTGGCGCTTCTCCGAGTTGCTGTTTTCCTTTTTGGCTTGTACATTGTCGGCAGCACTGTTGCCTCAGCCGTGCGCACTTTCGTCCTGCCGCGCAGCGCTGGAGACCGTATTGCCAGCTTCGTTTATTCCTATTCCCGGCGTCTGTTTGACTACCGGATGCGTTTTAGTGACACTTACGCCCAGCGCGACCGCATCCGCGCCTTGCTTTCACCGGTCAGCCTGGTAGCCTTACTACCGGTTTGGCTGGTGATAGCCTCCCTGGGTTACGCGGCCATGTTTTGGGCTTCCGGTATTGATTCGTTCTATGATGCCTGGGTGCTCAGCGGGTCATCTTTACTCACCCTGGGATTTGCCAAAGGGGATACATTTTTACAAACTTTGCTTACCTTCACCGCTGCCACGATTGGCTTGATCCTCGTCGCCCTGCTGATCGCTTACCTGCCTACAATGTATACCGCCTTTTCCAAACGCGAGGTGGCTGTCAACCTATTGGCCGCGGGTGCAGGTACACCCCCTTCCGCAATTGAACTGCTCTTGCGCTACAACCGTTTAGGCCGCCTGGATGAGCTATCCAAGCTGTGGGAGGTTTGGGAGAGTTGGTTTGCCGAGGTCGAAGAAAGCCACACAACGCTTTCCCCTTTGGTTTTTTTCCGCTCTCCACTGCCCGAACACTCCTGGGTTACTGCCTCCGGAGCAGTTCTGGATGCCGCAGCGCTATCTCTTGCCGCTGTTGAAATGCCGCTTATCCCAAACATTCAAACCGCACCACAAGCTCACATAGTATATCGAGACCCACAAGCGGCTTTGTGCATCCGTATGGGTTATCTGGCCCTGCGCCGCATCGGGGAACTCTTCCAGGTGCAGCATAAACGCAAGCCCAGCTTCCCGGAGGACTCCATCAGCATCACTCGCGCAGAATTCGATGCAGCTTTGGACAAGCTTACCGCTGCTGGTGTGCCCCTAAAGCCAGACAGAGATGCTGCCTGGCAGGATTTTGGCGGCTGGCGGGTAAACTACGATTCCAACCTGCACGCCCTCGCCGAACTCGTCATGGCCCCTGAGGCTCCCTGGAGCTCGGACCGCGACCCGGTTTTCGGCGGCCTACCCGATCATTTTAAACCCCTAAAAAACCATGCAAAGAAAAATTAAACGCCCCCTACTGGTCTTTGAAGACCTAAACTCAGTCCGCCACGTCACCCTTTTTATAGTGGGACGCACCAAATTAACCGCCACCCCCCAAAGCTGGCTGAACCCGTTCCTGTTCTATATCTTTAGCTTTGTGGTCGCGATTTTTCGCCCAGAACTTGGCTCTGCATCCGAGCGCTTCGGATTTGCATTTTTAATCATGCTGGTGCTGGAAGGCGCCAATTTGATACACTCGCTGGGGCACATGTTCACCAGCAGCCTGGGCGGCGCGCCGATGGACGAACTGCTTATCACCGCCACGCGCCACATAAACATCTATTATCCTGAGCAGAATGATGTCCCCCGCCGTATCCATCTTTTACGCTCACTGGGCGGACCGCTGGCAAACCTCGGATTCGGAATTGTGATGTTTTTCCTGCTATTCAGGGTCAATTTTGGCCTGGCCCACGAATATTTCGCATATCTGGCCACCTTCAGCCTGGCCGCCGGTCTGCTCACCCTGCTGCCCATCCGCAGCCTGGACGGCGAGGTCATCTGGCGGGGGTGAGGGGTATGCTATAATCTAACGCCGAAAAGTGTAAATTGGTTTTTAATCTTGATGGAGGAGAATAAGATGGGAATAAATGCTGCACGCAGAACCAAAACCTTTGCTATCCTCACTTTCTTGCTTTTAGCCATCAGCTGCCGCGGACCTCAAACTGCAAACCCAAGCGCGGTAGTTATCACATATCCCACTTCTACACGGACTTCGGCGCCTTCTACATCCACCCCCACTCACACACCGTCACCCACTCAAACACAAACTTTAACCCCAACCCGGACCCCCACCATAACATGGACACCTCTGCCAACAATACAGCCTGATGAGAGACTAGATACTATGCTAGATCTTCTCTATACTAACGCAAATTGCCAGTTGCCTTGTTGGTGGGGAATTATCCCAGGAGAAACTTCTTGGGCTAGCGCCCGTAGATTCTTACAGACTTTTGACCCTCATGTTTTTGTGGGGGGAGAGTATGATTTAGATGAAGGCTTTGTTGTCATAGCAAACATATTTGTCCCTGAGGAAATTTACTCTGTAAGAATGGGGCAATATTTTCATGTAAACAACGATGAAATCAAGGTGATGGAGATATCTCTAGGCAAAATTCCAACATTCAACTTGCCAACAGTCCTAAATGACTATGGTCGGCCGGACGAAGTTTGGCTTCATACAATACCAGAGGAGATTCAGGGAGATTTGCCGTTTTCAATCGTGTTGTATTATGGTCAATTAGGTATTGCGATTACTTATCATATTCAAGCAGAAGAAACAGAAGATTACATTCAAGGATGTTTCAATATTAATCGTGCTGGCCAAATGGCACTTTGGGCACCCTACTTAGAGTGGAGCTTTGACGAAGTAGTTTCTCAAACAAACAATCTTGGCTTACCTTGGAGATTATTAGAAGACATAACTGATATGGATACTGAATCATTTTATCAAATATTCAGAGAACCCGGGGATGATAATTGCATTAATGTCCCCAAAGAGAATTTGCCGCCACCGTAATAAATCTTAGAACCCCCTCACCACTCCCTCTCCCGCTCCCTCCTGCTCTTCCTCTGGCGCATATCTCCCTTCATGCTCGTCTGTATCACCACCCCGATGATGAAGGCAAACATAGGCAGCAGCACGCTCATCGGCCGCCCCAGATCCAGTGCTTGCCCGATCATGGATGCCCCGGTTAGCGAAGATAGAATGATCAGCGCCCACTCAAACAAGCCTGCCACCAGCCCTGCGCCGATAATACCGCCCACAATGTAAAGTCCTGTTTCCCAGGTACCCAAATCAAAATCAAGCAACTCCAGGACGTTTACCAGCACGTACCCCCCAGCCAGAAAACCTGCTAAACCCACAGCCAGCTTCTGCAAAAAGACTGCCAGCAGCGCGCCGATAAGACCCGCTCCCAAGGCTATGAGCAGAGAAACCCATTCCTCTTGGGCTTCAAAGAATCTGGGAGCCAAATTTATCGCCACCATGAAACCCACCCCCGCCACGAAAAGCCAGAACAATTTTCGCCCTAACAACAGCAGAGCGGTGCCTACCAAAACGTTAATCCACATATTCTCATGCTCCTCAGATGAAATTATTCATACAATCAGAATCCTATCCCCATCCAGGACTCAGAATCACATTATAATGCACTCAATCCTCGCTCACCAGACTATCCGACTACCTGACTACCAGACTAACCAACTACCTGACTATCCGACTACCTGACTACCCGACTACCAGACTTACCAACTACGAGACTAATTATGAGCAAAAAGTTTATTGACCTCAGCCACACTGTAGAAGACGGCATGATCACCTATAAAGGTCTGCCCGCGCCCGTCATCTGTGATTTCCTCAGCCGTGAGGACTCGCGCCAAAATTATGATCCCGGCACCGAATTCCTCATCGGAAAGATCGAAATGGTCGCCAACACCGGCACTTACCTGGACGCCCCCTTCCACCGTTTCACGAATGGCAAAGACCTCTCCGAACTGCCGCTTTCCTCCCTCGCCAACCTGGATTGCCTGGTCTTTCGACCTGACCCCAATGCTGGCCAGGCTGTAGACAAGACTATGTTCAAGGGTCACGATTTGGCTGGCAAAGCTGTACTCGTGGACACCGGCTGGTCTGCCCATTGGCGTACAGATCAGTACTTTGAAGGCCACCCTTTCCTCACCGCCGCGGCCGCGGAATATTTGCGCGACGCCGGCGCGGTCCTGGTGGGCATCGACTCCTTGAACATCGACGACACCGCCGACGGCTCGCGCCCGGTGCACACAACCTTGCTGGGCAGCGATATACCCGTGGTCGAACACCTCACCAACCTGGCTCAGCTACCAGATAACGGCTTCAAATTCTTCGCCCTACCGGTAAAGGTCAAAACTTTTGGCTCTTTCCCCGTGCGCGCTTTTGGAATGCTTGGGTGAGTGAGGGAGATGATTTATCCCTTCAGAATGTCATTCTGAGCGACCGTAGGGAGTGAAGAATCTGGAAAAACCTAGGTGAACTTGCTAGACTCTTCGCTACGCTCAGAGTGACACAGTTTAATCTGCCCGTTTGTGTGTCATTCTGAGCAACCGCAGGGAGCGAAGAATCTAGAATAATCAATGTGAGATTGCGAGGCTCTTCGCTCTGCTCAGAGTGACACCTGAACAAATATTAGTTTAAAGTAGGGACTTAGTATGCAAGAATATTTCGTGTATATAATGACGAATAATTCGAAAACACTTTACACCGGAGTGACAAACAATATAACACGTCGGGTATACGAACATAGAAACAAACTTGGTTCGAATTTTACGAAGAAATATAAGATAACTAAACTAATTTATTTCGAAACAGTGACAGATGTGAATGTAGCCATTGAAAGGGAAAAGCAAATTAAAGGCTGGGTGCGTCAGAAGAAAATTGAGTTAATTGAATCTGATAACCCAAATTGGACGGATCTGAGCGCAGATTGGTATGATTGATCCGCCTTTAAAATGTCATTCTGAGCGACCGCTGGGAGAGAAGAATCTAGAAAAACCTGGGTGAACTTGCTAGACTCTTCGCTACGCTCAGAGTGATACGTTTTAATCTGCTCGTTTGTGTGTCATTCTGAGCAACCGCAGGGAGCGAAGAATCTAGAATAATCAATGTGAGATTGCGAGACTCTTCGCTCTGCTCAGAGTGACACATTTTATTAAGGGGCCTGTCAGCTTATCATTATCTACTAACTTCGTGGATCTAAGATTTTCCACCCTCTCCATCCCAGAAAATATCCTTTATAATTAATCATCATCAGATTATCTATAACACAGGAGCGGACCAATGCACCAAAATAAATATCGCCTCATACCCTTATTCCTAATAAGCTTCCTCTTATTCAGCGTGTGCGGTCCATCAGCCAGCACACCCACAGCCCCACCTGCAACGGATGAAGCCCAACCCAGCGATACCCCAACCTCCGTTGTAGAACAACCGCCCACCGAGGATGTTCCGCCGCTCCCAACCAACACCCCCACTCAGCCACCGTCCCCAACACAGCCACCGCCAGTAGCCACTCCCACTGAAGATGATTGCACACCCGACTCTGAATTCGTCAACGATATCACCATCCCGGACGGTACCCTAATAAATCCCGGCGAAACATTTGTAAAAACCTGGCGCATTCGCAATGACGGCGACTGTACCTGGAACAGTAGTTACCAATTTGCTCAGATAAGCGGACAGGTGTTGACCGCGGCACAATCCATCCCCCTCCCGGATGTAGCCCCCGGATCCGTTGTGGATATCAGCGTTACACTCACATTAGCCCCCGACGCCTGGCCGGGCAGCAGACAAATATCCCGTTTCCAAATACGCACTGCAGGAGGTCGATTCTTTGGCACGCGTCCGTTTGCGTTGATCACTGTAGCTTCCAGTCAGGCATCCTGCCTGAACAGCACCGGCAACCTGGTCGCATTCATAAATGCCAGCGACAGATTCTGTCTGCTGCATCCTTCAGACTTTACTGCTAATATCACTGCTATTGGCACCTATATCACAGGTCCTGTACCTCCGGGTGAGGTTGAGCCTATTGTTGTTTACCTGGAAATAACCAACGAGGGCAGCGTAAATCAAACCACCCAACAATTTGCTGACCAAAAGATCAGCGAATGGCAAGCGCCAGGCAATCCTCCCGATACGGGTACGGTCATCATCGGGGGCAATGCAGGCGTTTGGGCCGAAGGATTGCCAGGTATCATGGGGACGCGCATAAGTTTCGTGGTTGTAAACAACAAGGGTTATATATTCACGCTCTTCCCAGTTGATGGTAGTGTCCCAACGGAGACAGCCGCGGCTGAAGCTTTTTGGCAAGTGATACTAGATTCGATCATCTTCCTAATTCCTTAACCGCTTAATAAAAACAGTCCGCGTCGAAAAGCACGGGCTGTTTTTATTCGTGATCGGGTCAATCATCATCGAAATTTGAAAAAGTATTACCTAAAAGGTACCTGTATTCATCCGCTTCCATCTGGGTTTTTTGGTTTCATGATCAAGACGCCACATAAACCTTAAGTAATATTGCTAATAAAGTGAGTATGTCTTATACTTGGATTACCAACCTTATCATGCATACATAATTGGTTTCTAATTATTCAACCCAGCCTCAGTTTTGGAGATAGCCTTGGAAGAACGTAGACATCTAGAACGCAGACATCTGATTTATTATATGCGCATATTTGACCGTGAAACTGATCTCGCCATTGGGCGTCTATGCGATTTAACTCCTGAAGGTATCATGCTGATAAGTGAAACCCCCATCGAAACTGAAAAAACCTTTAACCTCCGCTTGGTTTTACCAGAACAGCTCTGGGGTATAGAAGAATACACTTTCGAGGCTGAAAGTGTGTGGTGTAAACCTGACGTGATCCCGGAATTTTACAACACCGGCTTCAAACTGCTAGACGATTCTGAACAAAATAAATCTATTTTCGAACGCCTGATCCACGAATTTGAATATCAAGAGTGATTATTTTCCCCATCTATTTTTAACAGCAACCCAGTGAAATTTATTGATTCCATAAACATTAATTGACAATAGTTATTAGCTTTACCTGGGAAATATGGTGAAGAAATGTGATTCCTTTCAAGCATGCGTTCATACTCTTCATCTTCGTCCTCACAGCCTGCACGCGCACCGCTTCCTCAGCGCCTACTCCTAGCGCTATCCCCTCTCCCACAATTGTAACCACCCCAGAGCCTAGCCCCTCAATAAGCCCAACCAGCCAACCGCCCAGCGATACCTGCCTGCACGGCAAATGGCTGGTTGATGGCCAAAGCCTCACAACCTACATCGTCCCCCTCATTAGCCCAGAACTTCAGACGCAATTCAGGTTACTGAGCACAGAGGGAGAGCTCTACCTGTTTTTCACCCCGGACGGAGGCATGAATTTGGGAGCAGAGGCTTTCAAGCTCAATATGTTCATCGAGGCAGAGGGCTCATCTTTTGAATCGAACCAACTGCTATTAGCTATCACAGCTTCGGGTTCAGCAAACTACACTATCAATGCAGGCAACCTGATCGTCTACAATCAGGATTATGATATCTCCAAGCAAGACTTCATCAACGTGCAGATCGGCCAAACCAGCATCACCATCAGCCCCATCACTTTATCTCCCCAATTCTTTTTTCCACACCCCTTTGAGGGAACCAGCGGTATAGTATTCTTGACTGCGGAAACCACTCCCCATTTCTCCGCTTACACATGCAGCAACAATTCGCTAATTATTAGATTCAATGACTCCAGAGTGATCTCATTTTTACGCAGAAACCCATAATCTATCAATTAAAGTTGCCAGCCCAGCGAAGGTAATATTACTCCAATAGAACAATTTATTTTACACATTCTTGGAGGATTTCCAAATGCGTGCACGAGGACAGAGGTTATTCGCAATATTATTGATTGGTATTGGGGGTATTATGCTGACCGCCAACTTTATTGAAATCGATTCAAGCGAGATATTTTGGCCGCTGGTGCTCATCCTAATTGGCATATGGTTTATCTTTCGACCAGGTTTGTCGCAATATGGTGAGGTTGTCAGGTTAAAAATTATCGGCGAGATCAACCGCGATGGAGATTGGGAGCTAAAAGATGAGGAAATATTGATGTTCGTAGGTGAACTTGATTTCGACCTCACCGAAGCCGAAATCCCCCTCGGTGAAACAAGTTTGCGCATCCTGGCTTTCGTGAGCGAACTGGACCTGCGTTTACCCGAAGGTGTCGGGCTTTCACTTTCTGTCAATGCCTTTGTATCAAACGCGGGCATCTATGAACCCAAACAGGAATACATTTTCAGCGGTATGAATTACACCAGCGATGATTACGCTAGCGCTGAACGCAAAATCCGAGTGGTAATTTCCAGTTTTGTAGCAGAGGTGAAAGTAAGGTAATTTATCTTATACTTTAGCTAATTGTCAAGATCACCAAGGGAACACTGGTGCCGGGTAATATAGCAACACTAATGAAGGCGAACTGCCCCCCTTTGTCAAACATTAACATTATCCCTGAACCCGAATTGCCTTCCCCGGTCGCGAATAAATTCCAGCCAGCCTGGGGCATGGCCGATTGGTAATAATTCTGTATCGTTTCAATATCGGCATCTACATTAAATGAATAAATCGAGCCACCATCATCCCCATTGAAAGCCCCAGGCATTATCGGGATTCCATTCCACTCTGTACGGGGTATGTTCGTTGGACGCGGTGTGTTGGTTATCCTGGGGGTTGGGCTTAAGGTTGGTGTGCTGGTTTCCAAGATGGGTGTATTAGTATATGTTGCTGATGGTGTAGATGTATTCGTCAGGCTGGGTGTCAGTGTCTGAGTACTTGTCGGCAGCGGAGAAGGCGTATTCGTTGGCGCAAGGGTCGCTGTCGGCTCCGGTGCAGCCGGTGTGCAGGCTGTCCAAAAAAACAAACCAAACGAGAGCATAAGCACAATCCGAATCGATTCTTTTCTATTTGCCCACATTCTTTATCACTCCCAATTCAGAAATTTAATTGTAACTATTTTTCTACAGCTTAAGAAATTCCGCACCTGTACGGTTGTTGTGAGGAATAATAATCAGTTTCGAAAACTTCCTACCAATAAAACTATACCACCTACGATCAACAAACCAGGCAAAATAAATTCAAAACCGAATTCGAATAACATCGACATCCCGAATCCGGCTAACAGCAAACCCCACACCACTGATCCCGTGCTTGTGCGGCCTCTGCGGGTTGAGCCTCTAAGTCCATCAAAGACCATCTGCAATCCCCAAACCACAGGGAATATTGCCCACCAGTTGCCTAGGTTAATTATCTCTTGATCGTTAAAGTTTCCTAATAAGATTAAACCGCCTCCAAGAATCAGGGTCAAGCCCCAGACTACCGACCCAGAACTAAACATGCTTCCCTTCTTCTTGTGTTCAATCACTCTTTCTTCATCTTGCATTTCTTCAGACATATCAAGCGCTCCTCAACAAACTTGTTTTCAATCCAGCTATTATATCTAGCGTTCCTGATTTCAGCAATCCAAAGTTTATTATTATTCGAACTTGAGCGCATACAGTAGTTGCAATTCCAGTTAACTTTATTTAGGGCAAAAGTGAATGTCCAAATGTTTTTAGAAAAATATTCACACGGCTGATGCGAATTGGACTGGTTTTTTGTCTGATTTTATTTGAAAACCATCAAAGGTTGAGATATCAAAAATAATATAGGCGTTGATACCTGCAATAGTTACTAAATAATCCTAGTTACCACCTTTCTATGGTTTCACAAAATTTGATCAGATTGTCCGGTTTTCAAATTATCTATTCAGGGATTCTTCGGTCGAACCCCCTCGGTTTTCTCTCTCAGAATGACAAAATTTGTGTCATTCTGATTACTATGACTATGTCAAGCTCTTAATAATAATGCGGGGTGAATAGAACGATAATTTGAGATAT
>VRUJ01000050.1 GCA_019456165.1 Chloroflexota bacterium
CCTTTCTAGCTTTATCACTAAAAGGATACCTGACCTATCTTTTTTTGGAAATTACAGAAACAATGTTACACTAACTATAATTGTAAAAATTACATTTATTCGTAACATAAGTTCTCTTACTAAGCAAAAAAGTGATCATTTCCAGATATTACGAGGCTCACACATTAATCCAGAAGTTTCCTCCCTGGTATGATCATAGGGAGTAAAATATCGTTGAAAACAAAATAGAGGAGATACTTGATGCTTTTCCTAATTGCTCGTAGGATAATTCTCGCGATAATCACCCTCTTTATCATCTCGTTAATAGTTTTCCTCGGAGTTGAAGCCTTACCAGGTGATTCCGCAACCTCATATCTAGGCCAATTTGCGACCCCTGAGAGCTTGGATGCATTACGCGAAGAGTTTGGTCTTAATCACCCTGCCCACATAAGATACATTAATTGGCTCGGGGACATTCTACGAGGAGACTTAGGAGATTCGATGCCACGCAGGGCGCCAGTTTCAGAGGTTATCGGTAATCGTTTTCGCAACACAGTGGTATTAGCCACGGCAGCCTCAATCATTGGAATCCCCCTAGCTATAATTTTAGGCGTTATC
This sequence comes from Chloroflexota bacterium, assembly GCA_019456165.1. Lineage (GTDB taxonomy): Bacteria > Chloroflexota > Anaerolineae > Anaerolineales > UBA11579 > VRUJ01. The sequence goes on from VRUJ01000050.1 coordinate 598, forward strand.
GCAGCGTTAACACGAGATCGATGGCCGGATATTCTGGTATCTCTTTCTGCGATAATTGGAATGACCGTTCCAGGATTCGTCACCGCGACCGTCTTGATTTTCGTTTTCGCGATACGTTTGGAATGGTTTGATGCAATTACGCTAATTTCCTCAGATGCCCCAGTAACTGAATTACTTCCCACTATTGTATTACCGATTGTTACACTTACATTAGTCATGGTCGCGCATATATTAAGATTGGTGCGCACAAATATGATTGACGTGATGGTTAGCGATTATGTTCAAATGGCGAGATTAAAAGGTGTACCGGCAATACGGATCGTTTTCCAGCACGCCTTACCTAATGCCTTGTTGCCCACGATAAATATTGTTGCCCTCACAATCGCATGGCTTCTGGGTGGGGTGGCCATCATCGAAACCGTTTTCAACTATCCTGGTATTGGAGTACAAATGATTAATGCCATAACTGATAGAGATATGGCTTTAATTCAAGGCATCGCTATTATCCTCTCTGCCATATATATAGGTATAAATTTAATTGCGGATTTATTGACCTTATTACTCAATCCACGATTGAGAACAACTCGAACTCAATAGTAATAAATTAGCATTATTAGGCTAATTGCTAAAGATATTTCTCGCTTTCAGAACTGGAGTAGAAAATATGACCACAGCAGCACAATCTGCAGAGAAATTAACAACTATTAGGCGCAGGAGCCCAGCCGTAGAAACTTGGGAAAACCTTCGGCGGTCTCGGGCAGGAATGCTGGGTTTATTATTAATTATCTTTCATTTAATTTTAGCGCTAAGCTCTCCATACATCTTACCTCAGGACCCATTCTTAATGAGGTCGGATGTTATGAGCGATGCTCCTTCAAATGAGCATATCATGGGTACAGATAAACTCGGTCGAGATATTTTTTCTCGCTCCATGTTGGGTGGACGAGTGACAATAGTTGTCACAATTTTATCTACGATCATCGCGATTACGTGGGGTGGATTGACAGGTATCTTCCTCGGTTTTCTCGGGGGTCGAGCCGACGAAATATTGATGCGTATCGTGGATGCGCTGCTCTCAATTCCTTGGTTATTAGTATTACTTATCATAATTAGCATTCTTGGGACAAAAATGTGGGTACAAACAATCACATTTGGCTTCACCTATGGGATATTAACAATACGTGTAGCCAGGGCAGCCACTCTCGATTATGTCTCGCGTGAATTTATCCTGGCGGCGCGGGCGAGGGGAGAACGTAAACGCACAATAGTGCTGCGTGAGTTAATGCCCAACGTACTTGATGTACTGTTAGTTGATGGGGCCATGAATTGGTCATGGATGCTTCTTAGTTTCACCTCCCTTTCCTTTTTGGGCTTTGGGGTTACGCCTCCCACACCTGACTGGGGGTATATGATTGCTGAGAATCGGGAAATCCTTCCAATTCAACCTTGGTCAGTTTTTGGTCCTGCGCTCATGTTGAGCACATTAATTATAGGCATCAACCTCTTTTCTGATGCGTTTGCTAAAGCGCTTGGTTTAGACCGCAGCCAAGGAGCGCCAGTATGAGCAATTTATTGGTCGACGTCAACAATTTGACGATTGGATATCATAATAAAATGGGGGAGTTGGTACACGTTTTACGCGATGTATCCCTCCAAATTAAGCCTGGCGAAACGCTGGGATTAGTAGGAGAATCTGGTTGTGGCAAAAGCACTCTCGGGCAGGCAATGATGGGGTATCTGCGTTCTGGTAGTATGGTTGTAGGTGGTACCGCCCAATTTGAGGATACAGAGATGTTCAGCCTGACAGATCGCCAATTAGAGGCTGTTCGGGGTAACCAAATCGCCCTTATCCCTCAAAATGCGGGACAATCCTTAACCCCCACTATGCGAGTGGGAAAACAAATAATTGAAACCCTTAGGTTAAATACTGATATTTCCAAAGATGATGCAAATAAGCGTATGTTAGAACTTTTGGGGCAAGTGAGATTACCACATCCAGAAGTGATGGCAGCGCGTTACCCGCATGAACTGTCTGGGGGGCAGCAGCAACGCGTTGCTGTAGCGATGGCGTTGGCCGGGGAACCTGTCATGCTCATCTTGGATGAACCTACAACAGGTCTGGATGTAACCACCCAGGCACACCTACTAGAGCTATTATGTGAAATTGTTACAGATACCGGCGCAGCAATGATGTATATCAGCCATGATATGGGTGTAATTGCCCGGGTTAGCGACAGAGTAGCTATTATGTATGCCGGTGAGATCGTGGAAGATGCCTCTTCAGCGGATATTTTCAATCTACCGGCCCACCCATACACTCGCGGGCTTCTGGAATCAATCCCTCGATTAGCAATCGCTGGAATCCCTTATTCAATGCCCGGTCAGCCGCCAATCCCTGGGGTTTTACCTGGCTGTGCATTTGCTCCTCGCTGTTCCTTTGTTACCGATATCTGCACTAGCGAGCCACCAACGTTGGATACAATCCCGGAAAAACCGCACTGGGTGAGCTGCCATCTTTGGGAACAAGTTATTGAAACAGACTTCTCACAAGAATTGCAGGATGTTTTCCACACTATTAAACATAAGACAACGGATGAAAATTCTATCGATATATCAGATCTAGAGATAACATATTATCGAGCAGATCTTCTTGATCGCTTGCGTAATACTCTTGAGCCGCCATCTACAGTAAGTGGTGTGACCTTTTCGGTTCAGCGTGGGGAAACCCTCGCCTTAGTGGGTGAAAGTGGAAGTGGGAAATCAACTATTGTGCGCACTATCTCTGGTCTCTTACCTGCAAAAGGCGGGCGGATTCAATTTGATGATTGTGATCTTACGGTAAATGTAGCTGATAGACCAATGCACACGTGTAAGCGTGTACAGTTAATTTTCCAGAACCCGGATGCCTCACTTAATCCCAGGCATACCGTTGCTGAAATTATTGATCAACCCCTGAAACTATACTTCCCTGAAATGACCCGTGCAGAGCGGCGAGAGCGGCAAATCGAATTGCTCGATCGTGTCCGATTAGATGAGCGCTACAGGCTGCGCTATCCTGGACAAATGTCTGGTGGGGAGAAACAACGTGTAGCTATTGCGCGGGCATTTGCAGCCGATCCCGAGCTTGTATTGTGCGACGAGCCAACATCTTCACTGGATGTATCGGTGCAAGCTGCTGTATTGGATTTGTTAGCAGACCTGCAAAATGAGCGAGATACAACATATATCTTTATCACCCATGATTTAGCTGTTGTTAGAGCTTTTGCAAATAGAGTGATCGTGTTATACCAGGGGCGTCTGTGCGAGGTTGGTAGTGTTGATGAAATTTACTCCCCTCCCTATCATCCCTACACCGAGACATTATTGGATGCGGTACTAGAACCGGATCCATCAACCCGGCCAAAGTTAATTGCTAAAGATATTCCTGAGCTGACCCCGCCTGCGCAAGGATGTCCTTTCCAACGTCGCTGTCTAAAAAACATCGGGGAGATTTGTGATTCCGAAATTCCACCTTGGCAGACCGCGGAGAATGGCAAGGAGCACAAAATTCGTTGTCACATTCCAATGCAGGAATTATTGGCGAATCAGGAATCCGTTCTTCCTGTATGATATCCCAATTTTGAATTGACAATTTCGTAATAATTACAGATTTGTCGCATCATCTGTTCGCTCCCCCCAAGTCTCTAGCGTCACCTTCCTCAGGGCGGAGCCCAGTCGGCCCCGCGCACCCCTGTGGCTGCTCACATTATGGCAAATCGTAGATCTCGAGCACCTCTGTGAATCCAGGTATCGTGAGATAATGTCACTATGAAAAATGATCCAAAGTTGAATACCGACTGGATCATTTCCGCCGAAGAGCTGACTTCCTGGGCACAACTGCGAGACGCCAATCAGCCAGCGCTTACCGGCAGCCCCAAGTGGCGCAATTATGTGGCCTTTTTGGAAAAGAAGCTGCTCGAGTACGGCGTCGTCGATAATTTCAGGAACTCCTGGCCGTTTGAGCGCTGGTACACCTCGGATGACGCGACGAACTGGTCGTTGATTTCGGATGGGCAACCAGTGCGCGTAAGCCATTATGATGCATATTCCGGCTCTACGGGTCCTCCAGGGATCACCGCTCAATTAGTGTATTACGACCACGACAACCCTCCCCAATCACTTAAAAACAAAATTGTCGTCTTTCCGACCATACCTCACCCGCAACCGCCATATGATGATGAATACCTGATGTATTCCACATTCAATGATTATGAATATCGCAGTGACGATCACTTTGCCCCACTGTTTTCGTACGTTGATCCAGCTTACTCAATTACTTTCGATACCATGTACCAACTGGAGCAGCAATTTCATGAAATTGCGATGGCTGGCGGCGCTGCAGGATTGATCAAGTACATTGAAAGAGGCGTCCCTACCACCGCCATCCCCACCTTCACCGGCGCTACATACCTCTACGACGGCGATGGCAACATGGTAAAATCGGTGGTAAATGGAGTAACCACCTTCTACGCGGGCAGGCACTATCAGGTTGAAGTGGATGGGGGCGATACCACGATACGAAAATACTACGCCGCCGGAGGGCAAATGATAGCCGTGCGCACCAAAGTAAACTTAGACCCGTCTGTCGTGAATTGGATATTGGGAGACCACCTAGGCTCCTCGAACGTGACCGCCAACGAGGACGGTGACCACCCTAACCAGTGTTAAATTCCTCTCCCCCCACCCCACTAGCCCCATCCAGTTCCTCTAGTATCTCAGTCTGAACGTCCTCATTATCTTCCCCAGCTTTCCCCCGTCTGCGCTCAAGCAGTTGTTTGGTCTCGAACTGCCCCAATGCCAGTCGGCGCTGCTTCTCAATTTCCAGGTCCACTTCCTGTAATTCTTCTTCCTTGGCCTGCTGCATGATAACCTGCGGGTCCATCTCCCCGATCTGTTCCAGGGCGCGCTCCTTCGAATATCCCAACTCGCGCACCGCCAGCGCCGATGCATCTATGCGCGACATGCGGTCGATGGGCACGTCCGCAGTCAGTTCTACATCCACCACCACCTGCTGGATGTCAAAATCACTTGGGCTTAGCACGTGCGTCTCACCCAGGTCATCCCGTGCTCTCCCATACGCCACTACAGGTTCTTGCGTGAAATTAACCCAATTGAGCATTTGCGTGAAGATATCCCCCAGCGCATATTCCGCCAGTTCCTTATACGGCGTTAATGATTTCAATCCCGATTGCGTTGCCAGATTCAGGGTGGCGTATGCCGTCCCCGCGGGGTAGTCCCCGGTTTGCAGCACACGCGGCACCGTGCTCTTACTAATGCGCCCGCCGATGCGGTCCGCGATAGCTGCCAGGCTTTGGTCGAGGATCGGAGGCTGCATTGCGCTGAGCGCGTGCCCGGGCGGGACGTAAGCGGGCCTGCCGGGTTCGCCGTAATCCACTTCCACGTTATCCGTCGGCCCCTCTACCTTCAACCTCGGCGCGGAGGCATACGCGATCACTTCCGAGGTCATCAGGGTCTCAATGATGTTCTGGATCTCCCACTGCCCGGCAGTGTAGACCGAATACAGCAGCGGGATGCGCTGGCGCGCCGGGTTATCTTCCAGGGTTGTGCCACCTACGCGCGCCACCCAGGGCAAAAAGTTCAGCTCGTGCTCCTCGCGTAATATTTGGATGCCCGCAGAGCCGGACGCTTCTCCGAGGGGATTTCGCAGCGAACCGCCCCCCTCCTGAGGCAGCGCCCAAACCACGCGCACGTCCAGGTCTACGTAGTCATATACAGTCACATGGTCATATTGGCTGTTTTCCTTTTTCCGGAAATATGTCTTCAACTTGCGGGCTTTATCCCCCCAGAAGTCTACCGCCTCCTGGACGCGCACCACGCGCTTCATCAGCACGGCTTCCGGCATCCAATCCGAATAGCGCACGTGCACATGCCGCGGGTTGTGCACGATGATAGAGAAGGGCCCAAAACGCTGCGCAGCTTGCAAGCGCCGCGTTTCGCCTTTAAAAGTCTCCAGCGCGGCGATCTGCTCTGGAAGGTAGACCACCTGGGCGACGACTTCATCATACAGCAGCGCGCTCAAGGCCACATCCCGCAGCACGCTGGCCCGCCTCCTGCGGCTGGCAGCCCTGAAATGCCATCCCAAGGCGCGTTCGATCTCATTGGCTTTGGCGCGCGATTTTTCGCTCGGTGCGGTCGGCTGCACCCGGATGCGCGGCTCCACCGATGAGAGTACGCGCATACCCGCCCTCAAGGCATCATGCGGGTCAGTTGAGACCACTTTATGGATCCATTTTAGGTCCGCTACTTTATTGGGCAGCGACCAGCTATTGTGCCACATATCGCTCATCGCAATCAACATTTGGTCGCGCTCGCGGTCTGCCCGCACCATTTCTTGAGCCAGACTTTGGTAGTAGATCAGGTCTTTCACATCAAGACTCCTTCAAATTTGTGCCTATAATATTGAATTGAAATTTCGAGGTGAGTGAATGCCCAAATGTTTTTAGAAATACATTTCTTGCTTGCGGGCATTCACCGTAGGAACTAACCGTTAAGACTTGAGCATTAAATCTAAAAACAAACGGTTAGTTACATATAACTCCCGGTTGCAGCATTTTCACCCCGGTTTCTGCTTAGTCTAGCGCGTTAAATCTAATTTGAACGAATTTACACGCTTATTTCAAGGATTTGACAATCTATTGGACGTAAATATTGCCTAAACGTTCATCCCTGCAGCAGGAAGTAGGGTATTTTGACTTTTTCCATATAAAAACCTTGATTTAGCGAAGTTTTTCGATTATCATTGTGCAAGTTGCACAAATATCAGTCCATTTATTCAGATAATTTGCCGATAGACAAACCCTTCCCATTACTATACACTATCATGCAATACTTTGTGATAAATAATTCAATGATGAATATTCAAGCGCTACTTCTTATAATTTTGATTTCCCTTTTGGTTCTTATTATTGAGATTAAGAACCCGACTTACGCTTGGGCAGTCATTCCGAAAAGGATTAGACGCTAAGTTTTCAAAAATCTGCAAAGATTTGAATAGCTGCCCAAATGGGCAGCTTTTTTATTTTCAATAATTCGCTATGGAAAGTGAAAACGTAAACCTCACCAAGATAATTAGCCATTCGTTGAAAAGATAATTATGCGATCCGACAAAATTAAAAAAGGCTACGAAAGAGCGCCCCATCGCGCCCTCCTCAGAGCCACGGGAGTCACTGAAGAGGATTTTTCAAAACCATTTATCGCTGTGGTCAATTCTTATGTAGATATCATCCCTGGACATGTTCATTTACAAGAATTTGGCCGGATCGTAAAAGAGGCTGTCCGAGAAGCGGGCGGAGTACCTTTTGAATTTAATACCATCGGAGTGGATGATGGCATAGCAATGGGACATGCCGGGATGAAGTTCAGTCTTCCTTCAAGGGATTTGATTGCGGATAGTGTAGAAACGATGATTCAGGCCCACCAATTTGACGGAATGGTCTGTATCACCAACTGCGACAAGATCGTCCCCGGGATGGTGATGGCCGCTTTGCGAGTTGATATTCCCAGTATATTTGTATCTGGTGGACCGATGGCAGCCGGCAAGACACCCCAGGGTGAAACGATCGACCTGATCTCCGTATTTGAAGGTGTCGGGGCCTATAAAGCAGGAAAAATAGACGCTGACCGACTTCAGATTTTAGAAGAATACAGCTGCCCAGCATGCGGTTCCTGTTCCGGTCTTTTTACTGCTAATTCCATGAACTGTCTTTTGGAGGTTTTAGGCCTTGCCTTACCATTCAATGGCTCTGCCTTAGCCACAAGTCAGCAGCGCAAAGAAATTGTTAGATCTGCTGCCGAAAAGATCATCGGCTTGGTTGAAAAAGATCTGACTCCACGAAAGCTAGTTACTGAGCAAGCGATTGATGATGCATTCGCTCTCGATATGGCCATGGGCGGCAGCACAAACACCGTCTTGCATACTTTGGCATTTGCCCACGAAGCAGGCCTGGAATATTCATTAGAACGCATAAACATACTAGCAGACAAAGTACCTCATCTTTGCAAGGTCAGGCCCTCTGGGAAATGGCATATGGAAGATCTCCACCGAGCCGGGGGAATCCCGGCGATATTAAATGAGGTTGCCCGTTCCGAAAATACACTGCACCTTGACCGGCCCACGGTTGCCGGTTCTTCTCTCAAAGAAGTTATTAGAGACCTAAACATTCAAGACTCCAATGTGATCCGCTCTCTCGAAAACCCGCATACAAAAACAGGTGGGCTGGCAGTCCTATTTGGCAACCTGGCTCCCGATGGAGCCGTCGTAAAAACGGGAGGCGTAGCTGCCTCAATGAGAAAACATACCGGGCCAGCGAGAATTTATGAAAGCCAGGATGAGGCTCTCAAAGGTATCCTCGATCAAGAAGTACAAGCAGGAGAAGTTGTCGTCATTCGCTATGAAGGCCCTCAAGGTGGACCTGGCATGCAAGAAATGCTTTCTCCCACATCAGCATTAATAGGCATGGGTATGGGAGAGAAAGTAGCCTTGATAACCGATGGTCGTTTCTCTGGAGGCACACGAGGAGCATGCATCGGGCATGTAAGCCCAGAAGCAGCTGCTCGCGGCCCTATTGCCGCCTTACAAGCAAATGACATGATTGAGATCGATCTGGATGCCCGGACTTTAAACGTGCAATTGAGTGATGAAGAAATCCAGGCACGCTTATCTCAACTTCCAAAATTTGTCCCCCACTCTGAGAGCGCTTGGTTACGCCGTTATTCGAGAATGGTCACCAGCGCCAGCCAGGGTGCTGTGTTAATCTGAAATACATTATAAATCGGAGCCAGAAATGAAAAAAACCGGTGCAGAAATTGTTTTGGAATGTCTTGTTCGAGAGGGTGTAGAGGTGATCTTTGGCTATCCTGGTGGCGCGATCATGCCTGTCCACGACGCCATGCTGCGCTACCCTATACATCATGTACTGACCCGTCATGAACAAGGTGCAGCTTTCGCTGCAGATGGTTATGCGCGTGCTTCTGGTAAGGTTGGTGTAGCTATCGCAACCTCTGGTCCCGGAGCGACCAATTTAGTGACTGGTATTGCCACTGCAATGTTGGATTCATCCCCGATCGTATGTTTCACTGGGCAAGTTCCCGCTCATTTGCTGGGTGGAGATGCATTTCAAGAGACGGACGTTACCGGAATCACCCTCCCTATTACCAAACATAATTACCTGGTCACCAGAGCAGAGGATCTAGCGCAAGTCATACAAGAGGCTTTTTTCATCGCCCGCAGCGGGCGCCCCGGCCCTGTATTGATTGATATTTGTAAAAATGCACAACTTGATGAGGTCGAATTTGAATACCCCGAGGATATATCTTTACCCGGGTATCGGCCGCCTTCCCATGCTGACCCTGCCCATCTCGAAGAAGCTGTTAAGTTAATAGCAGAGGCGAAACGCCCTGTGATATTAGCAGGGCATGGTGTCCAAATGTCAGGCGCGACAGCCCAATTGCGAGAATTTTCCGAGAAAACTCAAACCCCGGTTGGGATGACCCTTCTTGGCTTGGGCTCATTGCCTGCATCGCATCCTTTTAGCCTGGGTATGATGGGAATGCATGGCAATGCATACTGCAATCAAGCTATTCAAAATTCAGACCTATTGCTGGCTTTCGGCATGCGTTTCGATGACAGGGTAACCGCAAACTTACGCACATATGCACCCCGCGCTCGTAAAATCCATATTGAAATTGATCCATCTGAGGTGCATAAAAATGTAAAAGTTGATGTGGCCCTGATTGGTGATTTAAAAACCATTTTGAACGACATAGCTCCACTGCTCGATCCAGGTGACCATGAGGAATGGCTAGAACAAATTTCAGAATGGCGGGAAGAGAGTGAAGCTCGCGATATATTATCCTGGCCAAGCGAGGAGAAATTACATTCTGCCCACGTGGTCCAGGATTTCTGGCAGCATACTGGAGGAGACGCGATCGTCACTACTGGCGTTGGTCAACATCAAATGTGGGCTGCGCAATACTACAACTTTGATCAACCCTACCGCCTAATTACATCTGGTGGCGCTGGCACAATGGGTTTTGGGTTGCCTTCCGCAATTGGGGCTTGGTTTGCACATCCTGATAAAGAGATCTGGACGATTGACGGTGACGGTAGTTTTCAGATGTCTCTTCCAGAACTGGCAACAGCCGTCCAGGAAGGTGCAAACGTAAAAATCCTGATCTTGAATAATAATTTCCTTGGTATGGTCCGGCAATGGCAAGAATTCTTTTTTGATAAACGTTATGCCGCCACGCCCTTAACCGGGCCCGATTTTATGAAGTTAGCAGAAGCCTACGGCGTTCCAGCCAAAAGGGTATCGGAGCGCAAAGATGTGGCTGCAGCAATCGAATTTGCCCGGAATACACCCGGCCCTGTTGTGATCGAATACTTGGTTGAAGAAGAAGACTCTGTTTATCCCATGGTTGCAGCTGGAGCAGACTTAGATGACATGATTCGTCGTCCAATCACAAAACAGAAAACTGCACCCGCTGATTAGTCAGGGAAAATTAAGGAGAAAGTGATGCAAAACACGCTAATTGCAAAAGTCGAAAATAAACCTGGAGTTCTCAATCGAGTGGCCTCATTATTCAGGCGGCGCAACTTCAATATCGAATCGTTGAATGTTGGCCGTACAGAAAATCCAGACGTCTCCCGAATGACGATCGTGATGGAAGGCCCGGATGTTGATGCTCGCAAAGTGGAAGCGAATCTATATAAGCTGGTCAATGTGCTAGATGTGCAAGATGTCACCAATCAACCTGCTGTGATTCGCGATCTGGCATTGATCAAAGTAAAGTCCACTCCTGAACATCGCGCAGAAATTGCTAACCTAGCAAATATTTTTCGAGCAAAAATCGTGGATGTCGCGCCTGATTCTGTGATCGTTGAAATTGCAGGGACTGAAGACAAGATCGAAGGCTTAATTGAATTGCTGCTTCCAATGGATATTGTTGAGATGGTGCGTACTGGGCAAGTTGCCATGCTTAGAGGTGAGGCTCCCGGTATCCGCCATACTCCAGGCGCAAATGGAAATAATCAACCAAAACACTATAAAAAATAAAAGGAAGCAATCATGGCAACAATTTATTTTGACTCTGATGCAAACCCTGAATTAATCAAATCAAAAAAAGTAGCGGTAATTGGATACGGATCGCAAGGCCACGCCCATGCTCTTAATTTGAAGGACAGCGGTGTAGATGTAAAAGTTGGGCTACGCCCAGGCAGTAAATCTCAGACCAAAGCAGAGAAAGAGGGCCTGGCCGTGAGCGCCATTGATGCGGCAGCAAAATGGGCCGATGTCATCATGATGCTTGCCCCAGACACTGCCCAGCCTAAAATTTTTGAGCAACACATCCTGCCACATCTTGTTGCTGGCAAAACATTAATGTTCGCGCATGGCTTCAACATCCGTTTCGGGACTATCAGCCCACCGGAAGATGTGGATGTGAGTATGGTGGCTCCAAAAGCCCCAGGGCACAGGGTCCGTGAGCTTTATCAAGAAGGTGGAGGCACCCCCTCACTGCTGGCTGTCCACCAAGATTCCAGCGGCCAAGCTAAAGAACTGGCAATTTCCTATGCTCATGCCATCGGTTCAACCAAAGCAGCCGTGCTTGAAACAACCTTTGAGGAGGAAACTGAAACAGATCTTTTCGGAGAACAAGCCGTTTTGTGCGGCGGAGTTTCAGAATTGGTCAAGGCGGGGTTCGAGACCCTGGTAAAAGCCGGGTATCAGCCCGAATTAGCTTATTTCGAATGCATGCACGAACTGAAATTGATCGTTGACCTTATGTATCGCGGCGGATTGAACTACATGCGCTATTCGGTATCCGATACGGCGGAGCACGGAGACTATACCGGCGGCCCCAAGATAGTTACTGAAGAAACAAAGGGTGCGATGAAAAAGCTGTTGGACAACATCCAAGATGGGAGTTACGCCAAAAACTGGATCGAAGAAAACAAGAATGGCAGAAAATGGTTTGATGAGGTCCGTCACCGCGAGCAAAACCAAGAGCTGGAACGAGTTGGCGCTGAATTACGGGAATTGATGCCTTTCATCGATCCAATAACGATAAAGCCGGGAGAGTGATAATTATGCAGAACCAATATATAAAGATTTTTGATACAACCCTACGGGATGGTGAGCAATCTCCTGGAGCTACCTTGACTTCGTTCGAAAAATTGGAAATTGCCCGGATGCTTGCAAGCCTTGGTGTTGACATCATCGAAGCGGGATTTCCGGCTGCATCTCCTGATGACCTTGAAGGCGTCCGGAAGATTGCCAAAGAGGTTGGCAACTCTCCTTCTGGAGGCAGTGACGAGAATGATAGTTTGCCGGTGATTTGCGGATTGGCGCGTGCCAATAAAAAGGATATCGATGCTGCCTGGGAAGCAGTTAAACATGCAGCCAAGCCAAGGATACATACCTTCCTGGCTACTTCCCCGATCCATATGAAGTTCAAACTTAATATGGACTCTGAAGAGGTTGTTGAGTTGGTGAAAGAAATGGTTGCGTATGCCAAGTCATACTGCGATGATATTGAATTTTCACCAGAAGATGCCGGGCGCAGCGATCCGGAATTTCTTTACCTCGTCCTGGGTGAAGCGATCAAAGCTGGAGCTACTACGATCAATATCCCTGACACTGTTGGATACACCATACCAGAGGAATTCGGCGCATTGATTGCGGGCATCATCGAACATACACCTGGCGTTGAAAATGTTGTGGTTTCTGTTCACTGCCACGATGATCTTGGTCTTGCAACTGCAAATACCTTGGCAGGGATTGCTGCCGGGGCGGGTCAGGCAGAAGTGACCATGAACGGGATTGGCGAAAGAGCTGGGAACACTTCTTTGGAAGAAATTGTCATGGCGATTCGCACTCGGCGGAAGATTTTTGAACTTGAAACTGGAATTGACACCACATTAATCACTCGAATGAGCCGCATGGTATCAAATTATACGGGTATCCCGGTGCAGCCCAATAAGGCAATTGTTGGCGCTAACGCTTTTGCCCACGAAGCCGGAATACATCAAGACGGAATGCTCAAAAACCAAATGACTTACGAGATCATGCAGCCTGATATGGTCGGCCAGAGCCATTCTCGTTTGGTTCTAGGGAAACATTCAGGCCGCCACGCGTTCAAAGCCCACCTTGCGGAGATCGGATATCAATTGAATAAAGAAGAACTTGAGCGTACATTCAAACGATTCAAGGAAGTGGCTGATAGGAAGAAAACGATCACTGATGCAGACTTGGAAGCTATCGTTGCGGATCAAATCTCCCAACCCCGGGAAATCTTTAGTTTGGATGGGCTGCAAGTTACCTGTGGGACCATGGGCATGCCGACAGCAACGGTTCGACTAAACGGCCCGGATGGAGAATTGCATGTGCATGCTGCTATTGGGACTGGCCCTGTAGATGCCGCATTCAGTGCGATAGATGTGATCGTCAAAGCCCCAAACATTTTAGTGGAATACAGCGTAAACGCGATCACAGAAGGCATTGATGCTATCGGGGAAGTATCTGTGAGATTGCAGGCAGAAAATGGCTCAATCCCTCGGCGCAGGTCTCCCCAAAGTAACCAGGCTCAAGCCCGCACATTTGGCGGCCATGGCGTAGACACTGATATTATTGTAGCCAGTGCGAAAGCGTATTTGGCTGCCCTTAACAAATTACTAGTTGCAAGCGGTCATTATGCAGAATTGGAAGAAAAAACCGCAGAATCTCTTCAACCGGCTAAGTAACAGGAAGGCTAACATTGCAGCAACCAAAAACCTTATTTAAAAAAATATGGGATAAACATATAGTTGTAGAAGAAAACGGAGCGCCCGCGGTCCTTTACATTGACTTGCACCTGATCCATGAGATAACTTCACCCCAGGCTTTTGCAGGGCTGCACGAGCGTGGGTTGCCTGTCCGTCGACCGGATAAAACAATCGCTACGATGGATCATTCCACCCCCACCACTAACTTATCCTTGCCAATCCATGATTCTCAAGCGAAGGCACAACTAGAAAAACTCAAACAGAACTGTGAAGCTTTTGGGATAGAACTTTACGAAATGGGTTCACCCAGGAACGGGATCGTGCATGTGATCGCACCTGAATCCGGCATGATCCAACCTGGAAAAACTGTTGTTTGTGGAGACAGCCACACTTCAACTCATGGCGCACTTGGTGCATTGGCCTTTGGGATCGGTACAAGTGAAGTGGAACACGTTCTGGGCACCCAATGTTTGCTGCAATATAAACCAAAAACATACCAGGTTCAGATAAATGGAACTCTTGAAGCCGGTATTTCCGCTAAAGACATTATTTTGGCCTTGATCGCAAAGATCGGAACTGGCGGTGGGACAGGACACGTTTTTGAATATACTGGGACTGCGATAAACAACCTCAGTATTGAAGAACGTCTGACAATCTGCAACATGTCGATCGAAGCTGGTGCAAGAGCAGGCATGATCGCACCCGATGATACAACCATCGAATATTTATCCGGGAAAGAATTCAGCCCAAAAGAAGAAACCTGGGATCGCGCGGTTGCCTATTGGAAAGAACTCCCCAGTGATGAAGGCGCTGAATACGACTCCCAGGTTTCTCTCGAAGTGTCTGATCTAGCCCCAATGATAACTTACGGAACAAACCCTGGTATGGGGATGAAAATCACAGATCTAATCCCAGATCCTGCCTTAGCTTCAACCCTTGAGGAACGTAAAGCCTCCGAAAAAGCTTTAGTATATATGGATCTCCGTCCAGGGCAAAAGATAATTAACTTGCCGATAGATGTTGCATTCTTGGGCAGCTGTGCGAATGGTCGTATTTCAGACCTGCGACAGGCAGCAGCAGTGATGGATGGACGAAAAGTGGCGGATAGCGTAAAAATGTTGGTTGTACCCGGATCGCAAGAAGTTAAACGCCAGGCAGAATCAGAGGGTTTAGACAAGGTATTCAAAGAAGCTGGAGCTGATTGGCGCGAACCAGGCTGCTCGATGTGCATTGCAATGAATGGAGACCACCTGGAACCTGGCCAATACGCGATCAGCACTAGCAACCGAAATTTCGAAGGCCGTCAGGGTAAGGGTGGACGAACCTTCCTGGCCTCCCCACTTACAGTGGCCGCGTCCGCAGTGAGCGGGAATATCACCGATGCAAGAACAATAATAAACTAAACGAGAATAAACTATGCCCTCTTTTAAGAAGCTAACATCAAAGATCATCCCCCTCCCCCTGGATAATATTGATACAGATCAAATCATCCCCGCGCGCTTTTTGAAAGCAATCGATAAGGAAAGTGTGGTTGAGGGTCTTTTTGCAGATTGGCGGTATCAGAGTGACGGAAAACCAATACCTGAGTTTGTTCTTAATCAACCTGCGTATCAGGGTGCGAATATCCTTCTCACTGGAGATAATTTTGGCTGTGGGTCTTCTCGCGAGCATGCCCCCTGGGCTTTGGTTGGCTGGGGAATCCACGCAATAATCAGTACATCCTTCGCGGATATCTTCAATAATAATGCCTTAAAAAACGGCCTTCTGCCCATTCTGGTGGATACAAAAACCCACCAATCTCTTTTCGACTTGGCTGAAGAAAACCCGGACGCCATGTTGAAAATTAACTTGGAAGACCAGACTGTAACTCTGCCGAATAAAAATTCTTTTGAATTTCCAATCGATGCGTTTGCTAAAAAATGTTTACTGAACGGCATGGACCAGTTCGGTTACATCATGTCTTTTGAGAGTCAGATCCGGGATTTTGAATCCACACAAATTGAGGCAGGCAGCATTATCTAAAATTAGCCCGAAATCCAAGGTTTGCTGAAACTCGCAAATACTTGAGTTTCGGCAATACCATACACATTTCGGAGAAATTTATGAAAACACAAATCTTAATCTACGATACAACTTTGCGTGATGGAACCCAGCGAGAAGGGATTTCCTTATCTTGCGATGATAAGCTGCGCATCGCCCAACGTCTGGACAATTTAGGGGTGGCCTATATTGAAGGAGGTTGGCCGGGCTCAAATCCAAAGGACGCTGAATTTTTCCAACGATTGGATGAATTGGATCTGAAGCATGCAAAAATTTCTGCGTTTGGCTCTACCTGCCGGGCGGGGTCTGAGGCACATGAAGATGCTAATATCCAGGCCTTGCTTGATGCAAATACACCTGTGTGCACAGTCGTGGGGAAAACCTGGACGCTGCATGTAACCGATGTACTTCAAACTACCTTGGAAGAAAACCTTCGTATCATTGAAGAGAGCCTAAGGTATCTTAAAGACAATCAGCGCGAAGTGATCTATGATGCAGAACACTTTTTTGACGGCTATAAAGATGACCCAAAATATGCATTGAAAACGCTAAATGCCGCCGTCAAGGGTGGGGCAGAGGTTGTGGTGCTGTGCGATACTAACGGCGGATCTCTACCAAATGAGGTAACAGCAATCGTTAGGGAAGTCCAGAAAGCGCTTCCAGATGTGCAAATTGGAATACATGCTCATAATGATGGCGAGTGCGCTGTGGCAAATACTCTGGCAGCCGTTCTAGAAGGGGCGGTTCACGTACAAGGTACGATTAATGGGTACGGAGAACGCTGTGGTAATGCCAACCTTTGCAGCATAATAGCTGATCTAGAACTAAAAATGGATAAATTTTGTCTTCCCAATGACAAGCTGGGGGACTTATATGATATCGCTCACTTCATCGCTGAGGTAGCCAACCTTGCCGCTGATGAGCACCAACCTTTCGTCGGGAACAGCGCTTTTGCACATAAAGGTGGTATCCATGTCGCCGCGATGCGACGCAATGTTGCCAGCTACCAGCATATTGAACCAAATCTTGTGGGAAACAAAATGCGGACAGTTGTTTCGGAGTTATCTGGCCGCGGAAATCTTCTAAGCAAAGCACAGGAATATAATATAGAGGTTGATGATAAAGCTGTTTTGAGCAAAATCCTGGATGAGATCAAATCCTTGGAATCGCGGGGTTTCTCTTTCGAATCTGCGGAAGCTTCGGTTGCCCTGATGTTCCAGCGCTGCCAAGATGGTTATGAAGCACCATTCGAGCTGATCGATTTCTCAGCAACTGTGGAACACCGCAAAGGCCGCGGTACGTTTGCAGAAGCGATGGTAAAGATCAATGTGAATGGTGAGGTGGTTCATACAATAGCCGAAGGTAACGGCCCAGTAAACGCATTAGATTCTGCGCTCAGAAAAAGCTTGCTGCCAATTTACCCAAGGCTGGCAGAATTCAAATTAGCAGACTATAAGGTTCGGATCATCGACGGATCTCACGGCACAGCAGCAGTAACCCGGGTATTGATCGACACTCAAAACGGGCACCAACGATGGAGCACTGTTGGCGCGAGCGCCAACATTATCGAGGCCAGTTGGCTGGCTCTGGCAGATAGTGTTGAATATGGATTGAGTTTAGCGTGAAAGCAAAAATAACATTGCTTCCCGGGGATGGCATCGGCCCTGAAGTGGTTGAGGCGGCCAGTGAGCTGCTGAAAACTGTCGGAGAAGTCTTTGGGCACAAATTTGAAATGGATTCGTATTTGATTGGCGGCTGCGCGATTGATGAATATAAAAGCCCATTGCCTGAAAAGACACTTAAAGCCTGCGAGGATGCAGACGCGATATTGCTGGGCGCAGTCGGTGGCTTGAAATGGGATGACCCGTCTGCAAAAGTGCGGCCGGAACAAGGGTTATTGGGTTTGCGCAAGAACCTTGATCTATATGCCAACTTACGTCCTGTGCTCCCCCACCCTGACCTTGTTTCAGCCTCTCCCCTAAAAAAAGAATATTTAGAAGGCGTTGACATGCTAGTGGTTCGCGAGCTTACAGGAGGAATTTATTTTGGGCAGCCCCGACATCGCCAATCTGTGAATGGAGAAACTCAAGCTGTGGATACAATGGTCTATAAAACCAGTGAAATTGAACGAGCAGCCCGCCTCGCCTTTTCCCTGGCTCACGAAAGGAAAAACAAAGTTAGCTCTATCGACAAATCAAACGTACTCGAAACATCTCGCCTTTGGCGGGAAACGGTATCAAGTGTCTCTAAGGAATATCCAAGCGTCATTCTGGAACATTTGTTGGTAGATGCGGCTGCCATGCATCTCTTGACTAGGCCGAGTGATTTTGACGTGATCGTAACTTCAAACTTGTTTGGCGATATCCTCACTGATGAGGCTTCTGTCTTAACCGGGTCTATGGGCAATATGCCCTCTGCTTCACTCGGTAGCAAAAAAAATTCCTTCGGCCTTCCTCTTGGGCTGTACGAACCGATCCATGGATCTGCACCCGATATTGCAGGAAAAGGGGTTGCCAATCCGATTGGAACCATACTTTCTTCCGCGCTTCTGCTCCGTCATTCCCTTGGGCTTGAAGAAGAAGCCAAAGCCCTGGAAAATGCGGTTGACGTCACTCTGAACACTGGTATTCGAACTGCGGATATCGCCACACAGGAAAAAGAACCAGTTTCTACTGAGAAAATGACAGCAAAAATCATAGAAAATTTCGACCAGCTTGAAATAATCAGCGGTTAAATAATAATGCATTCAAGGAGTCTACAAAATGAAATCTGATTATATTTGGATCAATGGTGAGTTGGTATCTTATAAAGATGCGAATGTCCACATACTCTCCCCAACGCTTCATTACGGGTTAGGTGTCTTTGAGGGTATTCGCTGTTACGACACTGTCAAAGGACCTGCAATCTTCCGGCTTAAAGACCACGTGAAAAGGTTGATTGATTCAGTTCACATACTGGGCATCCTCGATTTTCCCTACACTCATGCTGAATTATGTGGGGCTATTCATGAAACAATCCGGGCGAATCGGTTTAGTTCGTGTTATATTCGACCATTGGTTTACATGGCAGACGGTCCCTTGGGACTCAATCTGGATACTTCACAAACCGCCGTTAGTATCGCCACCTGGGAATGGGGAACCTTCCTGGGCGAAGAGGCGCTGGATAAAGGTGCCAAGGCAATCGTTTCGTCTTTTACCAGGTTACATCCAAATGTGACCATGACGAAAGCAAAAATTACGGGCAATTATGTGAATTCTGTATTGGCAAAAACAATTGCTGTGCGTTCCGGGTTTGATGAAGCCATCATGCTGGACACCGAAGGTTATGTCGCAGAATGTACCGGAGAGAATTTATTCCTGGTTCGAAACGGGAAAATCTATACCCCGCCTCGAGCAGCTATATTAGAAGGGATCACGCGTGATTCAGTGATCAAATTAGCGAAAGACCTGGGCTTTGAAGTTATCGAAGAACAGATCACGCGCGATCAGCTTTACATGGCGGATGAGGTTTTTGTTTGCGGTACTGCAGCCGAAGTGGTCGCGTTAAGAGAGATAGATTACCGTTCGATCGGGCTGGGTAATATGGGTCCAGTTACCAAAAAATTGCAGCAATCCTTCTTTGAAACTGCTCAAGGAACGGGACCTCGTTCTGATGAATGGCTTGAGCACGTCTCTTATGCTGAAGCATCCATAGGAATATAACCACCCAATTTTAATCATTTCTTAAAACAATTGTCGCCTTTCAAAGCGAATTCTACGCCTACAGCGAAGCACCTGCTTATTTGCATTCGGCGAAGAAATCGCGACATTACCTTGTGAATCTATTGAGTAAGTATTTCATTTGGTAACCAAGCATGAATCTAGTCTTAACCTGGTCCCGATTGAAAACTCGTTAGTAGGCCGCGACCAGCGATTGTGCCGCATATTACTCTGCGCAATCAACCTTTGGTCGCGCTCGCGGTCTGCCCGCACTTTTTATTGAGTCGGGCATTACTAACAAGGTATTGCAATCTGCCCTGATGATCAATCAATTATTGGATGAGTTGCGAAATAGCTATCCTCATCCAAGCCATAACGTTTTACCTTCAGATCATAGACATTGTTTGACGAAAGTATTTTTCTGAATATATTTTTGGCTAAATTCTTAATCCATCCAGCAAATATTGGTAGTGTCATCAATAAACCTGTCCCCCACTTCCCATGTCGGAATGCCTCACGCTGAATTTTCATGACATAAGGGACATACATATCTGAAACTAAAATCCAGTTTGCAATAACCAGCAAAGGCTTGGATGGGGGGAAAACTGAATATAAATCTAAATAATTCAAGTTCTTCAGAGTAGTGATTCCACTTAAGCATTTATTGCACTTACCACAGTTAATATGGTCATCCAACTTGGAAGGTTGGATGCAAACACGTAATTGATCGTGTGTTAATGACCAATCTGAGATAGTAGAAAACTTTTCAACACGTGAAGTTCCTGCTCCATGGTGCACAATTTCTAACTGTTCCGAGGAGACCAAATGATCATGCAGGGGAGTGCTTCCATTCGGGACAATCTCACCGTAATTGAAACCTGAAGGTATGTACAACCTACGGAATGAAGGACTCAATGCATAGGCGGTGGCAATCAATGGTGCTCCATACGTCAACGTCCAATTAATCCTTAATTGATAAAACAGCTTTGCATTTGTTCTAACCGGGATTAGGGTGAGATCAATTGAAGAGAAGGTTTTTTCATATTGCTGTAGTAAGCGCGAATATAATTCTGAGTTCGTCAAAGGAATATCGAAACCGTGGACGAACAATCCATGTGTGATTTGTGCGGGAGAAATTGTCTGGTTTCGTGGCAAATGAGACCATAAAGTAAAAAAGGAATCAACTCCACCTGAAAATGCTGTTGCTACCCCTGTTGGGCTAGGATTTGTATTATTCGCGGAGAGTTGTGCGCATTTGATATTAACTAAGTGAAAAGTATCAGGCAGCCAAGTATGATAAATATTCTGATATTCATTTAGACCATATGCCAATCGCGGTGAAACCACCCCTTTTACGGTAATATCTTCACCAAGCATCATTCCCAGCTGAACTAAAGTAAGCAACATAGAATTTGAGGAAGAATCCAACTGATCTACATAGTTTTGTGGGAACTCAAACCATAAAGTCTGCGGCATGTTGGGTACAGGATGATTCGTTTCTACGCGCGCATAGAGGAAAACAGATTTTTCAACTAATTTGGTTTGTGTCTGGTGAATTATCATTTGGACCTTTCAACTTACTCTATATAGTAATTATACAGCTTTACAGATCAACTACTTGGCATATTTTCAACTATATGGAATATAATTCAACTATGATCATCCATCAGCCAGAAATAATTTCTCAAGGAGGCTACACTACTGTTTGGGCGAAGGTGGAGTTAGAGAAAAAAATTGAGAATTTCCCGGAGCATATTTGGTATAGGGTTCCAGACCAATTTGGAGATTACCTGTCTTTGCAATCTGATGCCTTCTTAGTACCCGTGTCAAGCTCCCATTTTTAGTACCAAGTGAAAGTGGACACATTTAGGGTTTGGCCGCAGCATATTGATAAGGCGGCAGGCCCCCAAGGGCGTCATGGGGGCGGATTTTGGAAAAACATGGAACCCTCGTAGCAAGCTACGGGGTATTCAGCAAGAATAAACTACCAAAATCCTCTAAACTCCTATCCCCGCTGCAAGCAACGGGGTATTACGGAGTTTAGCCCCCACGGGTACGGATTTTGGAAAAACATGGAACCCTCGTAGCAAGCTACGGGGTATTCAGCAAGAATAAACCATCATTTCTAGTACCAAACGCCCCAGAAATGGTCCAATCGCAATCCCGATGAGGCTTCCCAGGCCGCCCACCATGAAGCTCTCAGCCAGGAGCTGCTGGCGGATCTGCTTAGGGGATGATCCTAAAGCCCGCATCATGCCGATCTGTTTGTTGCGTTGAAGCACAGACATGGCAAAAGCGTTGAATATCAAAAATCCTGCTGCTACTAGAATTATCCCCCCGATAATTGAGAAAATAATCTCCAACACCACGGTGAAGAAATCGATCATCGATTCATTGATCTCGATCATGCTCTCTATCCCGGAACCGGCCACGCTTGCCCCTACCAACATACCGCCACCTAAAGCGACCGTGAGGGCGCTGAAGACCGAACGCAAGGGTTGCTGGGCGAGGCTGCGCCAGGCTAGGATCCAAATTGAAAGGTTACGCATGGTGTACCTTTATTGGGTTCATAGGATAAATTTCACGGAGGTTCTCTCATTTCGCTTGACGATAAATTATACAACCACATTTAATCCTTAGTTGAGAGACTCATAGACAGAATTGCTCCCATTATTTGCTTTGTTTATCAGATAAATGTTTATAGGCCAAATGGTTGAACGGATTTGACAATTATGTAAAGAATTTTCCCCATATTAAATCAGATTAAGTATATAATATGGTAAGAATTTCATCATCGCTCGCTAATGATTGGAGTTATTGGCCAAATGACATCCAAGGAAAAACAAATAGAATTACCAGGCAAGCCATTACTAATGGTCTTCGGTCAGGTGTTCCCCTTAGAAAAAAGAATTA
>VRUJ01000005.1 GCA_019456165.1 Chloroflexota bacterium
GCTGCATCTGTTTCAACATTTTGTTCCAATTATGGTAAAGTTCTTTTATCGGCATGGTTTTCCTCGTATGTGGTTTTCGGTAAACCATACTTTACTCGAAAACCATGCCGTTTTATTCAAACTGTCTGGTAGCTAATTCTTGGTTTATTTGTGATGAATTCGGATGGCAGCGATCTTCAGATTATCAATATTCAAGGCTCTCCCTATGGCACGCTGGATTGGATTCAATAATATTTTTTTAGCTTGATAAGTATTATTTACAATCCTCTCCCCGGCAACCGCAGCATCATTCGTCCATATTTTTCATGGTGAAGATGCCCCGCAATAAGCAGCCAGATATTCTGGCTTTTTCCACATAAACTGTATGAAAAGATATACTATATAATGATCCAAAAATGTTGCTTATCGCGGATATGATAAAATGGGCAACTTGTGCGAAATCGTTCTGGCTAAGCTCAAGAATTGTTTGTTCACACAAGTGATGGTGGTCTAAATCCACATTATTTTTGGCATCTCAATGATTGAAATCCAAACCTAAACCACACTTCCTCCAGGATGGTTTCAAACATGAATTCAAAACAAAAAACAACAATCTACGTCATGCTTATCTTGCTTCTCGTAATTCTTTTTATCATCCTGGTTATGGCTAGTGGAGCAGATCCAGATAACACATCCCAGGCAACTATTGGACCGGCGAATACAAATACGACCATTCCCGCAACGTCCACCCCGACCAATACTTCAACTCATACTTCTACACCAACCCTTACCCTTACCCCAACCAGCACCGCTTCTCCCACCCTGACCAGCACACCCACTCTCGAACCTTCGGTAATCATCACAAATGACACTCAATGTTATTCAGGTCCTGGCCCGCCTTACACCCTGGTCGGCTGGTTGCTCAACGGCACTTCGGTCGAACTTGTAGGAAAAGGCGAGTTTAGGAATTGGTATATAGTCAACCATCCCATAATCAGCGGTGTAACATGTTGGGTACCAATAAGTGATCTTGCTCTCGAAGGGATAAACTTAGATACTTATAGCTTTTGGGAAGCTCCCCCACTACCAATAGCTACACCAACTGTCCAGTGTTGGACAGCAACTCCTGAGCCGCTTCCAGACGTGCTCGAACCAGCCGCTAATTCTTTTTCGGATTCTTGGTTATTACATCCCACCTGTGGGTATATTCCAACTCCTTAGATCAAATCAGAAATTTCAGAGGCATTCTCCTTCCCCGCCAACTTCCAACTAGTAGGCGCGATGCACACCATTGCGTGCAATAGGGTGGTGAAATGAAAAACAGGCAAGTATATAATAACAAGTCAAGGAATAAACCTGAAATAAGTAACTCTTAAGAATAGATAGAGGAAATAATAAGAGCATGAATTCAAAACAAAAAACAACCATCTATGTCATACTTATTTTCCTGCTCGGATTTCTTTTCGCCATGTTGGTTATGACTAGTGGAGCAGATTCAGATAAAACATCCCAAGCAGCTATCAGACCGACGAATTCAGAAACAGCCATTCCCCAAACACTCTCCATAACCAACACTCCAACTCCTCCTTCTACACCTACGCTTACCCTTACACCAACCAACACCGCTTCTCCCACTCTGACCAGCACACCCACTCTTGAGCCAACGGCTATGATAACATTTGACACACAATGTTTTTCGGGTCCTGGCCCGCCTTACCCCCTGGTCGGCTGGTTGCTCAACGGCACTTCGGTCGAACTTATAGCAGTCGGACAGTTTGGGAATTGGTATATAGTCAACCATCCCTTAGTAAATGGGAGGGCATGTTGGATAGCCGTGGCTAATATTAGCATTGTGGGGATAAACCCCGAGAATTACCCCATTTGGTATCCTGCACCACTACCAACCAGCACAACCAGGCCAATTATCAACTCAAACTCACCCTTTCCAACCGAAGAGTGTCATACACCAACTCCAGACGCTTCTTCGAATTCTTGGTTATTACATCCCCTGTGTACACAAGTTCCGTTTCTTCCGTAAATCAAGTGAGATTTTCTAGTACTTAAGAAAATATCAAAAGTATGAGAATTAATATCCCACTGCAGATTCTGCAATGATTACAACCAAAGCCTGAAACACTCTTTTCAGGATTGGTCGATTTTAATGTACATTGAAAAATATTAACTAACAAAAAATTTACCCCAATATACCGGCCTCAGCTAAGCTTTGGATTTCAGTTTGGCTGAACCCCGATTGCTCCAATATCTCTTGCGCATGCACTCCCACAGGCGCGCCAGCAAACTTATATACAGACTCCCCACGGGAGAACTTTATCGGGTTGCCGATTTGGCGTTGTAATCCCCCGTCTGTTTTTGGAATTTCTATTAGCATCTCGCGCGCCTGGAATTGAGAGTGGTCTACAACTTCGGAAAGATTTAGCACAGGTTCTACACACACATCCACAGCCGCGAACACTTCTAGCCAATCGTCAAAATCACGGGAGGCGATGGTTTTTTGAATAGCTGTCTTAAGCTGGCGTTGGTCAGCCAGATCCAACGAGTATCCCCTTTTTATCAAATCTGGGCGTTCGATTGCCTGACAAAAACCTTCCCAAAACTGAGGCTCTAGGCTGCCAACCGATAGGTAACGCCCATCACGGGTACGGTAATAATCGTAATAACTACCCCCATTGAGCCACATACCTTCCCATTCAGGATCATCACCCGAAACGAAGAAATGGCTGGCGGCTTGCGCGTTCCAGGCCAGTGAACCATCATACATGCTGACGTCCACAAATTGGCCCTCACCAGTTTCCCGGCGGTGGATCTCAGCCGCCAAGATGCCCACCATAACATTATAGGAACCCGCACCTACATCCGCGACTTGCAAACCCATTGGAAAAGGTCCGTGTTCCTTACGCCCTGTGTGGCTGGACACACCTGCTAGAGAGAGATAGTTGATGTCGTGGCCAGCGCGGTCGCGGTATGGGCCTGTCTGGCCGTAACCCGTGAGGGCACAATAGATCAATTTTGGATTTACCGCCTTCAGTTCTTCATAGCCCACACCGAGGCGATCCATCACCCCAGGCCTGAATTGTTCCAATACAATATCGTATGTCTCCACCAAACGCTTGACCACATCGCTGCCCCCCGGCTTTTTCAAATCCAGGGCTAGCGAGCGTTTCGAGCGGTTTAACAGGCCATGCCAAGCGGAGGTATCCCCATCCAAAGGCGGTGAAAGACGCACAATATCTGGGCGGTTGGGAGCTTCAATACGCACAACGTCGGCGCCTAGATCAGCCAAAAACATGGTTGCATACGGGCCAGGCAGCAGTGTGGAGAAATCCAGGATTTTTAGAGAATCAAGAGGACCAGTCATGGGTTTAATTTCTCAAAAAGTTTGCCCCTTCTCTGCCATCTTTACTAAAGAATCCGGGGGCATAAAACGCTCTCCGTATTTTTGCGCCAGTTCTCGGCTGCGTTCCACAAAAGCAAAGACGCCATAAGCATTGATATATTGCAGTGTGCCTCCCTGGAAAGGTGCAAAACCCCAACCGAAGATACTGCCGATATTTGCATCTGCGACAGAACTCAAAACACCCTCTTCATGGCAGCGCACTGTCTCTAACGCTTGGACGAACATCATACGCTCGATCATTTCCTCCTGGGAGAGCTTCTCCGTGCCGTTCAGTGAAAACTGCTTTTGCAAACCGGGCCAGATGTGTTTCTTGCCATCTTCAGGATAATCATAGAAACCTGCGCCATTTGCCTTGCCTTTGCGCCCTAATTCTAAGACCATCACATCCAAAACTTTATTTGCCGGGTGAGAAGGCATTTCTTTTCCTTCGGCTTGCATATCCTTGCGCGTTTGGTCGCGGATATGTGTCATTAATTCCAAACTGACTTCATCGGATACAACCAAAGGGCCAACTGCCATGCCGGCCTTTAAGCCAGCAGATTCGATTGCCCGGGGGTGTTGGCCTTCACCTAATAGCGCCATGCCTTCGTTCACGTAAGTACTGAATACCCGCGAGGTGTAGAACCCACGGCTGTCATTCACCACGATGGGTGTTTTATTTATCTGTAGGACGTAATCAAACGCTTTTGCTAACGTTTGATCCGAGGTTTTCTCACCCACGATGATCTCCACGAGTCTCATTTTATGCACCGGGGAGAAGAAATGAATACCGATAAAGTTCTCTGGACGCGCTGAATTTTCTGCCAAACCCGAGATTGGCAAAGTAGATGTATTGGAACCAAAGACGGCGTGCTCATCGATCTGGGCTTCAGCTTCCGCAGTCACATTGGCTTTCAGATCACGGTCTTCAAATACAGCTTCAATTATCAAGTCGCAACTTGCTAAGTCAGCGGCAGATTCGGTAGTCTTAATACGCTGGAGGATGTCTTTTTGCTGCTCAGTTGTCATACGGCCGCGTGAAACACGCTTAGCAATAATTTTTTCTATGGCGGCTTTTCCCGCGTTGGCTTTTTCCAACGAGACATCCTTTAGTATCACTTCCAAGCCTGCGTAGGCAGACACGTAAGCGATACCATGCCCCATCAAACCAGCGCCCAACACGCCCACTTTCTTTGTATCAACAGCCTCAATTCCATCCGGCCGGTTGGCTCCGGAGTTTACCTCATTCAGTTGGAACCAGAACGTATTGATCATGTTTTTAGCCACCTGGCTGGTAACAAGTTGAGCCATGTAGCGCGACTCGATGCGGCTGGCGGTATCAAAATCCAGCATGGCTCCCTCAACCGCTGCGCTCATGATAGCTTCGGGGGCAGGATAGTTCCCGTATGTCCTCTTAGCGAGCATGGCGGGTGCGATGGCTAACATTTGTGCAGTTTTCGGGTGTCTTGGGTCCCCGCCGGGAATGCGGTAACCGGGTTTGTCCCAGGGTTGCTTGGCGTCTGGTTCTGATAATATCCAGGCCTTCGCTTTGTCTAGCATATCATCCTTGCTTTCGGCTAATTCGTCGATGATGCCAAGTGCCTTTGCTTTGTCAGGGTTGATCTGTTTGCCCTCCATCAGGTATGGCAAAGCTTCTTGTAAACCGAGCATGCGCGTCAGGCGAGTAACACCGCCACCTCCTGGCAGCAATCCTAAAGTAACCTCCGGGAAGCCGATCTTAATCTTGGGATTGTCAGATGCAATCCGGTAGTGGCAGGCCAAGGCCAGCTCTAACCCGCCCCCAAGAGCAGTACCGTTGATGGCTGCTACAACAGGTTTCCCAAAGGTTTCTAACACCCTGAATCCATCTTTGAGCAGTTCTGCGCTTTCGAAGACAACTTGTGGGTCTTCAACCGCATGCAGCCATTCAAGATCTCCTCCAGCCATAAAAGTCTTCTTGGCCGAGGTGATGACCACACCCGCGAGGTCTGTCTCTGTCTGCAAACGTGCAAATGCTTTTGTGAATCCTTCGCCAAACTCCAGGTTAATAACATTGACCGATGACCCTGGTAGATCTAGGGTCAATGTAACTATATTCTGCTTATCCTTTTTGTATATTACCGCCATGACAGCCTCTAAACCCGCTCGATAATGGTGGCGATACCCATACCGCCACCCACACACAAAGTAATTAACGCGGTTTCTAAATCAGTACGTTCCAATTCATCAAGCACAGTTTGCAAAAGCATCGCTCCGGTAGCGCCAAGCGGGTGGCCCATCGCAATTGCTCCGCCGTTCACGTTCAGGCTTTCTACTCCCTCGATGCCCATATCGCGCATAAATCGCAATACCACTGCGGCGAAAGCCTCATTTACCTCAAATAGGTCGATATCTTTCACCGTCATACCTGCTTTCTTCAAAGCTTTTTTGGAGGCAGGCCCAGGACCGACCAGCATGATTGTAGGGTCTGTGCCCACGAGAGCAATTGATGCAATCCGAGCGCGAGGCTTTAAGCTCAACTCTTTGCCCTTTTCTTTGGAACCCACTAATACCAAAGCCGCTCCATCCACGATTCCGGAAGAGTTCCCGGCTGTATGCACATGATTTATGCTTTCAACTTCAGGATACTTTTGGGTCGCCACGGCATCAAAGCCCAAATCGCCCATCATTTGGAAAACTGGATCCAAGTTACCAAGCGCTTCCAACGTTGCATCGGGGCGGATGTATTCATCATACTCAAGCACATCCAAGCCATTTTGGTCAGTGACAGGAACGATAGATTTTTCAAAATAACCACTTTTGGAAGCGTGGGCCGCGCGCTGCTGTGAGCGAAATGCGAAACGATCCACATCCTCTCGGCTAAAGCCTTCGATTGTAGCGATCAGGTCCGCGCCGATGCCTTGAGGCACGAAACCAGTTTTTGTATTCACGTGCGGGTCGATGATCCAGGCTCCGCCATCAGAACCCATGGGGACGCGGGACATGGATTCCACTCCTCCTGCAACGATCAAATCTTCCCAGCCTGAGCGCACTTTGCTAGCCGCCAGGTTTACAGTTTCCAGGCCCGATGCACAAAAGCGGTTGATCTGCATTCCAGGGGTATCCACGTCCCAATCCGCGACCAGGGCTGCCGTTCTGGCAATATCAGCGCCCTGCTCGCCAACCGGCGTGACACATCCCAGGATAATATCTTCAACTTGAGAGGTATCCAGATCATTGCGGCTTTCCAATTCTTTCAATAAGGTTACGACCAAGTTTATGGGTGTGACTTCGTAAAGGGACCCGTTCTTCTTCCCTTTCCCCCTCGGGGTGCGCACCCCATCGAAAATATAAGCTTCGTTTGACATATTTTATCCTTTCAAAAACCTAATGAACGGCCAATGATTTCTTTCATTATCTCTGTTGTACCACCTACGATCGTCGCTGCGCGTGCATTCAGGAACGCTTTGGCGACGGGGTACTCAAGCATGTAACCATAACCGCCGTGCAGCTGCAGGCAATCGTCCACAACACGCAGCAGTAATTCTGTGATCCACCACTTGGCCATAGCTGCCTTATCTACAGAAAGTTCACCCTGGTTATATTTTAGGATACAGTGATCTATAAAAACCCGGCCTATCTCTAACTCGGTTTTCATTTCGGCTAATTTAAAGCGCGAGTTTTGGAATTTTCCAATCGGGCGGCCAAAGGCGGTGCGTTCCTGGCAATACCGCAGAGTCTCCTCCAAAACAATTTCGGCAGATGCCAGACTTCCTACCGCGATAGCCAGACGTTCCCTGGGCAAGCCTTGCATCAGGTATGCGAAACCAGCCCCCTCCTCGCCGATCAGATTCTCTAGGGGCACCTTTACATCCCTGAAGAAGAGTTCGGCATTATCTTGGGCATGTTGCCCGATCTTCTCCAGGTTGCGGCCGCGCTCATAACCCTGCATGCCGCGTTCGACGATCAATAAGCTAACTCCGCTAGCGCCTTCTTCTGGGTCAGTCTTTGCAACTACAATCAACAGGTCGTTGAGGATACCGTTAGATATAAACGTCTTCTGGCCATTCAAGATGTAATGATCATCCTTGCGGATGGCAGTTGTGCGTACGCCAGCTAAATCACTGCCTGTGTTCGGTTCGGTCATGGCTACCGCAGAGATCAATTCACCTGTAACCAACTTGGGCAGCCAGCGCTGCTTCTGCTCCTCAGTGCCATAATTCGTAATGTATGGAACCACCATGTCGTTGTGCAGCGAAAAAGCAACTCCTGAAGCGCCTGCGCGGGCTAATTCTTCTGTGACGATAACGCTGAAACGGTAATCCTTCTCCCCCATGCCTCCGTAAGTTTCTGGAACATCCATGCATAAGAAACCATACTTACCCGCCTGCTGCCACACATCTCGTGAAACGATGCCGTCTTGCTCCCACTGCTCGTGGTTTGGCATAATCTCCTTTTCCACAAACTTGGAAAACGCATCACGGAACATGGTATGTTCTTTTTCGAGCATTTCTGGTTTCATCTAGGCTCCCTCGGAATGAAAAGTGGATTAGGATGTACGCTAACTTATCTAGATTATAACTTGATTAAGTGCTCGATTATAGAATTTACATGCTCACCCATCAATTTTTTCAAATTGTGTAAGAAACCAATTTATAATGAACGACAATAGTTAAATCAGAGGGCAGTTTCACTTTTAAGTTGAGGTAGATGCTATGCAAGAAGAGATCAATAATATTCTAAGCTCGTTGAATTCTCCCACAGAAAACACCGGGTTGGTTGTAGGGCTGATTGCAGACGACCACCGATCAGTTTATGGTTTTGGCACAGTTAGCGATGAGAATAATAACCACCCAGATGGAGACACAATTTACGAGATCGGTTCAATAACAAAAGTTTTCACAGCTGCATTGCTTTCTGTTATCGTATCCGAAGGTCTATTGAACCTGGATGACCAGGTTCGCAAACTTGTTCCAGAGTTATCCAACCTGCCGCCTGAAATTACTCTGCGCAGTCTCGCCTCACATACCTCTGGTTTACCAAAGATGCCCTCCAATTTCCTGCGCTCCATGCGCCAGGATCGGCAAAACCCTTTCGCAGCCTACACAACTGAAGATCTCCTGGAATATCTCACAAATTATAAGCCAAAGCCAATCTCAGAATCCACCGGACAGACACCCTCTTACTCAAACATTGGGGCGGCCTTATTAGGTTATATATTGGGTCAAAAACTGCGCTTATCATATGAAGACGCGCTCACCTCAAAAATTTGTGAGCCCCTCGAAATGCGCGATACTCTTATTTCCCTGACACCCGAACAGCAAACCCGCCTGGCAACGCCTCACAAAGCCAGCGGCAAACCTGGACATAATTGGGACATGCCCGGTTTTGCAGGAGCAGGCGCGTTACGATCTACGGCCAACGACCAGTTGAAATTCCTGGCCGCTAACTTGGGCAGCCCTCACTCTGAGATAATTGATGCATTGCAAGCTTGCCTGGAAATAAGCTCTGCTGCATTCCCACCACCAGGGCTTCTCTACCGGGTGTTAAACACTTTTTTCCGCAAGGGTCAAGACACCAGCCATTATGAGCAAAACGTGGGTCTGGGCTGGCATATTGGCAGTCTAACTGATGGAGGCCAAAGGGTATTCTGGCGTCACGGTGCCACGGATGGCTATTTATGCTTTTTGGGCTTCGTAAAAGTTCCTCAAATCAGGGTAGTTGTTCTTGCTAACCGCGGCCTAAGTTTGCTGGACCCATTTCTCAATATCTCCTCTATCGATCACATTGGCTTCACAGTTTTAAAGCAGCTCAATTCATCAAGTAATTGAAAGTCACCAAGACAACATTCGCTCAGGATATCCCTCCGAACAATTAGCTCCTGGACAGTGTTGTATGATATTGGAAGACCATCCTATTTAGGAAACCTCTGAAATCATAAAGCTACAATGTTGCGCGGGCTTTATCTAAATCGTCGACACCCAGGACGAGTTGGCCGCTAGCAGTCAAGTAAAATAAATCCGCGTTTACTCCGGCATTAGCAATACTTCTGGTAATCCTGCCAAGTTCACCTGGGGTGTCCTCGATATCCAAAACCAAGACTTCACGTTCATTCCTCACTTCAAAACCAGCATCCATTAGGGCTTGTTTCGCTGGCGCAGCCTCTTGAACCAGGATATGTAGTAGCCCTACACCCTCACTAGGAAATCCACATCCGCCGTCGATATTGACTCCCGCCTTTCCCAGGCTTTCACCAAGATCAGCAATTGTTCCGGGAACATTTTGCAAAATAACAGTTAGATCCATAGCCATGACACTCTCCTTTTTATCTATAAACCGAATTCATCAGCTTCCCGCTTAGATATTATTATTGCACAAAACTGTCTCCTTTGGCAATAGCCTTCTGTCTGATTATTCCATTTTCTGGAGGTTCAAATAACAATGGAGGATATAATGAGGTGTGGTACGCAAGTTATTCATAGATCAATATGAATGGAATCCATGACAAAATATAAAGAGACCCCTACACCCGAAACTCTAAATTTCCTGAGCTCAGTTGTCGGTGAAGCGCATATATCAACCGCAAATGCAGACCTGGAGCAGCACGCCAAGGATCAATCCTTCCATGAGGCCCATACTCCAGGGGTCGTCGTTTGGCCTGATTCGGTTGAAGAGATCAAAACCATCCTTAAGTATGCCAACCAACAGCGCATCCCTGTCACTCCCTGGGGGGCAGGCACTAGCCTGGAGGGAAATCCTATTCCTCTTTATGGCGGTATCGTACTGGATACCATGCGCATGGACAAGATCCTGGAAGTACGCCCAGCGGATTTCCAGGTGGATGTTCAGTCTGGGTTGAAATATAAAGACATGAACGCCGAATTGGGCCGGCAGGGTTTATTTTTCGCCCCAGACCCTGGCGCTAACGCCAGCATTGGGGGTATGTTAGCCAATAACGCCGCAGGTACACGCACCTTGCGCTACGGAACCACTAAGGATAACGTTTTGCGGTTGGAGGTCGTCCTGGCATCCGGGGAGATTATCCGCACCGGGACACGTGCAGCCAAAACATCTTCGGGTTATGACCTGGTCCATTTATTCATCGGTTCGGAGGGGACTTTAGGAGTAATAACACAAGCCACCCTGCAACTAGCGCCCTTGCCAGACAAATTTAGCGCTGCGGTCGCCTCCTTCCCAACTCCAGAAAACGCAACCCAAGCTGTTTCGGGAATCATGGGAAGCGGCATCACTCCGGCCGCACTGGAGTTCCTGGACCTGGCAACTGTAAGCGCGCTGAACGCCTCCGGTGAGCTTGAAGCCCCTGAGCAGCCCCTCCTGTTGATAGAATTCCACAGCGCGACAGATGCCGGTTTGGCAGAAGAGCTGTCAATTGTTGAGCAGATCTGCACCCAAGAAGGATGCTCTCAATTTGAAGGCGGCCTGGGCCGTAAAGAACGAGACCGTTTATGGAGCGCCCGCCACCAAACCTACGAAATCCTGGTACGCAGCAACCCTGGAAGCGCCTTTGTGATCATGGATGTAGCTGTACCAATCTCCACATACCCCCGTTTGGTAGCGCTGGCTAAAGAGGAATTAGCTGCTCGCGGGCTGCACGGCTATTTGGTTGGGCATGCAGGTGACGGCAACTTACATCCCTTAATACCCTACACCCCCGGAGATGCAGACAGCTACGCGCTAGCTTTCGCCGCCGACCAGGCCATTGTAGAGGCAGCCATCTCCATGGGCGGCACAGCCACCGGAGAACACGGAGTAGGGATCGGGAAAAGCCCATTCATGTCACTGGAACATGGCAGCAGCCTGGAAGTAATGCGTGCCATTAAAGCAACCCTTGACCCCCACGGTATCCTCAACCCGGGCAAGATCTTCGGGGTGGGTGAAGGCTGAACTTCCTTCGACCGCACTCAGACCCGTCCTGAATGAAATCGAAGGAGTGACCTTAGATTTGTCATTCCGAACCCCCGGAGGGTGTGAGGAATCCCTGAGAGCGATGATTTTTCTAAATCCGAAACTTTCCCAAGACAACAATTTAGGGATTCCTCGCTCCTTCTAGTCGCTCGGAATGGCATAAAATTCATTTCCCAAAGATATTCTCTTAGCCATTTATCACAGTTACTTTGAGCGCAGAGATGAGTCTTTCGATTAATAGACTAGTTAATCAACAAAGGCAGGCACTTAATTCAGGCTCTAATTACTCATTCCCGACAGCCAGGATAATATTTGTTCGGCCGTCAAGCTCTATCACATATACACCATAGCGTACATCGCCTTCGGGATAGACATCCGCGCCTGACTCGCGGTGGGAAGGTTCCCCAAATCCTGCATCTGCCAGAGCTTCCAGATACCAGGCGCGCACTTCGTCGGGGCTGTCAACCGTAATGTAGCGTTTCCACTGCGCCTCATCCGAGCCAATCACCCGGTGCATATCATAGGGGATAGAAACCCCGGAACTGTCGGTGGATTGCTCCGCGCCCGGGTACAAGGGAACACCAGGAATATCTCCGGATGTAAAAGACACTCCTCCCAGCGGGACACCACCGGTGAAGATCGTGCCTCCGGCGCTTAAAATAAT
This sequence comes from Chloroflexota bacterium, assembly GCA_019456165.1. Lineage (GTDB taxonomy): Bacteria > Chloroflexota > Anaerolineae > Anaerolineales > UBA11579 > VRUJ01. The sequence continues at coordinate 11,943 of VRUJ01000005.1, forward strand.
CAGACCAACCAATAACACCAGCAAAACGCCAATGCTGATCAATGCCTATTTCAGCCATTTTTTCATCAGATTTACTCCTTTCTTCTAAGCTAGTTGGAAGTAAAAGAACCTTTTGATATAATGTAATGCATAAATCATTTTAGAATTTATAAAATTTGAGGAGAATTTGTAATGACAAATGAACAAGGTGCACAATTATACACAGCCGGAAAGCTTGCAGTCGAGTTAGGAATTTCTCAGGGCAAGGTGAAGAAACTCATCGAAGCTCAGAATATCCAACCTGATGAGATAAAGCGCAATTGTAAATATTATGGAGTAAAGACCCTCGAAAAACTAAGAACTCAGGTGTAAGCGCGGGAGAATAAAGAGGTTAACTCGTAAGTGGTTTATTTCGCGAAGACAGAATGAGACGAGGAACACAATTGATGCCTGCTTAGTTTTTAGCAGCAGTTTTCAGCGCGGCTTGAATATCATTAGATAGCATCAAAGTCGCAAACCCATGCGCAAGGTTGCGTAAGCTCCCCATGTGGAAATCTTGGTTATATGTGGCATTTCCGTCGACCAGGAAAAACACTTCAAAGCCGCGCGAGAATGCAGCTCGAGCTGTGGTTTCACAACAAAGGTGAGTTTGCACCCCGCTTACTACCACCTGTTTCACACTCTTTTCAAGTAAGATTGCCTCCAAAGATGTCTCGTAGAAAGCATCATACTGGGTCTTCTGGACAATAATCCCTTCGCTTATATCCATTTCAGGAACAATTTCGCTGGTTGAGTTTTCACTCAATATCAAATCGTCCCACCACACACCCATCATACCGGCATCCTGTGCTGTATTCAAATGTTGTGTAAATATTACCGGCAGTTTTTTTTCGTAGTATGCTCGCACTAATTCGTTAATTAATGGCACGATTGCTTCTGCGCTGGGTACATAAGCATGCGCTTCTGGAGCTAGAAAGTAGCTCTGCATATCAATAACCAACAAGGCAGAATTATTTGGTTCTAACCGCTGAGAGCGTATCAGGGATTCTTGCTTTAGCTGCCGGATCATCTCCCGCGCTTGGTTTTCTATTTGCTCGGTTGTGAAATATTTTTCTTTCATGATATTTTCTATTCAACCAATTGATTACGATGAGCTATCCAACTAAATCAGAGAACGAATATTATAAACGCTAATCGTAACTAACACTTGTCTAATTAGATTTTGAGAGTGGTGATTTAAGTGGGTTTTTCACACTTGGACAATGGGCTTTAGCCCATTGACAACCACAAGATTCACCGCTCGTTAGATTTCTCTTAATCTCCCTTATTTTAATTTGTTGGTAGAATATACCCTATGTTGGGAGATCCCTTGTGGATGCCCAAACGTTTAGAATTTTTAATAAAGGAGCATACCGCGAGTGGAATTAACCTCAGCAATCCCAGGCAGACTCGAAACCATCAATACTTTCAAAGATGATGGCGGCTCTGTGGCCGCTGTATTCCCCATCCATTACCCGCGGGCCTTACTGCGCGCCTTTGATATTCTTCCCGTCGAGGTTTGGGGGCCACCCGGCGTAGATCCCAGCCAGGGAGCATCCCAGCTGCAGCCGTATATCTGTTCGCTGGTGCACAACATGCTCGCATTCCTAAAAACCGGAGGGTTGAAAATCACAGATTATCTTATTGTGCCGCACACCTGCGACTCGCTCCAAGGCTTTGGCAGCATCCTGATAGATTTTGTTTCGCCCAGGCAGCCGGTCATTCCCATATATATCCCTCGCGGCAGGCGCGACAGCGACGTGGATTTCTTTGCCGCTGAATTCGCCGCGATATACACACGGCTGCAAGAAATCACCAGCCGCTCACCATCTGACGAAGAAATAATGGGCTGCATCCTGCGTGAGGAGCAAGCTGACATGCTGCTCGCCAAACTCCACAAACAACGCGATGGGCTGCCCTTCAGCGATCTGCAATACTACCGTTTCATCCGCACTCGTGAATACCTGCCCGCAGAAAACTTTAGCCAACTGGCCCAGGAAACTCTCTCCCAGGCTGGCGAATCGCAGCGTAATAGCGGCATCCCCATCATCCTATCAGGCATTGTACCGGAGCCGATGAGCTTATTTGAAACTATCACAGATCTTGGAGGCATGGTTGTGGCAGATGATCTGGCTGGTTGTGGCCGCCGGCTTTACCCGACTGGTAAAAGTGAAGAACCTTTCCAGCGCATGGCAGAAAGCATCATCCATGCCCCCCCGGACCCCACGCGGGGCAACTCCTTGCAAGAACGCCTTGATCACCTTCTTAATCTGCAAAATATTTCGGGCGCAAAAGGGGTTGTGTTCTATAACATTAAATTTTGCGAACCGGAACTCTTTGATCTGCCTATTCTGCGAAAAGGGCTTCGGGAGGCAGGTGTACCTTCAATCCCTATCGAAGTGGATGTCAACGACCCGTTTTCACAACAAACCATCACCCGCCTTGAAGCTTTCTTGGAGACGATAGAATGAAGACAATCAAAAAGATGCGCTACAACTGGGAAGCAAGCGTGCTCGGTTTGATGTTCCAGTTGAACCAGAAACAGAAAGCCAAACGCCGGGTCAAAAGTGGGAGAAACTGGAAAAGCGAATATCTGACTCCGCCGCTCGACATCGCAAACAAGTCCAAGATGCTTGTGGCGCGGCATATCCTGAGAGGCAGGCATGCAAACGAGCGCGGTAAAGTAGCTTGGGTGACCTCCGGCGCGCCAGCCGAATTTTTAAAAGCCTTAGGCTTCTACATTTTGTATCCCGAAAACCATGCCGCTATCTGTGGGACGGCACGCGTCGCGGAGGAAATTTCCAGCGAGGCAGAAAACGCAGGTTATTCCCGTGATCTGTGCTCTTATGCGCGTACCGATATCGGCAGCGTGCTCTCCGGAAAAACGCCAATAAAAACCATTCCAAAACCAGATATCCTCTTGGTCTGCACCAACATCTGCCAAACCGTATTACACTGGTACCGCGTTTTGGCCCACCATTTTGACGTTCCCCTAATCCTGATTGACGCGCCTTTCATATATACTGAGGCTAGTGACCACTCCATCGAATTCATCAAACGCCAAATTGAAGAAGCCATCCCGCTGGCCGAGAAGATCGCAGGTAAAAGCCTAGACCCGCAAAAATTCGCAGAAGTGATAAATCTCAGCCGGGACGCTTCTATGTTATGGATGCAGATATTAGATCGCTGCCAACACCGCCCTGCACCGATCTCCGCTTTCGACCAATTCATCCAAATGGCGCCTATCGTAGAGATGCGCGGCGAGGTAGAAACCGTGGATTTCTACGCCGAAATGCTTCATGAGATTGATCAACGTATCGCACAGGGAGTCGGAGCAGTGAAGAACGAGAAGAAACGCCTGCTCTGGGATAACCTGCCTATCTGGTATCGTCTGCGCTACCTGGCCGAATTTCTTGGACAACACGGCATTGTGATCGCAACCTCCACTTACACCAACGCCTGGGGAGAACTGGCTGACCTTTATGATCCTGAAAAGCCCTTAGAATCTGCCGCCCGGACCTACATATATCCAATGCTCAACCGCGGCGCGGGTGATAAATTGGCTAAAATGAAGCGCATGATCGAGGACTTCCACTTGGACGGTGTTATCCTGCATTCGGATCGCTCCTGCAAGCCTTATTCTATTGGCCAGATGGACCAGCGAGATAGGATAATCAAAGACCTTGAAATCCCTGCTCTATTATTAGAAGCAGACCATAATGATCCACGCTCGTATTCAGAAGAACAAACTACCAACCGCTTAGAATCCTTTGTGGAAGGATTAGGGTTTTAGATATGCCTGCGATTCAATCCCTGGGGATCGATGTGGGATCCACGACCGTAAAGATCGTGGGCCTGGATGCAGCGGGAGAAATGGTTTGGCATATGCTCGAACAAGCTGAACCGCGTGTAGAACATCAAATAGAACGATTCCTAGAACTGGCCAAAGGGGAGACCTTAAGCCTCAATGGAATTCCCCTGGTGTCCACAGGTTATGGCCGCAAACTTGTTAAGCAAGCAAACCGCCAGGTCACCGAAATAACCTGCCATGCACGCGGGATTTTCCGAGAGTTTCCGCATTCCGGCACACTGGTCGATATCGGCGGGCAAGACAGCAAAGTTATCGGCATAAGCTCCGCGGGCAAGGTTGTGGACTTTATGATGAACGATAAATGCGCCGCGGGGACGGGTAGGTTCCTCGAAAACACTTCCAGCCGTTTAGGTGTACCCCTTGAGCGCATGGGAGAGGAGGCCCTCTCCGTCTCAGAAGAGCACCCGATTTCCAGCACTTGCACGGTATTCGCCGAATCCGAGATCATTTCACTGCTGGCAAACGGGACTTCTGTAGCGGTCATCCTGCGAGGGCTGCATCGCTCGTTGGTCAAGCGCATCGTCGCTATGATTCGCACCGTGGGCATCGTTTCCCCCCTCATGTTCTCGGGCGGTGTTGTAAAAAACCCGGCTATCACCCAACTTTTAGAGGAGGAAACCGGTGAAGAGGTCGTTATGCCCCAGCGCCCGCAGCTTATGGGCGCTTACGGCGCGGCATTGATCGCGCTAGAGTTGGCGGGGGATTGACCATCATAACTAACAATCATCTGTTACTATCAATATGAAATATCGTAAACGGTTTTGTGGAGTGCCGAACTCAAAGTTAAAAAATGCTATCGGATCCTTGTTATTCTGAAGTAATAATGTGTTCATTATAGGATGGAATTATGACAGAGAATGATGGAAAAGTATTTATTAGTTATAGACGAAAAGTTTCAGTATGGCAGGCATGGGTAATCTTTTTATTGCTAAGAGAAATTCATAATGAAGAAGTTTGGTTTGATCTTGTTACCCAGTTCTCCTTTGGCAAAATATTCGCAGAACAACCACCGCTAAATGGAGAGAATGGTCTAGTTTTATCTTCTGTGGAATTACCGTATTCCTCTTCAGTGTTTTTCTTTGGTTTGTTGGTAGCCATACCTGGCATGGCGCTTTGGTGTTTGGATTGATTATCGCAAGTTTGATATGGAGAGCTGGCGAACCAGGGTCTGGAGCCAGCTATATGAGCCAAGTGGGAACGCTAACTCTGATCTTTCTACTTACCGAGGTTGATTTGGCAATCCAATCCCCCTCTCATTACATTGGGGGAATCTTTAGCGCAACATTTAATGGCGTGCTATCTGCATTGTTCGGACTTTATCTGCTCCGAAAAACTGACCAAAAATATCTTTCCTGGATAGGATTTGGACAGGTGTATTTCGCCTATTGGTTCTCATTCATCCTCGGAGTTTCACCAATTTCAGCTTCATTGGTAAGTGTAGTAACGTTCGTCTGGCTATGCCAATATTCCCGATTGGGCCTTCACAAAAATGAATTACCCGCTCCATTGAGGTCCTGGGCTGGGTTTAGTATTATTTTTGCCATATTCCTCCTGTTGGGTTGGCAAGGCCATCAACCGATATCTCTCTTGTTATTTATCGAAGTGATTGTGGGAACTTTGCTTGGAATCGGAATTGCTTGGATAGGGTATAATTGGAAAAACCCAGCTTTTCAGAACCAGAGCCCATTTTGGTTGTTGGGGATGAGAATTGGGTTGTTTCTTTTCCCCGCATTGCTCATTTGGCCGCGTGAAATTTTACAGCAGCCGATCTACCTCATAGTAGCCATTGGACTCTCAGTTTTAGTGCTTGGGATTTCCTATTTTGGGCGCTCAATAATTCTAGTGAATAGTAATTGAATGATTTGGTCTACACTGATAACTATAATCACGTTACTAATTGAAACCAGCCGTAGTGGTGATTTTAGTAGCGCATATTTGAAATGAAGGAGAAAAATGTCAAATTTACTACTAATAATATTAAATAACACCGACATGTTACCAGATTTATTGAAGGTCTGGAGAGAAATTGGTGTACCAGGGACCACCATTCTAAATAGTGCGGGTGGTTACGCATCCAACCTTTGGTTTAACAGAGTTGGACTAGGAGCAATCAATAAACTTTTCGATGCTGGTGAGGTCCAAACCCGAACGCTGATAGCGGTTTTAGATGATGATAAATTATTAGCGCAAGCGATTGTTGAAGCTGATCGCATTGTCGGTGGCTTTGATCGTCCTAATAGTGGCATAATGGTCGTGGTGCCGGTTTCCCAAACATTTGGTGTATTTAAAGCACCCCCCTCCACCCCAAAGGAGGTATCCCCACCAGCGCTTAGATCTAATTGGTCTGTTCTACGAGATACACCTGTAGAAACGGTAGATTCTCTGTTGAGCTTAGAGCCAACTATCGTTTCAGGCGATATGCTCTTGGATGACGTTGCTCAGGCTATGTTGGCACATCCTTGTGTGCATGTTGCTTCAGTAGTTGCAGAAGATGGCCGATTGATTGGTTTATTAGATTTACAAACATTAGCTGACGATCTTTTTTTGCATATATTGCCAGAAGAATTCCTCAGTGAGACAACAACCTTTAAAAAGATGATGGCCTATGCCGATAAGACCCGCACCATCACAGCTCAAGATGCTATGGTGCCAGCGGCCTGGGTAAAACACGGGGATACAGTTAAAGAAGCTTTCAAGCTAATGCACGAAAACAAATTACCTGGATTGCCTTTAGTCGATGACCTTTATCAGGTAGTTGGATATATTAATTTAATGGAATTGTTAGCGCTGTGTACCCAGGCAAAAATTGATACTGACCTCAAGGATGGAAAATAATGAATCAAATTTTGTTAGCAGGAAGCATTTTTCTATTGACCTATGCTCTAATAGTCAGCGAAAGAATCCATCGCACAATTTCCGCTCTCTTGGGGGGAATGGCGATGATTCTATTTGTGGTTCCTCAAGAAAAAGCTTTCCATGCCATTGACTGGAATGTGATTTTTCTTCTTACAGGAATGATGATCATCGCCAATGTCTTGAAAGAGACTGGGCTTTTTCAATGGATTGCATTGCAAGCGGTGCGTTCTGGTAAAGGTGATCCTTTCCGTGTGCTAGTGATCTTGTCAATTATCACCGCAGTGGCATCGGCATTCTTAGATAATGTAACAATTGTTGTTTTGATAGCTCCAGTAACTTTATATATTGCATCTTCTCTGCGAGTCAGTCCTGTACCTTTCCTGATCGCAGAAATTTTAGCTTCAAATATCGGTGGCATGGCAACCTTGGTTGGTGACCCTCCCAACATATTGATTGGTAGTGCAGCTAACATCGATTTTGTGACCTTTATTGCTAATTTGGGACCAATTGCTGTGATCATTCTTCTGGTTTTCATAGGGATGTCGCGGTTCCTGTTTAAAAAGGATCTAATCGTTCATGATCAAACCGTTGCATCACTCTCCGACATTGATGCCTCTGAATTGATATCTGAGCCTGTATTGCTACGAAAATCTTTGATTATTATGGGCGGAGTCGTGATTGGTTTTTTGATGCATGGCGCTTTACACCTAGAACCCGCAACCATCGCGTTGACCGGGGCAACCCTTTTGATGCTTTGGAGCAAAACCGACCCTCATAATGCGTTGCGTGAAATAGAGTGGACGACCCTGTTCTTTTTCTTTGGTTTATTCATAATTGTAGAAGCTCTTGTCGAAGTCGGTTTGATCGAGATTATAGCCGATGCAGCTTTACGTCTGACAGGGGGCGATTTGTCCTTGACATCCTTATTGCTAATTTGGTTTTCGGCGATTGCCTCCGGGATTGTCGATAATATTCCATATACAGCTACTATGATTCCAATTGTGAAAAGTTTGGCCCAGGTCATGCCAGCGGAACCCTTGTGGTGGTCATTAGCATTGGGTGCATGTTTAGGTGGCAACTTAACTATCGTAGGCGCAGCAGCCAATGTAATCGTGGTCAGCTTGGCTGAAAAAAGCGGTCATCCGATCAGCTTTAAACATTTCTTGCGTTATGGAGTTATCACTACTTTTATGTCACTGCTTTTAGCAAGTGGATATGTCTGGCTTCGCTATCTCTAGTTCGGAAAAATGAGCTAACTTTGAGAAATTTTATCTCAAGAAACGGAAGGCGCTATCGTGATAGAAATATGCAATACCTATAAATCTTTAACAAATTCAAGATACTCAGTATGAGATGAAAATTTTAAAAACTAATTAATAACTGTCGAGGTTATTTATGGATCTGATAAATACTATTATTGATTTCTTTATTCACTTAGATGTACATCTCGGTGAAATTATTCAAAATAATGGGACTTGGACTTACGCTATCTTGTTTATGATAATTTTTATGGAAACTGGTTTTGTTGTAACCCCCTTCTTGCCAGGGGATTCTTTGCTGTTTGCTGCAGGTACTTTTGCAGCCCTGGGTTTACTTAATCCTTTTTTACTGTTCGTCCTTCTTACAGTGGCGGCGATTATTGGAGATGCCGTCAATTATTGGCGCATTTATGGCTGGGCTTTTTCTTGCCCGCAGCCCACTAAAAGACAAGATTGAAAGAGGTTTATCATCGATAGCCTATGGTATATTTGTGCCCATCTTTTTTATCAATGTTGGATTGTCTGCAAATGTACGCCGAATTTCAGCTGACGGAATATTGTTACTGGTTGGAATGATATTGGTGGTCGTTTTGTCTAAACTAATCGGTGCTGGGGTGAGTGGACGTTTGGGAGGCATGACAAACCAAGAATCTCTACAACTAGGTTTTGGTATGCTTCCTCGAGGAGAAGTTGTTCTAATTGTTGCCGCGGTAGGGATTACAGAAGGATTAATTAATTCAAGTACTTTTTCTACAATAGTAGTATTGGTCATTATCACCACAATAATGACTCCACCAATATTACGGAATTTGTTCTCCAATCAAAGTCAATCAGACGTATTAGAAAAAATATAAAGCTAGGAGATCATCATGTTTTCTTTAGTCGTTTTTGTTCTCAATGATACAGATCAATGCAGCGATCTTCTTGATGCTTGGGAGAATGCTGGCATCAGAGGTATCACAATTTTAGAAAGTTCAGGGCTGGGGAGGGTAAGGCAAGCTGGTTTAAAAGATGATATGCCGCTTATGCCAAATCTTAGTGATCTATTTAAAAGTACAGAGACTCGCCATCGAACATTGTTTACCATTGTAAACAGTCAGGAGAAAATTGACGCTCTTGTTAATGCAACCCAATCTGTTGTAGGGGATCTTGAAAATGAAAACACAGGGTTATTGTTTACTATGCCAGTTAATGAAGTATTTGGCAAAAGTAAGTTGTCATAAAGAAAGGGGGGGAAACACTTGGAATCAACTCCCAAGTGCACCAGAATTGTATTCAAAGAATACCTAATAAGCTAACCCTCCCTTCGCCAATTTATTACAGACAGGGCGCAGTCGAAAATGCTGCACCCGGCATTATTTCAATAGATTCTAGTGCGGTCTACCCCTGCCCCACCGCCTCCTTATGCCTTCTCACCAGCTCCCGGCGCAGCACCTTTTGCACGGTGCTTTTAGGCAATTCAGTGATGAATTCCACTTCCTTGGGTACCTTATAACCAGCCAGCTTCTCCTTACAAAACTCGCGGATTTCCTCCACCGAAACGGTTTCACCTTCATTTAAAACAATCCACGCTTTCACAGCTTCACCGCTGTGAGCATCGGGGATGCCGGCCACACCCACTTCCATCACCTTTGGGTGTTCCTGGATAACTTCTTCAACCTCCCTGGGCCAGACCTGGAAACCACCTGGTTTAATAAGTTCCTTCTTGCGGTCGACTATGTAAAAATAGCCGTCCTCATCCATGTATGCAATGTCGCCCGTATACAACCAACCATCCCGCAGGGTATTGCTAGTCTCTGTGGGCATATTATGGTATCTCTGCATTAGAATCGGGCCGCTCATGATCAGTTCGCCAACTTCTCCCGGAGGCATGTCTGTTACCCCATCATCCAGATCAACAATGCGTACATCCATATCCGGCAATGGCAGGCCAATGGATCCCACCCTGGGCTCGCCTCCAATTGGATTGACGATCGCGGCCACAGGGGCCTCCGAAAGTCCATAGCCCTCGTTCACTTTACCTCCGGTCATCTCTTCGAAACGATCTTTGGTCTCTTTCAATAGAGGCGCAGCGCCGGAGGAACACAATTTAATTGAGCTCAGGTCATATTTACCGGACAGCACATCTGGATGGCTGTTGATCGCGTTATACATCGCGGGCACGCCTGGATAAGATGTGGCCTTATACTTAACCAAATTATCCAACACATCTTTAGTATCGCGTGGATCTGGAACCAAAACCATTGCGGAGCCGAGTTTGACTATTGCGCTCATCCCCGCGACCATCCCATAGGAGTGATACAGCGGTATCGCGAGCAGCATTACTTCCTCCCCTTCTACAGTCTCGTGCAGCCAGGCTCCCAATTGATAGGTGTTGGCCACAAGGCCGCGATGTACAGCCACAGCGCCTTTAGATACACCTGTTGTGCCACCGCTGTATTGGAAGATGGCCACCTCATCCGGGCTGACATCGACTTTGGGGCGATCCCCCGGTTCATGCATGTTGATTAAATCCTGCATCCAGACATCCCCATCGCGCAGTTTGACCCGGAAGCCGGCTTTCTTTTCCTTTGCCAGAGTGAATAATAATCGTGTAATCGGTGGTAGTGTTTCCTTGATGTTGGTTGCCACAATCCTGCGGATAGAGGTTTGGTCTTGGAGAGCTTTGATCTTTTCGTAATTATTGGTCATTAACACCATAAATTCCATGCCGGCGTCATTCACCTGATGTACAATCTCTCGTTCGGTATACAGCGGATTGGTGCCGACTACCACCCCCCCGATTTTTAGGATCGCGAAAAAAGCGATAACAAACTGAGGTGAGTTGGGCATGAAAATACCCACCCTATCCCCTTTTTTAATCCCCAGCTTGGCAAGGCCAGCAGCCAAACGGTCTGTAAGCTCATTCATCTCGCGGTAATTGATCACCGCGCCTTTGAAGATGGTGCAAGGATTATCCGGAAATTTTTCCGCGGCCTGCTCAAGCAATGCATACAGCGGGAAATCAGGATAATCTATGCTATGCGGCACTTCCTTGTCGTAGCTCTTCAGCCAGGGTCTGTCAGTCATTTTCTCCTCCGTGTGCAAGTTGGTCAGGCGGTTAATAAAAAAACGTGATACTAGTATAAAGATTCAGTGTGAAGTCGTCAATGCTATTAAGACATATTTCAAATATTGACAAAACCAATCATGCACGTTGATTAATTGGACAAAGTTTATTATAATTATCGAAAGGCAGGTAGATATTAATGATTTCAAATTTCATTTTTCCTTGCACCCCGGTTCCCGTACTAAATCACAGATTTAGCTAGACCTGTGATTTTTTTTATATTAAACTAACTTTATGCGGAAAACATGATGGAAACAAAAATCGACGAAACAAGTGAGTATCAGGATATCGAGTTTAATCCCGATCAACATGCTATTTGGCGTACTCTTTTCCAGCGCCAGCTGCCTGAAGTTGAAAAATACGCTTGTAGTGATTTTCATCAAGGCTTCAAAACACTCCAATTACCTGAAGACCATATTCCGACTATCGCCCATCTCAACGCGCAGATAACCCCGCATACCCCTTGGAAAACTGTACGGACCGATGTGCGCTATACCGATGCAGTTCCCTGGTACAACCACTTTGCCAGAAGGGAATTTTTAATCACAAATTACCTGCGTTCCAGGGATGAATTAGATTTTACTCCTGAGCCGGATATGTTCCACGATATTTTTGGGCACTTACCCTACATGACCCTGCCGCATTATACGGCGCTTCAAGATATGTTCGCCCCGGCGTTTCTACGAGCAAACGATGAGCAGCGTGTAAACATTAAACGTTTAGCCTGGTACAGCACCGAATTTGGGTTGATCCGCGAAGATGGAGAGTTAAAGATATTTGGAACTGGACTGATATCATCCTATGGGGAAATGGAACATGTACTGGCTGGAAAAACACCTATTAAGTCCTTCACGATTAAAAACGTAATAGAAATCCCTAAAACAATCTTTAACTACAATCCCGTATTGTTTGAATTTGATTCGATCGATGCCCTGAAGACTGAATTGAAAAGCTACTTCGACTCAATTTAGTTCGTTATTCCTCCCACTGCCCCAATACAATATCTAAAACCGGGATCCATTAGGATTCTCCTGATAAGTGAGATTTCTGTTCCATTTTATACTATCTACACCCTTCGCTGTGCTATAATCTAAATGCAGGGTAAATCTATGCCTGATATCACCCACGATATTTCAGTTGAACCGCTAAACGAGCGCATAAAGCAATTGGAACGGCTGCTCGAATTAAGCCGCAATCTGAGCGCTACGTTGGAACCCGAACCTTTGCTGCAAACCATCATCGAAGTCGCGGCAGATATCACCTACAGCCAAGAAGCATCCATACTGCTTTATAACGAGGTGCACGACAAACTCGAATTCGTTGCTGCCCCCTGGTTCAAACGCGACACCATGAAAGAAATCCTTGTACCTCTCGATAAGAGTATTGCAGGGCAGGTCTTCACGCACATCGAGCCGATTTTTGTGGCCGACGCCCAATCTGACCCACGACACTACCGCATTGTTGATAAAATTTCTGGATTCAAAACCCAGACGCTTCTCACCGTACCGATGGTGTTTCAGGGAAAATCAACCGGAGTGCTCACTGCGGTGAACAAGCTGGGCGACCGGCACTACACGGAAAATGATGTGCGTGTCTTAGAAACCCTTGCATCTCAGGCTGCGATTGCAATTGAGAACGCGAAACTACTCAAACGATCACAAGAAGCCTACGACGAACTTGCCGAAATCGACCGCATGAAAAGTGATTTCATAGCCATCACCTCCCACGAATTGCGTACCCCTCTTGGGTTGATCCTCGGCCACGCCACTTTCTTACAGGAGACTGCACCTGAAGAATTAAGCAAGCAGATAGAAGTGATTGTACGCAGTTCAATGCGTCTGAAAGGTATCATTGAAGATCTTTCTAAGATTGATAATTTTCAGACTGGCCAATCTAGCGTGCGTAAGGAAGAAGTAAACCTGAACCAATTAGCAACTGATGTAAAAGCCTCTTTCAAGGAAATGGTGGAGGAGAAAAATATCAACCTCAGCTTAAATATGCCCAATACGCTGCTAACAATGGAGGGGGACATGGATAAGATCACCATTGCGCTCAACCACCTGGTTAAAAATGCGCTTACCTATGTCGACGAGGAAGGCAAGGTGGTAGTATCGCTAGAACGGGTCTCCGACCACATCAAGATTTCGGTCAAAGACGATGGTATCGGCATACCAGAAAAAGACCTTGAGCGCATCTTTGAGCGTTTTTACCAGGTCGAAGCTCACATGACACGACGTCACGGAGGCATGGGGTTGGGGCTTTCCGTGGCCAAATTGATGGTCGTTATGCACGGGGGCCGCATCACTGTTGAGAGCACGGAAGGCAAGGGCAGTACCTTCTCAATGTTTTTCCCCACAGTTGAAGAGCAAGTATCAAAAACAAAGCCATTCATATAACTCTACGTGTGGCCGCGTAAATTAGCGCTAAACCCTGGAGGGCTGTAAATTTTCCTTAATACCGCCAGAAAGGGTGCGCACACTTGCCAAAGGTTTACCCCTGAGATATAATCCCGCCACACCGGCAAAATGCTGTTGGAATTACACAAAATTCGGGGCGTGGCGCAGTCCGGCTAGCGCGCACCGTTCGGGTCGGTGAGGTCGGCGGTTCGAATCCGCCCGCCCCGACTGAAAATCATTAAAAAAAGACCCTTTTCGCGTATTTTTCCTTCGTAATCAGGTTTTTTTTTTATAATTAAGGGATTTCAAATAACGGGTAACCAAGTGATACAAACATACACAACAATCTCAAAAGAATTATTAATCCACTCACGAAATATTTATAGTGACGCTATAAAGTATTTAGCATCAAACAAGAAAAATATTTACGGCTTTAATGGTCGCGTTAATAATGCTCTCTCAGCATACATCCTATCTGTAGCTTCATTTGAGGCCTTTTTCAATGAATTGTTCTTTACGAAGCTCTCGCGCCATAAATATCAGAAATCGGCTATCTGGGATTTAGGAATTGAGTGGCTAAGCAAATTGCCTTTAGAAAAAAAAGTTGTCCTGATGTCACAATCCTTATTTGGGGATTCATTTAAAACTGACTCTCAACCGTACCAAGATTTTCATATGTTAGTAAGGGTTAGAAATTCCCTTGTTCATTATAAACATCTCTCAACCCCAAATTTCATTAAACCTTTAATAGATAGGAACATTGCCCTCCCAGAACCGGTTTTTGATAATCTTCCAGAAGATGCCAACGTAGCTCCACAACCATGGACTTGGAAAATAAGTTCCACAGAAGGTATTCGCTGGTCAATCAACACGGTTTGTTACATGGTAAAAGAATTAGGTGAATTAATTTCATCTTCTAAGAGTGATGAACCAATATTATGGAGTAATTCGAAGCATTTTTCACTAATAGAAGAAAACCTAGTAAAAAATCTGGTAAATGGCAATTAAGTCAACCTTTCGTTTACACAATATCATTGTGGAGGTAATTTAAATGCTATTTCTGGGTGGTTTTGTTATGTTCGAAGGGTATGAATCTTTACCTGGTGATATCCTACTTAATTTGGAGGCTATACGGAATTGGGCAAACGAAGAAGGTTTAATTATTGATCCCGATTTTCAATTAATGAATACAGAGAAAATGGAGGAGCTTAAAACTGTTTTTTCTCCTGAAGATCAGATGCAAATAGCGATTGCCATTCATAAAGAAGAAAGTAGTCTTAATTATCTTGAGTATCCATTTATCCCCGTCAAATCTCTTATAAAAAAGGGGGCAACGATTGATTTATATTATTGGAGAATGTTGCCATCGGCAAAAAAAGTTTCTGGACCGAGTAATTTTATTGGTGATGTTAAATTTGGTTTTATTTATCCTGGCACTTACCAAGAAATTTGTTCCCTCTCTGCTGGTAATCTCGTTGTTCAAAAATTTACTGCTCTCTTCAATCAACTCTACTTATCTTGTCCAATAACCACTCTATCCAATGGCGAGATTAGTATTAATGTTGAAGGAAAAGTAAAAGCTCAATTTACAAAATCGGGTCGTAAATACGATGTTATATTTTCGCTTACTGATCGCTGACGGTACTATTGATTATCAAGCCAATGGGTCAGCAATAATAACGCATTATGGGAACTTAATGAACGGCTATTAAATCAGGAACGCTCCTAACCAAGGGGTCACATCCTATTTTCTCAATCTAATTACTGATTATTTCGGATATACAAATCGAAGCCGAACTGGAATATCCCGCCCAGCATCAATCCATAAATTGTTTTTGTTGTATAATCTTTACTTGGCCATATTGATTGCATTAATTCATCTCAAATGCTTTGAGGACGTGCAAAATGACGAAAGAGAATATCAGACTGATATCCAGCTATCTGGATAAGATAGATAGCCACGGTCTCAAACTTGTTCTCGCGTTGCTCGTGCTGGCCACTTTGGCATGTATGGCCACGCAAGGCAATGCGGTGGAGGAAACCGACGAGCCCTCCGAGCAATCCGAATCCAGCGTGGTCACTGAACCCACCCCAGGAGAGACCGAGATATCAATTGACGATCCCACTGAGGAAACCAGCACCGGCATTAGCTCCACGCCTGAGGAGGAGCAAGTTATTTTCAACCGTCGCGCCACCGGCTCTGGTACAGCCTGGGTGGATGGTGAGCCGTATTCATTCGAAATTTTTCTCTGCGGATGGGGTGTTAGTTGGTCTGATGAGGCTTACCCGCAAGATTCTGATGAAACAGCTTTCTACGGCGATGACCCTGGGCAGGACCGACAATTTACAGTTTTGGGGGCTGGCTTGCAGGATGATGAAGCCCTTTTCCATATTGGCCTCGATCTGTCTTATAGTTCAGGATTGGCCGATGTCTCATTCACCCGGCTTGACAAATCCGACTCTGCTTTGAGTTGGGAAATTGGGAGCGGGCTGCTCTCTCCTGATAGGTTTGCGCTCAACGACGGAAATATAACTACCCCTAGACCGATTAGAATACCAAGCCAGGATGACGTCCTAATACTCGTAGAGATTGCTGTCGATGCGACCTGTGTGACCTATGGAGGAACCTTCGACACCGAACGCGAGTTGCTTGCCGAGGCCATCGGCATGCCACTACCCGATCCTGGTCTGGGCGCTTTTGTTTTGGATGGACAAAGCTACCAGATCAATCCCGAAATTTGCGCCGCCTCTCAGGAATATTCAGCAGCCGAAATTGAAGGCGAAGGTGAGCAAGATGGAGAAAGCTACACGCTTTCTCTACGCATGTCAGATGGGTTTTCGCTCCTCTCCGTAACCTTCTCAGACCCTTACCGCCGACTAGATTTAGAGGATATCACAGACACATCTCTCATCATTGAGGGTACACGCGTGTACTCTTCTGCACCTTTCGAGTTAAGAGAATCGACTAACCTGGATTTTCCTGTGCATACCTTCTCCCTGGACATAACCTGTCCGTAGTCTTCGCTTGCTTCTAATACTGGCTTTTCGCCAAATTAATTCCAGCTAGTATAGAGTCTTTGTTATTTTAAGTAACACGAATAATATCAATACACGAATACATTATTTATAAATTCTAACCATAAGGAAGAATATAAAATGGATACAAAAATAATAGGTACATGGTCATACTTGATCTGTCTTGTCTTAGCCATGTTAACCGTATTTGTGAGAGTGGGTGATTGGTCGGTCCAGGTATTGATCATCTTGGGCATTTTAGCAGGCGGGTTTCATCATAAGAAAGGTGACCTGATACGAATCGGCTTAGCCTACCTGGTGCTCAGAATGGCAGGAGAAACAATGGGTGAATTGATAGCCGTTGGACCTTACATCTCAGACATTGTCACTGCCTGGGTGAACTTCCTTGGGCCGGTGGTTCTGACCGCCTACTTGATCTGGGGTACGCCTCAACTAATCGCAGCAAAGAATAAATAGCATATGGTTATCTAAAAAAAAATCGTATTCATCCCCAGGCAATCGAACATACACTCAGCCTCGGATTGCGCGTATATATTTTCTCATAATACCTTGCATCGAAAATCTATCCCGCCATGCTTGGTCAATAGTCTTAAAATTCCCATCTAAAATGTTTTCAATTGAAGCGGCTAATTGCTCTGAATCCCCAATAGGAACAATATCGCCATATTTGCCGTCTTCGAGGATCTCCTCCAGTCCGCTAGAAAAGTTAGTGCAGACAACCGGGTACCCAAGAGCTAATGCCTCAATCAAGACACTCGGTAATCCCTCATCTATTGAAGACATTGCTAATTCCTACACACTGGTAATATAGTTATAAGGATTATTTACAAACCCTTTAAAATCCACGCGACTTTGAATTTCTAAGCTCTTTGTTAATTTTTCTAGTTCATCTTTAAGTTCCCCCTCCCCCATAATAATCAGCCGTGCATCTTTATTTATTAGTACGTTTTTAAATGCATGGATAAGGGTAGGGTAATCCTTTTGCTGGTTCAAGCGACCTATAGCCAGAATTACAGGCATGTTTTTATCGTTGAGCCAAGGATGGTCATTTTCTAGCTCAGCAAGCTTAAATATTTTTGAGGGTAAGATTGGATTACAGATCACCTCAATTCTGGATCTTGAAATATTAATATAACTTGCCAAGTCGTCGGCAACTCCATTCGAAACAGCAATGATTTTGTCTGCCCGGGGGATAATAATAGTAAGCAGCAAGCGTTCTAGATATTTTTTAATTGGAGATCTTTTATGTAAGGAGGTAGTATTTTGAAAAGAAACTATTGAGCGGGTTTTTGATCTCAAAAAAATTTTAGACACCAAAGCAACAATATTTGCGAGGTCTAACATTGATAATAAAGCGCTGGGTTTTTCCCGCTTCAAATATTTAATCAGGGGAATAACGCAAAAATATAATTTGGGTTTATTAAAGTGAATAATATTAATTTCTGGTAACATCAAGTCGTCATATGCGATAACGTTTTCTGCCAACAGTAAATCGACCTGAAACCCATTTTGGACCAAATAATTAGCAATATTAACCATTGCGAACTCAGCCCCTCCCCCAGCCAGATTTTCCATAAACAATGCAACTTTACTCAAAACGATTATTCTCTTATATTTTTTTTCATTCAACCATCCCAAAATAAGGGCTTTGGAATTATACCGCAGGCAATATTTTGGCATATCAGTTTGTGAATCCATGAAGGAGAGATCGTGGGTGTTGTGGAGAACAATATTACTTCTCTCCAAAGGAGTTCGCCATGCGAACACCTCATCCTCTACCCCAATTACAAACCTTAGCATTTACAAATCATCACTAAGCGGTTTTTGTTCAAAGATCATACCCTAGCCTCTCGTCGCCAGCCTCTTGTATAAATTGTTTTTACGGTATAATCTCAACCAGGTCTTTTTGATTACATCTTTTTCACCCAAATGCTCTGGCGACATATATTTCAGATCCTTAGAAATTTGGGATTGGGTTGATTTATGAGATCAATTTTGAATACTAATTCTATGGATGCCATCGGACGGGATCAAGTCTAGTTAGAATAAGGGAGTGGGGATTTGGTAGTGGCGTCCCAGATCTTTTACCCACGAATGAAGGGCGAAAACCCGCATAATGCAAGGAGGATCTAATGCGTGCCGTTGAACCAAATCAATCCGGAAAACTAAAGCTTGAAGGGTACCAGATTGGATTCGAAACCTTTGGCGACCCCAAAGCCCAACCTGTCTTGTTGCTGCCCACCTGGCAGATCGTCCACAGCCGGCATTGGAAGATGCAGGTCCCCTTCCTTGCGCGTTCCTTTTACGTCATCACATATGACGGGCCAGGCAGCGGCGGGGGTGAGCGCGCTGACGATCTAGCCGCTTACCAATCCGACCGCATCGTAGATCAAGGCATTGGTTTGCTGGATCATCTTGGCGTGAACGAAACTGATGTGATCGGTTTTTCTCGCGGCAGCAGTTATGGTATCTGGTTAGCGGCCCGCTACCCGGAACGAGTCAATAAGATGATCCTGATTGGTAATTTTGTCACCCCAGGCTTAGCGCCCTCGCCAAATCCAGATTTTCAAAAAAAGCGTAAAATGTATGATGGCTGGGAAAAGTATAATGCCCATTATTGGCGGGAAAACTATAAAGACTTCTTGGAATTTTTCTTCGGAGAGTTTTTTAGTGAAGCGCATTCAACCAAAGGGTTCGAGGATTGTGTCGGATGGGGACTGGAGACCACATCTGAATTTCTCATTCATTCGGTTGAAGATCCTGTCGGCCGATTTTCAAAATTGCCTGCAAAAGAGGCCATTGAAAAAGTTCGTTGCCCAGTTCTTCTTATTCATGGGAGCGACGACCGCATTGTCGATATTGAAGGCAGTCAAAAGCTGGCTGAAGCGCGACCTGATTTTGAGTTCGTCACGATCCAGGGCGCTGGTCATGGCCCACATGTCCGCGATCCGGTCAAAACCAACCTGCTTATTCAAGATTTTCTGGAACCTGCCAAACCCAAACAGCGAACCTGGCAGCGCGCCATGACGCGCCGTACTTCCCGCGCCCTTTACATTTCCAGCCCGATTGGGCTTGGGCACGTCCAGCGTGATTTAGCTATCGCCCGCGAACTGCGCAACCTGGTTCCTAATCTAGAGATCGAGTGGCTTGCCCAGCCTCCCGTTACTAATGTCTTGGAAAAAGCTGGCGAGAAGATCCACCCGCTGAGTCGATTTCAAGCCTCCGAATCAGCGCATTGGGAGCAGTCCGCAGACGAACATGGCTTGCACTGTTTCCAAGCCTGGCGCGAAATGGATGAGATCTTTCTAAGCAACTTCATGCTTTTCCTTGAAGCCGTGCGTGAAACCCCGTATGATTTGTGGATTGGAGATGAATCTTGGGAAGTGGATTATTATCTACACGAAAACCCTGAACTCAAGACTGCTCCATATGTCTTCTTGACCGATTTTTTGGGTTGGATTCCGATAGACCGATCGAAAGGCTCTCATGAGGCGTATTTGACGGCTGATTATAACGCCGAGATGATCAAACAGGTCGCCCGTTTTCCGCGCGTGCGCGATCAAGCCCTTTATGTCGGTGACTATGAGGACATCATCCCTGAACGTTTTGGCCCAAAACTACCTCACATCGCTGACTGGACGCGTGAGAACTTTACTGATGTTGGCTACGTGATTCCCTTCGACCCCGCCGATTATTCGGATACAAAAGGATTGCGCACCCGCCTTGGATATGACCCCGATCAACCCTTGGTCTTCTACGCTGTCGGCGGCACGGCTGTTGGTAAAAAGATGCTTCACAAGGCTGTTGATGCCTGGCCTTTAATCCATCGTGAACGCCCCGAAGCGCACTGCATTGTGGTGGCTGGCCCACGGATCGACCCGGATAGCTTACCGAAACACACTGGAATGGAGGTGAAGGGCTATGTACATAACCTTTTTGAACATCTGGCTGCCGCTGACCTCGGTGTGGTGCAAGGCGGGCTGACCACAACCATGGAACTAACGATCAACCAGCGGCCCTTCATCTACTTCCCACTTAAAAATCACTGTGAGCAAGTTTATCATGTGGCTTACCGGTTGGATCGTTACAAGGCTGGACGGCGTCTCGATTATGCAGAGACCAGCGTAGAAAGTTTGGCTCAGGCCGTTGTAGAGACTTTGGATACCGACACTAGTCAATACCTTTCACTGGCTCCAACAGCCGCAAAAAGAGCCGCGACCTTGATCGCCGAACTGCTTTGAATCCTTAGATATCACATTCTTCCAATCTGTTTATTGATGTATGCTGTCACCTAGAGTCGTGTATGTAGACAAACAAACTTTGGAAAGATCATTGGGTATAACTGTTGGACAATAATAATACGGCAACTTATATTTCAAACTTTGGATCCATTATCACTATCACCCGAGGAATTTGAACTCGAAATTAATCGACTATTAGAAGAAGGAGCAGGGAACAAAGATTGTTAAATAATAACCCATAGCGAAATCGTTTAACTCAATCTACACTCTCTTACATGTTTTATTGAATCCCCTCACAGTAGGCTGTGGGGAATCCAACGGGTATCCATTCTTGTACGTCTTGAAATAAAATGGGACAAAGAGGCAAATTAGTTAAAAGACACTTTTTTATTAATCTAATCGATTTGTAACCTCTAGAATGAAGTGTTTTTTTGCATACCCTAGGAAATAACTTCTATCTTCTAGCAATTCGAAATTTGCTCCAAACTCCAAATTAAATAAAACGCGAAATGAATTAATAGGTGTGATGGTTGGATATAACCAGCCATCATCTCCATCCGGGAAATAATAGGCGTTTAGAATCGACATGCGTTCTTTCATATTTGTAGTCTCAGGGGAGGCCCAATCATGATATGCCCCTGGACCGTGATCTCCTTGAATGATAATTATCGGTTGTGTTGTTGATGAGGCAAGGATTTTTTCAATCGCAGATTTGAGCAGAGTATTGATATAAATCAACTGGCTTCTGTACCCCGAGATATATTCTTCCCTTGAGCCATAATTGTTGACCCAACCAGACGAGTCCGAAAGAGTAAAGACTCTCATTTTGATTAGATGTTGTCCATCTTCATCGAAAACGAATGGAGGATGAGGAGACACAATGTGAGCAAAAATAAAGTGGCTGCCTTCATTTTGTGTAAAATCAGCCAGGTGTTCAAAGGTGAAAACTATTCTTTCCCGATGCTCTTCAAATTCTGAAGCTTCAAAAGGTGGAAGCAAGAAACTATCCTTAAATAAACCTAACGTACTTGTGTAGAAAAGAAATGACTCAAATGAATTAAGTCTTATTTTAAAACCCATGAGTGTAAAATTCGTTGATGGTTTTTCAAGAGAAGATGGCTTTAGGTAGGAATCAGAATCTGTAATCTGGGAAGGTTCAAATCCACTGTCAAAAGTTACAAACTGATATCCATTCTGTTCAATGAGTTGTCTAACGGTACTGTGCTTAATTGCAACCCCCAGAAATTTATTGCTCAGCTCCACTCCATTATTTTCTGCCAATGCTTCAACAAAGGAAAGGTTTAATGAAGACGCCATGGAATGAATAGTACGACTGTAATTTGTATAGCTCTCCTCTGCAACATAAAATCCTCGAGTTTCTAGATAAGAAATCAAATCATTATTGTCGAAAGAATAGAGCTCATTCAAAACATCAGCACGTCCATAGCCATCCAGAATGATATAGTAAATATCTGGCCTGTTCTCCCTGGAAAATTGGGATTCACGTACAATTTCAGTATTGATGGAAATTTGTTGGATATCTTCAGCCATGAACTGTTGGATTTGATAATTTAGGATCGTATACAAAGTAATTAGTAAAGAAGTTAAGGAGATCAAGTTTGTTATTTTTGTTCCTTCAGAAAGATTCATCCTTGTCTTTGTTACAACCCAAATTGATAAAACTAGAAGCAGCCCCCAAATAGGTATAAGAAATCTATGTCGTCCAAAAGAATAGCCCAGAATGATCCATGGTTGTGAGATAGTGCGGAAATGTGAGTATGTGAAAAATAGTATGATGGATGCAGAGGCAATCAATGCTGCCCGTTCCTTGCTTTTTGTAAATAAGTTAATAACTTCAACAAGGAAAAATGCTACTATAATGGAAATTGTAATAAAGCGAAAAGACTCATAGATAGGAAATTCTTCAATATTCGAAGCCATCAGAGCGATAATGGGGTAAACTGCGAACAATAAAGGATGTAATATTAATTTCTCCCTCAAAATGACCTCCTCAGCCTAGATAAATGAACCTCAATTGCTTTGGTATAAAAATAAACCATTTATGGGAATCCATAGTATATCATTAACTCCTGACATGTCTCGCTGGATGGTATGTTTAGTTTCGGTTGTTGAAGCGCTTAGGCTTTGGTGCAACGTTGGCCTAATTAGGGAAGAAGTATATTCTAAATGAAATACCAAGATGGGAATCTTTTCTTAGAGTTTTATTACTAGACCTTCACAAAATTTCTCGAGTTGATCTACCATAATGATAGGAACTAATATTGGGAGCAGTTCAATAACCCTCTAAACCCGGTGTTTAGAATCTTTATCTTTTTAGACAATAGGGTGGACTCCCCATCCGAGAGGTCGGGCATCTTCATCCCTTATTTCCTTCTCAACTATACCTAATACTATGGGATCTATTTGGAACCCAATTGGAATAACGCCTATAACCGTTCGTTTCTAGTTCGACCCTTTCCAGACCTGCAAATAATTTACTGCGCCTTAATCGATAAAAATATTTCACTGAAGTGTAGTGACAACCGGATTTAAACCCCCAACTGGGAGGTCGTTGGTTCAAAACCCTCCATTCCAACTTAGAACCCGAAAAAAGACCTGATTTGCTGAGTGTTTATCGTAAATAGGGTCTTTTTTTAATGTGGATCTGAAATGGGATTCATCTATCAACAGGCACATTATTTTTAATTTACATTAATACAAATCAATTGAACACAGATTGGGAGAAAAGTCCCCCTTTTTTGCTCATCGGGTTACCATCTGCCAGCAATTTTATTCTAGGTTTTGATAGGCAGTCTGGTCATTTTCCAAAGATCTCAAAATAAAAAAACTAGCGATATAAATGCAACTATTTACTGAAAGCATTAGACGATCTACCGAGGTTTCTAAATGCCATACCAAGTCGTGTGGAGTAAGCAAATAAATTATTATGATTCCCAGGCAAAATATTCCAGCTGCTACCAGAGCTGGAAGGCTTTCCCCCACGAATGCTTTTTTGTTTGCTGCGGAGGTAAAATAGATTAATCCCAACATAATTAGAGATGCTTCGATTTGCTTAAAAACCATTACGAAAACAAGTTTATATGACCCATCATTCAACCGGCTAACAATCCGCGACCATGATTGGATCCCAATCTCCAAGTCATTTGATAGATTCCAATTTTGTTTATATATACTCCAGAGCACGAAAGGCAGTATTGCTACTAATCCCGCAAGATAATACTTGCCTCTTTGAAGTATAAGTTTTCGGCTAAAGTGGATTTTTTTCCTAAAAAGAATGTTTATTAAAATTATCGCACAGAGTCCGCTAAATAATGCTAAAACCCCTTCATTCTTAATATAGAGAAGAACGAATAAACAACTAAATCCTGAAATAAGATCTATGGGTCGAGAGAATTTGATATATCTGCCGAATAAAAGCATGGCAAGAGAAAAGTAAAGCGCAAAATAGCCATCCAGGTATCCGTTCCAAATCCATTGGGAAAAACTAAAAGGTAGAAGCAAAAGCAGGATACCAAAACTAAATGTGTGGCGTGCAAAAGTAAACAGCCAGATCGTAGCAGGAACGAGCATGAAAAAGAGTGAAGCTTTAGGGATGTATTCATTCCAAAAACCCACCAAATTTGCTACTTGTGCAGCTATTGCTGGAACAAGTTTAGGGTAATCTATATGTGAAAAACTTACAGAAGGATGTTGCCAGCCTGCAAATTGACCGATTGAGTTTGCATAATAGATCATTTTTGCATGAAAAAACCAGATGGAGCGAGCATCCCAAGCGGTTAGCGGTTTAGTTAAAATTGGACTCAGGAAGAGTAAGCAAACAAAAGATATTCCGATCCATCTAAAGAACAATGCTTGCGTTAGAAACTGTCGCGGTGTATTTTTGAAAATACTTACAACCCAACAAAAAAGACCGCTTATCGAGACAATGCTTCCGATAATGAGGCTGATATCCAGGGTTTGAAAAAACAAGATAATTCCATAGTTTATGATCAAACCAGTCGTCAACATTAAGGGTATCTCTTGTATTGGTTGAATATTTCTCCTCTTAGTTATTAGACTTCCATGTAATAAAGGACCAGTAATTAGCCATCCTTGACCTAATAAAAATACAAACCCTGAACTAATGAGAAGCAATAACTTTCCAGTATTAATTGCAGTAAACAAGTACCACATCCTTCGTTTCGTCAATTCTTTCACAGGAGGAAAAGTCATCAATTTCATTATGCGAGATTATGAAATAAGATGAAATGGGCTCAATTTTTATTGGCCAAATCCCTTCAATGATGCGTTGTATTCCTAGGCCTTCCTCATACTGATTTGATAATTGGTAATTGGAAATATTATTCCTATGTAATAGCTTGAGCATCTGCTGAACTTGACTTGGTAATACTTCTCTCCCTGTGTCGGGGCTGAGGATATTACTTAAAGCCCCACCAGGATCATTTATAGTATTTAAATCCGACTGTTTCACCTCCATGAGAGTATCTATCGCTGGTGTTGCAAAAAATACTATTACCAAGAAAAGTAATGTGACAATCCTAGAGGGTAGTGGACGAGAAATGATTAATGTGAGAAGAAAAAAAACAATAAATATTACAAAGTATTTATTCCCCAAAAAAAACTGGCTTAATCCCCAAAAGCCAAGAAGACTAAAATGCGCTAACTGTTTGAGGTTGTCTGAAGATTGGAAGTAATTTGTAATATAATTCTTGAGTTTTTTTATTTTCAAAATCTAGTCCTTGGATCCCTTTTGTTAAAAATTTCTTTGAACTCGTAAGAGAGTAACAAATAAAATAATGAATTCCTGGAATTACACTCGGTATTCATCATATCGATCAGGCTGCAGCCTGGAACCTACTTTATTATTATGTTATTGAATG
Source organism: Chloroflexota bacterium (assembly GCA_019456165.1). GTDB lineage: Bacteria > Chloroflexota > Anaerolineae > Anaerolineales > UBA11579 > VRUJ01. Next base: position 37,630 of record VRUJ01000005.1, read on the forward strand.
GCTGCTCAAGTTAGTTTATCTCTCTAATGTCCTAATTATAATTCATTGTATCCGCTAAAATGCCGGAAAATAAATTAAGCCATAGGGGAATTACTCTATCCCAAGAATATCTTTGTTTCCCGCGAGAGTGAGATATTCTTCCACGCTCAAACTATTCCTCTAAACCCCCTAGTTGGTTTTATTAAATTTCTAGGCAAATCTTTTGTGGTTGGATGAATTAATTATCCTCCAACTTCAATCCTATCTCTTAAACCTGTTTTATAGGTTATTATTGAGGGCACTTTGTAGGCATCGCCCTCTAAGTTAACCATTCTAATTACTTCCAAAATATAATGGAACAATTACAGCCTATGTGCTTTGAATTAATTCCCGTTTTTCTGATAAATATTTTTAAACTTATATAACGGAATTAATAATTTTATTTTCCTAGAGTCGCGGAGTAATCGGCATGAAAGACATGAGCATCTTTGATTTTGTTTTTGTAATTAGCGCTGCCCTGTTTAACCTCTTAATCGCCAGTCTTTTTATAGCTCAAAAAAGAGACCGCTAAAAATTCGTCAAAATATTCGGTTATTTGTGGTTGAGTTTAGCTGTACCGCTTGTAATTGTTTTTATCAACTATATGAGCATCGGCCGAGATAAATGGGTGTTGATTGGTTTTGGTTTCGTCTTGCTGTATATGCTTGTCGAACTATTGTTGGATTATGTATTCAAGATTGAGTTCCGGGAAAAATTGATCACCCATATTCCATATATCATCCTGGAATATATTGCGCTGTTCGCTCTAATAGGGATTTCGATTGATCTTAACCAAACTTGGGGGTGGGTTATTTCAATTTCCTTTTGGATACTTATGGCAAGTCTGATTTACCTTTACAGAGGTGGAAAACCAAAAGAAATTCGAAAATTTGCAAGCGATGATCGAGACTGTGCATTAGGATATCTCTTGCCCATCTTGAATAACTCCTTCAATCCCGCCGTCCACCAACTTTAAGAACATCTCGTTCATCTGCTCAGGGGGATAGGGCATATCATTGTCTAGCCACCACGTCAGCAGAATTCGCATGGAACCAGCCAAGTAGGTGACAAGAATCTCCTTGGGAACAGCCAGCCTTTTTCCCGTGCTTTCTAGTTGCTCAAAATGGGCGCGTGCATGCGCTGTCAGGCCATCCCAGATCACCTGATGCACAATTTCAATTCCCCGCCCACCTATCATGGATTTGTACATGTGATGCTGTTCCTGTGTGTGCCGGAACAAAGCCAAACTAGGCAGCATCGCCCTCTCGGAATCATCATCGTAGCTGGAAGCTAAATGCGGCCCCAATTCTTCGTGCAGTTTTTCCAAATTGCTCGCCATCAAGTCATCTTTGTCCAGAAAGTGGGCATAAAAGGTCGAGCGGCCTACGTTGGCGCGGTCAATGATATTTTGCACGGTGATCTTGTCATACCCTTTTTCGAGAATCAGTGAAATAAGCGCATCCTGTAATAGCTGCCTGGTGCGCTGGATGCGCCGGTCTACTTTTTTGTTTTCCATTTCGCATCTCCGTTTCCGTACAGTTTTTCCATTTTGTTCACTACGGAACATATTTAATGGTTTGATTATTGACTTTTGGGTGTTGATTCAATACACTGTTACCGCACAGTGTGTTCAGTAACATACATATTATACACTTTAACAAATAGAAGTCAAACGAAGGAGAACAAAATGTCACATTCAACAGTTACAACCTCCAGTTCGAATAATAATGGTATCCACTCGATGCTGGAGATGCTCAAAGGACGCAATTTCCGGCTGCTATGGATTGGCGAAGCTATCTCGCTGCTGGGCGATCAATTCACCCTGATAGCGCTTCCCTGGCTGGTACTGCAATTGACCGGCGACGCTTTGGCTATGGGCGCTGTGCTGGCGTTAGCGGGTATCCCACGCGCCATGTTCATGCTGGTCGGCGGCGCGATGACCGACCGTTTCTCGCCGCGGGCAGTCATGCTTTCTTCCAACATCTTTCGCATGGTTTTCGTGGCCACTTTTGCGGTTCTGCTCCTGTTTGGAACTGTCCAAATGTGGATGGTATACATCTTTGCACTGGTCTTTGGGACTGCAGATGCATTTTTCTTCCCGGCTCAAGGGACGATTGTGCCGCAGCTTGTATCCAAAGAACGCTTGCAGACTGGGAACGCCATTATTCAGGGGACCGCGCGGTTGAGTATGTTCGCAGGCCCAATACTGGCTGGTGTCTTGATTGCCTTGCTGGCCGGGAGCGGTTCGCAAGTTGCTATCGCCGGAGAGACAGTTCCGGACCTGCGCGGTATCGGCATCGCTTTCGGTTTCGATGCCTTCACCTTCCTATTTTCAGCCATTACATTGTGGATGATGACTCTAGGCAAGCCAGAGCGCGAGATACCGGAAGCAACTCGAAAAGAGAGTGTCTTGGGGTCCATCTGGGAAGGGTTGGTCATAGTGTGGAATGATGCGCCGCTGAGGGTATTCTTTGCTATCGTCGTCGCCGTACATCTCTTTGCAACTGGGCCAGTGATCGTCGGCATTCCCGTGCTGGCCGATATGCGTTTCTCTGAAGGCGCAGCCGCGTTCGGGGTTGTTATTTCTGCTTTTGGCGGGGGGAATTTCCTGGGAATTCTGTTGGCGGGTGTGCTGCCAAAACCTGCACCACAACGATTGGGAACAGTGTTGCTGCTCGTTGTCAGCATCATTGGGGTTGGGCTGGCAGCGCTTGGTTTTGCTACCTCAACGGCTATTGCCGCTCTGACTGCACTCATCATCGGCATTGCTGAAGGGTATATCCTGATCATGTTTACGACCTGGTTACAAGACCGCACTCCCCAGCGCATGTTGGGGCGCATGATGAGCCTGTTGACATTTGCAGCAATTGGCCTGATTCCCATTTCGACGGCATTATCTGGGGTTCTGATCGAACTGAACACCACGGGGTTGTTCGTGGGCGCGGGGGCGCTGCTGGTTTTAACTGTTATCATTGCCGCTCACAACCCTGAAGTCCGGACAATGGGTGTGGGCTTGCCAGTGGAGAACCAGACTCGAGTCAAAAAGTCGTTGTGGGGGCAGTTTCATTAACCATAGCCGTAAATCCGGATAATTGCATGGAATGCGGCGCTTGCCAAATGAACTGCCCTTTCGGCGCTATCCAGGTTGATAGCGGTGTGGGCTGCGCCCAGGCCATTATCGCGGCTGCGCTTAGAAGAGGCACACTGATAGAACGGCAACCCATCGCGGCAACAGCCCCAGCGCCCACTTGTGGGACAGTTGAGACTTCAGCTGTAGCTGCTCCAGCATGCGGAGAGTCCGTCCCGGTAGAATCCCCCAATCCCCCAATTGCAACGCGTGGTTAATTCTGTAGAAGAGAAAATAACCCAATCTGTTTTCAGGCAATAACTTATTAACGAGGCTCTTTTTGCGGAATTTGGTTTCCCAAAATGAGCCTTTTGCATATATAATCAACAATAAGAAATCATTTATTGAAGGTTTTGGCAATGATGGGAACCCTAAAGGGAAATTGACATCCATGTAATCCCAATAAGTAAACCGGTGGAAAAAGCAATAAATAATAAAGAAGTGGTCGAAAAGGCTTATGACCTGGAGGAAAATATGCGGGATTTTATTGAGGAAGTGTTAAAGGATTATTCTGAATACGAAAAGCTTGCAGAAGGTGGACAAAAAGTGGTTTATCGAGCGACTCATCCAGAATATGGTGTGGTAGCTTTAAAGTTAGGGGAAGTTGATTCTGGTGTTAGGCAAGAGCGAATTCGTAGAGAAGTTGTAGTTCTTAGGGATTTAGACTCAGACTATTACCCTAAATTATTAGACGCCACTTTTGTAAATGGCTATTTTATTATTATTGAGGAATATGTCGATGCATTGCCATTATCCGAATATCTAACCGAGTATGAAAACCCAATTAAGGCATTAAAATTAATTCGAGATATTACTTTAGGTCTGTCTGAAATTTGGAAATTGAAAATAGTTCACCGTGACATTAAACCACAAAACATCTTGGTTTCGGAGTCTGGTCAAGTAAAGATTATTGATCTTGGTGTAGCAAAGTTACTAAATATGAGGACAATAACAGATGCCATGGGCGCCCCAAAAACCGATACTTATGCAGCACCTGAACAACTTCGTTATGATAAAAATCTGAATGAGTTGAGAACAGATCAATTTCCATTGGGAATTATCTTGGTTCAATTACTATATAATGGCGTTCATCCTTATTCACCAGATTTAACAAATATTGGAGAATCTATCCCACACAATATTGTTGCAGGCGAGTGGTCTAAAGAACCATTGAATGCTTATCCATGTATTAAGAAGATTGCAAATAGATTACTCGGAAATCAACCATATATGAGATTTCCTAATTTTGAAAGTTTATTTTCGGATATTAATAATTGTATAGAGGAATTAGAATGATAGAAATTTACCATCAGCTTGGTTGGAGATTTCAATGGAATTTTCAGAGTCACAAAGATGATGGGGTTGGAGACGGTTTTATTTTAGGCCCGCGCTATATGGCCATGGAAAATGTGGTTGATCTCGATCTTGAAATAAAACAAAAGTCTGTTTTTGACCCCCAATTTTTTATTCCAGGTTTTCCCAAAGGCAAATTGAAAAGTTATGGCTTTTTTCCAGAAATTTTCTCTGATGGATTTTCTACGGATGATTTTTCTGGAGATATTGCAAATGAGGCAGCAAGAAATTGTGTTAGGTTCCAACTTGAACAAGACTTTAAATATATTATTATTCCCTCAAGATATTATCCTGGAAATCCTGAAAAGTATATAGAAATGCAGGAAAAACTATTTATTAATCCTTTCTTACAAGAATTATCGGAAACAAATTCATCAAAAGAAGTATTTCTTCAATTGTTGTTGGATGAAGGTGTGGTAAAAGATGAGGAATATTCGGCAAAGATATTAAATTGGGTTACTTCAATTCCCAAAATAGATGGGATTTACTTGATTACTGAATTTAAAAGAAGATCTAAACAAATTAAGGATATAGATTTTCTTTTAGCACTGCTACATTTTATTCACGCTCTTACTGATATAAATAATAAAGCTCTTATTATTGGTTATGTAAATATTGAATTGCTATTATTGAGTTTGGCAAACCCTACAGTAGTAACTTTAGGCAGCTATGAAAATCTAAGAATGTTTGATATTAGAAAGTTTGAAGAAAGTTCAGATCAAGCAATCTATTCTCAACCAACTCCTAGAATATACATGTCTAGCCTTTTGCAAATGATGGATTCTCGGTACATAGAAGTAATAAAGGAAAGTCAATCCAAAAAGAATCTTCTTTTTGACGAAAATCATTATCAGGCTGAAATGTTTGAACCTGAATTTAATTGGAATTTTAATAAGGCACAATTATATAAACACTATTTCTTATCTATGACAAATCAGGTTAGGGAATTGTCTGCACTAACTGGTATAGCAAGGTACAATTATTTTGTTGATATGGTAAATAATGCAATATCAAATTATGAATATTTAGAAGAAAAAGGGATAATTTTTGACACAAATAGTGATAGCACTCATTTAACAGCTTGGCTAACTGCAGCAAATAAGTTTGCGATTTATCAAGGCTGGAGGTAATTTCTTTTGGTATTTAGATATGAATCTGATTTAGTGAACACAGTTTTGATGAGTCCTGATTTTTGGATGAAATTTAAATCTGGAATTTATTCCTCAAAGTACAAGGTTGAAGTTTCAGGTTTATTTGGTATCCCGGACCTAGTGGTAATTCAAAATGTTTCTAATGTATATTTCAGAAGTATTGCCTTCGAAATGAAATTAACAAATTGGAGAAGAGCTTTGATTCAGGCATTTCGTTATCGGGCCTTTGCTGAAAGGTCTATTGTAGTAATTGATAACTCAAATGTTGAATCAGCAAAAAAGAACATTTCTCGATTTATTAAATCAAATATCGGTTTAATTAGTATTGACATTAATGGCAAAGTATTGATCCATTATTTTCCTGAAAAAAAAACTCCTTATTCTACTCCTTTGAAAAATAAGTTTGAAGAACTATACACAGAATTTGAACCCATAGAAATGATAAAATTTTAATTTAATATTATCTTTCCAAACTATATTTAGTTTTTGCCTGATATTCAATCTCCCACCTCAAAGTTACAAACATTAAGATATGTTTGTTAGAAAACGTAATATTTGTACTAAATGAAAATCAGTAATATTTAGTATATAAACCAAGGGGGATGAAAGCTCACATCCTTAATTAGTAATTATTATTCTTCACTTTTAATAAGGATTCCTCAAATTCGATTGTAATATTAGGTAATTAACCCTGATCGGCGAGGTCGGGAGTTCGTTTAGTTTCGACTGTTCGAATTGCATCTAAAACTGCACCGGACTGCCCACAAGCTGGCCGCCATCCAACACGAAGTTCGCGCCAGTGGTGAAGGCTGAAGCTTCCGAGGCCAAATAAAGCGCCGCTCCAGATATTTCTTCCGGCTCAGCCATACGTCTTTGAGGAATGGTCTTCACAACGGCATCATTAATCTGGGGGTTATCCCAAATTGCCTGGCTAAAGCGGGTTTTCACAAAGCCAGGTGAGATCGCGTTGACCTGTATATTTTCAGTTCCCAACTCTGAGGCCAGCACCTTGGTGAGCATCAGCACCCCCGCCTTGCTCACGCAGTAGACACCCATACCGGCCGCGGGCCTATCTCCAGCGACTGAGGCCATATTGATGATCTTGCCTCCACCTCGCGCGCGCATACTCTTCACACTCGCCTTGGCTACTCGGAAGTAACCTACCAAGTTTACATCTAAAATCTTCGCCCACTGGCCTTCGTCCGCCGTCAGGATAGGCCCGAAGTGGGGGTTAGTGCCCGCATTGTTGACCAGGATATCCACGCCGCTGTAAGCCTCAGTAACTTGATCCAACAAATTATCCACCGCATCCTGGTCGCCGGTGTGGGCAGCGATAGGCAGCGCATCTCCACCTGCGGCTTTGATCTTTTCGGCGACAGCATCCAGACCTGCTTGTTTGCGGCTGGCCAATACCACTTTCGCTCCTGCCCCTGCAAAGGTTTCGGCGATAGCCTGCCCAATGCCGCGTGAAGCCCCTGTAATCAGTGCAACTTTACCATCCAAGTTAAAATTCGGTGTTGTCATATTTTCTCCTCCAGAGATTGTAATAATATTGGGACTACATTGATGATTTATAAGAGCGAGTATACCGTAAAAAAAATCTTAACCAACACTATTGCTTTAATCCATCCTGATCTTGCCTGCAATACTTTGAGGTCTCAAAGCAACAGGGTTAACATTCTCCCCCATACACTCTAAATTATCCCTTGCCTTACCTGCCACTTCATGCCATAATCAGAGCCTGCAACCAATGCTGCAAATATAAACGGAGTCTAATAATGCCCGCGAAAAACCCGCGATGTCTTTACTGTGAACGCGAAAGCCAAGAAGTTCCGCTCATAAAGTTACAATACCAGGAAGAAGAATATTGGATCTGTCCCCAGCATCTACCCATTCTGATCCACAAACCATCACAGCTTGCAGATAAACTTCAGGGAGCGGAGCGATTTGCCCCAGGCAGTCATCCCGATCCAGAACAGGATGTGTAAGAAGGCGGGGAGATCACTGCTCATTATTTATCAATTTAGCTAGCACATTCTCTTCAAAAACCAATTATAATAAGATAAGATTTTATACGGGTTGAAAGGCGATTCGCAGGAGACTAAGATGTCAGAGAGTGAAACCAATAATGATAAAAGAAGGGACAAAAGGTTTATTGTCCTTGAGTTAGAAGTTTATAGACAAGATACTGGAGACCGATTCGGAAAAATAATCAACCTCTCCCAGAGTGGAATGTTAATCATGCGTGAAACACCTCTGCTAAACGAATCCCTTATCTCAATCACAATTCCTCTAAACAAAGACATTGACAACCAAATCGAATTTGATGCGGATGTAAAGATTGTTTGGGCCCGGCAGAATGAAATCTCCGGCTTTCACAGTTTTGGGCTCGAATTTGTAAACCAAAACCCTGAACAAAGGGATTTCATTAATAAAATGATCGATGTTTTCGGTTCGGAAGAAACATAAAACACCAGGAAATCCGGCAAACTCTTGTGGATGCAGCCGAATCCCTTTATATCTCCATTGCTAAAACCATTTTCGGCCGTCCAAGTAAATGATGCAATCTAGAGAAACATAAAATGAGCGCTCCATCTGCGTCTGCTCGTGCCCTTGATGTTCGCAAGATGTTTTCCCGCATTGCCCTGCGCTATGACCTGCTCAACCGGCTCATGACCGCAGGGCAAGATGTACGCTGGCGCAGACAAGCGATCCAAAAATTAAAACTTCGAGAGAATACCAACATTATCGATATAGGAACCGGCACAGGAGACTTAGCCATTGAGGTTGCCAGAAGCCACCCCAGTGTGCGAATTATCGCTTGTGATTTCACACCAGAGATGATCGGGATCGCTAAAAGACGTCAAAGAGAAGGCAAAATCGACTGGGTGATTGCAGATGCACAACAACTCCCTTTTCCAAATAACATTTTCAGCGGTGCGATCTCTGGTTTCTTTTTGCGAAATGCCGCCGATCTAGATAAAGCATTATCCCAACAACACCGCGTACTTGCAGACGACGGGTGCATAGTCTCCGTAGATACCACCCCGCCACAACCTGGCTTCTTCTTCCCTCTAATTATGCTTCACCTCAAATTTATTATTCCCTTGTTGGGGAAGCTGCTTACCGGGAACAGAAAAGATTACCAATACCTTACCGATTCAACCACTCAATTCCTCAATGCCGAAAATTTAGCTGAGCGTTTGCGTGTCACTGGTTTTGAGGAAGTAAACTTCATGCGCCGCATGTTTGGAAGTGTGGCAATTCATTGGGGAAAGAAACCCAAATAGCGACAAGGAAAACACGGCAGCTCACCAAAGCGAACAATATTGTTTGTTTTATGACAGCCCAAAACCGATTTGATATCAATGATTAGTATTTAAAACAAGGGTCGAATCAGACTCGTTTTACAAATTTACGAAAAATATGTAAACGCATTTTCGGAATCAATCCATTAAACCTCTTTAGAAGGTCTCCGGGATTCCAGTTTTGAATAACCATTGAGGTGCACCCCAGAGATTCTCTACCTTAAAAAATGTTAAGTTTCTTCCCCGAATATTTAAAAAGCACAAGAAAAAAGCACTTCCAGCCCACATATGGGGGAAGGAGGAATAACAACCCCTACTTTTGGCATGTAAGGAGCAATCGAGATATTCCGAAAAAGTCTAATTACGCGCGGGGAACTCTTTAACATTATAAATCTTAAAGAATGCAATTCTTTTAGGTTACCGTAGGTTATAAATATTGTGGTTTGAGGTTGACTCTGCTACAATGCTTCCATCACCCACATTCACAAATTTCGCCAGACACATCGCAACAATCCGGTCAAATGACTTTCCGGTCGAAGCCCAAATTAGTAATTTTACAAGCGATCAAAATTATTATCATAATCTCACATTAATTTGTAGGCAATAATAGACCGTATTATCTGGCAGCTCTGACAAACAATTCTTGAGTACGCTTGAGGAGGAACACAAGAATGGATGCGAAACAAGCCTGGCAAGCTGTTCTCGGTCAACTCCAAATGGAGATGCCAAAAGCGTCGTTTGATACCTGGGTTCGGGATACCGAATTCATCGCCTTTGAAGACGGCTCTTTTATAATCGGGGTTCAAAACACTTACGCGCGCGATTGGTTAGATAGCCGCCTGACAAGCACGGTCAGTCGCCTTCTAACCGGAATGATGAACCGCACAATCGAAGTCAGCTTCAGCGTATGGCGAGAGGGGGATGGAAAAGTTATTCCAGAAGAATTTTCGGAATCCGAAACCGATCAAATCTTAACCAAAAATCTGCCCAACAGCAGCTTGAATCCGCGTTATAACTTTGAGAATTTCGTAGTCGGCGCAAGCAATCGTCTCGCCCAAGCCGCTTCCATGGCAGTAGCCGAAAAACCAGCCCAAGCTTACAATCCCCTTTTCCTTTACGGCGGTGTTGGATTGGGTAAAACTCACCTACTGCACGCTATCGGGAATGCCACCCACGCCAACCAACTCCAGGTATTATATGTTTCTTCTGAAGAATTCACCAACGATTTAATCAACGCTATCCGATCGAACAAAACACAAGCCTTCCGTGAAAAATTCCGTAAGTGCGATGTCTTATTGATCGACGATATTCAGTTTATTGCCGGGAAAGAATCCACCCAAGAGGAATTCTTCCACACTTTCAATACCCTTCACGGCCAGAACAAACAGATCGTGCTCTCCTCCGACCGTTCACCAAAAGCCATGAGCACATTGGAAGAACGTTTGCGTTCACGCTTTGAGTGGGGGTTAATCGCTGATATTCAAACGCCAGATCTTGAAACTCGCCTGGCGATCCTGCGCTCTAAAGCCGAGCGTTCAGGTAAAGATGTGCCCCCCGAAGTTTTAGAAGCCATAGCCCAACGAATGCAGTCCAACATCCGCGAATTGGAGGGCGCGATGAACCGTGTTGTCGCCTATGCGGACCTGCGAGGTCTTGCTCTCAACGTGGATTTAGTAGAATCAGCACTGGCTGACTTGATTCCCCAACATCGCGAACTGGCCGCCGATCAAATCATAGAAACTGTTGCCCATTCATTTGGCATTCCCCTTGAACGGTTACTGTCCCGCGAACGCACCAGGCAGGTAGCTTTACCCCGCCAAGTCGCAATGTACCTATTGCGCGAGGAGGCTCAAATCTCCTTGCCGCAAATCGGTGATGTTCTTGGTGGGCGCGACCACACCACTGTGATGTACGGCTGCGACAAGATTTCCGACTTACTAGAACATGATGCCCGACTACGCAGGCAGGTAGTAGATATCCGCGATTTGCTTTACAAACAATCCCAACCAGCATGGTAGGGATGAACCCTGCAAGAATCATTGCGCCCTGCTGGGCCTGCCTTCCCACAGCCGGGTGCAATTTTATTTAACCATTATCAACTTAATCGTAGTCACAATGCTGAGAGCATTTCAATAGAAATTTTTGCCGCTGCTACCGAAAAAAAATAATTCTCACAACTCTAGCTAAGTTTACTCACATAATCTAATGCCATCTCAGCCATCTGGCCCCATTCAGTTGCTTGGGATACAGGAACCTGAACCCATTCTTTAAAAGCATTCCCTTTTCCGCGTGGGTCAAATAGTTTGGCGCCCTCGAGGTTCAATGCCTGGCTGTGTGCCTCTGCGGTTAGCTTGAACGCCAAATCGCCGCCAAACTGAACCACAAAGGCTTTCCCATTTACATTCAAACAAGGCTTTCCAAACCATTTCGCCGCGGCTACTTGTGGATTGCCAGCAAATTGCTCGATCAGAGTTTCCAAATCACTCAAAGTATCACCTCCAAAGTTTAGCGTTTACAAATTATAACCTAGCTGCCAGGAAAGGCACTAACATTTCCTCGGGAGAAAGGCCGCCGTGTCGTCCGATTATCGGATTTTCTTGACTGCCCCACCACAGATAGGCATCTCCGCGTGTAACCAAAATTAAATCGCCACTACGATCCCCAATAGCTGCATGTGGATTACCAGAACCAAACAAACCATTATCAACTGCATAGCTGGATTCTAAAATTTCAAATTGGTTTGGCCAGGTACGCGCAATATATTCGCGCACTGCTTCAATCTGCCCTGGGCGGATGTGCAAATATGCAAGACGGTTCTCGCCGGTTGGATTGATATGCAAGCGTCTTACCAGATCTGGGTGGTTTTTCAGATCATAGTGCGGGTCTTTTCGTGTTGTAATCTGCCCATGATCCGCACATAAAATAACCACTGTGTCTTTTCGGGCATCCGCGCTCAATAAACTTAGAAAATTACGTTCAAATACTGCACTGAAATGAGCAAATTCGGCCGCAGAGCGTTCATTATCCGGGCCATGAATATGAGAGAGCCCGTCAACCGCACCCCAATACACCCACGCGTAGAGACGTTCTTCAAGTCTACTCTCCAGCAGTTGCCGCACGCTGATCCACAAATCTGCTGGGGTACTGAAAGGATGCACATTTACCTCAGAAAAGAACATGCGCGAAAGACCCGAACGCACGATGGAGTAATGTTGGAAAGCGTATGCCCCTATGTCATGCGCAACAAGGTGGGCGCCCAAAGTCGAGTAGCCCGATTCCGGAGCTGGTAAAAAAGTTTCCGGGTCGAAACCAGCACTGCTCAAATTCCCCCCCTGACCGCGATAAGTAATCGGCTTGTGAGAAATCATGTTTGTCACAATTCCGTATTCCTTCAACCACAACTCGTAACCGAGTATTCCGTGTTCTAAAGCAGGACGTCCGGTCCACAGGGTGGTAAGAGCTGCACTGGTGGTTGATGGAGTAATCGATGTTATGGGAGCGAGCAAACCTTGTGCCAAAAGACTCTCCCAAACTGGCAAATCGCCAGCAGCTATCCAACGCTGCAAGCGGTGTAAGGCTAAGGCATCCATCAATACCAAAATCACCCGCCGGATATTTTTGCCCAATGGCACGAGGATTTCTTCCCTCAAGCCTGAGGCCCCGAACTCCGGCGCACCCAAGAGGCGGCAAATACTAGAGGGTATATTTAAAATCGAATCCCCGTCGTAATTTGGGTAAACAAAACCATCTCCAAGATCAAGGTTGGGCAGTCGATGTGCTTTGATTTTCGGCAGCAAATCGGGGGTTAGATCAGTCATTTTATTGTTGCCTCATGGAAATTTTAATGTGAAATCTTGTCTTTCACTTACTGTTTTGATAAATTTCATTTATAATATTCTACCGATAAAAACTTTTCCAACCAGCAAACATTAGCAGGAAAATTGCAGACTCCAGAAAAGATAAATTAATGGTAGCCAAAAGCTAATGGAAAGATCCTGGACTATCAGGAATAAATTTGGTCAGTTGTTTTCTGGCCGCCGGGGGCGCGACCTACGCGAATATCTTACCGCGTATTTAATGATCTCTCTATCCATATTATTAGTTTTTCTTTTCGGCCTATTCCCTGTTGGTTATGTTATATTGATCAGTCCATACAAATGGCGTCTGGAACGCAGCGATTCCCTTGTTATTGAGTAATACATCAAACCCTCTCATAATATTACTAATATCAACTTTTAATTAGCAATAAAAACGACTCATTAAAAATACGCTTTATTAATAATTTGTTAAAAGCCCATAAAATGATGATAAAATTTTGTGTATGATAATAAATCTGACAAATCCTAATTCCTTTGGTAACTAAAGCGAAAAAAGAATGCCCTCAAATAAACTGCTGCTTTTCTTATTGGTTGTTTTCCTGCTGCCGCTCACTCTAACGGCATGTGGTTCAGGCGATGCAACCGAATCGCCATCGGAAGAAACTCAGGCAGCCGCATCGGAAGTAACAGAATCCCTCGACCCAGAAATCACCGTTGACCCCTCTGGTCAAACCGTAGCCTTCTGGCACGTCTGGGGTTCTGGATTAAAATCCGAGGTTCTGCAGTCCGTAGTCGATGAATTCAATGTTTCCAACGAGTGGGGTATCATTGTCGAATCCCTCTACAAAGGCCGCTACAGCGACCTTGAATCTGCCATGAATGAAGCAATCCGAACTGGAGAAGTTCCCACCTCATTAGTCGGTTACTCGAATGTGCTTGCCAATTGGTACATGGTTGATATTGTGGTTAATTTCAACGATTTTATCTACAACCCCGTGTATGGTCTATCGGATGAAGAACTTGAATCTATGTATGATGGCACATTCAATGGCGCTGTTACCACAAATGGCGAACGCGCAGGTTGGCCAATCAGCCAATCTGCCAACGTGATGTTCTATAACGTCACCTGGGCGCAAGAGCTGGGCTTCGATTCACCACCTTCAAACGCAGCCGAGTTCAAAGAGCAGGCTTGTGCGGCATCCGCTGCTAATGATGCAGATGGTGATCCGGACAATGACGGCACCGGCGGTCTGGTTATGTACGCAATCACTCCAAATGTTATGTCCTTCATCTACGCTTTTGGCGGTAATGTTCTCAATGACGCCGGAGATGGATATGACTTCACCGGCCAGGACGTAGTGGATGTAGCTCTGTACTTGAAAGATTTACAAGACAGCGGCTGCACTCTGACAACCGAGAGCTATCCGAACCCCGAGTTTGCTAGCCGCAAGGCACTCTTCGTGATGTCCTCAACAACCGATTTGCCATTCCAGTTGGACGCATTTGAAGACGCCGGTAACTCAGACGAGTGGACCCTGTTCCCCTTCCTTGGGCCCAATGGCAACATGGCTGTTATCGCATTTGGTCAATACGTCGCCATTGTCTCGACAACACCTGAGCAAGATCTGGCCTCCTGGCTATTTATCAAATATCTAACTTCCCCAGAAGTCCAGGCGCAGTGGAGCCAGGCCAGCGCTTACTTCCCAACCCAGAGCAGCACAGTTCCTCTATTAGCTGACTATTCCGCCAATAACCCCATTTGGGCGCTTGGTTTGGACCTGGCCCAATATGGAAACAGTGAACCGGCTCTGGCTTCCTGGACTTCCGTACGCAGTGTAATTCAAGATGCTTTCTTTACCATAATGGCAGCCGAAACTGAAGAAGAAGTTCTCACGATCCTGGAAGAATTAAACATAACCGCTGCAGAACTAGTAGCCGAATTACAATGATCCTGTAAAGGGTTTTCGTTTAAACTAACAGCAAAAACTCTGCCTGCCACATGCCTGTGGCGGGAGGTATGTCTTTAATTCTTTCAAGATTTTTTTGCGAGCGTAGAGGTAAAGCCTGCTATATAATGCAGCTATGGATACCAACAAAGATTTGGATTGGATGCTCTGGCAAGTGGAGGACAGCGATATTAATGACCCGCCCTCGGCTAACCTGATTCGCGCTATCCAACCCTACAACCAGAAATACGGCCTGGTTCCCAACCGCTGCGAAGTGGCTCCGGAGTGGGCGGCGGATTTGAAAGCGCCTGGGGGTATGCTGATCTCTGCTTCAAAAGATGTGCGGCCGCGCCATTTTCTACTTACAGTAGACCCCCATCTGAAGACAACTGCGAGTACACAGCGCATGCTCAACGCTCGCCAGTAATGCCAAAGCTCCCCCAGATTACAATTTACACCGACGGCTCGTGTGAACCTAACCCAGGCCCAGGTGGATGGGCGGCTTTGCTGCTCTCTGGCACAAGTGAGAAAATCCTCACTGGCAGTGAAGCGCACACCACCAACAACCGCATGGAACTGACTGCCGCTATACAGGCTCTCAACAGCCTCAAGCAGACCTCCAAGATTGGTTTTTACACTGATTCCGAGTATTTGCGGCGTGGAATTAATGAGTGGCTGCCCAACTGGCGGGAGCGCAATTGGCGACGCAAGGGCGGAAAACTAGCGAATGTGGATTTGTGGAAAGCGCTAGATAAGGCAATCCAAACCCATAAGATAACCTGGCATTGGGTGCGCGGACATGCTGGGAACCAAGGTAATCAGCGCGTGGATAGATTGGCCCGGCAGGCCATGAAAACAAGGTTGTAAATTAATAAATTAAAGGCGAGCTTAGTAGGCTCGCCCTTATCACTGAGGAGGCGACGACGAGATTCGAACTCGTGATCAGGGTTTTGCAGACCCTTGCCTTACCGCTTGGCCACGTCGCCGGTAATTCTTACTAATTGTAAATGATAATCGCCTTCAGCGATATTCACCTTTGAAAAACCCCGCAGTTTTTCTGCAGGGCTTCTCAAATTCAGCTGCTGCTAAAACAGAGCGGGCGAGGAGATTCGAACTCCTGACCTTCTCCTTGGCAAGGAGGTATTCTACCACTGAACTACGCCCGCAAACTAGGCACAAAGTGCCGAGAGACAGAATCGAACTGTCGACCCTACGATTTTCAGTCGTATGCTCTACCAACTGAGCTATCTCGGCCAGCCTACTTTTATCCTTTCCTTAGGCCAGAAAATTTTAATCGCTAGTTTGGGGATTGTCAAGCGTATGCTTGAATTTCATCCCTCCCAGCGCATCCCCACTCGCCGAGCCGGAACACCTGCCCAAATCTCGCCTTCTCCGGTTGATTCCCGTAAAACCGCGTTAGCGCCTAAAACTGTGCCCTTGGCCACGCGCAGTACTCCAGACATACACAACACTTTAGCGCCAGATGATAGCACCGCGTCATCTTCCACTACAATCCCTTCAAAGGTTGATTCGTTCATGGGTTTGTAAATATCAGCCCTGCCTAGTGAAACGCCGGGATAGATCTTCACATCATTGCCTATCTTAGTCTTTGGATGAATCACCACTCCAAAACCACCATGCACCAGGTAGAAGCCTGCGCCTATCTCCACGGAGTGTGGAATCTCGACACTCAACAATTTGAGCACATAATAAGCCGCGCGTCCGAGAACCGGCAAGCGTCGGGCAGAAACCAAAATCGAGTATACGTCTCGGCGAGCCATCTATCAAACTACCTCTCGCAAACTACTAGCCACCCTGTCTGCCGTTCGGCCGTCCCAAAGTTCCGGACGTACCCCGCGCTGCCAATTCCCCTGGAGAACATCGCTTACTGCCTGTGCAATCGCATCCGGCTGTACGAGGCGGTTAGTTCCTTTGGAGATCGTAATTGGGCGTTCAGTATTGTTCCTCACTGTCAGGCAGGGTATATCCAGGTAAGTGGTCTCCTCCTGAATGCCCCCAGAATCCGTGATAACCAGGCTGCTTTGGCGCACCAAACTCATAAAGGGCACATACCCTAGCGGCTCGGTTAAATGTAAATTGGTGGCTGAATTAATTTTTTCCCAAAACTCATATTTCTCCAACCTATCGCGTGTGCGTGGATGCACGGGAAACAACACAGCAATACTCTCGCTAACCGCCAAAAGCTGCCCAACCAGCACAGATAAGTTTTCTTGCTCATCCACATTAAAATTACGGTGTAAAGTAACTACTGCGTAAGTTTGTGGATCCAGGTTGAATGTTTTCAATGTCTGCTCTGCCTCGATCTTTTCGCGCAGCATTTCATAAGAATCCATCATAATGTTTCCAACCCGTACAATCTTTTCCTCAGATACACCCTCTTTTACTAGGTTTTCATCCGCATCGGGGGATGGCGTCCATAATAAATCACTGAGCGCGTCAGTCACTATACGGTTGATCTCCTCTGGCATGCTCCTATCTCTGCTGCGCAAACCAGCTTCCAGGTGCGCGACTGGCAAATGGAGTTTCTTGGCTGTGATGGTACAGGCCAGTGTAGAGTTAACGTCACCAACCACGACTACCCAATCTGGAGGTTTCTCCAGGCATACCTTTTCATACGCCAGCATAACGCCCGCGGTTTGCTCCGCATGGCTGCCGCTGCCCACGTTTAAATGAATGTCAGGGTCTGGGAGACCTAGGTCGCGCAAAAATGTAGCAGACATATTGTCATCATAATGCTGCCCTGTGTGCACTAAAACTGGAGTGCACCACTCTTCGCGCTTCAGAGCGTGATATAGCGGCGCAACTTTCATAAAGTTTGGCCTGGCCGCGGCGATCAGGTGAATAACGGGTATTTCTTTAGGCATCGCCTAATTCTACCTCCACATCATCGCCAACTTTAGCTCCCAAGCGTTCTGCCGCGCTTCCGTTTACTACGGAAACCATCAAGAAGTCAGTGCTGCTAAATAGGGCGATTAGCTCGTCTGGCTCACGCTCTCCGAATGTATCCACCAATCCGTCAATGCTTTCACCGCCGAGAGATACATTTATAACTTTGCGTCCGTTGATCATCTCACGGCGCAAGTTGGCATACAGATTGCCAAAATGATCAGAGTGAATTATTTCACCTTGCCATCCCAGCTGTGTCATTTGTGGTTGCGGAAATTGCAGGCGAACCATGTCGTCTATCGGAGTCCCTAGCTTTTCAAGCGCTACTCCAGCAGCCAGATGCGCGCCTACAGGGGCAAAAATATCCCTCCCGTGAAACACCTTGCTGACCTCAGAGCGCCAAAACTCGACTTTTTCCGTATGCACTAGCGCTACAGGCCAGCCTGATTCTTCGGCGCGTTCCAACACGAGCGTAAAAACTCCATTATCCGGTCCCACGAAGAATTGATTCCCTAATAGACCCGCGATTGGCCGTCGATTGGTGCCCACGCCGGGATCAACCACCACGATATGCACGCTGTCTGGGGGGAAATAAAAAGCGCTGCGCAATAAAGTGAAAGCAGCCTCAGGAATATTTTGGGGGGCGATCTGGTGGCTGAGGTCCGCAATCTTAACATGCGGCGCAATTCCCCAAATGACTCCTTTCATTACCCCTACATTTCCATCTCTTATTCCAAAATCAGTGAGTAGTGAAATCGTGGTCAAGCCGTTCTCCTGCCTTGCAAATACCTATTTTACCCTCAATTTTAAGCTGCGAAGCCAAGCTATCCCAAATCCTTGAGCATATATAATTTTCCCATTTCAAACCCCCGTTGCGCATAATAGCGCCGCGTGCCTACAGCAGCTATCACTGTTAAGCGCGAAAAACCTTCTGTACGAGCGATTTCCTCAGCTTGTTCTAGTAAGCGTGTGCCCAAACCGATATGCTGCGAGGCGCCTGCCTGTTCATCCCCAACTTCAAGCGATTGCCCGTAGATATGCACTTCCCGCACGATGGCCGCCCCTTCCAGATCTTCCAAATCAGTGGCAGGTGTATCAAGACCTGGCAGCGAGAGGCGCAAGAAGCCGGAGATTTTATCATCGGGTGTCACATATGAGAGGAAATGCTCCTCGGCTGCCCCGGCGCGATAGAACAGGTCATCAAAGAGAAGCTCCTCGGCTTCCACCTTTGTACCCCTTACCTCTCTGCAGCGCAAACACTGGCAGCGCGTACCACGGCTTTCGAGTTCTTTGTGTACATCCATGCGCAAGCTGGTGCGTTTGTTGCCTGCCACCACGTTGGTGGAAGGGATGTCGCGCACCACTCGGTTTACGCGGCAGTAGCGCGGAATTGTAGTCTTGATATCTACCAACAATTCGAGCAGGTCTTCAGTTGAGTAAGGTTGAAATTCTCCGCGCTGCCAGTAAGCGTATAGATCAGCATTCTCTAATAATTGTGTGGGGTAAATTTTTATCTCATCGGGGCAAAAATCCTGCCACAGCTTGGCAAAATCCTCGCGATCCGACTGTGGCGTTGAACCCAATAAATTGGGCATCCAATGCAGCACGATCTTGAAACCCGCGGCGCGCAGCAAAGCTGTTGCTTTGCGAGTCGCATCCACATTGTGGCCGCGCTGGTTGATCTTTAGAATATGGTCATCAAAGCTCTGCGCCCCAAGCTGCACTTTGGTTACGCCCAGGTAACGCAGCCAAGCCAATTCATCTGTGTTGACGTGGTCTGGGCGGGTCTCGATAGCCATACCCACACAGCGCTGCACTGCATTCTCATTATAGGCTTGGGCTTCAGACAGGCTGGGCAAATCAACTCCGTTCATCGCGTCAAACAAGCGCTGAATAAACCACTCTTGGTAATCACGCGGGTATACGCTCCAGGTTCCGCCTAAAACGAGCAATTCAATTTTATCAATCGGATGGCCGACCGCTTGTAAAGCCTGCATGCGCGCCACTACCTGGTTATATGGGTCGAAGTCGTGATGCAAAGCGCGCATTGCTCCCGGTTCATCCGGCAAGTAACTTTTGGGCATACGCACGTCTGTCGGGCAGAATATGCATTTGCCCGGACAGGCATAAGGTTTGGTGAGCACGGTGACCACAGTGACCCCGGACTGCGTGCGCATTGGTTTCAAGCGGATGCGCGCCAGCAAACCCGGGTCTGGCTGCCACTCACCGCTCTCAATAAGCTGCTGGTAAGCGGCTACGAGCATTTGCTTGCCGATAAAACCCCCGCCTTCACTCTGCATCGGATGGCGCCGGATTGCCTCGAAAACTTCCATGCCTTCACGAATATCATCTAGAGCCATGCGCGCCAATGCCAATTTCTCCGGCGTATGGCGTTTAATCTCTAGCCAATCTTCGTTCTGAGCTTGCAGTGTATTTTTCATAATCCAAATAAACTTGTAATCAGGTATTAGGTAATTAGGTAATTGGGGGGTTGATTTCTTCTTTCTCATTCACCTGATTGACCAATTACTCATTCAACTTATCACTATTACCATATAATATGCTCATGCATTCTGATGTTGCGCAAAAACTTATCAAACTTAACCACCAATTTTACCAGACCTTCGCCGAGGCATTTTCCGCTACCCGCCAACGCCTGCAGCCCGGCGTGCAGCGTATTTTTGAGGGCATCCCGCCCAGCGCCAACCTGCTGGACCTGGGCTGCGGAAATGGTGAGTTGGCTCGTGAGCTTGAACGCCGCGGCCACCAGGGCAGCTACTTAGGTTTAGACTTCAGTGAAAGTTTACTGGTTGAAGCCCGTAGAGAAACGCCCGCAATTGCCAGCTTCCAGCAAGCAGACTTGACTGCCCCTGATTTAGACGAGCATCTATCGACAGCCTCCTTTGACATTATCCTGGCCTTTGCCGTGCTGCACCACATCCCCGGCAGAGAATTGCGCTTGCAACTTCTGCAAAGAGTGAGCCGCTTACTTGTTCCAAAGGGACGCTTCATACATTCCAACTGGCAGCCTTTGAACAGCGCACGTCTGAAAGCCCGCTTGCAGCCCTGGGAAGCGATTGAACTCACGGAATCAGATGTAGACCCCAGCGACTACCTGCTGGATTGGCGCCGGGAAGGGCGCGGCTTGCGTTATGTGCATCAATTCAATTCATTGGAATTAGAGGGTTTAGCTCAAGAAACAGGCTTTATGGTAATAGATACTTTCTCTTCAGATGGGCTGGGGGGCAATCTGGGGTTGTATGGTGAGTGGGGGTTTCAGAGATAATAATTTATGCGGAAATATCTTCGCGCCTTTGAGTCTTCGTGGTAATATGCTGGTATGCCGCGACAACCGCGTTCTTTCCGCGTCGAAGCTGTTATTTTGAAGCACAGCGATTTCGGTGAAGCCGACCGTCTACTCAGTATATTTACGCGCCAAAGGGGAAAACTACGCGCCATCGCTAAAGGGGCACGTAAGATGCGGTCACGCAAGGCAGGTCATATTGAGCCATTCACTCACGTCAGCCTGCAACTGGCCACAGGGCGCAATCTGTACATCGTTACACAGGCTGAAGCCATAGATACTTTCTCTTCGCTTCGTGAAGACCTGGTGCGGGTTGGGTATGCCTCTTACGTGGTCGAAATTCTGGATAAATTTACTTATGACGAGGAAGAAAACGCCCCCCTCTTCCGGCTGTTAATAAAAACACTATCGCGCCTGAGCCAAGATCACGAACCCGAACTGGTTGTACGCTATTACGATATACGCTTGCTAGATTTGCTCGGCTTCCGCCCTGAACTACACAAGTGTGTGGTCTCGGAAGCGGAGATCAAACCAGAGGACCAGTTTTTCTCGGCCGCGTTGGGAGGCGTAGTCTCTCCGCAGCACGGCAAAGCTCTGGAGGGGGCAGTCCCAATCTCTATCGAAGCGCTCAAATATTTACGCCACTTCCAGCGCAGTTCTTATAAAGATGCCACGCGTGCAAAAATTGCCCCGCAAGTGCAGCGCGAGTTGGAGATCGTGATGCAGCATTACGTGACCTATCTCCTGGAGCGCGGTTTAAACACACCATCCTTTTTGCGGCGCGTGCGGCGGGAACGCGAAGAATCGTAGTCTAAAAAGATTAAATCCATCCCTCCTTCAAGCACAATTTATAACTCGTAGGGGCGGAGCAATGCTCCGCCCTTACAATCAATCTTTAAAGAAGTGACAGGTTTTAAAAACCCTCTAACTTCTCCATAGCAGCCACCCCATCTGCAAGGGCCGAGATACGCTGCAGCAAACCTAAACGGTTGCTTTTTACATCCTCATCCTCAACCATCACGAGCACATCTTCGAAGAACTTGTCCACCGCGGGGATCATAGGTTTAAATGCATTCAGGAAATCATCAATGGATCCCGGCGCGCGCGGCTTGGCCTCAGCCTGCTCAAGCGCAATGAATAGCTCCTTTTCGGCAGTTTTCTCTAACTTTTTGGGATTAACTTTGTACTGCTCGCTAATATCACGTGTGATACGCACACAGCGCGAGTACTGCGGCAGGATCTTGTCCCAATCTTCGCGGGCCACCCACTCGGATAGCTCTTTCACAGCCCGCGCCGCGCTGGCCGGGTTATGGCTTTGGGCGGAAAGCACACTCTCAACTATATCGTAACGATAACCCTGCTCACGGAACAAGCCTTGCATGCGCCGCTCGATAAAATCTAAACTAGCCTTCACTCCATCTGTTGATTTTTTGATCGTTATTTGGGAATCGGCCATAGACAACAACTCATGTAGATCAACCTCTAAATCCCAAACGATTAAATTCTGTACCAAGCCGAGCGCGGTTCTACGCAAGGCAAAGGGATCTTTGCTGCCACTTGGCTCTAAACCCGCGGCGAACAAGCCTGCCAGGCTGTCCAAACGGTCGGCAAGACCAACAATTAAACCTGGTTTAGTCATAGGTGTATCGTCCTCCGCAAAGCGCGGCAGGTAATGCTCAAAGATAGCCGTAGCAACTTCCTCAGATTCTCCTGATTCAAGAGCGTAATAACGCCCCATCTCACCCTGCAAAGAAGTCATCTCAACCACCATCTTGGTCACCAAGTCAGCTTTGCATAATACAGCAGCCTCGATTGCAGTCGATATGTCTTCTTTATTAATATTCAATTCAGGGATTAGGAAATTTTGAACAAGACTCCTTATTCTGTTGGTCTTATCCTCCATAGAACCTAAGTCCTTCTGGAAACTCAAAGTATCCAGTTTGAGCGTGTATTCACTCAACGGCTGCTTCAAATCCTCCCCAATGAAGAAAGCGGCATCGGCGAAGCGCGCCCGAATGACTGCTTCGTTACCTTCGGCGATAAGGTCTAAGTTTTCCTTTCCACCGTTACGCACAGTAATGAAGTAAGGCAGCAGCTTGCCTTTCTTTTCCACGGGGAAATAACGTTGGTGCTTCTTCATCACTGAAACCAATACCTCGCGGGGTAACTCCAGATGAGCTTTATCGAAGCTGCCCAGCAATGCGGTGGGCGCTTCAACTAGATTTGTGACTTCAGCCAGCAATGCTTCATCCTCAACCACTTCACCCCCCGCTTCAGCTGCAAGTTTTGTAACTTGTGCCCAGATCTTTTCCCTGCGCGCTTCCACATCCAGGATGATACCCTGGGCTCCAAGCTGGGAGGCGTAATCCTCAGCGTCTTTTACCGCGAAAGTTTCCGGTTCGCTAAAGCGCAGGCCACGCGTCGTATTTCCGGATTCTAAATTTGCATATTCAAGAGGTACAACGTGCTTACCATACATGGCCAGCAGCCAACGGATAGGCCGCGAAAAGGCTGCGTTGCTGCTGTCCCAGCGCATCGAGCGATTCACGCGTAAGTCGGAAATCAGGTTAAAACCTTCCGCCAAAACATCAATAGTTGGCCGCCCAGCCTCTTTTACGGCAGCAACTGCGTATTTTCCACCATCAATCTCCCTAATTTCTAAATCTTGGGCAGATATCCCCTTGCCCTGCGCGAACCCCAAGGCGGCTTTGGTGGGCTTGCCATCTGCGTCGAAAGCGCGCTCAGCGGGAGGGCCTTTTACGACTTCTTCCCAGTCGGCTTGTTTTGCCGCCAATTCGGATACGTGCACAACCAGACGACGAGGAGTGCCGAAAACCCGGACCTCACCGTATTCCAGGCGCAGTTCATATAATAATGCAGGTACTTTCTCCTGCAATTGCCCCAGAAGAGAATCCAAGTCGGAGGGGGGCAGCTCTTCTGTGCCAATCTCGAATAAGAACGATTCTGCTGCTGATGGACCTTTCAATTGGGCCGTTTTCTTCTTTTTCTGTTTTTCTTCGCCTTTATCTAACCAAGGATATTCCATACGTTGGCGCTGCTCAAGATACCTTTCAGTCACTTTTGTCGACAGGCCGCGCATTTCACGGAAGTATGCCTGTCGCTCGGTTACACCGATAGCCCCGCGGGAATCAAAAATATTGAAGATATGGGAAAGCCTAAGCAGGTGATCGTAAGCCGGCAGCACCAGGTCATGCTCCAAAGCAGCTTCGGCTTCCTCGGCGTGCAGCTTGTATATCTTTTGCATACGTTTGACGTCGGCGACTTCGAAATAGTATTTGCTCTGCTCCATCTCACCTTGCAGGTTCACGTCCCCAAAACTGCGCTGTGAATTCCAACGAATATCTTGGAATCCACGCGCCTTTTGTAATGGAGCGGCAATGCGGTCAAGGCCGTAGGTGATCTCCACTGAGACCGGGTCGAGAGTGGTCCCGCCAGCCTGCTGGAAGTAAGTGAACTGGGTGATCTCCAATCCATCCAACCACACTTCCCAGCCCAATCCCCAAGCGCCTAGCGCAGGAGATTCCCAGTTATCCTCCACAAAACGGATGTCGTGTTTGTGGGTATCGATGCCAATAGCTTCCAAAGAATTTAGATAAAGTTCCTGTGGGTTGCCCGGGTCAGGCTTGAGGATCACTTGGTATTGATAGAACTGCTGCAACCTATTCGGGTTCTCACCATAGCGCCCATCGGCCGGGCGGATAGAAGGTTCTACGTAGCCCACGTTCCAGGGTTCTGGTCCCAGAACACGTAGGAAGGTGGCCGGGTTCATAGTCCCAGCACCCATCTGACTGTAATAAGGATGCCAAATTAGGCAGCCTTGGTCGGCCCAGAATTTGTGCAGGGTCAAGATGATAGATTGAAAGTCAAGCGCTTCGGTCATTCAGGCTCCGAGAACGTAGATTTGTGTTTTGCAGGAGTTTGTAAACATCATACAAACCAATTATAAAACAAAGTTGCGAATCGCTCACAATTCTATTGGAAGAAATATACTAATTCCCCTGACAAATAGCTACACAGGTTTGCTCTTTCCCATGCGGATGGAGAAGATACCCAACCCAACCCCTACCAGTAGGAGAGCGAAACCGATCACTCCCAGGAGAGGTGAGCGCCCCCCTTCTTCCACTGGAGGGTTGTCAAATGCTGCTTGAGAACTGAGCTGTGCACCGAAATTTAGGGTTTTCTCATCTCCAGGCACAACCTCTTCCGCCAGGTTTAATCTAGTCGTGGGGTTGTAACCTTCCGGTACCGCTACACTGATGTTGTAATCACCTTGCGGCACATCCTCGAAACAATGTGGCTCCTCACCTGAAACGGTTGTGGCAGTTTCTGCGAAAATTCCGGTACGCTCTGAGATACTTACCGCTCCACCTTCCACAGCCATTTCCGTTTCTTGGCGCAGTGCATCTCCATTAACATCCTCAAACAACAGAACGCAAACTATCGCGGTCCCTGGACCCGCGGTGGGAGTCGGTCCAGATGAAGTCGGTGTGGGGGTAGCCTCTGGGGCAGGCGCGGTACCTTCGGATGGGCCACCCAACCCCAAAAACAAAACTTGCCCTTCCAGAATCACATCTTCTGAAGCCAGATTATTCAACAAACGCAGTTCATCCAACGAAACCCCAGATACAGCTGAAATCCGCCACAAGGAATCTCCCGGCTGCACCGTATACAGAATCCGCCCATCAGGACCAGGTGTAGGTGTTAGAAAAGGTGTCATCTGAAATGCGGACACCATGCTTGCAGGCGCGTTTATTGAAGAAAATATCAACAAAAGTAACCAAAACCCTACGAGGGAGAGGGTAATTTTTCGCATCAAGACTCCTATATCAAATTTGATTATAACATCCACTGTCCGGTTTATAATAGTGTCTATAACATAATCCTTTACCCTATTAACCAGCTAATCGGAGGAAGGTAATAATGAACATTTTTGAACTCAATAGTGAACAATGGGGAGAAATTGGTCTTTCGGCAGGTATCTTGGTCGCGGTTGCAATCCTAGGGCGCGTGATAATTGCCATTCTGATAAATAGAATCGTCAAACGCATAATCGGCCAGACCAAAACTACCTTTGATGATGTCATCCTGGCAACGGTCAAACCATCGCTATTTCGGTTAATTCTTGTATTCGCTCTACGAATCGCCCTTTCACGGCTTGACTTCATAAGCGAGGCTGCGGGTTTAGCTTTCGATAACCTTTATTTCGTTCTATATCTCGTAATAGGTTTTGGATTCGCATGGCGTTTGGTGGGCAGCCTGTCCGATTGGTACAGTACAGAGTTGGCTCCTAAAACTGATTCTAATCTCGACGAACAACTGATGCCCTTCCTGCGCCGTGTGGCGCTCATCATCCTTTCTGTCCTCGCTGGTATCATTCTGCTTGGTCGCTTCAATATCGAGGTTAGCGGCCTGGTAGCCACGTTGGGTATCAGCTCTTTGGCAATTGCTCTAGCAGCTCAAGCGGCTCTATCAGATATTATCAGTGGATTCCTTATCATGATTGACCGTCCATTCCGTATCGGCGATAGGGTAGAGATATTGGACCTGGATACCTGGGGAGATGTTATAGATATCGGACTGCGCAGCGCTCGTATTCGTACGCGCGATAACCGTATGGTGATCGTGCCAAATTCCGTGATCGCTAAAAGTTTGCTCGTCAATTACTCATACCCTGACAGCCAATACCGCATTCAGATAGAGCTTGGCATCGGTTATGGTACAGACCTGGAAGAAGCTCGCCGAATAATCATTAAGGCGGTAAGTAATGTTGAAGGAGTCCTAACCGACCGCAAAGTCGAAGCCCTTTTCCTACAGTTTGGGGATTCAGCGCTCATTTTCAGGGTAAGGTGGTGGCTCGAATCTTATGTAGACACCCGGCGCATGTTCGACCGGGTCAATTCAGCGATATATAATGCGTTAAACGAAGCTGGCATTGAGATACCCTTTCCAACCCGAGAGATATATCACAAAATTGCGCCTGGCGATTCCGAACATATTGGCGAGTTGATTCGCAAAAGCCGCAAATAAGTCGAGCTAGAAAGTATTTGCATTAAATAAAAAAAGGCGGGCCTCTCGGCCCGCCCATTCAATATTGCAGTTTCTTTCTAGTTAATCGCAATCCACGTCTGGTCGTCCGTTTCCATTACCATTGCTATTGCTATTACCATTGCCATTACCGTTTCCGCCGTTTGCTAGCGCATTGCAGATACCCTTCAAATCGTTTTCAGCGCTCTCGCCTCCGCCTGATTCTTCACATTCTATGTCTGGTTGTCCATTGGCGTTAGCATTTCCATTGTTTGATCGCGCATTGCAGATGCCCTTCAAGCCGTTGTTACCATTTTCACCTTCGCCGCTGCCCTCAGCATTGAGAGCCTGCCGGACCTGGCCAACTCCAAGCATTGAGGGGCGCCAATATTCTGCAAATAACTCTCCCATCCCACCCCCAGATTCTAAGAATAGAAATAACTCTTCCAGGGTCACGCCGCAAGAAGGTTCATCACTCTCGGTTGTTCCTACAGATGCCTCTGCCTCACAAGCTTCTTGGGATTCCTCTACAATGGCATACAACTTGACCAGTTGGCCAAAACCGTATCCTTCTTCGCGGTAGGTTATTACAGCATTACCTACGCCTGGAACGAACACCGTCCCTTCTTCATTAGTCTGCAAAGTCCAATCAACATTTAACGCTGCGAGGAAACCAATCAAATTCGCGGCTAATTCTGCATCCTCAGTGGAGGCTGAGCCCGTTTCACCTTCCCCTGTTGTAAATTCCAGCGAGAACGTGCCGCCTCCATTATCAACAACACCAGTGACTGTTACTGCTACAGCACCTTCGTCACCTTCTGAAGCCCACGTCCATGTATCACCGTCGTAGACGGCCCAACCCTGGATGCCCTCTAGGGCAGTTGCTAATGATCCGATACTCACGTTGCCGAAATAGGTATTGAACAAAGCCACAATAGGTTGCTCGAAATCACCGGCCAGGGCAACCGTGCACAAAACCCCGCCGCCCGTATCAATGGTCACCAGGCCGGTTCCAGTATCAACGCTCACCACCGTGCCAGTAACGCTTTCCCCTGCGCAGGAGTCGGCCTCTACATTTTCAGCAATGGCTGTGCCCACAGACATCAAGAATAAAGTCGTGATGAGTAATAAACCAGTAATCCTAATTTTTCTCATGGTGCACTCCTACTAAAACATTTGATAAAATAAAATTAATTGTTTCATATTAATGATATTATAGTTGTCAAGGTATTATGAGACTACAGTATAATAGTACTATTACAAAACAATTTTACAGCCCTAACAGAATTGAAAGGTGATGCCAAAATAGGTGGGACTGAATCAAACTGAGGAAAATAATATGCGCAAATTAATTATGTCATTGACTGCAACGTTTCTATTAATGCTGGCTTGCTCTACCTCCTCTCCAGAAGGTATTCCTGGTCGAAGAGACCCACAGAGCAATTCCCAATCTCAAACTGAAGTGCCTTCCATCTCTCCTATCTACACTGGTCTAAACTCAGGTGAGCTTGAAGCTTATATGGCTACATATGATCTAAACTTTACTGGATCTTATGATTGGGCTTACGATCTTATTACCCGTTCGGACGGGGAGCTTATCGAATATTCCCTACACATTGAGGGAGTCGATCCATCTCAAAACCTCGGCGACCTGCGCCTGGTGACAGATGGTGAGACCAGCCGCATGTCCGGCCCAGGGACGGACAACGAATGTTTCCTATTCCCCAGCGATTTTGAATTAATCTCAGCATTTCAAAATCCAGACGACTTGCTTTCACCCCAAATTGTGAATGAAATATTAACCCTCTTCGGGGAAGGAACCATTGGGGGTTTTGAATCCGTGCATTACACTGCGGAACAATCCAGGGTGGGTATTTGGCAGGAAGTCCAGATCGACATTTGGCTAAATCATACGGAAACAGCGGCCCTGCGCTATTTATTCACCGCAACGGGTGTAGATCCATTATTCGATGCCGGAGAGGGACAAATAAGCGCCTCCTTTAGAGTAACCGAAATCAGTGCACAAGACATTGAACCTATCCCTGGTTGCGAAATTGGTCTTCCTATCCCCGAAAGCGCCAGCCGATTGGTTAGATTTCCCGGTCTGGTTTCATTCGAAAGCGCTGCTACAGCCGAAGAGGTTATTGCTTTTTATCAAGAGGCGCTAGTGGTTGAAGGTTGGCAAGAGGTCACTGAGCCGCAAATAGGTGAGGATGCCATCTTGCTGACGTATTCAAAAGGGGATGAATTATTGGATATCAATATCGAAATTAGCTCTTCCGGGGTGAGCGTGGACCTTATTATGCATTAAGCACTGCTGGCCCCAATTTGATAATTATCCCATAATCTTTAACAGTTTAAAAGATTCCGGGTTTATTTGCCCGATATTTGTGTATGACTTGACAAAGATCAGAATGTATATTCTTGGGAGCAACCATAACATTGAGCAACCTACAATACTAATCCATTTTCTATTATTTCAAAAAATGGTTTTATAATTAGGGTGTAAGTTAGATATTATGACTGCTGCGACTCAAATAGTTAATACCCTGAGCCCCACAAAATTGCGCTCCTTCGACATGCAGCGCGATCTGCTATCTGTGGCAGACCTGATCGAGTTATGCTTTGCCAATAGATTAGATGCGGATGGCCGCCGCTACGTGCGCCAGATGCGGTCTGCAGCGCGTAATGCGCGTGCTTTGGGGTGGGCTGCTAACGCAGCCCACCGGATTTCCATGCCCTTCAGCGGATTTGTATGGGAAGAAGATGGGCAGTTGTTGGGCAACCTGAGTCTGGTGTCTGTCACAGCCATGGGCAAACGCACCTACTTGATTGCCAACGTCGCGGTACATCCAGATCACCGCCGCCGTGGAATCGCCCGCGCTCTGACCGACGCGGCTCTCGAAAACATTCACCGGCGAGGAATTGAATGGAGCTGGCTGCAGGTAGATAATGATAACCCTGCCGCAATTAATCTTTATCAATCCGTTGGATTCGAAGAGCAGGCACGCCGTACCACCTGGCACAGCGATCCTGCACCAGAGTCTAGTAGGAAAAAAATAACCGGAGGCATTAAGATCACCTCTCGGCGGCCCTACGATTGGGAACAGCAACTCGCCTGGCTCAACAAAATTTACCCCCCGAAGGTCACCTGGCATCTGCCATACAAACAATCTTTGCTCCGTGCCGGTTTAGGAGGCGCATTCAACCGCCTTTTCAGTGAAAAACGCATCCACCAATGGTCTGCGCGGCGTGAGTCAGAATTGATCGGTGTATTGGCTTGGCAAAGTTCTTTCACTCAAGCAGATCGTTTGTGGTTGGCTAGCTCACGGCACGACGAAGAAGAAGCCATCCTCGCTTTGCTCCCTTTCGTGCGTATGACTTTAAATACCCAACGCACTTTAGCTCTGAATTATCCCACTGGGCGCGCTACTGATGCACTGCGGCAAGCCGGTTTCCACAACCACCAAACCCTGATCTGGATGAGACGCGCTGTTTAGGCCCTTGGGTGAAGAAACTCGGACTCTATTACTTGTCATTGGGAAGTTCTGTTGAAAGTAAGTCTCCGAAAGCTGAGCACGTCTAGATAATTGGACTCAGATGTAAACAGCTTTAACTTATTACAAGACATAAAGATTGAAGACATGATCACAACAACGTGGAGAGTACATGCCCAATCCTAACGACGAAAAAATCAAACAGATGTTGGAGACAGCGCACGTGATTGCTGTCGTCGGGCACTCAGACCGGCCCAACCGCACCAGCTACCGCATTGCGAATTATCTCAGGGATGCGGGATATAAGGTCTATGCTGTAAACCCGTTGGTTGATGAAATTGATGGAGAGAAATCATATGCCAGCCTGGACGAAATCCCTGAACCCGTAGATATTGTGAACGTTTTCCGGCGCTCCATTTTTCTCGACGGCGTAATCGACGACTCTATAATGGTCAAAGCCAAAGCCGTTTGGAGCCAACTCGGAGTGATTGACTTCCCTGCGGGTGAAAAAGCAGAAAATGCGGGGCTAGATATGGTTATGAACCGCTGCATATTGGTGGAACGTGAGCGGTTGCTAAGGAATTGAACTTAAAAGGTAAACCTTGCGAAGTTTTGAAACCTTCGCAAGGTTGCACTATTCCAATAATATATAAAAAAGTGGCGTGTCTGAGACACGCCACTTTTTGCATTGGTTGATGTTTTGTTAGTTTATGCTGCCGAAAGCGTGGGTTCTGTAACAGGTTTGGTTCTCCATGGAGTGCCCAGGCGGCGCAGCAAGAAGTAATCGGCGCCAATGTATCCGGATACTTTCCAGGCCAAGATCAATCCAAGCGCTACGACGAACAACATTGGGTTGCTGCTGGCCGAACCAGCCATCATGAAATTCCAGTTCATGAATGCGCCAAAGAAAGCGGCGATACCGGTGAAAGCGCCTAAGATTAAACCTACTCCGATCAGAAACTCGCCATATGCCACCAAGGGGGCAAACCAGGTGTAGGCTTCAGCATCCAACATGGATTGGATGAAGTTGCGGTACCAATCAAATGAGATCGCTGGACGGCCTTCCGACGGAATAACTACGATCCCAGACCAAAAGCCCTTGAGGGCTGCTCCAGTCTCGGTCCATGCTGGGTTATCGATCTTGTGCAGGGCTGCATCGATCCATTTGTAGCCCAGCCAAACCCGTAATACTAGCCACAACCAGCTTGCGCGGGGGTCATTAAGCAGGGCACTCACAATCTTTGGTTCTCGAACTTCCTCACCTTTATAAGTCGTTACGTTAGCCATTTTGTTCTCCTTTATTAGCTATCGCTAATTTTGTGTTGGTTAATTGTCTACATTGTACTGCTTTGTGCCATTTTTCACAGTTACATTTGTCACATTCTGGACTATATTTGTCCCTATTAAAATGTGACAAATGTCATAAGCAATATTGCTTATTTTTAGCATACCTGGAAAATCTTCGTAACATTACTTAGGATGGATGATAAAATTAGCCATGCAAACAAACTAACTATGAAAAGGTGAATTTATGGATAAATTTTTGATTCGTTGGGCCATTAACGGTTTGGCTTTATATGCCGCCATTTATCTGCTGCCCGGTCTGGGAGTAGAAAACGATGTTACTTCCACCTATGTTTGGTTCGCGCTTATATTTGGGCTGTTAAATGCATCTGTGCGCCCGATCCTAAAGCTGCTTACCTGCCCACTGATATTACTCACATTGGGAACCTTTACTCTGGTGATCAACACCGTGATGTTCTACATCACAAGATGGGTAGGCTCGTTCTTTGGGATGGACCTGCACATCGAAAACTTCTGGGCGGCTTTCTTGGGCGCCATAATTGTGAGTATCATCAGTTTAGTCCTCAGCATGATATTCCGCAATGAACTCAAGGCCCGCCGCAAAAGAAGAAAACGCAAGGTTTGATCGATTTATTAAAGGGGAAATCGGTTTGGGCTGAATAGATTAATTATAAGTACAACTCACAACAAATTGTACGATTATCTCTAACACTAAAATTCAAATACCGCTTTGATGACCTGGTGCTGCTTCTTGTTGCCAATCTGGCGCAGGGCTTGGTTGTATTCCCCTATGGGGTAGCGGTGGGTGACCAACCAGCTTAGATCCAAATCAGTCTTTGCTAAAAATTCTATTGCAAGATCAAATGATTTCCATTTTTTCCCCTGATACATCTCAGCATGGTTGTAATTTATACTGGCCTTAACTTCTAATTCCTTGACGAAAATGGCTGTCCAATCCACACCTTTCGCAACACCCGGCAGACCTACGAGAGTAACCTTGCCCCCAGTGCGTGTCAGCCGGATGGCATCATCCAGGGTGCTATCACTGCCCACGCAATCGTAGGTGCGATCAGCACCGCCGACCAACACCGCCTTCCCAATGGGAGGTTTCAATAAGCGTCCCCCGGTGCGTTCAGCTACGGCAGCATATAAATCTCCACCAAGCAGAACCTTGCTAGCTCCCAGCCTCGTGGCAGCCTCGGCTTGGAAGGCATAGCGCGCCGATACGAGAATTTTCGCCCGACATCCTAAAGCACGCAAAGCCGCCAATACCATCAAGCCTGCCGTACCAGCCCCAATGATCAATACAGTTTGATCGTCACTCGGAAGATCAGTCAAGGCTGTATGTAACCCATAAGCCAGGGGTTCAACCAGCATAGCATTTTCATTGCTCAGACTGTCTGGCACGCGGTACAACTGGGAGACATGCCCCAGGTAATATGGGCTCCAACTGCCGCCCGTATTCGAACCTATTCCCAACATGATCTGGGGGGCAAAGGCACCCTGGGTATAGCGTTGGCAGAGGTTGATCTCGCCGCGCGCACAGAACTCACACGGCTCCGCAAAACCGCGCGGCGTGCACCAAAACAGAGGTTCGACAATCACGCGTTCGCCTGCCTGCCATCTTTCTACCTTAGAACCAACTTGCGCTATCCTGCCCACATTCTCGTGTCCAAAGGTGAACGGGAAGGAAGAAAACGGTTCATTATAAGTGCTGGTATGCAGATAAATAGTCCCCAGATCTGTGCCGCATATGCCTCCCAGGAGAGTCTCCACCTTGACCCAATCCTCTCCTGGCAGCTCTGGTTCGGGGATTTCGCCTCCAAACGTGCAAGATAATCCGCTCCAATATATTGGAGGGTAAAACCTGCCCAGAGCTAAGCCCAGCGCATACCGTGGAATCGTGAATTTAAATTGAACCGCTTTCATATCTTACTTCACCTTAAGGTGAGGCTGCCTCAAATCATAAGGGCGAGGCATGCCTCGCCCCTACATCTATTGTTTGTCACCTTTAATCATAAATCGCTAGAACGTTCAGCAATACGCTCTTGCATCAATTCCACAAATTTACCAACCGGCATATCGTTGATCTTCTCGCCATCCCGGCGGCGAAGCGAGACCGTCTCCTCTTCCACTTCACGGTCACCGACAACCAGCATGTAGGGCACTTTAAACCCCTGGGCCTGCCGAATCTTAGCGCCCATACGCTCGGAGCCTAGATCAGCCTCGACGCGCATCCCCAGGTCAAACATCTGCTTCTGGAGGTGCACAGCGTAATCGTTATGCTTATCCGTAATAGGGATTATGCGCACCTGCTCCGGGGAGAGCCACACAGGGAAATTACCCGCGTAGTGCTCGAGCAGAAAACCGATCATGCGCTCATGTGTGCTCAACGGGGCTCGATGGATACACAGAGGCACATCTTCCTTGCCTGCCTGATTAATGAATTTCAAGTCCAGGCGCTCTGGTTGGGCGAAGTCCACCTGATTCGTGGCCAATGAGAACTCTCTACCAATCGCACTCCAAATTTGCACGTCAATTTTAGGACCGTAGAAAGCAGCTTCATCCGCTTCCTCTACGAAAGGGATTCCGCCGTTCCGCATTGCATCACGCACCATGTCTGCCGTCTTATTCCACAAGCGCTCGTTATCCACATACTTTTCGCCCAACCCCGCTTGGCTGTGCGTGCCCAGGCGCATGACGTACTTCTCAATGCCGAAGATGCGGAAGTATTCCAGGTATAGGTCGATCACCGCCATGAACTCTTTTTCAAACTGGTCTTCCGAACAGTAGATATGCGCATCATTCATCTGCATAGAGCGCACCCGCATCAACCCAAACAACTCGCCGCTTTTTTCGTAGCGGTAGCAAGTGCCGTACTCTGCCAGCCGCATGGGGAGTTCGCGGTAGCTGCGCATCTGGCTGGCGAAAATCTTATGGTGGAATGGGCAGTTCATCGGCTTAAGGTAATAACTGACACCTTCCATTTCCATAGCCGGGTACATGCTTTCCTCATAGTAAGGCAGGTGCCCGCTGCGTAGGAACAAGTCTGATTTGGTAATATGCGGTGTGCGCACCCGCTGATAGCCCCGTTTGCGTTCCATTTCAAAACCTAGTTTTTCAAGTTCCTCGATGATCGCCGCGCCGCGCGGGGACCACAGTGGAAGCCCCGGTCCCACTTCCTCATCGAAGGTGAAGATCTGCAGCTCCTTGCCCAACTTTCGGTGGTCGCGCTTTTTAGCTTCTTCTATTTGCCAGAGGTGCCTTTTTAAGTCTTTAGGTGTCTTCCAGGCCGTACCGTAAACGCGTTGCAGTTGGGGGCGCTTCTCGTCGCCGCGCCAGTAGGCCCCCGCAATGCTCATCAGCTTTAGTCCTCTGGGGTTGATCTTGCTGGTATCTTCGACGTGCGGACCACGGCACAGGTCTGTGAAATTATCATGCGTGTAGAAAGAAATTTCTGGCGGCCCATCTAAGGGCTCGCCGTATTCATCGAAGCCGCCGTTCTCCAGCCCTTCGATCAACTCCACTTTGTAGACCTGGTTCTTAAATTCCTTCTTGGCTTCCTTCGCGCTGACCACCTTCTTCTCAAACTTGTGCCCCTCCTTGATGATCTCCGCCATGCGCTTCTCAATTGCCGGGAAATCTTCGGGGGTTAACGGACGGGGGAGCTCAAAGTCGTAGTAAAAGCCCTCTGCTATCGGCGGGCCGATTGCGATCTGGGCTTCTCCAGGCTCAAACATCTCCATCACAGCCTGGGCCATGATGTGCGCCGCCGAATGCCGGATGCGGTAAAGCTCCGAATCTTCGTAGCGTTCTTCTTTTTTTTCTGCCATTTCAGTCTTCTCCTAACTTATCAAAACAAACTGCCATCAATTATATCCATATAATAAAAAACTGCTCTCACCTCTGGGGCGAGAGCAGCGCTCACACGGTTCCACCCAGAATTTGGTCTACCGACTCTTGAGTTTCCCTCACCATGGTGTTTCGCAGAGCGAAACACCGAGTCGGTGGCTTCGCCACCGACCAATCTCTGTTTAACCTTTAACGGGGTCAGCCGTTCGCCTTAGTAGAATATAACTCTATCCTGTTCTGGGTTCCGCTCGCGGGGGGTTTTGGCCGTTCAGCCTGCGGGGGAGATTCTCAGCCTATGCTCTCCTTTTTCTGTCGCTGCTGGGTACGGTTACTCGTCCCGGTCTTCGCGTGTCTAGTATTTAGATGCCCACATTATATAATTCTTTTGAAGAAAGTCAAGCGAGAGATAACCTGGCTCGAGGTCAATGAAATGCGTTATTCCCCCTAGGACAAGGGGCTGTCCCATAAGTAGGTTTTGTGTAATTGTAACCACCACATGTTGAGGTTTCGGAAAAAACCAACCCCAATATGTAGGAGTTTGCGGATATCGAGGGGAACTTTTGGGACAGCCCCTTGCAGAACACAAGAATCATCACCGCCAAAACATTTCTGCGTGTTTATTTTATGGTATACTAAACTTATGAACCACCTAGAAAAATACTTATCAATCCTTTAGCCGGACTTGGAGGTAAATCATGAAAGTTTTTATTTTGGGAGGCTACGGAGCTGTCGGAGTGCCAAGCGCAGAGTTGTTGGCGAAGAGCGACCTGGTTAGCGAGATTGCTTTTGCTGGGAGAAACATGGAGCGCGCGGAAAAGGCAGCAGCAGAGATCGGTGACAAGGCGAGAGCGGTGCAAGTAGACGGCGCAGACGAGGAGCAGCTTGCCTTGCTATTGACAGACTATGACATCATCGTGAACGCAGCGAATAACCAAGTTGCTCTCACAACTTTACATGCGGCAGTCCGCAGCGGCGCACACTACTGCGACGTTGGATGGGGGCGTGATTTTATCGCACAGATGCAGGAGTTTTCGGCTGAGGCCAGGGACGCAGGCGTTACCGCCATCATCTGCAATGGAATCTCACCTTGTATAACTAATCTCATGGGCGTGCACGCGGCCCGGCAGTTGGACGAAACAGAGCAACTCCAGGGAGGGCGGCCTGGAGTGTTCGATTTTGAGAGTACTCAGGCGCTCACACCACAACAATGGCTTGAGTCTCCCCAGGAGAGCTTGGTTGTTTTGCAGAAGTTCAGAGGATTTCTCGAGTGGATGCTTCAAGTAGCACAAGAAACTGAGGCCCGGACAGTGCGCGCCTATCAGGATGGTCGCTGGTTGGAAGAGGATACTCTAAAGAGCGGCTTTCATGTCCCACTGCCGAATGGCCGAATAGTCACTACATACCCGTATGGCAGCTATGATCCGATCTTTGATGAGCTACCAGATGACCTCGCAAAAGAGCGGCCGGTTTGTGTGTACCTCACCCCATTCCCCCCGCAGCTCCAAGATCTTTATGCAAAACAAACAAAGCTCACCGCTGCGGGGGAGGTCGAACCTGCAAACGCGATGACCTCCTTCTACGAGACCATTGAGGCAAATCCCGACAGGTGGCTGACAATCACAGACGATTCCATCGCATTCCCTCTAGAATGGGTCTCCGCCGTTGGTCGCAAGGAGGGACGCGCCGCCAGATACAATTGCTGGCTTGCGCCGGACATGTGGAACGAACGGGTTGGGTGGCTCCTGACCAGTGTCTCATTAACAG
The DNA here is from genome assembly GCA_019456165.1 of Chloroflexota bacterium. GTDB lineage: Bacteria > Chloroflexota > Anaerolineae > Anaerolineales > UBA11579 > VRUJ01. The sequence goes on from VRUJ01000005.1 coordinate 75,025, forward strand.
TAACCGTACTAAGGATTCTTAGCGGAAAGATGCAAGAGCGAGGCGTCATGACCGCCGAGAAGACCTTCGACCCGCTACCCTATCTGGATGAAGTGGCGTCCCTGATGCCAGAGCTGCCAGAGGACGGAAAACTTATTGGAGAATCCTTCGAATGGTTGGAGTAACCTAAGCTACCCGAGGATATACCCAGCAGTCTTTCCATTCTTACAATTTAGTTCATTCAACTTATTGTTATTATTTGGGGGTCACAAAATCTAGTTTCACCACCCTACCCAAACTTCCAGGTATCTACCTAACCGAACGCCCGATGCGCCCCGGGGGATAATTCAATATACTTTCGTTAATGAATTACCAATACAACTTTGTTATTATGAACTAAGGAGCAAACACATGGCAAAGAAAGAAACACCCCTAACCGCACTATCCAAAGCCCTGGCGGACGCCGTAGAAAAGGCAGCCGCATCTACCGTAACCGTGGACGCCCGCAGGCGTTTTCCCGCTTCCGGCATAGCCTATGCCAAAGACCTGATCCTGACCGCCAGCCACGTTGTGGAACGCGATGAGGACATCAAGGTCATCCTGCCGGACGGCAGCCAGGTTGAGGCCTCGTTAGTAGGCCGCGACCCGGGCAGCGACCTGGCCCTGCTGCGCATAGAAGATGCAGAAGCAGCCCCCGCCGAGAAAACTGAAGGCGAGATCCGCCCTGGCCAAGTCGCCCTGGCAATCGGTAGACCATCCACAGAAGGCGTGCAAGCCAGTTTAGGCATCGTCAGCGCGGTGGGCGGTCCCACGCGCATGCGCCGCGGCGGAGTTCTGGAAGGACACATCCGCACAGACGCAATCCCGTATCCAGGTTTCTCAGGAGGTCCTTTGATCGACGACGCAGGCCGCATCCTGGGAATCAATACCTCCGGGTTGGGGCACGGCAATTCGATTGCCATCCCGGTCGAGATCGCCTGGAAGATCGCCGGCACCCTCGAGAAACACGGCAGCATCAAGCGCGGCTACTTAGGTATCCGCAGCCAGCCTGTGGATATCCCCGAAAACGCGCTCAAGGCGCTAGGTCGTGAGCAAGCCAGCGGATTACTGCTGGTCGGCATCGAAGACGACAGCCCCGCCTCGGAAGCCAACCTCATGGTCGGCGATATCCTGGTGGGCTTCAACAGCCAGGCTATCGAGAGCGCGGATGAGCTTTTCAGCCTGCTCTCCGGGGAAGTGGTGGGCAGTCCCACTCCCATCGAGGTACTGCGTGGCGGGAAGCTAGAAACGCTCAAGGTTACTCTCACAGAAAGAGCCGAACAACCTCGCGGGCGTAAGCGCAAACGCCGCATGGCCTGGGGATTTGGCGATCCACATCATCGTGGCCGCGGTTTTTCCTACGGAAGAGGGAAAGGCCGCAAAACCAGCTTTCGCATGCGCCACCCCCACCACGGGATTGGATACGGCTGCTTCAGCCTGGATGATGACGATTTAAACGATGAGTAAAAGCGGCAGCCTTTTCACACCCTATTTAAACGGCACAGTTGAAACCGTCAGGCGCGGCCTGGCGGTTGTGCAGGGCAGGCGTTTTAGCGCCGGAGCGGGTATCATCTGGGATGAGAATGGCGTTGTGCTGACCAACAATCATGTGCTGGGCCGTCAGAATCCCATCGTAACCCTGAGCGACAAGCGCCAGTTCGAAGCGCGCATCCTGGCGCGTGATGCCGAGGTTGACCTCGCCATACTCAAGATCGAAGCCGATGCTTTAGCCCCGCTCACCATCGGTGATTCAACCAACATGCGTGTGGGAGAAATAACATTTGCAATCGGCCATCCCTGGGGGCAGCTTGGGGCCGTCACCTTTGGCATCATCAGCCGTCTGACTCACGCACAAACCCGCGGACCTCGCGGAGTTGTACCCATCATGCGCACGGACGCCCGACTTGCTCCCGGCAACTCCGGCGGGCCGCTGATCAATGCCGCCGGGGAGGTTATCGGTATCAACACCATGATAATCGGCGGCGACCAGGGTATGGCTATCCCCAGCGCAGTTGCGTCCGAATTAATTAAGACCGTGCTGCAGCAGTCAAACAAAAAAGATGATTCGTACTATGAACCCAAACATACTCCAGGATGGGGGCAGGAGAACGTGATTTGATCCGTATCCTGGTTTTGGCCGCCTCTCTCGCTGAACGCGCCGGGCTAAGGGCGTTGCTCAGCGTGGACGAAGATGTTGAAGTGGTTGCCGAGACGGCCGCCCTGAGCGAGCTAGAATCGATGCCTGCGAACATTGACGTCCTGGTCAGCGTCGCTGAAGCCGTCACTTTTCCGGAGTTAGGTGATTTTTTGGCCGGGGTAGAGCCTCCCCTGGCAATGCTTATGCTCACCGACCAACCTCAGGCAGCTCAGGAGTTATCCGAGCTGCCTACCCGCGCCTGGGGCTTACTACCTTTGGATACATCCGAAGAAGAACTATTGGCCGCGGTCAACGCGCTGTATGAAGGCTTGCTCGTCGGAACGCCTGCCCTGATACAGCCCCTACTGGGCCAAGCCGTACTTACCTATGAGGACGAAGACGCTCTCGTCGAGACCCTGACTGACCGTGAGAGCGAAGTGCTCGAATTGCTCGCCCAGGGGTTAGCTAACAAACAGATCGCCCTGGAACTTGGCATCAGTGAGCACACCATAAAGTTCCATATCTCCTCGATCTACACCAAATTGGGCGTCACTAACCGCATTGAAGCGGTGCGCCTAGGCGTACGACTGGGGTTGGTCGTCCTGTAGCTCCAAACCTTTCAGTTCATTGCAGGGTAAAATACATCATGAATTCTTCTACCTCACACAATAAACAACGCGTTTTCATCACCGGTGCAAACCGCGGCATAGGATTTGAGATCACGCGCCAGTGCCTGGCACGCGGCGCGCACGTTTTCGCTTCTTGCCGCCAGCCGGACCGGGCCGTAGAACTCAAAGAACTCAAAACCGAATACGCGGACATGTTAAGCATTCTGCAGTTGGACGTCACCAACCAAGCACAGATTGACGCCGTGGTTGAAGCCGTCCAAGAAGAGGTATCCGGCTTAGACATCTTATTTAACAACGCCGGTATTAGCCCCCCAGAAGAAAATTCCAGGCTGCTGGAATCTTCAAACGTGCTGAGCGTATTACACGTAAACTCTGTTGCTCCAATTATTGTGGCTCAAAGTTTTCTTGGATTATTAAAAGCAGGCGAGGAACCAAAAATCATCAATATTTCCTCCCAGCTTGGTTCTATCACCCGCAAAAGTGGAGGTAACGGTTACAGCTATTCTGCCAGCAAGGCCGCGCTCAATATGTTCAGCCGCATTATGGCTTTCGACATATTACCAGAAGGTGTCATCACAATCGTGATCCACCCAGGATGGGTAAAGACCGACATGGGCGGCAAGAGCGCACACCTGACAGTATCCAAGTCTGTACGCGGTATTTTGCAGGTGACGGACAAACTCAAAAAGCAAGATGCCGGCCGCTTCCTGGCTTGGGACGGCGTCGAAGTTCCCTGGTAGTATTATGAGAATGAACATGCAATTATTAATTAGAAAGGAGCGATCATGATAATGCACGGTGGTGGGGGTTGGTGGCAATTTCTGCGCCATGATGAGAGCAAAGACAAACCCCAGGTAGACCGCCAATTGCTTTTGCGCGTCTACCAATATGCGCGCCCTTATAGATTGCTAATAACCACGGTATTGGGGACCATCATCCTGGCCTCGCTGATTGGCTTGATACCTCCTTTGCTCTACCGTGACCTCTTCGACGTTGTTTTACCCAACCAGGACCGCACACGTCTTGGCTGGTTGGCCCTCGGCATGATCAGCATACCCATTGTCACCAACTTGCTTGGCGTTGCCGAACGCTTTTTCGGGGCAAGCCTGGGAGAAGGTGTGATTTTTGATTTACGCCAAGAAATGTACGCCCACATCCAGAAGATGTCGCTGCGCTTCTTCACCCATACAAAATCTGGCGAGATCATCTCGCGCTTAAACAGCGACGTTGTCGGCGCACAAAACGCAATCACCGGTTCGCTGCCAAATATTATTACCAACAGCATCACCTTGGTTTCTACCCTGGCAATTATGCTATCTATCGAGTGGCGTTTAGCGATCTTATCTGTCGTTGTGCTGCCTCTCTTCCTTCTGCCTACCAGGCGGGTTGGGCGCATCTTGCGGGATGTGCGCCGCAAAGGCATGAAATATAACGCCGATATGAGCAGCATCATTGGGGAGACTTTAAGCATCAATGGGGCCTTGCTGGTTAAAACCTTTGGCCGCCAAAAACAGGAGTTGAAGCGCTACAAGGAGACAAACACCAAAGTTCGGGATATCGGTGTACGCCGTGCAATTGTTGGGCGCTGGTTCTTCATGGGATTGGGTATCGCTGCTTCTATCGGTACAGCCCTGATCTACTGGGTTGGCGGGTCACTTGCCCTGAGCAACGACATCACAGCTGGAACCATCGTCGCCTTTGTCGCTTATCTGGCCCGTCTATATGGTCCTATCTCCGCGCTCTCAAACGTGCAGGTCGAATTCGTGACATCAATGGTTAGCTTTGAACGCGTTTTTGAATATTTGGATATGCCCATTGAAGTAGAAGATAAACCCGACGCAATAATACTCCAGGATGTCACCGGCCATGTGAGATTCGAGGATGTCTCCTTCGATTACCTGGTTGGAAATGAAATACTGGGCATAAAATACCACCAGCCTGCAAAAAACCCAGTGAAAGCAGGAGTCTCTGAACACCATCAAACTAGCATGCACAAAGAGGCTCCCACAAACGGCAAAGATCAAGATGGCTTTCAAGGACCAGTAGCTTCGCGCGGGTGGGCGCTGCAGGATCTCTCCTTTGAGATAGAAGCAGGTCAACTCGTTGCCTTGGTTGGCCCCAGCGGTGCAGGCAAGACCACCGTGACCTATTTGCTGCCGCGCCTTTATGACCCGACCGAAGGGCGCATCAGCCTGGACGGCCACGATTTACGGGATGTAACCCAAGAATCTCTGGCTCACCAGATCGGGATGGTCACCCAAGAGACTTACCTGTTCCACGATACCGTGCGCACAAACTTGCTGTATGCCAAAACTGACGCTACCCAGGCCGAACTCGAGGCTGCTGCTAAAGCGGCTAATATCCACGACTTCATCGCGCAGCTGCCAGAAGGCTACGACACTTTGGTCGGCGAGCGAGGCTACCGCTTGAGCGGAGGCGAGAAACAACGCCTGGCAATAGCGCGGGTGATCCTCAAAGACCCGCGCATATTGATTCTTGACGAGGCCACATCCCACCTCGATTCACAGTCCGAAGCCCTCATCCAGGAAGCCTTGGAGCCGCTCTTCGAAGGGCGCACCAGCCTTGTGATCGCCCACCGCCTTTCAACCATTCTGGCGGCTGACAAGATTTTGGTTATGGATGAAGGCAAAATGGTGGAGCAAGGTACACATGCTTCTTTGATGCAGCAAGGCGGATTGTACGCCCAATTGTACGAAACTCAGTTTCGCCGCGAAATTATTTCTGACAAAGCCGAAGTATAAATTGAATTAGATCTGGTACTAAATCGCGCCATTATATGGGAGCAGATTCAACAACCTAGCCAGCCCATATTTGTCTAATAAAATATATCTGATTTGGTGAAAGCACCTCATGAATACTAGCTGGGAACTCCTTAGGGATTGGGAGATAATCCGCTACCTGGTTTATTACCTTATAGAAGATTTTGTCCATGCCCATCTCATCCCTGGGAAAGATGTGCTCGATTTCAGCGCTGGCTTGGGAGACCTGAGTACCTACATAGCTCAAAACCAACCCAAATCCCTCATAGCTACAGCCCCTGAGGATATCGAGCCTGCTCCAGCCTTGCTCGCTTTGCAGGAAGTTACTTTTTTATCAAATCTCCCCGCAATTGAAATCAGCAGCAAACTACCTCCCAACTCTGTTGATCTATTCTTGGCTCGCATGGTCTTCCAATTCCCGACGGATGAAGCAGACCGGATTGATATAGATGGAATGCTGGCACAGATCTATACTGTGCTGCGACCTGGTGGGCGCATAATAATCGCCAGCCACGAATACACCGAACTGGATGATCACCCAGATGACTGGAACTTGGCATTAGAAGATTACTTGCGAGAGGTGGTTGCAGATCGCTCCGGCCGCCATAAAACCCATCTCAAAGGCTTGATAGAGCTTATCCGTGCCATTGGCCTGCCCCCGCGTGAGGGCATCCACGGTCAGACTGGCTTTGGCCTTAAATCTCTCATGGCAGTAGATTCTTTCGTGCAGGCTGGTTTCACCATCGAAGACAGCGCCGAGATTGAAGATTTCACCTTTCCAGTTGGTTTAACCTCACAATTGCTGGATCGCAAGGATTATTATCGAGACCTGGGAGAGAAAATCATGGCTATCAAGCGAGCCCACATCCTCACCCCAGAATTTGAGGGTAAATACACACGTCCCCAAGTTTTACAATCCATATTAAGGGAAATCAACCAACTGCATTCTTTCGTGACCATTCCCATCTTCAGGATACAGGCTAGAAAACCAGGATAAATAATATTAATTAGTGTGGAGGAAACTGTCTAATCAAACTAAATTTAGAACTAGAAACTCTGCTATCTACCCACCTAATCCGGCCTCAGATCTCCGCCAAATAATACTGGATTGTTTACTTATGGGCTATTTGATTATTACGTGTATTTGGTGTATGATGCATATGAAATAATCATCCACAGGAGGATGCTAGTATGAAATCCAAATTATTATTCTTATCACTTTTACTCACTACCCTGCTGTTCTCGGCATGCACTGTCAAATTTACAACTGTAATAAATTCTGACGAATCCGGGGAATTTAAGATATTGTTAAGTCTCTCTGAGGACGATATTGACGCTATTGAAGACGAGATGAACCAAGATTTTGAAGATTTTCTAGATGACGAAACAAATGAAAATGATCTTCAAGATGCGTGTGAAAGCGTTGAAGATGAAAGTGATCTTCCTCGTGGGGCAACTGTTAAATACTCCGATAGGAGTGGTACTTTCACATGTGAGATCACCATCCCATTCGATGATTTAGATGAGTTAGAGGAAATATATGCCGATATGGGATTAGCAAGTGTTAACCGCCTAAGAATAAATTCAGATGGCGAGTTGGACTATGAGGTTGATCTCCTCTTGTATGGTATGGACGACCCAGATGATATTGGGATTGATGATTTCGATTTCTCATGGAATGTGGAAGTCCCCGGAAAAGCGGTGAATGATAACTCTGATGATAGCAGTGGCAACACGCTAACATGGGACCTGGATCCCCGAGATGATAATGTATCTGTTGAAGTAGAAAGTGAGCCAGGTACGTCCATCTGGTTGTGGGTGGCGATAATTGGCGGACTCTGCTTCTTCGGCTTGCTGGTGCTCGGCGGGGGCGGGGCAGCCTACTACTTCACCCAAAAGAAGAAACAAGAAGCTTAAGCAAGTAAATCAACTGTATATATTATAAGAAGTCTAACAATTAATCGCCCGCCAGCAATGGTGGGCGATTTTTAGATCCCAGCACCCCAACCAAACCATTACACCCCGGTTACATAAAATTTACACCCTGGGGGTAGAATAGCATTGAGTATGCTCCAATACTACCTGGGTGTAAGTTAACCCCGAGTGTCCAATGCAGATGCGATCTATGTTTCAAAAACGATTTCCAAATTGGCCCGACTACTTGATTGGCTTAGCCATTTTCATCTTGGCCATGCTGGTATACAACGCCACCCTCACTCCCAGCCTCTCATATAAAAGCCCGGACGGCAACGAACTGGCTTCCATCCCTTACGTGCTAGGGCTGGCGCATGCTACCGGCTACCCGCTGTATACCTGGCTGGGCAAGGCGTTCACTTACCTGCCGATTGACGACGTAGCCCACCGCATGAATCTGATGTCTGCGATCATGGGAGCAGGCGGCGTGGTTTTCCTTTACGCCATCATGCGCGAGCTTACTAGCAGCGAAAAATCCAACAACTCGCCCATCAGCCGGGTCGTATCTGCATTCACGGCTTTACTGTTCGCGTTTTCGTTGGCCTTCTGGTCTCAAACCGGAATCGCCGAAGTCTACGCTCCTAACGTCTTTATGGTCACTCTGACGATCTGGCTGCTTCTGCGCTGGGCGCGGGCCAGAGAAGCACAACAGCGCGGCGCAATATGGTGGTTGTTGGCTTTTTCCCTCAGTTTCGGTCTCAGTCTGGGCACGCACATGTCCAACCTGGGTTTTGCGCCCGGATTCATATTGTTCATCCTGCTGGTCGATTGGCGCTTCATAACCCGCATTCGTGAACTGCTGGGGGTGGCAGGGGCTTTCTTCCTGAGTGTGCTCCAATTTACCTGGCTGCCTTATAAAGCATCCACGCTTAATGATGCTCCCATGCTGCGAAACGCTCCCAGTACACTGGGCGGGATTTATTCCTACACTCTGGGTGCATTCCCACAGTTCAAATTTGCATTCCCACTTATCTCCATCCCTGAGCGGATCGTTCTCTACTTGTATATGCTCCGCCAGCAGTATTTCATCTTCGGGATACTGTTGGGGCTTTACGGTCTGGCTGAAATGTTGGTACGCAAACCGAAACGATTCTACCTATTCGTAAGCATGTATCTGGCTCAGGTTCTCTTTTTCATCCAGTATCGCGCCTTCGACCTGGATGTTTTTTTCATCCCAGCACACCTGCTGTATGCCATTTTCATCGGATTTGGCGTTTTCCAGCTGAGTACTTATCTATGGGGCTGGATAGCCAATATGGCTCAAAACTGGCAAAAATGGGCTAGACCAATCGCGGGTGTATTCTTTTCTTTGGTTATGATTTTTCCGCTCTTTCTAGAATTACACGTAAATTGGTCTGCCAACGATTACTCTGAAGACGTAGCCATCAATGACTTTTATGAGAATGTTTGGGAGCTACTGCCGCAGGATAGCTCCATCCTGGGGCGAAGTGGAGTTTTTGGCTATGATATGTTCTATTTCCGCTTGGTCTACGATATTCGCCCTGATATCCTAATCCCACACCTGGACACTCCCACCCCTAGCCCTGAGAGCCTCGAAGGCAGAGATATATTTTCCACCACCCCGATTAGCCCACAACAGCAGCAAGGCTTTTGGGGGCTGCCGCCAGGCCTGGTAGACGGACAAAGCTGGAACGTGCCTATCTTGTTTGGACAAGGCAGCGCAGGTTTTGCAGGCCGCGGGCGTGAGTTGATTCTATACCATATTACTGATAATCCCCCTGAATTGGTGGTTGACGATTTCCAACCCCAGTTCCTGGTTGGGCAGCGCATCAATGGTGTGGAATTGCTGGGATATGATCTGGTAAACGATTCGGTTTCAGCGGGAGGCTGGCTAGAGGTGCGTTTTTATTGGCAGATTATTGATCACACAACGATTGATAATAGGCTGCCTCTGATCACAACAACCCTGGATGAAATCCTATTAGAAACCCACGAATTAGGCCTGGGAAATTTATTGCGCTATGCACGCGAATTCAATCCTCCTGCCAATGGTATCATGGTGGAGAATTATATGATCGTTATACCCTCCATCTTGGAACCTGGAACCTATACATTGCGGATTGGAATACAGGATCCTTTTTCTCCTGGAGGTAGCGCTGCATCTCAGAGTTCGGTTTTAGATTTAACGAAAATTAAAATCGAGTAAGATCCATCGATAATTAAGGAGAATGCCATGACAACAGATCGCAAACTACTCATCGGGTTAGGCGCGTTGGTTATCGCCTGTATGGTTTCAGGGGCTTCTTTTTCCCTGGGATTCTTCATCGGCGCACAGGGATGGTCCATACAGAGTCCTTCTTCAGCAGGGCCCGGAGCTGGACCAGGAGGCGGGTTTGGAGGCCAGCCTGGAGGGCAGTCGCAGCAAGGCTTTCCTGGGCAGATTTCCCCGCGAGGCGGCGCTCAACAGCAGCAAGGTGCCAATCAACAACCCAGACCAGACCTAATCGGGATAATCGTTAGTGTGACGGATGACAGCCTGGAATTGGAAACCCAAGAAGGTTTTCGCATGGTAACACTCACCGATGAAACCATCGTAGCGCTTCGTGAAGAGGACAGCACGACACCCGCTGATCGCAGTGAGTTGCAGCGCGGTGTCCGTGTGGCAGTTGTAGGAGAGTTCGGAGATGACGGACAAACAATGACCGCCCGGGTTGTGGTTATCCTCCCAGAACAAGCGCGCTAGTTTCTCAACTCCAAATAAAAACACCTCCGTTATCCATTCACGAGAGGTGTTTTTATTTCCTGTCCTGTTTTTAGGGGGTCAGTTCAAGTCAGCGGGGGTTTAGTTTTCTGTTAAAAGCCAATTGGTTTTTTAATTCAATTCTTCACCAATAGTAACCAAGATCCCTTCGCCTCCGTCGAATATCATGATTTCCGCGCTGCGTCCATCCATGCTGAATGATAGAGTGGCCAGAGGCGCTAATAAAAGCTCGTCGCCCAAATCCCAGCCAGCTGCGGCCATCTCTGTCTTGTAAAAATCTACTACATCGTCAAAACTGTAATTAGTTGAGTAGCTGTAAAACCCGGGGAATGTGTTGATATCATAGGCATCGTCCAGCACAGGGAATTCCGTTTCGGAGGCTTCTTCACAGCCCGCGGGCGGTGAGACCACAACAGCATCATTGGTGGGAGTAAAGTTCAGTTCGTAATGCAAATCTCCCACCAAGGTGGCATCCCCGCTAAGCGCGCTGCTGACACCTCTTCCATCAATCACCATTCGCACGATATAACCGCCATCTACTGCAACGTATAAATTGCCATCCTCAATTTCTTCGAGGTAATCTTCAGATCCTGGATCGCCGGTGTCAACGTTTGATTCGTCAATCTTATAATGATCTGTGGCCACCCCATTGATCATTACTCCCGATTCTAATAATTGAGCTTCACCTGTCAACAATTCACTAGAATCGATTAAATCGTCATAAATATCGATCAACTCATCCCCGCCAAATGCAATACAGCCCAGCCCAGGAATAAATACATAATCGGTCCCATTAATGTTAGCGAGTTCGAGAGTATCCATACCATCTACTACGGCTTCCCCCTCAAGGAGGAAAGTGTACCCAAAAGCTGGTGGAGGGTCGACGCTCTTAGCTCCTTCTACATTGATGCGGCCAAACACATCCAGGGCTGTAAAACTGATATCCATACTAGAATAGAAGTTTGTATTGGAAGGCGAGGAATATAGAGACGGATCAGCCAAATTGAGGTCTCCACCTGTTGGAGGCGTGTCTGGTTCAGTGTTTCCGTCATTATCCTCAGCTGGTGGTTCGTCCGTTTGCACATTAACCACCTCAGTAACCTGGCCATTATCGCCGTTATCCTCCCCAGATGCTGGCTCATCGCCGTCATCTCCAGAAGGCAAACTACACGCCAGGCTCGCTAATACCAACACTAAAATAACCAATGATAACCAATAAATTTTCTTTCTCACCGTATGCTCCTTACGCGTTTAAAGGATTCATATTCCGGCCCTAATTATAGCATTCTCGTTTGCTTCTAATGCTGACAAAATCTTCAGGTTGGATTCAGAGGAATATTACAATGTTTCCCCCGATGATCCCAACTAGCTTTCTTGGAGCGCAGTCTCTACGGTCATCTTTTTTACCAGGCTGCGTACGTTGCCCAGACAGCAGCTTCCCTGAGGGTTGCGGATTTCGCAAGCACACTGTCCCGCTTTCACGCCTGCATCCACGCGGTCAACAACCGTGCTTGAGCCAGTTTCTACATATTCATTATGGATATCCGCGGGAGTAATGTCAAAGCAAGAACACACATTTACGCTTTCATCTCCAGCTGCTTTTTGGTAAACACGCTCTCGCAGATCACTTTCGTAAAACACCTGCCCACCATCTACAGCAAAATAAACCACAGGGCAGCTATCCTCGGCGCAAAAATGGTACTCTACCGGGTGCACGTTTTCTAGGCTGACGGCTAACAGAGATTTTACAGTCTGCGTATCTATAGATTTGCCCTTGGTGCTACACTCGGAGCACATCACACTTACAGAACTCTTATCCAATTCCTGGTTGATTACCGGAGTACAGCAATCCTCATAATCGACTTGGGGGGTCTTCGAGGCTAGCATATTATTTTATTTTCTCCTAATTACTAAATTGGTTAAACGGTTCCAGCTAGGGTATTTTCGCTGACCAGATGACAGACGCAATTCTTACCTTCCACGTCATCCGTGGGGAAGGTGAGACCTAGGGTGAAAAGCTGCTTTAATTCTGCGTCCAAGCGCTGCAGTTCGGTAATGCGTTGCTTGATCTCGTTAGATTTGTTTTCGAGCAAATCTAGCAATATCTGGCAAGGAGCCTCACGGCGGTCGCGCAGATCTAAGATCTCTCCGATCTCGGCCAACGAAAAATCTAAGCGGCGAGCTCCGGCTACTAACTTTAGGCGCTCAATATCTAGCTCACGGTATTCTCGGTAACCATTCGCTTTGCGGACAGGGGGCGGCAGCAACCCAATCGACTCATAATAGCGAATGGTTTTGGGCGGCACCCCGGTAAGTTTGGAAAATTCACGAATCTGCATACAGCCTCCTGGATCTAAGGATGCGACCATTTTACACCTTCCAGTAGCTAGAATGTCAAGAGGTTTTTCTTAGCAAGAGGGGTGATTTAAGTGGGTTTTTTACACTTGGGCAACGGGCTTTAGCCCATTGAAAACCACAGGATCCAGCCTTCCATTTCTTTCAAAAACGAAAACTATTAGAGGGTGCACATTTACAACCCCCTGATACAGCACTAATATTGTCCTAATTATCTTTTTTTACAATTCAATTATAATCGCGCCTGGAGGATTTAATGAAAACAAAAACAATTGCCATTGGCGCTCTGCTCGGTGCCCTTACCAGCTTACCCGTAATCGGGCTGATGTATCTGGGAGATCAATTGGCCGGTTTGCCATTTGTACCTTTCGACATTTTCGACTGGTTAACCCGTGTCCTGCCTGGCGGTGTGATCACTCCGGTGATTGACCTGATGGTTGGACTTATTACTCGCCTGGATTTAGGCGAAACTTCCAGTACTGCAAAAACAACCGAACAAGTAATTGCAATATTGCAGGTTATCGCCGGCGGAGCCGTTTTCGGCCTCGTTCTGGCAGCAAATAGGAACAAGCGTCCCCAAGCCCTAACTACATATGGAGTGATAGGCGGTTTGATCCTCTTGGCCCTCACGCTAATTGTCGAGAATTCTCTCGGTTTTCCTCCAGCCGGGGTTGCGACCAGCGCGTTTTGGCTGGCAATCTTATACATTGGATGGGGTTGGGTGCTTGGAAGACTCGTTTATGAAGCCGATCCAAATGCGCAAGAAGATGAGCATAACGGTCTATCTCGCAGGCAGTTCTTATCTTTAACCGGATTCGGAGCGGTAGTAATTTCCTTGGGGGCTCTCGGCCTCGCCAGACTGCTGCGCGTGGATGAAGAAGAAGTTGTAGTCATTGAAACGGTCTCCCAACCCGACGACGACCTTGTGGTTCCTGAACCTGATCCCTTTGGGGCCGCGGAAACTTCCGGCCCGGCAGCCTCTCCCTCTCCTGAGGAATTAGCCGCGCGCACACAGCCAGTAGACGGCACGCGTCCAGAGCTGACCAGCAATGATGATTTCTACCGTATCGACATAAACACGCGTCCTACCCGGGTAGATATAGACGCATGGCGCTTGCAGGTTTCCGGTTTAGTAGAAAATCCACTTTCTTTGAGCATTGAAGACATTCGTGCTTTTCCAACCTTCACTCAAATCCTTACTATGCAGTGCATCTCAAACCCGGTGGGCGGCGACCTGACCGGTACAACCCGCTGGACTGGCGCACGCCTGAAAGATGTGCTGGATGCGGCCGGTATGCACCCTGGCGCTCAGGAAGCTCAGATCACTGCGGCGGATGGGTTTTATGAAAGTGTAAAAATGCAAGATATTCTGGATGAGCGCACGCTTTTGGTCTATGATATGAACAGCGTTCCATTGCCTGTCCCCCACGGCTACCCTTTGCGGGTTTATGTTCCCAACCGTTACGGCATGAAACAGCCAAAATGGATCGAGACAATAGAAATAATAGACCACGAGGCAACAGGCTTTTGGGTAGGGCGCGGTTGGAGCAAAGAAGCTATCGCCAAAGCAACCTCTGTAATTGACACTGTTGCAGTAGACGTGCTCACAGGTACTGATGGCGAACCCCAAGTTGCCGTTGGCGGTATCGCCTGGGCTGGAGCGCGCGGCATTGAGAAGGTCGAAGTCCAGGTTGATGAAGGTCCTTGGGAACTAGCTGAAATCCTGGCTCCCCCACTCAGCCCGTTAACCTGGGTGCAGTGGCGCTACGATTGGCCGCACGAGGAAGGCCGCCACGTCTTCAATGTGCGCTGCTATGATGGGACTGGTGAAATGCAAACAAGCGAAGACAGCTCTCCAAGACCAGATGGGGCCACCGGAATTCACTCTCTGGCGGTAAGAATCTAAATAGAATTACCAAAAGCCAAAAAAGGATGGTGTGAGGGAACTTATTGACAACTAAACTCCTGACTGACATACTGATATTCAGTATTTCAGCAAACAGGAGATTCCCATGTCACAAACAATCACCCTCAGGCTGGCCCAAAGAGGTATTCTCACTTTACCCAAAAAACTTCGCCAGACTTATAACCTAAAAGCTGGGGACAGTTTTACATTGTTAGATCTGGATGGCGTTTTTATCCTCAGCCCCAAACTTACCCAAATCGATGCGCTTGCCGATCGCATCTCAGATGACTTATCCCAAAAGGGGGAATCACTGGAAAGTATGTTAAGAACCCTGCGCGAGGAGCGAGAAAAGTATAATCATGAAAGTTAGGGCTTTTCTGGATACCAGCGCTTTATTTTCCGTTATCTGGCCAGCCGAAGGGGGTGCGCGTATGATCCTTAGGTTAAGTGAAGCAGGCGCGATCAATCTGTTGGTTAGCTCTCTTGTTTTGAGAGAGTTGGAAAACGCCCTTCGGCGCAAGGCGCTAAGAAGCCTGGGCAGTTTGGCATTATTACTGGATAAAAGCAATCTGGAAGTCTCTCCCAACCCAAAAACCGAAACGATAGAAAAGAGCCTTTCCTTGACCCATCACCCCGGTGATGCTAACATCTTAGCTGCGGCCTGGGAATCTAATGTAGATTTCCTGGTCACCCTGGACCGCAAACACTTCCTGGAAAACAAACTTATGAGCGCATCTGTCCCATTCCCAATTGGAACGCCAGGAGATTTTCTTGCCTGGTATCGCAGGCATTTGAACCCATAGAAGAAAAACTCCGTAGGATCACTGACTTACCGATTATATTTCTTCTGAATAATATTAGAGGCAAACAGCCATGAAAATCAAGGCAGCAGTTTTTAATGAAGTAGGTGAACCCTTCCAAATTGAGACTCTAGACCTGGAAGCTCCCCACGCTGGCGAGGTGCTGGTAAAAGTTGAGGCCGCGGGAGTATGCCGCAGCGATTATCAATTGATTACCGGAGCGATCCACCACCACAAGCCAGTTGTTCCCGGCCATGAGGGCGCCGGTACGGTTGTAGAAATTGGAGAGGGCGTAACGCGCCTCAAGAAAGGCGATTTCGTAGCCCTCAATTGGGCGCCCAACTGCGGTACGTGTTTTTATTGCTTGGATGGACATCCCTCGCTTTGCAGCACTTTCACTCCCTCAATCTGGAGCGGTAATATGCTGGATGGCACTACCCGCTTTTCAAAGAACGGTGAGCAAGTATTTCATTTCAGCGCGATCTCTTGTTTCGCCGAGTACGTGGTTGTGGCACAGGAGGCTTGCATACCTCTGTCGAAAAAGGTGCCTGCCCCGGTGGCAGCCCTCATCGGGTGTGCTGTCACCACCGGAGTAGGGGCGGTGATTAATACCGCCGGTGTAAAGCCTGGAGCCAACGTGGTTGTTTTCGGCGCAGGTGGAGTAGGGTTAAGTTCTATTATGGGAGCAAACTTAGCCGGAGCAAACCGTATCATAGCTGTAGATGTAAACGATACCAAGATGGAAATTGCAAAGACGTTTGGCGCTACAGACACACTTCTGACCTCCCCTGACGTTCATAAAGCCATCAGAGAAATTACCGACGGCCGCGGGGCAGATTATGTCTTTGAAGCCATCGGTATCCCGGCTGTGCAGGAACAAGCCCTGAAAGCTGTGCGCCCGGGAGGCACGCTGGTTTTGGAGGGCCTTTCCCCAATGGACAGTGCAACCAATCTCCCCGGAGCCATCATTACTCGGCGTGAACTGACCATAAAAGGTTCATATTACGGCAGCGCCAACACAGCTCACGATTTCCCATTATTCGCTGATCTGTATTTGAACAACAAGTTAGACTTGGACAGATTAATTACCAAGACCTATCCTCTTGAAGATATCAATAAAGCATACGACGAACTCATAGAGGGTAAGATTGCCAGAAGTATAATTGTCTTTTAATTGGGATTTTTTCAATTATCAAAGACAAAGGAGTTCAAGTGACCGATTACCCAATTTCTAAAGTTCTCAAAATGATGCCGTATGGCTTTTACGCGATTTCTAGCCGGGATGGTGAGGAAGTCAATATCATGGTCGCCAACTGGTTGACGCAAGCATCCTTCGAGCCGCAGCTAGTAGCGCTCGGATTGCAGAAAACGTCGCATACCTACGGCCTGATCAAGCAAGGCCAGGTATTCGCAGTAAATATTTTCCGCAAAGAAGACCAAGAGGCGATAAAACCTTTTACCAAGAGCCGGGCTAAAAACCCCGATAAGGTGAAAAATGCTAAATTTAGCCCTGGGCCAGAAACAGGCTGCCCGGTGTTGGATGAAGCCGCCGCCTTTATTGAATGTAAAGTTGTAGCCAAGTTCGAGACTGGCGGGGATCATGACATCATGCTCGGCGAAGTTGTTGGCGCGGGTATAAACAAACCTGGAGAAGCCAACGATTCACTCACACTGCCGCATATTGGTTGGAGCTACGCAGGTTAACCATCGCTCCAAGAATTAAACAATGTTCACACCCTCCCGCGAGAGTTGTTCGCGGGAGGGTGTTTTTTTTGCCAATCACCGGAATATGAGACGTCTGATATATATTTGATTGGTTTATCGTATAATTTTACTTAATACCCCCAAATGCTGAAAAGCAGAACATCAAGTTTGTGTTAAAACCCTCAAAAATTATTGGGTTCTTTATCCGCAATTTCATTTCACATCAACCTTAAGCAATATCCGCGTTTATCTGTTTTATCTACGGTAAACTGTTTTTTTCTCCTCCTTGGTGCAAAGTCCAGATGACAAAGAAAATAATCGCGGATTAACGCGGGTGGACGCAGATAATAAGGAATTCATACCGGCTGATTTGTATTAGATTGGTTATTTGTTGATTTTACTTATATATCGAGATATCAAACCTCCCATAGGTGTTCTGCCCCTCAAAAATTATTAATTAATTTATCCGTGTATTTATTTCACATCAAACTTATGATATAAATAACCAGACTATATTCAGGAGGCAACAAAATGACCGATGACCAAATATCCGCACAAGACCCTTATGAACGCAAACGCGCCAGCGTATTAGACAGCGAGATTGCTTATGTAGACACCGGCAGCGGAGATCCAATCGTGTTCCTGCACGGAAACCCCACATCTTCTTACCTTTGGCGCAACGTGATCCCCCACGTTACAGACCTGGGTCGCTGCCTGGCCCCAGACCTGATCGGCATGGGCGCCTCCGGCAAGACACCGGACGGCTCCTACCGCTTCGTCGACCACGCCCGCTACCTGGATGCCTGGTTCGATTTCCTCGAACTCTCCGAAAACGTTATCCTGGTAGTGCACGATTGGGGGTCCGGATTGGGCTTTCACTGGGCCCAGCGTTATCCACAGCGCGTGCAAGCCATCGCTTATATGGAATCAATCGTGCAGACGCTCAACTGGGACCAGTGGCCGGATCGATCACGCGAGTTTTTTCAGGGTTTGCGCTCTCAAGCAGGCGAAAAGTTAATCATCGAGCGCAACATGTTCGTTGAGCGCATCTTGCCCGGCAGTGTCCAGCGCCAACTCACGGATGAGGAGATGGAAACCTACCGCCGCCCTTACCTGGAAGCAGGCGAGTCGCGCCGCCCCACTCTCACCTGGCCGCGCCAATTACCAATTGAAGGCGAACCCGCAGATGTTAGCGAGATAGTCGCCAATTATTCGGATTGGCTTTCAAAAAGCGACATGCCCAAACTCTTTATTAACGCTGACCCAGGAGCAATCCTAACCGGCGAGCAGCGCGAGTACTGCCGCACCTGGCCTAACCAAACAGAAGTAACCGTAAAAGGAATCCATTTTATTCAGGAGGATTCCCCGGAACAAATCGGCCAGGCCTTGCAGGACTTCATTCAACCCCTCAGGAGCTAAAGGACATGACTTATAAAACCCTGCTCTTCGAAGAAAAAGACCAAGTCGCCCACATAACATTAAACCGGCCGAAAGCTGGTAACGCAATGGATGACAATCTAGTGTCAGACCTGAGCCAAGTAATGCTGCGCTGCGATGAAGACGCAAACATACGAGCAGTGCTTCTAAGCGGCGCTGGAAAAACTTTCTGTGTGGGCGGAGACCTGAAAAACTTTGCAAAACACCTCGATAATCTTCCGACTCATATCAAGGACATGATCACCCATCTGCACGCGGCCATATCCCGGATGGCGCGCATGCAAGCTCCGATAATTGCAGCAGCGCATGGCAACATCGCAGGGGCGGGTATGAGCTTGCTCGCCGCGGCCGACATAACTCTGGCAGCAGAAAGCAGTACCTTTACCATGGCCTATACAGCCGTGGGGCTTTCACCAGACGGCTCGGCCACCTATTTCCTGCCTCGCCTTATAGGGCAGAAACGCGCTCTGGAATTGGCGCTCACCAACCGCAGGCTTTCAGCCCAGCAGGCTCTGGAATGGGGACTCATTAACCAGGTAGTACCGGATGATGAACTCTTGGACCAAGCGCGCAACCTCGCAGAAAAGCTGGCCGCCGGCCCGACCAAGGCTTTCGGAGCCGCTAAAAAACTTTTGCGCCAAAGTCTCAACCACACCCTGGAAACTCAGATGGAGTACGAAGCGCGTATGATCGCGGACATGACCCGCACAACCGACTTCACCGAGGGTGTTAGCGCCTTTTTAGAAAAACGCCCTCCAAACTACAAAGGGACATAGTCTGCCATTTATTACTTTTTACACCTAATTTTGCATGTGGTTTTGAAGAATTGGTTGACGATTCGGGTTCAATTGTGGTATCATCCGACGCGTCATTTTGACTATAAGGAAGAGAAAATAAGACCTATTAAAAGCTACACATTACAGAGGAGAACCCGATAAGCGCCTCAAATTACCGGACAAACCGCGCCATCCGGGCTAAAGAGGTGCGGCTTATTGGGCCAGACGGCAAGAATGTCGGTGTCGTGACAATAAAAGAAGCTTTGGATATTGCAAACGACGCAGATCTTGATCTGGTGGAGGTTGCGCCAAACGCAACACCGCCAGTGTGCCGGGTGATCGATTACGGAAAGTTCACTTACGAGCGGACCAAGAAGGATCGTGAATCCCGTAAGGCGCAGAAGAAAATCGAGATCAAAGAAATTCGCCTGCGCCCCAAAACTACCGCACATCATCGCGGTTTCAAAGTGCGGGACGCCCGCCGCTGGTTAGGCCAGGGCAAGAAAGTCAAAGTTCGCATACGCTTCCGGGGACGTGAATTTGATTATCCGGAAATTGCGTTAGAAGACCTGCAAGAGATCGCTGAGGAACTCCAAGATGTCAGCGTTATTGAGCAGAGACCTTCGGTCGAAGGTCGTTCGTTGTTAATGGTTTTAGCGCCATCCAGCGAAAAAGACACTAAATAATCCGACACCTAAATGGTCAAAAGAGTATCACAACTCCGCGACACAATTTCGGTCGCGGAATTTGTTTGAGAGGAAACAAGTATGGCACGCAAGAAGAAACCTGGCAAGAAATACAAGTTGAAGACACATAAGGCCACCGCCAAGCGCTTCCGCTTGACCGGTACTGGCAAGCTTGTGCGCACTAAAGGCGGTAAGAGCCACCTACGCCGCCGCAAATCAAAGCGCACCAAACGGCAATTCAGCGAGATGATTGAAGTAAAAGGCAAGGGGTACCAGAAGCGCATCCGCCGCTTGGCCCCTTACATGAAAAAACACAAAGCTAACCCAAACGCGCGCACCGCTAAATAACAAGTTGGGTTATTTGAAGCAACTCCACGGAGATAAGAAATGGCACGAGTAAAAACCGGCACAACCCGCCGGAAACGACATAAAAAAATCCTAAAGATTACCAAAGGCCAGTACGGCACCAGATCAAAGCTTTTCCGCCGCGCCAATGAAGCCATGTTAAAAAGTCTGTGGTATTCTTACCGAGACCGCCGCACCCGCCGGCGCGACCTGCGCCGCTTGTGGATCGCACGCATCAATGCGGCAGCCAGATTAAATGGCACCACCTACAGCCGCCTGATCCACGGCATGAAGCTGTCCAACGTTATGATCAACCGCAAGATGATGGCAGAATTGGCCGTACGAGACCCTCAAGCTTTCACAGCCGTTGTTGATCAAGCTAAACTGAATTAATCACTTCAAGTAGAAATCAAACGGGACTAGCTTTCGCTAGTCCCGTTTTTGTTTTAATTTATCTAATTTGCGCTTCACACCTGAAATTTGCCGTCTTTGTAAAACAACTCTCCGTCAACCAGGATCTCACTGTCTTCGCGCGCGTCGCAGATAAAATCCCAATGAACCGCAGAATTGTTCTCACCACCTGCTTCAGGGAAACCAGAGCCGATGGCCATGTGGAAGCTGCCGCCAATCTTTTCATCGTATAGGATGCTCTTAGTGAACTTTTTGATCCCGTAATTTGTTCCGATGGCAAACTCACCCAAGAATCGGGCGCCTTCGTCAATGTCCAACTGGCTGAGCAGGTATTCTTCGTTCTTCTCTGCGGTTGCTTTAACTACTTTTCCCTCTTTGAATTCCAATCTAACACCCTCTACCTCGCGGCCTGCCCGGATTGCAGGGTATGTAAAATAAACCCAACCATTTGCTGAATCTTCGATAGGGCTGGTGAAAATCTCTCCGCTGGGCATATTGTGTTCACCGTCTGCGTTAATGAATGTTCGGGATGCAATTGAGAGCTTTAAGTCTGCATTAGCGCCGTGCACAACCACCTCTTTCTTACCAACTAACCAATCTATCAAACGCTGTTGCTCATCGTGGACGGCATACCACTCCTTCACCGGGTCATCTTTGTCCACAAACATGGTGCTGTACACAAAATCCTCAAATTCCTTGAGACCCATATCCGCTTCTTGAGCGTAAGCCTGAGTGGGGTATTGGGTCATCACCCAGCGGAACTCCTTAGAGGCCGAGCGAGTCATGTAGGATTCCATCAAATGCCTGCGCGCGAATTGGGCGATCTGCTGTTTTTCGGGGTCGATATTACTCAACGACCGTGTATTCTGAGTTGAAGAAATAGCAATCATGCCGTCTGCCTTGGTGTAAATCATTTCATCAATCGGAGAGATCCATTTCAACTGCTCTTCCCTGGATTCCCTAAGGTTCGTGGCTGAAACTAGATCGCTGGAAAGCAGCGTATTTGGGTGTCCGCCAGCCCTCAATATTTGTTTGACAACCTCAACGACCAGTGGTTCGCTGATGTAATTGCCCATTACGAATATCCAATCCCCGGGTTTTACCTTCACAGAATAATTTACCAAAACATCTGCGAGTTTCTCGATCCGTGAATCCACCATGTTTTTCTCCTTGAGTATATTATTTATGTCAAGATAATGTTTAAATTCTTGAGGATTAGTCGTTTTCTCTACAGCAGGTTTAGTTTGCAGTTCTATTGGGAACCCAAAGCAGCCTTAAAATGTGCGTTTAGTTAAGTCTCTAAAACCTTTATGCTGCACATTATTCTACCAGCTAAGTGAGGTAAAATAAGCCAACCATCATGAACACTGTGCAGGATTCTTATAAATTTTCCGGCGGTCAACATTTAGAGTTAGTGCAGGGGGATATCACTACCGAAAAGGTTGATGCCATAGTGAACGCCGCTAACAGCCGCTTGATGCACGCGGGTGGGTTGGCTGCGATCATCTCCCGCAAAGGCGGAGGAGCCATCCAGCAAGAAAGCGCCGCATGGGTGCGCGCACATGGCCCAGTTTCACACAGCGAGCCGGCATACACAAGCGCTGGCTCGCTGCCCTGCAGTAAAGTGATCCATGCCGTAGGGCCAGTATGGGGTTCCGGTGATGAGGCAGCCAAACTGGCATCAGCCGTCCGTGGTTCATTGGCACTGGCCGAGCGCCTGGAATTAACCTCCATTGCCTTTCCAGCCATATCTACAGGTATTTTCGGCTTTCCCAAGGACCTTGCAGCCAAAACTATATTCGCCGCGATTCGCGATTACTTCAGGGAACATCCTTCTAGCCGCCTAATGCAAGTGCGCATCACCCTATTCGATCAACCTACTTCTGATGCCTTCACTCAAGTATGGAAAGGGATGCACGCAGAAGACGAGTGATCAATTCGGCAACTAGGAAAACCTGGATCCTCTAAGCGTATTATTCTCCTAACTCAGACCGTTTTTGCCTGAGGATATTATGACTATAACTTCCACAAGCAATTCAAAGATCAAGCAGGTGCGAGCATTACAAGCTCGCAGCAAGGCGCGCCACTCGGCACAAGCTTTCGTGGTTGAAGGTGTACGCCTGGCAGAAGAAGCGCTGGAAGCTAGCATGCAGCCCCAACTAGTGCTGCATGCAGATGGTTTAAGTCCCCGCGGCCTCGAGATTGTGGAGAAATTCAGAGACCAAAACACAGTGGTGGAACAAGTTGCCGAACACGTCATGCAAGCTGTCAGCGAAACACAAACCCCACAAGGTTTGCTGCTGGTGTTATCTATTCAACCCCAACCCTTCCCGCTGGAATTGGATTTTCTTCTTATCGCCGACCAGGTGCGCAATCCGGGAAACCTGGGAACAATTATACGCGGAGCTGCATCTGCTGGCGTGCAAGCAGTGATCTTGGCTCCTGGAACGGCCGACCCGTACGCGCCCAAGGTGCTGCGCGCCGCAATGGGCGCACATTTTCGCATCCCCATCATCCAGATGAACTGGGAAGCTATCCAAGAGAAATGTGAAGCCTACGAGCTAAGAGTGTATCTGGCAGCAGCGGGAGAAGGCGCAGTTTATACCCAAGCATATTTTTCCACACCCCTGGCGCTGATTATAGGCGGTGAAGCCGCTGGGGCCAGCCAAGCAGCTCAACTGCTCGCCCCCCAAAACGTGCATATCCCTATGCCGGGAGGGGGCGAATCCCTGAATGTGGGCATGGCCAGTTCAATATTGATGTTTGAAATCGTGCGCCAACGCAATAAATCCTTTGATTAAGTTTGGAGACAAGCAATGAAAATTCGCTCGATAACCTATTTCATGGATCCGGGCTGGCCGATTGATCAGGCTGCCCTTACAAAAGCTGGGGGATTCATTCGCGCTGCTCAAAAAGCTTACGAAGAGGTTGGTTACGAGGTTCAGACCACTCGGATGGCAACTATTCCCTTCCCCCACCTGGCAGGCACATTAAAAACCACTGAAATTGTAAACATGGCCAAAACCTTGGAGACATCCAGCGCAGACCAAGGATTCGCTTATATTTCCCTGGGACCCGCGTTGCCAGATGCTCCTGAAAGTTATCCTGTGATCATAGATGCACTGGCAGCCACCGAAAACGTATTCTTTAGCGCAGTCTTAGCTTCCAAAAGTAGTGGGATTTCCCTACCAGCTATCCGCGCCTGCGCGGATGTGATCCACCGAGCGGCACTCCTGGAGCCAGACGGGTTTGCCAACCTGCGATTTGCCGCGCTAGCTGGTGTGGCCCCCGGCGCGCCTTTCTTCCCAGCAGCTTATCACGAGGCTGGGCCGCCGAGTTTCGCAATCGCGACCGAGTCTGCCAGCCTGGCGGTAGAAGCCTTCAGTACTGCCAAGAGCCTCAATAATGGTATCGAGAACTTAATAGCCGCGGTTGAAAAACATGGCCGCGCGCTGGGTAAGGCAGGCGAAAGCCTAGTAAAACAATTTAACATCCCCTTCGGAGGCATAGATTTTTCTCTGGCGCCTTTCCCAGAGGAAGCCAGCTCCTTGGGGACGGCCATAGAACGCATCGGGGTGCCAGGAGTGGGGATGCACGGCTCGCTAGCCGCGGCCGCCATAATGGCGGATGCTCTGGATAGAGCAGATTTTCCACGCGTTGGATTCAGCGGATTATTCTTGCCCCTGTTAGAGGATGAAACCTTGGCCAAGCGCGCCGTCGAAGAAAAACTCACTATAAAAGACCTGCTGATGTATTCAGCCGTGTGCGGCACAGGGATAGATACTATTCCTCTTCCCGGAGATACTACCTCAGACCAAATCGCCGCCTTGCTTCTTGACCTCGCCGCGCTTTCACAACGATTGGAGAAACCACTTACCGCAAGGCTGATGCCCATACCCGGTAAAACCGCTGGTGAAATGACTACTTTCGATTTCCCGTTTTTTACCAACAGCAGAGTTATGGAACTCACGGCTGAGCCCCTACAGGGCCATTTGCTTGGGGATGAAAGCTTTCACCTGCGATGGAGAAAGTGAAGATTAAGACCGATAAATATTTATATTGCTTGAATCCAACAGGGGAAAGCATGCTCCAGCTTTAACCTTTTTAAGACTCCCCAGTAAAGCCAAATCTTCCTTTATCCTCATTTTGCGTCTCCTTTTTTATTTGCTTATTCTTGTGACAATGTATAGGTGTCTATAATTTCCCCCACTACATTTATGAATGAAAGCCGAATTTGGTTCGACGACGCTTCCACCAGCATCGCTCCGGACATTTGCCGGTAGCGCACTTGGCTTCCTGATATTGGTTCCTCGAAATTATAACGCACAGAACTACCCCCTAAACCATTCACAAAATATGGGAATCCATCTATTTCAAGACGCTCATAAACATGGTCGTGCCCCGCTAAAACAAGCGACGCGCCCCACTCC
This sequence comes from Chloroflexota bacterium, assembly GCA_019456165.1. Lineage (GTDB taxonomy): Bacteria > Chloroflexota > Anaerolineae > Anaerolineales > UBA11579 > VRUJ01. The sequence goes on from VRUJ01000005.1 coordinate 100,135, forward strand.
TGGAATGGCCATTGCAAGGCCAATTGGGATCCATGATGGCCGGATGAGAAGGGTGGCAAATGGGTGTAGACTACCTTCCATGGGGCGGTTGATTCCGCAAGAGCTTCGCGCAGCCAGGTTGCCTGGGTAGTTGAACGTCCGATGCCATCCGGTTCACGCGAATCACTATCGATAGAAAACAAATGCACCGGCCCCCACTCAAAATCATAATAGCGTTCATTGCCTGGAAGTGTAAAATAATCCAGGTAGGGTTGCGCATCGTTTGTGTTCCAATCATGGTTGCCAAGAGTTGGAAAAAATAGGTTTTCCTCAGCCCCTTGCCCATAGATGCCAGAATAGGGAAAGATGAATTGATGGAAATATTGGCCGATATTAGCATCAATCGTGGCTGCTTCGCCATTGGGGTAGTTGTTGTCCCCTGTGGTGATAATAAAATCAGGCTCCCAGCTTATTACCAGATCAGCAACCGCTTGCAATGTGTCCCCAGCCTCACCATAATCTCCGATCACTGCAAAGCGCACCGTTGTGATCGGCGCAGGAGAAGGTATTGATGTTGGAGAAGCTGACGGAGATAGTGTCGCCGTTGAAGTCTTTGTAACTTGGGGTGGGATTCGTATAGGCGTGGAGGCGATTGTGCCCGCTGTGGTTGGGCTTGGGCTAGGAGTGGCTGGAGGCGCACAACCAGCCGGAAAACATAAACAGAATAGGATAAGTAAATATTGGGAATAGCTTTTTTTCATGAGTATGATTTTATCCTATGTTGCTCTAGGAGCGCTATATTCTACTTATTAAAACTTGCTACATAACAATTTGGGAATTCGAAACCTTGCGAAGGTTGCATTAGTGCAATTGAGAAAATGTTTTCAGACGGAAAAAACGTTTTCATTCGACAAAATCCGATTAAACCTTCGCAAGGTTTATAAGTGGCAGGTAGCTATATTTTAACAATGAATCTATATACGTGTTGGGGGATTCGCATGGCAAAAAGTTCTGGCTGTGATCTCTTGGGAAGCGATAGATATATCTGTTTAAACAACCCAGGAAAAGTCTGAACCCTACTGGCCAGAAAGACGGTAGATACTTCCCTCATGCCCCACAAGATATAATTCGCCAGCCTCATCCAGGCCAAATGATGAGATCAATACCTGAATTTGGAACATTTGACTGTTCTGCCAAACTCCTTCGGCATCCTGCACCAAGCCCCAGATGATCCCGGTGCAGTAATCGCCATAGATATACACGCCCTGCCATTCAGGCAATTCTTGGCCGCGATAAACATAGCCTCCGGTTACCGAACACCCCAAACCGTGATCGTAATCAACAACCGGTCCTTGCATAATGACATCAGAGGGCGGTGAACCCTCAAACCTGTGAGAACCCTCCCAATAATCCCAGCCAAAGTTTAAAGCGCCCGTACTTCCGCTGCGCAAAAAGTCGATTTCTTCCCACTCATTCTGGCCGACGTCGGCGATAAACAGATCACCCGTCAGGCTGTCGAAACTAAACCGCCATGGATTGCGCAGCCCATAAGCCCAGATCTCCAACAAACCACCTCCATCAACGAAAGGGTTATCTGCCGGGATGGAATAGGGGCTGCCGTTGTCCACATCAACGCGCAGCAATTTTCCAAGATGTGTGTTCAGATCTTGTCCGTTGCCATAGGGGTCATCCCATAAACCGCCGTCACCTAATCCTATGTAAAGAAAACCATCCGGCCCAAAAGCCAAACCGCCTCCATTGTGGTTGCCGAAGGGTTGGCCTACTTGCAAGATTATGAATTCGCTGTCTGGGTTTGCAATGTCAGCGTCTTCGGATACTTGAAAACGGGCGAAAACAGTGTCCCCACGCGTATCTGAGTAGTTAACGTAAAAAAAACCATTATGAGCATACTGCGGATGGAAAGCTAAGCCCAAAAGTCCTTGTTCATTTTCGTCGTCCCCAACGCGGGCGCGAATATCTAGAAAAGCTATCGGCAGTTTGCTGCCATCTATTACGATCCAGATCAACCCGGCTTGTTCAACCACGAAGATGCGGCCAGTGCCATCTCCCGCGTGGCTCAGATCTACAGGACGATCAAACCCGTCTGCATAAACCTCCCAGAAGTAACTGTCGGGGTCCGGGATGGTTGCTTGCGGCTCCGGCTCTGGAGCCAGCGTTGCGCCTTCGGTTACGTCCTGGTCTTCAATTGGTTTGGTTTCATCAGTAGGGAGCACCTCCGTCACATTCGTTTCGGGAGTGAGCGTGGATACAGGCCCATTTTGGAATGAGATTAGATTACAGGCAAGAAGCATTAAGCTGATCCCTAACCAAAACAATGCAGGGCGCCATAAGCTGTGATGATTTCTTCGTTGATGCATTAACCTTCTTCATACTCCGCATCAATAATATCCTCCTCATCCACTTCCAGGGAATCATTTTCCGCCCACTTACCAGATACTACGTTGTCGATTGCAGAACGATGTTCTTCGACGACATCTGGAGGGCAAAGTTCAATAAACAAGTAAGTGCTTCCCCAAACCACAGCTATATCGTCAATCGGACCTGGAATATCGAGGGGCCAAATAAAGTATAAGAAGGAGAACGCAGGAAGCAGCTTCAGTGATTTGCTGACGCGGTCATCCCGCATCAACCTCCATACTAGTTTCAGGTGTTTGCCGATATCTTCAAAGATGCCTCCCCCCTGGCTAGGAATGATCTTTTTTCTATCCGGCATATGTGCCTCCGCACCAATTCTGATCAATCAAACTCAGCATCTATAACATCTTCCGATTTGGGGCCGTTTTCTGAATCCTTGCCTCGTAATGCTGCGCGATGCTCTTCTACAATCTCAGACGGACACAGCTCCACGAATAGATAAAGCCCGATACCCAACACAAAAGCATCATCAAATGGGCCAAGAATCAGATCTGGGATGATTAAATAAATCAGGGAAGCTAGCGGGAGAAGCTTAAGCAAGAAAATTACCCGCGAGTCTGCAAGTAACTTTAATACAAGCCTGAGTTGCAGGATCAGGTTTTCAGTGAACCCCGGATCATTCTCACTTGGAATAATGCTGCGATTCTTGTTTTCTACCATTTCTACCTCCAGAAGGGTAATTCATTATACTATGCCTGGGAGAGGAATTATAAGAGGGGGATGGTAAATACGTTATTGTCTAAACCCCAAGGGTTTTGATCTTAAGTAAACAATAATTCACCATCACTTTTACCAAACCCGTATAATTTGAGAGTGGTGATTTACGGGGGTTTTTCCCATTGTGCTAGGGGTTAAATAGAGTACAATCCCCGTCTGTGATATGAAGAATTCTCAAACTGCAATCATAAAATCCAAAAAGTCGCTAGTCGTCGCTAACCTAGCTTTAGTAATCGCGGCGGTCACTCTAGGGTTTTCTGCAATATTCGTCCGTTGGGCCAACGCGCCTGGTGCCGTATCATCCTTTTACCGCATGGCTATCGCCGTTGTCATCCTGGGATGGCCTTTCTATCGCGGCCTTAAAGCAAATAGGCCGCCTGATAAAACCGGTGTGCGGTTTGCAGTTCTAGGCGGGTTATTTTTCGCTGCTGATCTGGCCTCATGGGCCACCGGTGTGGTGTTGGGCGGGGCAACTAACCCCACCCTGTTAGCAAATACTGCTCCCATTTGGGTAGGGCTGGGGGCGATGCTAATTTTCCGCGAGAAGTTATCATTGGCTTTCTGGGGCGGGCTTATACTCGCTAGCGGTGGGGCTGCATTCATTCTTGGCCTGGACACGATGCAAGCTGCCAACCTCGGCTTAGCGTCCTTGTACGGGTTGATAGCTGCTTTTTTTTACGGCGCTTACTTCCTTTTCACTCAGCGCGGCCGAGAAACCCTGGATGCGCTAACTTATTTTTGGATCGCGGCCGTTACATCCACGCTGGCTTTGCTAATTCTCAGTTTCGTGCTGCGGCAGCCGCTTACAGGTTACTCATCCTTTACGTATCTAAACTTTCTTGCTATGGGCCTCACTACCCAGGTGATCGGCTACCTGGCAATCAATTACGCTTTAGGCTATTTGCCCGCATCACTGGTCGCTCCAACCTTGTTGGCCCAACCAGTGATCACCGCGCTGCTCGCCGGACCGCTGCTTGGCGAACCTATTACCCTGGCGCAAGCGGGTGGGGGTGTTGCTGTATTAGCAGGCGTAATAATCGTGCATCTTAGCCGTCAGAATAAGGATAATAGCTAAACGCAAGAAGTCCGGCGAACTACCCGCCGTTTCACATATGGAGATAAGCAGTGACAGATAACACCCCAATTGATCCATCCGAAAGGCCCATAACACCAGCCGGTCTCTTCCACCTGCTGGTGGTCTATATAGTCTGGAGCAGCACTTACCTTGCCATCCGTATCGCGGTGCGCGAGGGCTCAGGTTTCCCCCCATTCAGCATGGCTTTGATGCGCGTAACCGTGGCAGGGAGTCTGCTCTTATTGTGGGGACGCTTGACCCACCGGAGGGTTAGGCTGACGCGTAGAGAATTTGCCTTATTGGCTGCATCTGGGCTTCTGTTATGGACAGGAGGCAACGGACTTGTAACCTGGGCCGAACAACGTTCCGCATCTAGTCTGGCTGCGTTAATCGTTGCCTCGATTTCAATCTGGGTGGCCATAATTGAAGCCATCTTGGACCGCCGCGCCCCCTCAAGGTTATTTGCTGGTTCTTTACTATTAGGTTTTTCAGGTATAGGGGTCTTAACAGTGCCAAGCTTGCAAAGCGGGGATCCTGCGGACACACTTTCAATCTTAGCCTTGTTGGGAGCAACATTTACATGGGCATTAGGATCGGTTTTGCAAAGCCGCAAACCGGTCGAGTTATCCGCGCGCGTGAGCGCCGGGTACCAAATGCTTTTCGGCGGGATAGGATTTTTAATATTGGTCTTGATAACAAATGAACCGCTTCCCACACCAACAACTGAAGCCTGGTTGGCTTGGGGCTACTTGGTATTGATCGGTGGCGCTCTGGCTTTCACATCATATGTAACCGCCTTACGTTTGCTGCCCACCAACATTGTGATGACCTACGCCTATGTCAATCCTGTGCTCGCAGTGATCTTGGGTTGGTGGATACTTGGTGAATCAATCACCATATGGACGATCGCAGGAACTACCCTGGTGCTGTTAGGGGTGGCCAGTGTTTTTCGGGATCGCTACTCTCATGCTGGGGAAACTTAGCTCCAATAATACCATTTGCTTGTAGATATCCATATCTCAGTAGATTTAACAGGTTGAGAAAAGTTGGAATTATTGCTATCTCTACACAGTTGCGGTTTTATCTAAGATAGCGTAAATTTAACCCATACAACTTTTCTTAGCAATTCACGTAGTTAACAATAGAGTGAACTCATCCTTTGATCATGGAAAACCCTAAAAGGAGTATGCGATGAATCAAAATAGGAGAGGCAGCCTCACCGTTGGCGTCTTGCTGATCTTGCTCGGCAGTTGGTTCCTAGCTGTGAAACTAATACCTGGTCTAGAAGATTGGGCCGAAGCATTCGCCGAATGGCCGGCATGGATAATCGCTTTTGGATTGTTATTCTTGGTCGCAGGTATCGTCGGGGGCGTACCCGATCTGGCAGTCCCGGCAGCCATCATCAGCGGTATCGGTGGCATCTTGCTTTATCAAGCTCGCTCAGGGGAATGGGATACCTGGGCATATGCCTGGGCGTTAATTCCTGGCTTCGTTGGCGTGGGAGTCTTGGTAGCAAATTTGTTAAAAGGTAAATTTAAAATTGCCATCCGTGAGGGCGGAGGCGCAATCGTCACCAGCCTGGTATTGTTCACCATTTTTGCCGGTCTTCTTTATCAGTATGTGGAAGGACCGGAGATTCTGGAAGAAATTACTGTTTACTGGCCAGTGGCATTAATTTTGCTAGGTGTATGGGCCTTGATCCGTCCATTTCTCAAATCTCGCCAAAAGCCTGAGCTTTAGAAGCAAATCCATCAGCTTTAAGTCTTTCTTGGCTCGCTTTGGATAGTTTAGGAGTTGTAGGAAGGATACGTTGTCAACCTAAGACCAAACCTGGTGGGTTTAGACACGATATAATTTACCACTCTTGTTAGTTGATCCTTATCCTTGGGGAGTATAAATACGCTATAATCCCCCCATAATATTTTTATCGAAAAAAACTTATGCCACTTACCCACACACGCTCTTTTCGCGTCCGCCACTATGAATGTGATGCTTACGGACATCTCAACAACACCAACTACCTGCGCTATATGCAGGAGGCCGCTTTCGACGCATCGGCTGCCGCGGGTTATGACCATGCTGCATACGAAAAGATGGGGCGTATTTGGCTCGTGCGCGAAAACGAATTTGAGTATCTGCTGCCCTTGCGCCACGGCGACACGGTTGAGGTAAAAACCTGGGTTCACGATTTCCGGCGCGTGCGTTCGCGGCGGGTTTACGAATTCCGTCAGGCTGGCTCTGGACAATTAGCAGCCCAGGCAAGTACCGATTGGGTCTTCCTCGACAGCACAACCCAGCAACCGGTAAAGATCCCAAATGAACTTATTAAAGCCTACAAACCCGAAGTTTCCCCAAAACACCCGCCTGCCAGTGAGCGCTTTCCTAAAACACCCCCTCAGCCGCCAGGTGCATTCTCAATACGCAGGCAGATTGCCTGGAGCGATGTCGATCCCGTCATGCATGTCAATAACGCCATGTACCTCGAATATATAGAGGATGCCGGAGTGCAGGTATCAGAAGCATTCGGTTGGCCTATGAGTCGTTACCTGGAGGCTGGTTATGGTTGGTTTGCCAGCCGCGCGCGCATCCTCCATCTCATCCAAGCGCGCTTTGGGGAAGAGCTGGAGATCACCACCTTCCTGTCAGATATCAAAAGAGCCAGCTGTATACGACATTACGTAATCCAACGTGCTGAGGACAAAGAACTGGTGGCGCGGGCGCGTATTCTATGGGCTTTCACCACTATTGCCACTGGCCGCCCGGCCCGCATTCCAGGCGAATTACTAGAAGATCTGGCTGCCAACATAGCAAAAGGAAACGCATGACTAGAGCTAAGAAACGATTATTGACCTCGCGCTTTGAAGATGCTTTAGTTTTCACCGCTCAGCTGCACGCACAACAAAGGCGTAAAGGCGGTCAAACTCCTTATCTCTCCCACCTGATGAGTGTTGCTGCACTGGTCCTGGAGGACGGCGGGGGTGAAGATGAAGCCATCGCCGCTCTGCTGCATGATTCTGCCGAGGATCAAGGCGGTAAGAAGGCCCTGGAAAAAATCCGCAGTCTTTTTGGCAACCGTGTTGCAGAAATAGTTCTGGAATGCAGCGATTCTATGACCACTCCTAAACCGCGTTGGAAAGCCCGCAAACTCCAGCATATTGAGCACATTCGATCTGCCTCGCCAGAAGCGCAGCGCGTTATCTCAGCCGATAAGCTGCACAATGCCCGTTCTGTGCTGCGAGATTTGCGCAGCCTGGGCAGCAGCACTTGGGATAAGTTCCTAGGAGGGAAAGATGGCACACTCTGGTATTACCGCGCGGTGCAGCAAGCTCTAAATCACGGCAGCAAGAGTTATCTGTTAGAGGAGCTTGAACGCGTAATTACAAAGATTGAAAAGTTAGCCTAAAAACATACATAAAAAGGTATTCTACCCATGAAACCATTCCATCATCACAAGCTGCCAGATCATTCCACTCTCTTGTCAGGACCAAAACCGCGCGATAAATATAGCTTTATTTCCGATAAGCTTCAAATCTGGTACAACAACACCAGTGATGCTTGGGATGACCCTTCGCCACATTTTCACACGCAAAACGACGAAATCTTTATAGTGCTAAAGGGTTCCATTAATGTCGAAGTTGATGGGCAGCGCTTCGAGGTCGGTCCACGTGAGTTTTGTTGTTTTCCTAAAGGGGTCGTACACTCTGTGGTGGAAGTGCACCTGCCTGTGGAAAGCTTGATGATCCGTGCCCCCGCTATAAGTGACAAAGTCTACCCCACTCGTGTGCCACCGGCTTCTTGAACCAAGCTGGTTTTGGTAACCACACTTGAGCACGTTGCATAAACATTGCTTAGGCTTGTGAGTAACTTTTGACCTTTTCTACGAATGTTCCATGACTATTTAGAAAACCTTGCAATTTAACCAAATAAATTATATGTTATCCAATTAGAGGATGCAAGACATGAAAATTCGTCAATTCACGTTAATCAGTACTTTGGTAATTATTTTTATAGCTTGTGATACTACAGAGTCTTTTTTTGATAATGAGGGAGACGAAAGCGAAAATGAGATTTATACTTCCCTAGAAGAGCAACCGGTAGATATACAAGAAGAAATAGAATCTGGACAGGATTTTACTTCTGCTCCTGATAGTTTCCCCTCAGGAGAGACCGACATACCACTTCCCCCTGAAGGATACCTTTATCATGCTGCATTTCCTGGCGGAATTACAGATTGGGGTGAAGAAGATGATATGACCCCTGATGATCTTCACTCTTATGAGCAGCTTGCTGGGAAATCTATTGCTTGGTTGTATTTTTCTCATAACTGGTTCAATGACCGGGAATTTCCATTTGAGATGGCTAGCTGGATTCGTGATGATGGCAGCATCCCTTTTATTCGATTAATGCTTCGCAGTGACGCGGAACAAGATCATAGTGAGCCTGTATATACCTTAGATAATATCCTAAATGGTGATTTTGATGACGATCTCCATGCCTGGGCAATAGCGGCGCGGGATTTTGGTTCACCTCTTCTTGTCGAGTTTGGAACAGAAGTAAATGGAGAATGGTTTTCCTGGAACGGCATCTGGAATGGTGCGGGAGAAACTGATGATTATGGCGATCCAAATATTCCGGATGGGCCAGAAAAATTTCAAAACACTTACCGCCATATTATCCAAATTACTCGAGACGAAGGAGTGGAGAACATTACATGGGTATTTCACATAGATGCTGATGATGTGCCTAATGATGATTGGAATCGCTTTGAAAATTATTACCCTGGAAATGAATGGATTGATTGGCTTGGGATCAGCATTTATGGCACAAGTGATCCGATGGATGATGATTGTACAAGTTTTCGGGAAAGTATGGATGACGCCATACCCCGGTTAGAAGCGCTTTCGCCGGATAAGCCAATCGTAGTACTTGAATTTGCCGCTGCCGCAAACAATCCATATTGTGATCAAGTAGATTGGACGAGAGAGGCTCTAACAGATTTGATTTCTCTTCGCTGGCCTCGCGTAATTGGTTTTGCATGGTGGAATGAAAATTGGCAAAACGATGATGACCCCAGTCACGATACTGTATTAGGATTGAAGATAGCCCAGGTTTGGCTGAGGTATTCCAAGAACTCGTTGGAGGTCAAGAAACTGTATTAGGAACGATTGAAATAGAAGAATAACCAGATTTACAAACCTGACAAGTATCCTCAATAATACTTAAAGTTGGGTGTTTTTCATAAGAAATCCCTTGATTGTTGGACTTCAAGAAAGCCCTGTCGCTACTCTACCGACCCTAGTCCACCAACAAAAGTCCTGATATAATTTCTATCAACTTTTTCATAATAATTATCCGGAGTTTGTGCAAACAAGCGCGCTCCCCGGAATTTGCTTTTTGAGGCTTTGATGAATATCACCGATACCCTTGGTCGGCCGCTGACCGACCTGCGCATCTCCGTAACGGACCGCTGCAACTTTCGCTGTACATATTGTATGCCTAAAAAGATTTTTGGGCACAATCACCAATTCCTTCCCAAAGATGATCTGCTAACATTTGAGGAAATTGAGCGAGTTACTAGATCTATGGTGGGTCTTGGCGTGCAAAAAGTCCGCCTGACGGGAGGTGAACCGCTGGTGCGCAGGGAAATCGAAAAACTAATTGGGATGCTGGCGAAAATCCCTGGTCTAAAAGACATTGCAATGACCACGAATGGCACGTTCTCGCTGGAGAAAGTGCAAGCTCTCAAAGACGCGGGTCTAGAGCGCATTACTGTCAGCCTGGATGCTCTAGACGATGCAGTATTCAAAGCTCTTAATGACGTTGACTTCCCTGTTCAAAATGTACTTGATTGGATCGATGCCTGCGATCAAGCTGGGGTTGCCCCGATCAAGATCAATATGATGGTCAAACGCGGCGTAAATGAAGATGATATTCTGCCCATGGCGCGCTACTTTCGTGGAAAAGGGCACATCCTGCGCTTGATAGAATTTATGGATGTTGGCAGAACCAACGGCTGGCGTCTGGACGATGTAGTTTCATCTGCCGAGATTGTGGAAAAGATCAACGCAGAACTACCCCTCGAAGTAGTCAAATCAAGTTATCGCGGCGAGGTTGCCAATCGCTACCGCTATGTAGATGGGAGCGGTGAGATAGGCGTGATAGCCTCCGTTACTCAACCTTTCTGCGGCGATTGCACCAGGGCGCGCTTATCCGCCAACGGGCAAATATATACTTGTTTGTTTGCAGTTCAAGGCCACGACTTGCGAGCTTTATTACGTGATGGAGGCACCCAAGACGAATTAATTGAGGCAATCTCCAGTGTATGGCGGCAACGGGCGGACCGCTACTCGGAAATACGCTCATCACAGACGGCCGATCTACCCAAAATCGAAATGTCTTACATAGGGGGATAAATTGCTATCTCCAAACGGCATCACTACAATCTTTTTCGACCTTGACGGCACATTGCGCCATAACCAGCCGAGTGGCCATCAGTTTCTCAGCGGCATCGCCAAAAAACTGGGCGTCCAAAGCTCCAACGAAGACATTATTAAAGCGCAGCGCTGGGGGCATCTATATTGGGCTGATTCCGAAATTATGCTCGAGGATATGAAAACTTGGGGCCTCGACAATGAAGAATTCTGGAAGCGATACACCACACGATACCTCGAAGCTTTGGGCTGCACAGCTGAGCAAGCAATGGAGTTGGGTCCCATTGTTCAAACACGCATGCGTGAGGATTACAAACCCGAGGATGTAGTACCTCCAGACGTACCCGAAACACTCCAATTGCTTCAGGAAGCCGGATACAATCTAGGCCTTGTCACCAACCGTCCAAGACCGGTCGATGACTATCTAAAAGAAATTAAACTTTACCAATACTTTTCCATCCGTCTTGCAGGTGGTGAAATTAAAGCTTGGAAACCCAAGCCAAAAATATTCGAAGTAGCCTTAGAACGCGCCCAGGCCAGGCCTGAACAAACCGTCTACGTGGGTGATAATTATTACGCCGACGTTATCGGAGCGCGTGGAGTTAATATCGAGCCGATTTTACTGGACCCGGAGGGCATCTTCCCCCAGCCGGATTGCGAAGTGATCGAAAATATTGCTGAACTACCGGATATCTTACCGAAATTATCTCAATCCTGACTTATAATATAGCGTATGACCAACTCAGCTCGATTGCAGCGCGCATTTTTCAACCGTCCCACCTTAAATGTGGCTCGCGAACTCTTGGGCACACGTCTTGTACATATAGAAAATGGTCAACGAATAGCCGGCATCATCATCGAGGCTGAGGCATACCTGGGGGAAAAAGATTTAGGCTGCCACGCAAAAGCAGGCCGCACACCGCGCACCGAACCGCTATACGGGGCTCCCGGCCATGCGTATGTCTACTTCACTTATGGCATGCATTGGCTGTTCAACTGCGTCACACAACCAGAAGGTGTGCCGGAAGCTGTGCTCGTGCGTGCCATAGAACCTACCGAAGGTCTAGCCGTTATCGCTAAACGCCGCGGCCGCCAACCAAAACATCTTTGGACAGATGGTCCGGCAAAATTGGCTCAGGCTCTGGGGATAAAAGGCCGCGAAAATAAACTGGACCTGACAGCATCGGATGCTGAGATTTTTATTGAAAAAGGATTAGAAATCCCGGACAGCCGCGTAACCACTAGCCCGCGTGTCGGGTTTAATACAGTACCAGAACCATGGAAAAGTAAACCCTGGCGATTTCAGGCATCCTTGCAGGGTTTGGCAATTAGCTAGAAATGCAATAATATTAGTAATTCGGAGGCAAGACCAATGACGCTACTTAAAGGGAAAAAAGCTCTCATCTTTGGCATCGCGAACAAACGCTCTATCGCTTGGGGTGTCGCCCAGGCATTTCAAGAGCAAGGAGCCACTTTGGGCTTAAGCTATGCTGGTGAGGCTCTCAAGAAACGCGCTCTGCCTCTGGCAGAATCTATCGGTGTCAATTTCATTGAGCAATGCGATGTAACCGAGGACGGCCAGATCGATAGCATAGCAGAAAAGGCGAAAGCCGAGTTTGGCGAGATTGACATCCTGGTGCATGCCATCGCTTTCGCTAAACGTGATGAACTCAGCGGCCCTTATTACAACACCAGCCGTGAGGGATTCAGCATGGCGATGGATATTAGTGTTTATTCATTCATCGCTCTAGCGCGCGCCTTTCAGCCTATCATGCGGCCAGGCGGGTCTCTGCTCACAATGACCTATTATGGTTCGGATAAGGTAACGGGACACTATAATATTATGGGCGTCGCAAAGGCAGCCCTAGAATCATCCGTGCGCTATTTAGCCCGGGATTTCGGCCCGCAGGAAATTAGGGTTAATGCCATTTCAGCCGGACCGATACGCACCTTGGCTGCCGCGGGCATATACGGATTCAGGGACATGTACAGCCATTTTTTAGAAACAGCTCCATTAAAACAGCATATCACCCCGAAAGATGTGGGCGGTGCCGCGGTATTTTTGTCTTCCGATCTTGCATCTAAAATCACCGGAGAAATCCTTTTCGTAGATTCGGGCTACAATATTATTGGCATGTCCGAGTCCGAGGAATAACCCCAAGGGATTCTTGATGTTCCGCAGAAGAGAAGACGACAGTTCCATCTCTAGTTCCCCAACCACAGAGCGGATCACCTCCGTTCTAGGAGACGGCACAACTTATCACGGGCGCCTTGCCGGTCGTGGCGGGGTGCGCATAGAGGGTGCATTTGAAGGCGAAATAGAGTTGAACGGTCTGCTTGTGGTAGGTACCACAGGACGGGTAACCTGTGAACACGTGCGCGCCAACACAGTTATTGTTGCCGGAGCGATACGAGGAAATATCAGCGCAGAGAAGGTTGAGATTCGCAGCACCGGGCGTATTTGGGGCGATGTGGTTACCGCAGCATTTTCGACAGAAGAAGGCGCCTTTTTACGCGGCCAGATTCAAATGGAGGAGCAGGTTACACTCGACCTGCCGGACGAAACACCAGAGCAGATTGACAGCGAATAACCTGATGATGAACCAGCTAGTCAATCCTCAGAGCCTAAAGATGAGGGGGAAAGCGTAACCGAGGGAAAAAAGAAGAAACGAAAAAAGTGAGCAACCTCCGCGCCCGTTATTTCTCAGCCATTACCGGTTGTGGTAAAGCGTTCATCACTCTCCACCGTTAAACTTAAACCTTCTTCGAGTGTGATGCTCGGGACATACCCCAAGATTTCACCCGCCCTGGTAATGTCGGCGCACATTCGCGAAACCCCGCTATCGCTGCGCGGCGCATAAATCACCTCTGCCTTGCTAGCGGTTAATTCCAAGATTGTTTCTACCACCGTTCGCAGATTAGTTTCCAGCCCGCTGCCGACGTTGATTACGAGACCATCCACATTGGGCGCTGTTGCTGCCGCCACGCTCGCGCGCACAACATCATCAACATATACGAAATCGCGCGTTTGCTTGCCGTCCCCGTGTACCACCAGACTTCCGCCGCGCACCGCCTGACGCAAGAAGTTTGGTATCACTGGCGGGTGTGAGGAGGGCAAGTGTTGGCCGAGGCCGTAAGCGTTGAAAACACGCAGGCAAACTGTTTCGATGCCCCATAAAGCCCCAATTGTGCGCACGTAATATTCCGCCGCCAGTTTTGACACCGCGTAAGGAGAATTGGGGGACAATGCAGCCGCCTCGGTTAGAGGCTGTATCTCTTGGTTGCCGTAGACTGCGCCGGATGAGATGAACACCACCCGCTGCACGCCCACATCGCGCATCGCTTCCATAAGGCTCACCGTGCCGCCCACATTGACTGCGTTGTACTCCCGCGGGTAGAGCAAAGATTCGGAGACCAGCACACGCGCCGCTAAATGGTATACACAATCTACGTCTTGCAGCAAGGTCCATAATTTTGGGCGGTCGTCAACATCCCCGCGCGTAAAATGCACGTCTTCAAAAAGCGCTTTTGGTTCCCCAGTGGAAAGGTTATCCAGACCGCGCACCTGGTGGCCTTCGCGCGCCAGGTGGTTGGCTAATGCAGACCCCAGAAATCCGGCTGCCCCGGTGATCAGAAAATTCATCGTGTTGTTATCTTGGTGTAATTCACGCACTAAAGCAAATCAATGCCAATATACAGGCGGATTATAGCACGAGTGACTTGCGCGCGTGTAATTCTTTCTCGCCTGGAGACAAGGGGCTTAAGCCCCTGTTATTTTTCCCCAGCGCTCACTTTCACACCACGCCTACTCCCGCGATAAAAAAAGCAGAGCGATTAAGAAGTCCTGCTTATTGTTTTCTGAGTGTATGCTATTGTTTGTTATTATTTTTGAGCAATAATCTCAAAAGGCGCGATGTATTCTGCGGCGATATTATCGATCATGTTTTTGAGTTTAGCTGGGGTGCTTTCTTTCATCAATGTGTGCAGCCCCAGAGGCGGTGGGCCGCCGTTGGCCTCGTTTTTTGCGCGCAGTTCTTTAAAGAAATCTAGCGCAAATTCGCCGCGATTGACCTCTTTGCTAACTTCAAACCCAGCCTCTGTCAAGGCTTGCTTGTACTCATCAGGCGAGGCTAAGGCGCTAGTGCTGTTTTCTGCTGCCCAAGGAACTGGAAAGGCCAACTCGCCTTCTTTTTGGCGCATAACATCATAGACCCCGAAAAATGCTCCTGGGCGCAGCACTCGGTTTACTTCGCTAAACAGCCGCGCCTTATCTTCAACATTCATACCCACGTGAAGCATGTAAGCGCCATCAAATGATTCATCTTGAAAAGACATTGAAAGCGCGTCCTCATGCTGCAGGGTGACCAGCTCATCCAACTTGACCCAGCTGCTTAGCGCATTCCCGGTCTCAATATACTCTTGGGTGAGATCAATTCCCGTAACGCGATTATTGTATTTATTTGCCACGAATCGTGCCACGCCGCCAAGGCCGCAGCCCACATCGAGGATATGGTCTTGCTCAGAAAAGTTGAGTTGATCAAATAAATGCTCAGTAGCCACTCGGCCGCCAATATGGAACTCATCCACAGCGGCAAGATCTTCAATCGTGACGCTGTCTAGCGTTTTTCCCAGCTTAGCGATGGATGTTTCAATCGCGTTAAGTAAATCTCCATGCAAATAGGTTTCTGTTACGGCATTGATATTTAACATATTTTTTCTCCAATCGTTTATTATATTTTGAAAATATCTTTTGGATAACCCGCCGATAAGGCAGATAACAACATAAGTGTCTTGCTTTTTTAAATAGCCCAGAATATGTGTAGGCTAGTATTATTATGACTAAGACGAGTATATATATCATGTTTCGATATGGAACGCAAGGTTTTCGGGTGTGATTTTTGACCATACCATGCCACCCCGTCCAACCTTAACCGGCGCGACATCCATCTACAACCGTACCCCAACAAGGGGCTTAAGCCCCTTGTTTTCCACATAAGTCCCATCCCCTTTTTCAACCCGATTTGACGTTTCAACCAGTTCACAGTATTATCACGCCTATGCGCTGGCGGAAGCGGATCAGACTTACTATCAGGCTCATTTTTCTCACCATGTTCATCCAGGTTTTAGGGCCAAGCAGCTTGCCCCCGGGTGATGAACTTACGCGGGTGCGCGCCTTCACCCGCAGCATTGAGTTCGATTTCGCGGATTGGACCTTAGACGCTTTGATCGTAAAGCTCAATCAGATTTCGCTGCCCGTGGCAGATTATCTGGATGAGGCCGCGCAACACCGGGTAGTTTTAGATTTCCTGGATCTAGTGAGGGAGATACGCACCACTGAATTTGAACTCGAACTCATTTACGCCGATCCCAACGAAGAAAACGTTGAAGCGGCAGCCGCTCCACTCAGCCAGCAGTTAGATGCGCTTTATGCGCAGCGCGATGAGTTAGGACCGCTTGCTGAGACTGTGCTGCAAAGCCAACTAAAAGTTATCCTTACCGAAATGGGATTCACCCTTGGCGGGCAGCCGCTGCCGCCCATACTTTACCGCAGCACGCCGCTACCCTGGGCGTTGATCGTTTCACCCCGCGAAATAATCCGTCAAGACGCCAATATTTCCTTGCGCACGGAGCAAACTTTGGAGCAGAACATCGCATTGGAAGATGAGATCAGCCAGGCGTTGGATGTCTCCACATTGGTTGTACCGGTGGGCGGTGTCGGCTCCTACCCGACGATGGTTGCCCAAACCACAAACCTGAACTGGCTTTCTACGGTGATCGCGCATGAATGGATCCACAATTTCCTCACCCTGCGCCCTTTAGGCATGTCCTATAATGAATCCAATGAATTGCGCATAATAAATGAGACTGCGGCCAGCCTGGCAGGGGATGAGATTGGCCATCAGTTAATCGCAAGCTTTTATCCAGAGTTTCTCCCCCCTCCCCCAGCTCCGCAAGTAGATAACTCCGAGAGTGAACCACCACCGCCTGAACCGCTCGCGTTTGACTTCCGCGCCGAAATGCACGAGACGCGCATCACCACAGACGCATTGCTGGCGGATGGAGAGATTGAGGCCGCCGAGGCTTATATGGAAGCCCGCCGCTCATTCTTTTGGGAGCACGGCTACCGCATCAGAAAGCTCAACCAGGCTTATTTTGCTTTCTACGGCGCGTATGCCGATGCCCCTATTGGGGCCGCTGGGGAAGACCCTGTGGGAGCCGCGGTACGCGCCTTCCGCCTCCAAAGTGACACTCTGGAGGATTTTATCAAACGATTGTCTTGGCTCACATCCTTTGAACAACTGGAAGCATTGTTAGAAGAAGCGCCATAAATATGGAAATGAAACCCGAAGGGTTTTAAAAACCCTTCGGGTTCAGGCACCAACTAAATTACTACTACCAAGAACCACACCCAACGGCTTTTACTGGTAAAATGATTGCCGCTCATGACAGGGTTAGCATAAATGCAAAAACGACTTCTCATCCTAATGACTCTGGTACTGCTAAATTTAACAGCATGCCAATCAGAGATTCAATCAGAAACCGCCACTCAGGAACCCGTCCCTTCGGCCATTGGAGGAATTCCTTACGCACCCCAACCCAACTGTACAGTCAGCTCCCCACAACCCACTCCCGGCCCCACCCAACAGTCCATCTTCCCTGCGGTCAGTGAGCAAGATTGGGCGCTCGGACCGGAAACTGCCAGCCTGACGATTATTGAATACGGTGATTTCCAGTGAACAGGCTGCGCGGCTCTTGCACCCGTGTTGGCGCAGCTCACAGGAGATTTTCCAGATGACGTTCGCCTGGTCTTCCGCCACTATCCATTAATTACAATCCACGATAATGCTGCCTTTGCCGTACAAGCAGCCGAAGCAGCCGGATTGCAAGGTGAGTTTTGGGCGATGCACGACATCTTGTATACCAAGCAAGCCGAATGGACCGAGCTATCAATGTCTGATTTTGAATCCTGGCTGCTGACCGAAGCGGAAGCACTCGAACTCGACGTCGAGCTGTTTGCCAGCGATTTGGTAAGCGATGAATTGGCGGCCAAAGCCCAACTAGCCTGGGAAACAAATCTCGAGGCCGGTCTCCCAGGCACTCCAATCATCTTGCTGAATGGGTGGCCATATGACGGTCCTGATGATTACACCAGCTTTGCTTTCATCGCCAGTGTATACGCCATCGAAAAATTACAATTCAGCTCTTGTCCCGAAATGAGCATCGATCCCTTGAAACAATATATCGCTACTTTGCACACAGAAAAAGGTGATATCGTGATTGAGCTTTTCCCCGAGATTGCCCCCCGGGCGGTGAATAGTTTTATATTCTTAGCCGAAAACGACTGGTATGACAACGTAACCTTCCACCGCGTGCTGGAAGGTTTTATGGCCCAGAGCGGCGACCCCTCCGGCACTGGAGTGGGAGGACCTGGGTATCTTTTCGATATCGAGACCTCCCCCGAGGTTACATTCGACCGTCCCGGCCTGTTTGCGATGGCTAATGCCGGGCCAGGTTCGAACGGCAGCCAATTCTTCATCACTTTCTCTGCTACGCCCCATTTGAATGGGCAGTTCACCATCTTTGGCGAGGTGATTAGCGGCATGGATGTAGTCTATAGCCTGACATTACGTAACCCCCAAGTACCCGACCAGCCTGCCGGTGATTTAATTCTAGATGTGAGTATCGAGGTTCGATGAGCGCATCAGACCAAATAAATAATACTGTTTCAGAAACTGCGAATGAATCACAGCAGAATGTGCATTGGCCCTCAGCCTTGCAGGTTATCTTCAGCGCCATAGCTACACTTGGGTTGTGGGCGATTGCTTTATTCTTCTTGCTAATAAGTTTAATTGAAAGTTTCGGAGCAGATGGCAATCTAGATCTGGGTACGACAACGCTGATGAGCGCGGCTGGCTTTGCATTTTTAGGCTTATCCGCGCTTCTTTCCGCGGGATTCGCTCTGCTGCGCATCATTGGAAAGACCATAGAAGATTTCCCCAGTTTACGGAAGTTGGGGCGCGCGCTGCGGCCGCCTGTGCTCATACTTCTCTTCCCGATAATTTGGGCAGCAGGCGCTTGGGCAGCCAGGGATCTTCGCTTTTCTTTTGTAGTATTACCCCCCTTGAATTTATTAGCCGTGAGTTTACCTATTTTATGGATAGTTTGGGTAGGCGCACGCAAATTGCCTTCGGGTTCGTGGCAGCGCAAGTGGGGGTTGTTCGCTACCGGCTCAATTCTCAGCCCGATGATAATCTTGGTTTTAGAAGGCTTCGTGATGATATTTTTCGCGGTTCTGGCCTTGGTAATGAACCCTGACCTATTACTTGAACTTGAGCGCATGAGCGTGGGACGGGCCATTGGAGTCGAGGAATCCGAAATGCTTTCCAGGATTGTTTCCAAATTCATTGTCCAACCAGAAATACTTATGATCGTGCTGGCCTTATTCTCAGTTGCCGTGCCATTGATCGAGGAATTGTTCAAGACTTTAGGAGTATGGTTCTTGGCAGGCAGAAATCTGAAGCCAGTAGAGGGATTTACCGCAGGTATGATCAGCGGAGCTGGTTTCGCGTTGGTCGAAACTTTACTCTCCTCAAGCGCCCCACAGGACTGGGGATTATTTGTCCTTGTTCGTATTGGAACCAGCCTCGTGCACATTTTCACCGGCGGGTTAATCGGATGGGGTTTAGTTTTAGCATGGACCGAAAAGCGTTATTTACACTTGGCTGGCGCATATTTATTAGCGGTAGTTTTCCACGGCATTTGGAATGCTGTCACAGTACTTATGGGAGTAGCTCTCTTGCCCCCAAACCCCGAGGGGGGCTTGGTTTTGCCCATATATTTTATCATTATCGGACCAATTTTTCTATTGTTTACCAGTCTGGCTACTTTTATATATTTGGTGTATAGTAACCGCCGCTTGTCCGCTTCCCAGGATATGCCCAGCGATGCGATACCAGAGGCAGTTGAGCAAATTTAAATTTATTTCAGGAGCGCTATGAACTTATGGAGTTAATCACCGATTTCATCGACTTTTTCATCCACCTTGATGAACACCTCAATGCGATCATCGATACATATGGCCCCTGGACATATCTGATCTTGTTCCTGATCATCTTTGCGGAGACCGGCCTGGTCATCGCTCCAATATTGCCGGGTGATTCGCTGTTGTTTGCCGCGGCCACCTTTGCGGCTCTAGGCGAGCTCAATCTCATAATCCTATACGTAGGGTTCATGGCCGCGGCTATCATCGGGGATAGCGTTAACTATGCTGTCGGCCATTACATAGGGCCGCGCGTTTTTAAGGAAGATATGCGCTTTTTAAAGCGTGAATACCTGGATCAAACCGAACGTTTCTATGAGGAATACGGCGGAAAGGCCGTTATCCTGGCGCGTTACGTCCCCATTATTCGCACTTTCGTGCCCTTTGTGGCTGGTGTCAGCTCAATGACCTACGACAAGTTCATCTTTTATAACGTGGTAGGCGGCGTCATGTGGGTGGCTCTCTTCGTCACCCTGGGTTATTTCTTTGGTACTATCCCCGCGGTGGAGGAGAACTTTACTTTAGCCATAATGGTAATCATTTTCGTTTCCTTGCTGCCGGGCATTTATGAGTACGTGCGCGCCCGACGGCGAAAAAAGCAATCCCCAGAAGCATAAGTTAACGCGGATAAATTATTTAATTACAAACCTTGCGAAGGTTTAAAACCTTCACAAGGTTTTTCTATTCTCCTACTTTTACCTGCCATCTTTGAGATTTTATAGGTCTATAGGAAAACCCGGAAATAATTTTTACCAATTAAAGATGATACAATCATTTTTCACCTTGATATTAAATACAAATTCAAGGAGGATAAGATGCTAGTCGAAAAAAAATCCCGAAAATCATTTCTTCTCATATTTCTAATGTTATTAACGACAATTTTTGCTTGTAACCTTCCTGGCGGGGAGGATCAGGCTGCCGATGAGCAGCTAACCGGGGAGCAAGTACAATCCAATGATACCAGCGGACAGGGAGTCGACGATACAGAGCCAATAGAAACTGATACCCCTGGTGAAGAGCCCGCGACTGAAGCGGTCGAAGAGCAAACAAGTATAACTTTCGCTTCAAGTGATCCTTGCCAAATCGTCACCCAGGAGCAGGCTGAGACCGCCTTCGGATTGGCTGTGGAAAGCGTAATTCCTGCCAGCGATGCATCACTCAATTCATGCACTTATATGATAGGCGCAGGTGAAAAACTCATCACCGTATCAGTATGGGAAGGAGAAAACGCCAAAAGCTACTTCATCAATGAAATCGCACAATTAAGTAATGACTGCGGTCTGTCTTTTTCATTCAGCACTGATCCTGAAGAACCCACTCCCTTTCCGGATGAGTACCAGCTTCTTCTTGATGAAACGATTCCCGCTTTGTTTCAAATGCATACAGATTTATATCAAGCTTGTGAGTACGGGGCTGAACCCATACCGGAGTTTGGCAGATCAGCCTACAGCATCTATACATTTATTGAGGCGGGGCTAGTGGGAATAGCTACTGATGATATGTTTGTTACATTTGTTTATTTTGATTCCGGACAAGACAAAACAGCTTCGCTTGAATCTGTTTTAGAGCTGCTGCGGATCATATTCCAGGAAAATTGAATGATATTACAAGCTCTTGCAGAAGGAGGAAGCGCCGCTGAAATTTGGCGGGGTGAGTGTGGGGGTGACTGAACAGGGAGGGTGAACTAATGGAGTTAATCACCGATTTCATCGACTTTTTCATCCACTTTGACGAACACCTCAATGGGATCATCGATAGTTATGGACCCTGGACATATCTGCTCCTGTTCCTGATCATCTTTGCGGAGACCGGCCTGGTCATCGCGCCGATATTACCAGGGGATTCGCTGCTCATGGCCGCGGCCACATTTGCGGCTTTAGGCGAGCTCAATCTCATAATCCTATACGTAGGGTTCATGGCTGCGGCAATCATCGGTGATAGCGTCAATTATGCAGTTGGCCATTACATCGGGTCGCGTGTGTTCAAGGAAGATGTGCGCTTTTTTAAGCGTGAGTACCTCGATCAAACCAAACGTTTTTATGAGCAGTACGGTGGAAAAGCCGTTATCCTGGCGCGCTACGTCCCCGTCATGCGCACTTTTGTGCCATTTGTGGCTGGAGTCAGCTCAATGACCTACGACAAGTTCATCACGTATAACGTGGTTGGCAACGTCCTATGGGTTATGATATTTGTTACCTTGGGTTTTTTGTTTGGTACTATTCCAGCGGTAAAGGAGAACTTTACATTAGCCATAATGGCGATCATTTTCATCTCGCTGTTGCCGGGCATTATTAATTTCCTGCGCGCTCGAACACGAAAAAAGCAATCCCCAGAGGCATAAACAACAGCGATATAATCTGAAACACAAACCTTGCCAAGGTTTTGAACCTTGGCAAGGTTGCTTTTTCCTAATTATACAAACAGCTTACATCGTAATCAGCTTATCAAGGCACTAGCCGCAGATATCCCTCTGTATCTGCTTCAATGGCGGAACGCTCCCAATGCATGGGCACGTACTGCCCCAAACGCCATAGACCGGCCATGTCTATGTAGTGCTCGTGGCCGGCGTGCCCAGACTGCCCGGCAGGATAAATGGTCAGCGAGTTCTGCAAATTGCCCAAATCCACGATCATACGCATTGAAGGCGAGCCAGATGAGAGGCTGTAGTCTTCAGCGGAGGCGTTCCAACTTGTCGCGTTGACTATCGAGGGTCCTCCAGCTATTGCAAACGGACCGCGATTAAAAATGCTGTTGATTAACGGCAGGTTGTCCATCACGCCGTGGGCATAATTGATCACGTGCAGCTCACCCCAGGCCCAATCAGTCGGGTCTCTACCCAGACGGTCTTCAAGGTCATCCACGGCAGCCTCTAAAGCCTGCAAGAATATGGCGTCGCGGCTCTCAGAAGCCTCTGTGTTTTGGTCATCCCACCAGGCGTTGCTTGGTTCGTCAAGCAGCCCATACAGCACATATAACCAGCGGGCGCTACCACCCGGCCAACTATCCTCAGGAAGTTCGTCCTGAAATGTCGCGGCCAGCAGGTGTTTCCAAAATGCTGCGTACATGGCTGCGGCTGGGCTGTCGATATCCATCTGGAAATCCCAACCGTTGAGCAAGGCACGCGCTTCTTCTAAGCCCTCATCGTCAACAGTAATCTGCATAAGATAGGGCACGATCGCCTCAGCGGTAAGGTCTTTGTTATCGTACTGCATTTGTTGGAAGTATGCTCTGTCGATCAACCCTGGCGCTTGCTCGATCATATCCACAATGCGTTGGGCGCGGTTGGGGTAGGCCCACACATCCGTGATGTGGAATGGGTAAGTCTCATCAACCACTGGATTATTGGCGGTGACGATATAGCCCTCTGGAGGATTGAGCACAAAGGGTAGGTTATCAAAGGGGATGAACCCCTCCCATTCATATTCGTCCGTCCAACCAGGCACGGGTAGCCGCCCATCACCACTCGTTCGGATGGGAATCATGCCGGGCATTTGGTAAGCGATATTGCCATCCACATCCGCATAAAGTAAATTTTGCGCAGGGACTGCAAAATCACGCGCAGCCTCGCGGAACTCTTCCCAATTTTGGGCACGGTTGAAACCTAATATAGCTTTCAAAGTAAAGCTAGGCTCTAAAGCAGTCCAACGTAAAGCAATGGCATAGTTCTCAGGCAGGTCAATCCCGGCTTCTTCAGAGAAATCTTCCAGGTCTCCGTACACATCTGAGATGATCGGGCCGTGGCGTGTTATGCGCACTCTCACATCGACCAATTCGTCGCCGCCCACGTTTAAAGTCTCAGTGATAATATCCATATCCACCCAATCGCCGTTGACTTCATATTGGTCAGGGTTGTCTGGGTTGAGTTTCTCGATATACAGGTCCATCACGTCTGCGCCAACATTGGTCAGACCCCAGGCAATGCGGTCGTTGTGCCCGATCACGATCCCGGGAGCGCCTAACAGCGAGTACCCCTGAAGTTCAATATTGCAATCTGGCCCTATGGGAGCGCAGTGCAGCCCAATCTGGTGCCAAATGTGCGGGATGCTGTGTTCCAAATGGGGGTCGTTAGCCAGCATTGCATCCCCGGTGGCAGATAATTCGCCAGAGATCGCCCAACTGTTCGAACCCACCATAGACTCCCCGCCCCCGCCAACCAGGGCATCCAAAGCTGCCACACGCTGGCCGACTGTTTCGAGAAGGGAGTTCACCGCAGCCAATTGAGTGCTGCTGTAACCGTAAGTCGCCGATATTTCACCGGAGAAAGGTGACTGGTCGTTAACGATAACCGGTCCATCGCTGGGATACGGCGGGATAATATCGTCGAGCTGCTGCTGATTAATCGTATCCAGCAATAAGGCACGTTCAATCTCATCATCCATGTTGCTGGCAAGCTGCCAGGCCATCGCTTTAGGTAAGCTGAGCGAAAAGAGCGGTTCCCAGGCATCTGGTTCGTAGCCCCGGTTGAGAATTGGCAGGAAGACGTATTCCAGGCTGATTTCGCTGCCCTCGTATTCAGCCAGGTATGCATTCACCCCTTCCGAATAAGCTTCGAGAACGGCGATGGTGGCGTCATCAAGCAGCTCAAGCTCCGCGCGGGCTACGCGTTCCCAGCCTAACGTTTGCAGGAACATGTCAGTATCCAACATCACACTTCCCAACAGCTCTGACAGGCGGCCGGTGCTTAAATGGCGCTGAAAATCCATCTGCCAGAAGCGGTCCTGTGCCTGCAGGAAACCCTGAGCAAAGAAAAGGTCATGCTCAGTAGTGGCATACACGTGGGGGATTCCCATCGCGTCACGGTAAATATCCACCGGTGCATCCAGCCCCGGGAGAGTGATCTCTCCATCTATTTGGGGGTAGGATTTGCGCCTGGTTGGCGGCAAGAAAATGGCAATCGCTATTACAACCAAGACAATGAAAACTCCTAAACCGATCAATATCCTTTTCAAAACTCGAGACATCATAACCTCCATAGATAATAATTTCGCATCAAGCTACCTGACACTTTTAGTGATGCAATTCAATCTTGTAAGCCAAAACCACGATTTGTCATTTCTCATTCTTTTGCATCTTTATAAAAACTTACAGGTGGTCAGATTTCGCATGAGATAAACAGGATTATATCCTGCAAAACTAGCTTAATCGAAATTATATACAACTTTTAATCTAGCTTGGTAAGGGTGCTGTTGGGATATCTTATGACTCTCGCATTGCCACAACCATAGCAATGGCGTGTTCGTGCGTGTGGCTTATGCTCACCGACCATGATTTGAAGTTTTTTTCCTCAGCAATGCGCAAGGCTTCGCCGTGTAAATGCAAGATTGGTTCTTTAGCAGGTCCGGGTAAAATTTCGATCTCAGTCCATTCAACATCACCGATCCCCGTACATAACGCTTTTGCAACGGCTTCTTTTGCCGCGAATCGAGCCGCCAGAGATGGAATGTTGTCGCTATATAGGCTTAGTTCTTTGTTGGTGTATATTCGTTTCAGGAAGCGCGCCCCGTGACGTTCGATAGCATTTTTAACCCGCTCCACCTCGATCATGTCAACTCCGGTTTGCAGAATAGGAATCATGCTAATACCTCACCCCTGGATTTTTGGCGGTCCAGCCACGGCTATTCCAAGGCGTTCAGGGTCCAGGTAATTGGCAGCCGCGGCCATAATATCCTGGCGAGTAACCGCGTTTACCAGCTCAGGGTAGCGTTGATAATAATCCAAGCCCAATTGGTAACGTTCCAGAACCAGCATCGCACCTGCCACGCCAGCATTAGACTCAAGTGAAAGCGGCAGCCGGCCTATGTAATTGCTTTGGCTATCGCTTAATTCTTCCTCACTGACCAATTCTGTTACGAAGCGCTTGATCTCTTGTTCAATCAAATTGACAACCTTTTTCTCATTTGTGGGATTCACTCCAGCCATCGCAGTCCACGGGCCAGGTCCCAAACCGCCATTCAGACTGCTGTAAGCATAATATGCCAGCCCAGATTGCACCCTAACCACCTCCCCGATCCGGCCCATCATTCCAAAACGACCCAGGATATTATTTCCTAAAGAAGCAGCCATATAATCGGGAGAACTGCGCATAGGGCCAGCCGTTCCAATAAATAGGTCGCTCTGACTTTTCCCCTGAATTTCCAGCCTATTGGTAACTCCTTTTTCAAGGGGTGTCCATTCTGGGAGCGAGGGGGATGGCGGTTGATGTGGGTTATGCCAATCGCTGAGCTTGGAACTGATCTTGTCAACAGCCTCCTGCGGGTCAATGCCTCCCACAACCGCGATCACCATGCCGCGCGGCCCGTAGTTCAGGTGGTGGAAAGTTTCCAAATCCTGGAGAGTAATTGCCTGAATGGTTTCAGGGTGTCCTTCTTCTGACCGGCTGTACGGATGGCCAGCATAAATCAGCTCATCGAAGGTTAATGCAGCCATCGCAGCAGTATTTTGAGATCGTAACTCCAGGCCGGTAAGCAATTGGGCGCGCAAGCGCTCGATTTGTTCCTCAGGGAAAGTTGGCTGCCGCAGTGTCTCTGCCAGTAAACCCATTAACAAATCCAAATCCTCTACCATTGACCTGCCGTTAAATCCGGTTGTATGGGTTCCGCCGCCAAAGCCCAGGCTGGCTCCAACTGATTCTAGGTCATCATAGATTTTTTGGAAATCTCGCTTGGCCGTGCCGCGCATCAACGCTGCAGAAATGAAATCCGCCAAGCCTAGCTTTTCATCGCTGTCGAATAACCCCCCCACAGGCAGATAACCACTCACCATCACGGAAGGGCTGTTGAAGTTAGCGCGTGCTAGAACGATTATGCCATTCGCTAATTCGACTCTGGTAATATCTTCGGGCCCTGGTATAGAACCAAAAGCTGTTTGATTAAGATTTATACCCATATCATCTAATACTAATTGTTGTTGTCGGGTAAATATATTCCCAACACCCGGTTCTGTGGCGTCAAATATTTCTGCGCCACACGCTGCACATCCTGTGGCGAGACTTCTGCCAGTTTATCTAGATAGCTTTGAAACCATTCATAATTCCCGAACATTTCAGCAAACCCTAGCCAAAATGCTTGGTTGCTAATGCTTTCACTGCCATAAGCAAATAACGCGCGTGCTTGTTTGACCGCTCGGGCAAGCTCATCTGCTCCAGCAACAGTATCAAATAAGCGCTTTATTTCTTTGTCCAACGCTGTGATTACATCTTCTGGGCTGGTCTCAGGGTGCACCGTCATTGTGATGTTGTATAGGTACGGATCTATAGTTGCCTGGAGGCCTGCGCTTACGCTCACCGTCAGCTCGCGTTCGACCAATGCCCGGTAAAGGCGCGAGGTTTTGTTAGAAATCCCGCCTCCGAACATATTTAAACTGCTGGGACCTGCCAGCAGGCTGTCCAGCACTGTTAATGCAAAGAAGTCGGGGTCGGTTCCTTCTGGGGCATGGTAGGACGCTTTTAGAAATGTTGTTTCGCCAGGGCCACTCACCGTCAAACGGCGTTCTTCGGTTTGTTTTGGTTCTGGGCGCGCCTTCCTGGGGGGCACATCCCCAGCCGGAATATCATCAAAAAGCTCCCGGATGCGCGCCAACATTTTGTCAGTTTCAAAATCTCCAGCTATAGCAAGCACAGCATTATTTGGTAAATAGTATGCGCGGTAATGAGTATACAGGTCTTCGCGCGACATGCTTTCTAAATCGGCCATATCACCGATAACCTCATGGGTATAAGGATGCACCTGGAAAGCCGCCGCTTGCATTTTTTCATCCAAAAGGAATAAAGGGTTGTTCTCGTTTCCCTGCCGTTCAGAGATGATGACCGTGCGCTCAGAATCGACCTCATCTTTATCGAACGTGGAATTGCCCATACGGTCGGCTTCAAACCGCAATGCCAGATCAATTTTGTCAGCCGGTAAAGTTTCCAGATAAGTTGTCCAATCGATATAGGTCATCGCGTTCCAAAAACCACCATAACGTGCAATAGCCTTATCTAAAACGCCTCCTGGAAACTCCTCTGTGCCTTTAAATAGCATGTGTTCCACCCAATGAGAAGCCCCCGTGATGCCTGGCTCTTCATCACGCGAGCCGACCCGGTACCACAACCATTGACTGACCAATGGCGCAGTATGGATTTCCTTCAGCAGCACCAACAAGCCATTAGATAACTTTAAATTTACGACTTTCGAATCCATTCAGACCTCAGAGGAATAATAATAAGTTAGCGGCAGAAAAACCCTAGCGGTGTTCTGCAAAACAGATCAGACCAAGAATCCGGTGCTGGAGCCAGTAATTCGTAATAAGGCAATACTACTCCGGTCAACCCAACAAAAGGTTCATGCAAGTCAGTTTGACTCAACTGAATATTCACAGGCACGTTTAACTGCACCGGAATGCTGGTATCCACTGGTATAACCATATTCAATGCAATCGGCAGCTGTGTGCCTGCGGGCAGAATAATATCCGTAGGGGCACTCAAGACGCTTACCTGAGCGTTAGAAATGCGTGTATTTTCCGTCAAGGTTACGGTGGTGTTAGTGGTCACAGGGAGATCAAATGAAATTGCCAAAATATCGTCCACAGCAATGTTAGATTCGATTGCAGCGCGATCCATTAGGAGGAAATTAGTGTATAATCCGCCGATCAATTGGTCGGTAACCAATTCCTTTATAGCGAATAATTCCTTCCCGACAAGTATCAACGCAACGATAAGAATCATATTAAGAATGAGGGAAGATAAAGCCCCTAGTGTCCAAAATGCTGGCACCACCCTGCCTTGCCAAAGGTAGTGTCGTGGAACTTCAAAACGTCCAATTGCAACCTTCGAGGAAACTGTTTCGCCGGGTCGGGGCTCTGGCCGAAAGATGTTTATAAATAGAGATTTCATAGCACAATCCATTTCAATACTAATACTTGACTATAGCACAATGATGAGGTTTTGGGAATTCCATCCAAGATTTTAATATGCTCCTAATCTGGACTTTAACAGATCGCACGTTATTGAACTTGAGAGTTTACAGCCTTCAAGCTATAATCCAGACTGAAAAATAAGTACCGGGAGTGTACATTGACAGAAAAAACTTCAAACAAACATAGCGTGATCGTTATCGGGGCTGGGCCAGCAGGAATATTTGCTGCCAGAGAAATTGCAGAAAAAGGTGTTGATGTCGGCCTTTTGAATCGGGATATAAAACCCGGCGGCTTGGCCGAATACGGAATTTTTCACAACAAATACAAAATGAAAAACGGTTTGCGCCGTCAGTTTAGCAAATCCATCAATGAGCCAAACTTACATTATTTCGGTAATGTGAGCGTGGGAGATGAAGCCGAGATAAGCTTAAAAGACTTACAAGATATGGGATTCGACGCCATCGTTGTAGCGGTGGGCGCTCAGGGAACTAAATGGCTGGGCCTTCCTGGGGAAGAGTTACAGGGTGTCTTCCATGCAAAGGACCTTGTTTATCATTACAACAAATTACCTCCGTATAGTTTAAAAGAATTCCCTATCGGTGAGCGTGTAGCTTGCATTGGGGTTGGCAACGTTATGATGGACATTGCCCATTGGACTATCCGCGACCTAAAGGTTAAGCAGGTGACCGCAGTTGCCCGCCGCGGTCCCGCGGATGTTAAATTCACCAAAAAGGAAATGAGTATCATTATCCGCAACCTGGACCAGGAATTCCTCGATGCAGAAATCGCCCGTACAAAACCTATTTTAGAAGCCGTGAATCAAAACCCCCAACTAGCCATCGATTTTATACTCTCTGCGCTTAATAAAAGCCAAGAACCTGTTTCAGAAACCGTCTTCAAGCTGGACTTCCTGGCATCTCCAAGGCAAATTCACGGTGATGAAACAAGCAATGTTACCGGTTTGGAAGTGGAAGATACCACCCTCGAACTGCGCGATGACGGCATCACTACCAAAGCTGTAGGCCTGGGAACCACGCGCGTGATCGAAGTTGATACGGTGGTCTTCTGCATTGGAGACCGGGTGGATCCAAGCCTGGGGCTGCCATTAGATAAATGGAAAGATTATGCCAAACATCCGCAGCCAAAATTCCCGCAAGACGGACATTCGTATGAGGCGTTCAACCCAGAGACCAATGAAAGTATGCCCGGCGTCTTCCTCACCGGTTGGGCGCGCGAGGCCAGCACCGGCCTGGTAGGCGCGGCTCGCAAAGACGGTACCAACGCCGCTGATGCTGTGCTGCAATACCTGGAAACCTTGCCGTCTGTCAATGGGATTAATGATGCCCTGAAGGCCTTGAAGAAACGCCTGGGCAAGCTGCAAGATCCGGTGGTGACCGAAAGCGATATTGCCCGCCTAGAAGAGATTGAAAAAAGCAAAGCTGAAGAATTGGGCTTGCCAGAATTCAAGTTCAAATCAAATCAGGAAATGCTGCAGGCGATGGGGGTGGGTTGATACAAACACTTCAACTATAAAGGATAATTCTAAAGCTTAATCCCCCCGCTTAGTTTAGGCTGCCAATCAAGTTGGTCAAGTTCAGCGATGATGGCATCCATGCGATCAGCAAGATGTTCTGGTATTGGAATGCTCTTGCGCTTGACCAGGTCCACGTGAATAGCCAGCCCTTCGATAGAAGCGGCCACATCCCCAGTGGTTTCATTGAGCATATATTGTATCGAGTGCAAGCGTTTCTCATCGTACTTCAACAGTCGTGCGTAAACAGCCACGGTTTGGCCTGCGTGCACCTCGGCGTGATATGAGATAACGTGACGCAACGCCATGGTGCCTTTCTTTTGCTCATCGAGGTAGGCATCATCCACCCCCAAATATCCGGCGAAGTTTGTGTATGCATCTGCAAAGATGCCCAGGTAGTAGCGCACATTCATATGCCCGAGCCTGTCAAGGTGCTGGCTGGTGATGGTGCTGCGGATCATGAAGGGGAGTTGCAGGATCTGTTCAATTGTGACCATAATTCGCTCTCTTGATTTTTATGTGCTGATAAACCAGAGGAATTATACTTCTCACCCCCAATAAACATGCGAAATAAAGTATGAACAGTGTTAATTTTTCCCCACATTCACTAACACTGCGTAATCTCTTGGGTTAATGGAACCCGAACTGCCTCTAAATCATAATTAGGAAACACTTAGCGAAACTGCCCCTTGGAATGTATTCCTGAGCACATGGTCCGCGGGCTTTTCAGCGAAATGGAACAAGTGCGCCTTGCAGCAGCAATCCGAGGAACCAAACCCCCTCACCGGGATAGTAGCCCCAGGCGTGCTTTCCAATGCATCCGCCCAAGTATGTTCTAAGCGCGTGGGGAATTCGGAATACCATACCTCCAGCAGAGAGACGAAATCCCTCAGGTAATCGATGTGCCAATGCGCTTTTGCCACTGGAGGGAAAGTCATGGTAAAAACCTTCGAGGTTTCGAAAACCTGGAAAGTTTTTCTTTCATCGCTATCCACCCCCGAATAAATTAGTAGGCCAGGAATATCGCAAATCCATTATAATAATGAACGTGCACAAGATTTTCCAGAATTAAATGATTTGAATCGAGGGAGATTAATGCGATTTCCATTTATTGCAATAATAATTCCATTCTTACTAACATCTTGCCGACAAAGTGATCAAATTTATACACCTTCTCCAGTCTGCACTCCATGCCTAACCGGCTCCATTAATGCTACCCTGGAAGCTACTGCTGAATTAACTGCTACTCCAACCCGCATTCCTCCGCCTTCTTCCTGGATTACTCCTACAGGCGAGGAAATCATTCTGCCTGCTCCGCTGTACTACGTTTCCCGTCAAGAGTACGAGAATGGGAATCGATGCCCTATGGATCATATTGTCCGCGTAGAGCGTGACGGGAAAACCAGAAAAGTAATCGGACCTTGTTTCCTTTCTGGAGGTATTTATGGTTTTGATTTTTCCCCTCTGGATAGCTCTCTTGCAATGGTTGCGGGGGGTAAATTGTGGATTGGGGATAGTAATGGAGATAATTACGAAGCCCTTATTTCAAGTTTACCTGATCCCGAGTTCAGCCCGGGAATTTTATTCAATATGCAATCCCCGGCATGGTCACCTGACGGCACAATGATAGCTTACGCGGATGGCGGTATTCGCATTGTTGACGTGGCCACTGGGGAGCGTACAAACATTATTGAAAACGAATGCAATGAAAACGGATTCATGTTAGGGGTTTCTCCTTGTTTTTATGGAAATTGGTATCTCGAACCTGCGTGGTTTCCAGATGGACAAGCGCTGATTTTCAGAAGTCAGAATGCGGACTACTATTTCCAGATGATCTATGAACTTACAAATGGTACCGAACCTGAAAGGCTTGGAGGAACGAGCGGTGTAGAAAATCAAAATATAGCCATGAGTCGAGATGGAAGTTTTCTCTATTTTGATAATTGGTGGGCAATTGACCATATTTTGACTGAACCAGCATTTATCCGCATGGATCGAGATAATTCAAACCCTGAGATACTTTGGCCCCACGGAGATCGCGCCGACCAGGTATATATATCTGCGGGGAACAATCCCTGGCAAGTCAAATACCCATTCGTCACTCCAGAGAACAAAGTGTTATTCTTCCAAGCCGAACCTTGTGATGCGGTTACCTGTTACAACTACTCATTGGTCGAAGGTTCATTTACAGATGGCGATTTTGAAATTCGCGTAATTCGCAGAAACGCTCTTCCCCGTAATATTCGCCATATTTCCTGGCATGAGAGTGGAAAATTCTTGGCATTTGCTTTGTCTGGATCTTATATTGGCGTTATGGAAGTAGATTCAGGAAAGATATACCAGATTGTAGAGTCAGATTATCAAGATAGGGCATTCGTCCAGAATTTGATTTGGGGTAGCTCGACCGAATAAATCCATAAAACATTCATAATTCAAAAAATTGTTCCCAAGCAGCTACCAGCGTCTGCATGCAATAATAATGTCTTGATCCAAATTCCCGAGCAACGCCTCTCCAGGCTGTTCAGCGAAATGGAATAAGTGCGCCTTGCAGCGACAATCTGAGGAGCCAAACCCCTTCATCGGTATAAATGCTTCCGGCGTGATTTCCAAAGCGTCCGCCCAGAGGTGTTCTAAGCGCGTGGGGGATTCGGAATACCATACCTCCAGCAGAGAGACGAAATCTCTCAAATAATCAATGTGCCAATGCGCTTTCACCACCGGGCGGAGATGATGCCTCAAGCGACCCCGCAAACCACCAGGACCGAATGCGCTGCCCACATAAACCAGCCAGCCGTCAGGGATATGCACATGCCCCAGCGCGCCGACCTGCACGATGGCGAGCTTTTCGACTTGCATGATTAAGGCGTAGGTGCCTGGAAGCGTGGGGAGGGTTAGGAGTTCTTTCATTTCCAATAATTATATCGCTCACCAACCCCCATCACATGATAAAATTTGCCAGGGCACTTAAGACATCCAAATAGAGGAGAACACCACATGGCGTTCAAAGATTTCCACTCGTATGCTGATATTGAACAGGGCAAGATCAGCCACATTGATTTAAAAATTGCCGCCGATTTCGAGGTACGCGTACTCAATATTGAGGCCAAATATCAATTCGACCAGCCGGTGACAGGCTCTTTATTCCTGGATACCTCCAAGTTAGCGATCAAACGCGCCTCGGCTGAGGGGCATGAATTGGAATGGGAGCTTGATAAAGAAGATTCCATCCTGGGAGAACGCCTGCATCTGAAAGGACTGCAAGGTGTCACAGAAATCACCCTTGAGTTCAGCACCTCCCCGAATGCGCAAGCACTTCAATGGGTCCCGCCTGTGCAAACTACCGGAGGGCAGCATGCATTTCTTTACAGCCAATGCCAGGCGATCAATGCCCGCAGCCTCTTCCCATGCCAGGATACGCCTTCAGTGCGCTTCACCTACAATGCAGATTTCGAGGTGCCTGAGCCGCTGGTGGGGGTGATGGGTGCGGAAAATATGGGTATGCGAGAACTAGATAACAAACGCATTTACAGCTTCAAGATGCCTCAGTCAATTCCTTCGTATTTGTTCGCCCTGGCTGCTGGGAATTTGGTGTTCCGCGAGTTTGGGCCGCGTACGGGTGTCTATGCAGAACCGCAAGTTATCGAAGGTGCAGTTTGGGAATTCGCCGAAAATGAAGCCAAGCTAATCCAAGCGGAAGAACTGCTGGGTCCATACCAATGGAGCCGCTACGACTTACTGATACTGCCGCCATCATTTCCTTATGGCGGTATGGAAAACCCGTGCCTAACTTTTCTAACCCCGATCATAATCTTGGGCGACCGATCTCAAACAACCCTCATCACCCACGAACTGGCGCACGCCTGGACGGGCAACCTGGTGACCAACTCCACCTGGGAGCATTTTTGGCTAAACGAGGGCTGGACAACTTATGCCGAGGGACGCATCACCGAAACCCTGGAAAGTGTTGAGGCCGCCAAATTGAGGAAAGCGTTCTTTGCAGACCAATTAATGTTGACCATGCAGCGCGTAGGTATGGAATCAAACCTGACCTGCTTGAAAACATCTTTAGATGGACTCAATCCGGATACTGTGATTTCTTACATCCCTTACTACAAAGGTATGTTTTTTATCGATAAGCTGGAGCAGGCGGTTGGGCGCGAATCATTCGATGTCTTCATCCAGAAATACATGCAGCGATTCAAATTCCAATCCTTGACCACGGAGGAATTCCTGACATTCCTCGACGAAGAATTACCTGAGGCTGGCGAAAAAGTGAGTATCCAAGAATGGGTCTATGAGCCGGGGGTCCCGGAGGGAGGCTTCCCAGTAGAATCTGAATTATATGCAGAAGCTATGACTGCTTTGCAAGCCTTTCAAGATGGGGATTTACCAAGCCAAGAGCAGGTTTCTGGTTGGAAGTATGGCCAGACCGCCGCATTCTTGCAGGGGCTGCCTGAGAAAATGACCATCCAGGAATGCAAACAAGTTGACCAGCTTTTCGATCTGGAGACCACCAGAGATGCAGGGTTATTATATCTGTTTTACCCGCGCTGCATCACCAGCGGTTATGAGCATATGTTGTCGCGCATCGAAGAACTGCTTGCCCGCATCGGGCGCGGGGCATATATTAACCCAATTTTCCGCGCCTTAGCATCAGAGGCCTGGAGCAAGCCGCACGCACGGCGCATCTTTGAGCAAGTGAGAGAGCGCTACCACCCCCTCGCCGTATCAAGCATTGATGAGATCCTGACAGAGGCTGGGCTGTAAGCTTCGAGGGCATAACATTCCCAGATCACCTTACCACACCTGTAGACCGAAACATAGTCCAAATCTAGGTGGTCCAAATATTGGAAGGTAATCCACTGAAAATTTCTGGGTCTATCCTCCAGACTGTCTTTTAACCCAAGCCTATTCTATCGATTCGGCAATCTTTAGCAGCTCTTCTAAAGTGATCTCCTGATTAAAAGTTTGAATATTATATCTCCAATTATCCTGGTACCACATTAACCTCTTTGCCCCAGAATCGGATTCCCACTCCCCCTCCCCATTCCACATCCCATTAATAAAAACAGCGGGTTTTCCATTAGCTATCACTTCTTCTACACTACCTTCTCCCACCTCCATACCCATTATAGCTGTCTTCTCAACTATAAATATAATTAACTCGCCACCTTCGGTAAGCATCCCCTAAAATAATACCAAACGGAAGTGGAATTTTCTGGCAAAATATAGCAAGGAGAATTCCGAATGAAAAGAAAAAAATATAGTGAGCGACAAATAGTCAAAATCC